>CAZWNC010000052.1:0-1508 GCA_964635195.1 uncultured Candidatus Saccharibacteria bacterium | reverse complement strand
GATGCAATCGATGCTGCGGAGTCGGCTGAAGATCGTGCAGACAGTGCGGTTGATGAGCTGTAAGACGCGGGGAATTAGCTCACATAAAAAACGACCCTCACCAATGAGGGTCGTTTTTTATGTGCCTGCTTGCTTTGCTGATGACTCTAAAAGAAGGCGGTATAGAATGCAATTGTACCGACGACCGCGACTCCTCCGATGGGAAAGAGGAAGATGCTCGATACTTTGGCACCGAGGCGAAACAGAATGACGCTATACTTTGCAATGATACTACCTGCGAGTGCGAGCAGGATGCTTGCTCCCATGACCAATTCGCTTACTTCGCCAAAATGGAACGCCTCTCCGAGTGAAGCGAGTGCTGCTGCAGAACTTACCATGCCGGAGACAAATGAAGCAAGTGCGTGCAAGCCGCTCCCCAGGTAGTAGCGCACGAATACCATAAGTACCATAACGACCGAAAAGACCGTCGTGAATTTCGTGATGAATTGTATCGGTAG
This sequence comes from uncultured Candidatus Saccharibacteria bacterium, assembly GCA_964635195.1. Classification (GTDB taxonomy): domain Bacteria; phylum Patescibacteriota; class Minisyncoccia; order Phycocordibacterales; family UBA12088; genus UBA12088. The sequence goes on along the minus strand of CAZWNC010000052.1, from coordinate 1,011 downwards.
GGGACGGTTCGTGATACGCACGCTTTCCACACCTTGTGTTTTTGAATAGGTGTGCAGGGTGAGGCCTACCATGAGAAGAAAAATTGACACCATTGGAAGTAGCATCTTTTGAAAGAATGCGAGTGGAACAAGTGCGAACAAAATGACCAGATCTTTGAAAAACGAACCGGTGCTTGCGGAAAGAAAAGCAAGATACAAACTGCGTTTTTTGTCGGTACTTGGAACAGTGCTCTCGGATTCAAGACCTCGCATGAAGAGAATGATCGTGGCGAGTGATGACACCAGACCTCCAAAGAATGTTGCAAGAAGAAGTGCGTTGCGTCCGTGAATGTACTTGGTTATGAAGTGTGCAACAAAGCTCATGAAGCTGACCATAAGGAGTACTTTCCAGAAAGAAGCGATGCTGACCGCTTGAAATGCAATCGCGTGTTCGTTGAATGCGTAGAGGGGAACTTTCAGTACCGCGTCATGAGGTATGAGTGGTGTGATGATGAGTGCGATCGCGATGAGTACGCTGAAATCAAAAAGTTCTTGGCGTTCAAGGGTTTCGGCGAAATGGTGCCACTTGTCCTTGAGTTCGAGAACAATCATGAGCACGAAGACAAGCGTTGCTATGAGCCAGAATTGAATATTGAATACACTTAGGCTTGCGATGAGGAATACCGTTGGCATGGCCAAAACGGTGGTGATGCCGGCTCGAGCGCGGTTCGTCTGCTCTCTTCGGTAGGTTGACTCAAACAGGAATACGGCAATTCCAAGGAGCATCACGCCCGCAAACGCAAGTGGCCATATGCTTGGAGCAGTGGGATAGATATAGCTCGATATGAATGCGATGATCGAAACCATAGCAAAGTCGCGTATACCGATACTTGTTGTATTTTTGCCTCCGTCACGAGAGCTGATCTGCCGCTCGGCGCCGATGATGATGCCGGTGAGAAGGGCGAGCGTCAGCTGCCATCCCGCTATGAGTAGTGTGTGATCCATACATGTACTAAATTACCACTAAATAAT
>CAZWNC010000051.1:0-1700 GCA_964635195.1 uncultured Candidatus Saccharibacteria bacterium | reverse complement strand
CTTGACTTAAAATCCGCGGAATACCACTCCAACTCCCCGCCTCCACCATCAAGCGAAGAGCTCATAGACATATCTTCCCCTCCTACGGAGAAAATAGACCCTCCACCACCGAGCGGACTTGTGAAACTTTTCGGTTGTGTGACAGCAAAACGTTGCTCGCTCGTATACCTATCGTAGTCACTCGACAAGTCGTCAAGTCGAGCCTGCTGCTGTGCGTTCACAAGCGCGATGTATGAACTGAGCGGTGTTACGATGCCAAGCTTCTTTGCTCGCTCATGCAGTGCGTCAAACAAGCGATTTTGCTCGTAGAATTCGTATGAATTCCTACGCACCTCATGCGAAAGAGTACTTGCGTGGGAACGTTCGACGATGACTCGAACTGAGCGCTGTTCCCATGTTAGCGTCTCATCAACTGGTTCCGGAGCCGGAGCAGGCATCGATATTTCCGGCTCTTCAAATACCGGTGAGGTAGACACCATACCGCCTTGCTCGTACACGTCGTATGTATTTTCATCCATAGCGCCTAAGTCTGTAACCGAAGTGGGTACAAGGTCTGCACGCACGCTGTATGGGGTCGCTTCAACACGCCAGTATCCACCGCGGTACGTGGGTTCACAAGCGACGGCATCAGAAGTAAGCGTTTTTTCCAAATCATGCACGAAATCATCGGATACCGCAATGCTACACGCTGACGCAAGGAGTGTTTCGAACGTTGGCGGATATGCAGGAATCATGTCGTTCGGATGTGCAAAAATTACCGAAGTATCCGTGAGGTTTCGCAAGATATCATCAATCTGAGGGATATCCTCCGGTGCCCGCATACTTTCCAAAAGCCACACGTCTCTGTTTGAAACAGCAACTTCATCGTCTAACCACAACTTCTCACCGGCGATTACCAGCACTGCGTCGTACTGCATTGGCATACCTTCCAATGCTCGAGCAGTATTACCTCTTCCAAAATACACCACATCATCTGCCTCCGGCACTTGTGACGCAGAGGTTATCGTCCGTGCCGTACCCAAAGTGTCGCTATAGAGATAGAGCTGTACGGAATTTTGTGCATAGAACATGTCCGGCAGTGCGCGGAGATCGCCAAGCGCTTTCTCCAGCTTCCCATTGCCATTTGCGTACGAAGTGTCGAGAAGTATTGCCACCTTCTTACCCGCCACACCATGCAAAGGTGCCGTGTCATTTCCTACACAGAGTGGTGCATCACCTGTTGCACTCGAACCAACAAGAAGACGCGCATCACTCCCCGGGGCAAGGGTGACATCGACACTTGCGTTTAAACCACACAACATCGACGGTTCACGTGGGTCGCTTACGTGAGCCTTGCTTGCGGTGAATTTTGCGTCTGCCCCATCAATACGTGCTGAAATTTTTGTCTCGTTTGCTAGTACATTATATTCCTCACTGTAAACTGGCAACGGAATACCCTCTTCATCGCGCATGACCGTGTATGTAAATTGTACGCGCTGCGTAAGGCCTTCCACTTTCTCTCGACGCGCCCCGTCTGCCATATCTGAAGTGCCGGGTATCGGGTATACGCGTAGACGGTATTGCCGAGGACCGGTCTGCTCCAAAAGTGCGGGGTCACGGGTGGCACGCACTTGTTCGGTATACACCTGTTGCGCCGCACCACGAGGGGCTATTTGTCCCACATGTTCAAGCGATGAACCGAGTTTGAGACCTGTCACCAC
>CAZWNC010000050.1:0-1752 GCA_964635195.1 uncultured Candidatus Saccharibacteria bacterium | reverse complement strand
TTTGCGAAATCGATGGATACGATAGCTTGTGTACCGCTTGCAATCACATTGAAATGCTGTGCATCGAAGGCGATGGACACCGCATTGTTGAGAGTCGCCGTACCTCCTTCATATATATCGACAACACCCACGCTTGCACCGGTGTCGTCGGTACCGCACGTGAATGAGCCGGTGGTTGCGTCGTACAGAACGACATCAAGCGGCTCCGTATCACAATCAAGCAACGTGTTTTGGAAAAATCCACCACTCACGTACAGATCGGTCGTTGAAGCCGTGCCTGCTATCGTCACCACTCCATCAGATCCGATACTGATTGACGACGTACCCACCACCGTGGCACCGTCCGCCGAATAATACGTAATCTGGCCGATGGTGCCAGAAGTGACGTTGCCCGTACCGCCTTGAATGATGGTGGTGGTATTACCCCCTCCTCCACCTCCCGAGGAGCGTGCGCTGATCACGGGATTGTTCGGATCAGTGGTGTCAATGGTTATGTTTCTTCCCGCGACAATACTGTTCAAAAGATTTGCCGCATACACGGAGCCGGTACCGGCGTTTATGTCCGTATTGCCGGTAGTAATACCCCCAAGCGCATACAGAGACTCGGTCGTGGTTGCGGAACCGGTCACCATGAGTGTGCTGTTCAGCGTGGACGGACCGGAAACGGAAAGAGAACCCCCTGCAACAAAAGAACCGGAGACACTTGCGGACCCTCCGATCGTCGCGTTTCCATTCACCTGTGCGGTATCTGCAACGATACGGGGTGTTGTGACAATACCAGAATACGTTCCGGAACCACTCACCGAGAGAGACCCTTGCACTCGAACGTCGTCCACAACCTCAAGGCTGTTTTGCATACGCACATCGGCACCGATGCGAAGCGTCCGCGTATTTAGCGTCAAGACTGCTGAATCACCCAAGAACACAGGGCGTGCGATTGGAGTGATTGTTTCTTGCTCTTGAGGATCATTTTCTGAGTCTTTGTTCTCCTTAAGAGTGTCTTCACTTTTTTTGGTATCCCCAACCGGAAGCTCGACGGCAACCCGCTCATTATTGTCAACTTTTTCGTCATTTCCAAACAGTGATGCGAAGAAACGTGACATCGAGAAGTCAGAGAAAAACGCTCCAACACTCTCAAACACACCTGCGACGAGTGTGCGTGGGGCTGTGACGGGGTGTTCAACAGCATTGTGTTCGTGCGGAGCTGTGTGCGTATGATCATCGGAGGTATCACTAACTGGAGAGTTGTTTGAAACAACACCACTCCCCAATGAGGTGAGTAGGTGACGTACCGGTTCGGTGTATGAGGAAAACGCAAAGGTGTAGACGCTTGAAAGTACGAACAGAGAGGCGAGTGCACCAAAAAGAAATGAAGGGGCTTTGGAAACACGTGAGAAAAGTGACGCGTGTTCGTTTCGACATGCGGGTTCTTGCGGGAGAACTTTCTGTGCGAGTGAGAGTTCACGACGTCGCTCATCGGCGAGTTGCACGCTCCGCAAGAGCTTTGCCTTTTCACGTTCGCGCAAATAGCTTTGGAGAGATGCACAATCAACGTACCACACACCGTCTATCTTCTCACCAACAACAACACCCTCCCGACAGAGACGAGACATGTACTGCACAACAATACCTGCGGTACTCGCCGCTTCTTTAATAGGCATCATTGCTCCTTCTTTTTGGATGGATTCGCGCATGGTGTCTGCCAGAAAAAACTTTGAAAGAAAAAGCGATTACACAAGCCCTCACTCGTGT
>CAZWNC010000049.1:0-2119 GCA_964635195.1 uncultured Candidatus Saccharibacteria bacterium | reverse complement strand
TATGCGAGTATCCCACGCGGAGCGGAGCGAGTCATACTAGAGCCCCAGTACACTGCGGATGAGGTGCGCTTTGTACATGAAAAGGGCGGTGTGATGATTGCGGTAGACGCCAATCTCCAGACGCGTTATGACCGCGTGCATGTCCGTGGAAGTGCCAAGGACGACGTTTCTTTTGAAGAGTTTGTAGAGGTGGAAGAAAAAGAGTTGGATAGTAGTGACCCAACCAAGCAAAACATCGTGACCACGATGAAGCTGGCAGACGTTCACCTCATGAACAACGGTACTGTCGAGGAACTGGAGCAAAGCGTCGAACGCGCCCTTTCTGTGCGGGGCATTTTGCCTGAATAAAGGTACTACGGACCTTTTATTCAGAAGACAAAGAAGCGCGCGGTCAGATGACCGCGCGTGTGCCTAGACGGCGCGAATGCGCCATGTGCGAGGGTGTTTGAGCAGGACTCCGAATACTTGTGCGTAGAGCTGTAGACATTCCCACGCACTTACATGGGTGAGCGCTCCGCGCTGTGTCATGTCGCGTATGAACGCTCGGACGAGCAAGGCAAACATCCACTGCGTCCGTCGCTTACCTTGCAGTGACGCGTAACACACCACGTGAAAACCGGAAAGTGTTTCGTCCAGGAGGCTATGGTTGTGACACGTCTCGAGGTGAATCGGTCCGTGCCATTTTTCGGTCGCCGAGGTGTCACGTACGCAGACGTTCAGCATATCCATAGCCTTGACCTCGTAGGATAGGGGTCGGAATGTGCCAATTGGACCTAGATGGTGTAGAAATGCTTCCCACTGTTCCTGTTGGGTGTGTTCGGGTGTGTCCATCGTCGAATCTCCTCTTTTGCGGGTGAATGGAACTTCTAGATGTTAAGTATACCATGTTGGCATTATTGCATGTAAGGAGTCGAGACCAATTTCAGGTGTTCTCTCTCGATACTACGAGATTGTGTTCCAGATCGAAAAGTTCCTGGCGGATCAAGAGTAAAGGGCAGGATGGTAGCGCCTCGTCATGGCAAAACGTGGCAACCACGATGTCGCTGTGGATGTGATGGGGTTATGAACAACGGCACCGTCGAGGAACTGGAGCAGGAGGTCACGCAAGCTCTCGTGGTGCGTGGCGTCATCTAGTCAATAATACACGGCCGTGTGTTATTGACTAGATACAAGTATGATCTCTATACTTGTAGTATATGCGGAAACAACAAAAACAAGCGGGATTACCCTCGAGAAATGTGCGAATGGGTACAACCAAGCAGAAAGTACTCATGCTTCTTTTTGCAGGTCTTGCACTCGGACTCACGCATCGACCAGACAAGCAGTGGCAGATTGTACGTGGGCTTGTGGCAGGTTGGAAAGAGATCAATAGGTCAAATTTGAATCGTGCCGTGCGTTCACTGTATCGTTCCCACCTTGTGCGTAAAGAGCGCCATACGGATGGAAGTGTCACGATGGTACTTACGCACGAAGGAACGAGAATGGCGCTTCGGTATAATCTTGTAACACTCAAGCTTTCACGAGAAAAGGTGTGGGATAAGAGATGGCGCGTTGTTATGTATGACGTTCCTGAAGGTATGCGTACACTACGTGAATGTCTTTTACATACTCTGAAACACCTCGGTTTTCACGAACTCCAGCAATCAGTGCTGGTGTACCCACATGAGTGCAGAAAAGAACTAGAATTCTTTATTGAGGCATATGAAGCTCGTGAGTATATTCGTTACTTTGAAGCAGATTATATCGATGATGCTACACAACTCAAGAAACTGTTTAGATTGTGATTTCGAGATCGATTGCCATGCTCGCAGTACGTATTAAATGAAACCCCGTCGTATCCTGTACTTTTTCAGAGAAAATCTAGTCAATAACACACGGCCGTGTGTTATTGACTAGATTGGGTGCTGGGGGCAATCCGGTATCGCGTATGTAAATGGTGTGGTGCTGAGTGTGCAGTGCCCGTATCGGTGGATATGAAGATAGTGTTTTAGATTTCGCAGAGATGCTGCAGGGTGATTTATTTTGAAATACGTGTCCCCACAAACTTCTCCCCCGCCACATACTTCTCTACGTGCTTCAGTTTTGTGCCGTTGATGATGGCGACTTCGATACTGCACTT
>CAZWNC010000048.1:0-2273 GCA_964635195.1 uncultured Candidatus Saccharibacteria bacterium | reverse complement strand
GGGCAAGGTATGTTCTTTGAGGCAAGTACGACGAGAAATACGTGGTACGCGACCGTTCGTGGTGCGTCGGGGTATACCTCGGTCAATACGGGCGTTGCGACATCGACGAGTTTGCAGAAGCTTCGTATCGAACTTTCGTCAGCAAATGCAGTGTTTCTTATAGATAACAATGTGGTTGCGACGATCGCCACCAACCTCCCCACCAACAATCTTGCGCCCGCGGTAGGGGTGGGTATCGTTGCAAACGTCTCACCAAATTTTGACGTGCAGTACCTGCGCGTATGGCTCGACGATCCGCCGGAAGGGTATGAAAATATCGGTACGTCGACCCTGGCGCAGGAACATTCCTATGATGCAATCTCGGGTGCTAGTATCGCCACTGCATGGCTTACCGACGATCCATCACTCTACACCGAAGGAACCGTGGTTGCGCTCGACGAAGCGGGTGCGGGCAAGATGCGTCTTTCAAACGGAGCCTACGATGAACAGGTCTTCGGTGTCGTTGCGTCGTCGCCCGCGATGACGCTCGGCGAGGAAACTGCGAGTACAACTCGTATTGCAACGGCAGGTCGTGTGCGCGTGCAGGTGAACAATACTGCAGGCGACATTCATGTCGGCGATTACCTTACGGCATCACCTGTTGCAGGCGTTGCCATGAAGGCAGTCGGATCCGGCCATATAATCGGGCGCGCACTCGAGAGTTACACGAGCGAGGGTACCGGTATGATTGCGGTTCTTGTACAGCCTGGTGAATACTCGAATACAGAGTATATAACCCGTGCGTTGCGCGACGTCCTCGGCCTTGATATGGGTCTCGTCGCACAGGGCGACACCTCGAGCGTATGGAACGATTTCATTGCACGAGTGGCGGCGGCAACACAGGCACTCACAAGCACACCGTCCGGTGCATACACCTACAATGCAACCACCTCACTTACATCCATCAACACCCTCGCCGTTGGGTCAATGCAATTCACGTCCGGTGTGACCGATGCTGTCTGGGCGAACATGGAGCGTCCGCTCGGGGTGACGGCTGGTACTGGCATGTCATACTCCGCAAACATGGGCGATCTCTCTGCACTTACGGTATGGGCAGAAGCGACAGGCACTTCCTCGACCGACAAACTTCGTGTTGTGATAGGAACTTCCACTGACACACTCCTGACTTCGAGCAATATTCCTTCAGGCTCACTTCTCGTGACAAATGGTGTGCTGTGTATCGATGATGGTGCAGGCAGTTGTGCGGATAGCATGCGCAAGGAAGGTGGCATTTATGCCGACCGTGGCGCACTCTCAGGCCTCGACGTAGCGGCATCATACCCAACGAAAGACACGACACTTGTTCCGGGTGAGATTCTCATGCTTGATTCTGAAAATCCGATGTATGTCTCTCGATACAGCACGTCGACAGATGCACTCACCCCAACACTGATCGGTATCGTGTCAGCAGACCCGGGACTTCTTCTTGGGGGCTTCAAGGCAACTACGGAATATGTAGAACAAGAAAAGGTATCCGTCGCACTCTCCGGCCGCGTGCCCGTGAAGGTAACCGACGAAAACGGCGCCATTAAGGTGGGTGATCGTATCGCACCGTCAACATGGCTTGAAGGATATGGTGCAAAAGCAACCACTACCGGTTACACCGTCGGTATCGCTCTTGAAGCATTTGAGCCCGTATCACACGCCTCAACCACCGTAGCAACCGGCACCGTACTCGTCTTTGTTGAGCCCCAGTACTACTTCAGCAAAGATCAAATATACGTTGATCACACGACCGGGTACGTCGGTATCGGCACCACCTCTCCGTCACGTGCTCTCACCGTCGAGGGTGAAATCGGAGCACGAGCATTCATTAATCTCTCTACCAGAGACGCAAAGAAAGACATTACGTACCTGACACCCACCGAACGAACAGACGCACTGACAGCCGTTCGTGACCTGCAGATAGCAAAGTACCACTACAACGACGAAAACGGCACCTCATCATTGAGAATGGGCTTGATTGCAGAAGAATCACCCCTTGAAGTACTGTCTGAAGACGGGAAGGGCGTCGACCTCTACAAACTCAACGCGCTCACGCTCGCCGGTATGCAAGAGCTTACACAAAAGGTCACCGCACTTGAAAGCATCATCGGTATGTCGCTCGCCAACCTTCCCACAGACTCTACCGACGATACCGGGTATGGAGGACTTCTCGGCATCGTCCTCGAAGGTCTGAAGACTCTCGGAATATCAATACGTGACGGCTTCGCATCGTTCACCAGCATCTTTGC
>CAZWNC010000047.1:0-2373 GCA_964635195.1 uncultured Candidatus Saccharibacteria bacterium | reverse complement strand
GGAAGCGTGGTGGTGAGAGAAATTTTCATGTGAGTGTACATACCATACGGTTCGGATAAAAAATGACTTGTGGAATAACTTTTAGAAACTTCACGGTGCCCCGTTTTCAGTTTTTTTCTAGACAGCCCCCTCTTCCGCCATATCGGCATTGTGCCGTCTATGCTTTTGGAGATCGTTCACGTACTCTTGTATAGCTGCTGCAACAGGAACGGCGATGAGGATGCCGAGGAAACCGCCAAGATTTGCACCCACGATAATGGCAAGAATGACGACGAGCGGAGAAATGCCGAGGACTTTTTGTACCACCAACGGCGCTATGACGTTGCCCTCGAGCTGGTTCACCACGGCATAGAGAGCGATCGTGAGTAGTGCGACACTTGTACCTCCATCCATAAAAGCGACCGCAACCGCAGGTACGGCCGCAAGGAGCGATCCGAACACGGGAATGAGCTCAAGAATACCCGCCGCGATACCGAGAAGTAACGCATACGGCACGCCAAGCACGAGAAGGCCTAGGTACACCAGCACACCAACAATGAGCGAGAGTATAAGTTGTCCCTGTAGCCACCGCCCCATTTTGTGTTGTGCACGCTTCCAAAGATTGAGCACGTACTCCTGGTTCTTAATTGGTGTTACCATGCGGAGGAAATCGTCGAGCCCGTGGTCTTGCACTGCAAAATAGAATGAAAGCACCACGATGAGCGCAAACGACATTAGGCCACCAAAGATGCCCGTCGCGGCGGACAAAAGGCCGGACGAGGACGCCTTCAGCACGTCCGAAAACTGCATGAGAGAGTCGGTTATAGAACCACCGCCCGACCCCAAAAGCGCATCTTCCGGCGATACATTGAGCATGTCCAGATACGCGGGAAATCGTTCGACCAAGTGACGTGTCTCGGACACAAGTTGTGGCACAAAGAAGTAGAAGAGTGTCGAAAGACCCAGAATAGCGATCAAATACAGAAGCACAACCGCCATAACCCGAGGCAGCCCCCACTTCACGATACGCTTGGTGGCGGTCTCAATCGAGCTTGCCAGCACAACCGCGGTGAGGATTACGAGCAAAAGGTCGCGCAGGTACCATGCGAGCCAAAAACCGAGCAGGATGAGCACGGTCGCAACAACGGTGCCTGGAGTGATTGTGATTTGCAACGGTTTATTCGAGGTCATAGGCTTATAGTACCCCAAAATTGAGCATGAGGGAATAGAGCGGACGAATACGGACGAGGACGAACGAGTAACGAGTTATGAGTAACGAGTGCGGACGAGTAGCGAGTTATGAGTAACGAGTTAGCGAGTACGGACGAGGGACGAGTGCTTGTCGGTGTTACAACACAAAAACGGGTGCACGAGCCCCGTCCAAAGGAATTACAGTATGAATACAAGTACTCCTACTGTAATTATTTCCAAGCGCCCCGCATACGCATACGCATACGCATACGCATACGCATACGCATACGCATACGCATACGTTTAAGTATATGGTTAGGCGGATACACGTGCCAGCAACTCCCCGACCTTCACCCTTGCCTGTTCCCCGCTGTCTCGTTCGCGCACCGTGACCGCTCGTGAAAAGGTCAGTGTATGTGCAGTCCTCGCGTACACGGCTGTTCATTATACTCCTCTAAGTACCAGGGTATTGGCCGTGAGTGTGCCGAACACTCTCCGGTGAAAATATTCCGCACCACCGGCAGGTCGGCCGAGTGTCCGCCACCGTCTGCCCACACAAGAATTTGCCAGAAAACAAACAATGAGAGAGCGAGCCAGATAATTTGACGGTTGAGGTGATGCGCTACCGGCCATCCGTGAAGGACGTCATGTATCTTCAAAAGATTACCTACAACGTACACAAGCCAGGGTCCAAAACAAAGCGCCAGAACGAAGACCGGAAAGAACGAAGTCTCCACTGACAACATGCCAAAATAGTATGCGCACGCGATCGAGAGAGCAACAAACACTCCTTGAGAAAAGTAACGCCTTTTCCTTGTGGGGTATTGATGTTTAGGATCGGACATACGCCAGCAACTCCCCGACCTTCACCCTCGCTTGTTCCCCACTGTCTCGTTCGCGCACCGTGACCGTGTCGTCCGTGAGTGTGTCAAAGTCGATGGTGACACAGTACGGGGTACCTATTTCGTCCTGTCTGCGGTAGCGTTTGCCGATATTGCCGTTGTCGTCAAATTCACAACGCATCTCGCCTTTAAGTGCGTTGTATACGTCACGTGCTTTTGCCACGAGCTCCGGCTTATTTTTCAGAAGCGGAAAGACAGCCACCTTTACGGGAGCGAGTCGATACGGAAAGCGCAACACTGTACGCGTCTCCCCACCCAGCGTATCTTCATCATAAAACTCCGTGAGAACGGCAAGGAAGGT
>CAZWNC010000046.1:0-2689 GCA_964635195.1 uncultured Candidatus Saccharibacteria bacterium | reverse complement strand
ACAATGACTCAATCATGAAAGCAAACGCGGGCGCACTGAAGTACGGGTTCTTTTTAGGGTCAGCTTGTAGGGGGTCAAATATAAACGCTGGAATCACTCGCTCGCATTCCGCAAGCGCACGCAGAAGCGCAGTGTTGTCTTCGAGTCGTAAGTCGCGTCGGAATATGTGGAGTCCGAGGGTGTGACGAGGCATGGGAGAATGAGGAATTATAGGGTAAGAATAGCGTGATGAAGGTCTACAAAATACCGCAAAACGTGACACCCCCTCAGTATGTTTTGTAGACTACCAAGGGAATTCCCATTGAGGGTCTGCAGGTTGCGGGGTACCGTTACGTGAGTAGGTTGTTTTGATTTTTCACAGCGTCACGAAGGCCATTCTCAACGGTCTCGCGCAGGACAGGAGTGCCAACATACCGAATCTGTTCGTCGGTCAGGTCATCAAAATAGACGAGTGATTTTTGTGCGAGCATTGAATCGAGGTCCGGCAGCTTCATACTCAAGTGCTCAAGGAGGGTCGCAAGTGGCATGTGGTGCAAAATGTAGTAGAGGTCTACATAATCCTTGTATGTTGCCCTGCTCACAATAGCACCGAGTTTCATGCAGCCGATATCTTTCATAGAAGCAAGCGGAAAGTACTCTGTTTCGACATGTGGTGCTACAAGCGGGTACGGATACGTCATGAAGCTTGCGCGCACGCCGCTGTCTATCAGTATGCTTAGTGTATTGCGTTCTTCTTGTGTGCGAGTAATAGTGTGACCAGCGAGTAAGCTTTCGAGTGCGTGAAGCAGGTCTGCTGTATCAAATGGGTTGGCGCAAAAAAAGTCAAAGTCAACACTGTCACGATGCCCGAGCTGGAGCGCAAGTGCGGTGCCTCCTGCGAGATAGAATCCATGCCCGCGTACACCCGCAAGGGTAGGTAGGAGTGCTCGCCGTTCTGTATCAAGGATGTTGTAGTGTATGTTCATAGTCTACGAAAAACGGGTACGACGCGTTGGGTGTACGCCGAGGATAATCGACCAATAGTTCAACGACTTTGGCGACCACTCGCTCGCGGTCGAGGACGATACCGCTTCGGCAAGTTCATCGGTCGTATACTGCGTACGTGCCCACTTGACCGCGTCCTCGGTGCCGTAATTGAGTACGTGACGAATGATGAGCGCCTTGTCCTCCTCGGGGTCTATCTTTGTCATATCGTACGACCATAGTGTGGCTCGTACTGAAGGAGGGATCTGGGCGTTCTTGGTATCCATCTATATATTATACCACATTTCACACCACTATGCATGCAGAATTACAGAAAGTGTATCAAATGCTTACTCTCTCAGCCCTATCTGCAAATCGTAGAGGTGGCGGTACTCACCTCCCTGAGCCATGAGCTCGGCGTGGGTGCCACGCTCGACGATGGTGCCGTCTTTGAGGACGAGAATGAGGTCGGCATTGCGGACGGTCGAGAATCGATGGGCGATGATGAAGGTGGTCTTGCCGGTCATAATCTGTTCAAGCGATTGTTGCAAGGTGTGCTCGGTACGGGCGTCGAGTGCGGAGGTCGGCTCGTCGAGGATGAGGATAGAAGGGTCCTTGAGGATTGCACGGGCTATGGCGACCCGCTGGCGCTGGCCCCCCGAGAGCTTGATACCTCGTTCACCCACGAGCTGGTTCCAACTGTCGGGGAATGCTTCGATAAATTCGCGTGCAGACGCCTGTTCGGCCGCCCGTCGTACGTCCGCTTCGGTCGCGTGTGGCATGCCGAATGCAATGTTTTTGGTGATGGTGTCGTTAAAAAGGACGATGTCTTGCGACACTATGGCGACGTGCGTGCGTAGGATTCGAAGATCCATTCGGGTTAGGTCTACACCGTCGATACGTACTGTGCCACGCGTGGGGAAGTGAAAGCCGAGAAGCAAGTCGAGGAGGGTTGTTTTCCCGACCCCGCTTTCGCCCACGATAGCGACCGTTTGTCCCCGTGAGACAGTGAACGAGAGATCTTTCAGGATCGGTCGCCCTTCGTCGTAGCCAAAATCAACCTGCTCGAAGGATATGTCGCCGTGAATGGTGTCGAGCGGTGCGACATCGTGAGGAACATATGTTTCCTCGGGTAAGACCAGCATCTTTTCAGTCTTGTTTATATTGATGATGCCGTTTTGTACGTTTCGCCACGACCGGGTGAGTATCGAAAAAGGCCCGAAGATCATCTGCGTATATCCATTCACTGCGAGCAGTTCGCCGACGGTCATGAAGCCTCCGAATATTGCGTAGATGGAGTAGGCGAAGATGGAAAATTGCGAGAGCAAAATAATTGCATGCTGGTAGAGCGAAAGATTCGCAGAGGCGATATTGGATCGGCTCCATGTGGTGAGCACCACATCGCGAAAGCTCTTGGACATGCTTTGTTCTGCCACGTTTTCGGCCACCACCTCTTTGACTTGTCGTACATTGGTAACATATTCCCATATGTTACCCCACGCCTCGGTCATATTTGAGTACATGTCGGTTTGCAGTTGTGCGAGTGGTTGGGCGCCACGTATGAAAATGAACAAGTAGACTATGACGCCAGCGAGTAGAAAGACGCCGATCGGGACGTTAATAAAGAAGGTAATCACGAGTGCGACGAGGATACTGAGCAGTTGAGGCCCTAGCTGGAGCAAGGTACCGGCGACAATGCTTTCGATGTTGTCCGCGGTCATGCTGA
>CAZWNC010000045.1:0-3702 GCA_964635195.1 uncultured Candidatus Saccharibacteria bacterium | reverse complement strand
TAGATGAAAGGAAATGCAACGAGACGTAAATAACGAGATGTTATTGCGGGATCATAACTACTCCGATTCTCAAAATCAGACGCATCAAACATATACATTTGATCTGCGTACAGCATTCTTTCTAACACCCTGTCCACCTGCAGTTTTCGATCTGTCAAACTTCGTGCACGGGCCGCATTGCTTTCGTACCCAGAGGTATCCTGTGCGAGTAGTACAAGCTCATCGACGTAGTGGTTTGATGAGAATTGTGCTGAAAGAAGATACAAAAGGCCTACAAACATGGCGGGTGTACCCACCAATACCATCCGAACGAGTTTCGGGCGCTCGGCGCGCATCGAAGCGAGAATGATTCGGTACCATAGAGACACCTTGCGCGCAATGATCACGAAAATAACGAACGGCATAAGTGTAACGATAAAGGTCAGCAGTACTGTCATTGCAAGGAATGGATCGGCAAGTAAGTCACCGGGACTCTGCATCAGAGTACTGATTGCCTCGGGAACAACATTCTCAAAATAGGCTATGTATCCGGGCACAAGAGTAAGAAGCGACAGGTAAATACCGGCAACGACCACCAGCGTTGTCGCGACGAAGTATGCAACACGCGCACGCGCACTGGTTACTTCGACTCGATACATGCATACATACCAGACACAGAGGAAGATACATGCTAATACGAGTGCAAGTATGCGCAAACCAATAGTAAGTGGCATGTGCGCCAAAACCTGATTAAAGACATACGCAAAAGTAAATGCCGGAACCTCAAACTCTAAAGAGGATCGCACCAACGAACGTCCCGATATCTTGCCATACGTTGCATAACGGGAAGTTAACACAGAGATTAGGGGTATCGCGGGCAGAAGCAGGAAGGCAACAAGTCCCATCACGCCAAAGTCTGAAGAACTTTTTGCCGTCGTGTACCACTCACGAAAATCCGGTGAGAAGACAAAATAGACAAACCATGCACACCAATACAGTAGCACGACTCCGTTGAAACCCCAGAAAAACCATTCCATTAAGCGATTGTTGGGACGTATGCCACCTACATATCCGCTACGGGCGGGTACGTTTTTTTGCGCCTCATACAATGTACGAAGCGTCTCTCCGCCGACTTCGTTTGCAATCCGATCGGCCTCCCCTTCCCATACATGAAGGTTATCGATGACAAGTACACGTCCTGAGCTGTCATCGAACAGCACAATAGCATCCTCAGGGAGTGGCATACCGCGCTCGGAAAGTGTGGTACGCACCCGTACACGCAACTGTTCCAAGATCTCCGACTGTGGCATTCGAGCGAGTAGCAACGTGTACAACTCCTTCATGTGTTCGTGCATAGGTATTTGTTATTAAGAAGGTATGAAACCAAGCATATCACGGGACCAGGAAGTGCTTTACGATATTATGCACCCAAAGGGGTTCTGTCGAAGATCTTGATTTCGAACGTTTATATGTGCAATGCTTTCATACTATCGCTTCACCGCGTTTTGAATGAGCTCCGGAGAAAAACCCTCTGGCACGACACCGGTTTGTGCATATTGATACAAGGCAAGTTTAAATATCGCACCAAGTGCCGACGAGACGATCGAAAGTGCAACTATGTACACAACAAGTAGTATGAAGACGGGCAGCGCAACAACAGCCACAGGTGCCAGCATGATAATGCCGATACCAAGCGCAATACCCAAAAACGCAATCAGGAAAAAGAAAAGCCCCATGCCGATATTGAGAATCAAGGTCTCACCCCACGTTTTGCGGATTGTCGCCGCGGACACCTTGAACGAATCGACCACTGACACGTTACCAATCACGAGTGCCGGAAGACTAAAGTAAGTCAGAATGTTCCACGCAGCCCCGAGAAGTGCCACAATGATTCGCCCCACCAGCTTTGAGCGGTCCGCTATCGCACGCAACACTACGCCGACCGTGGCTGATATGAGCGACCAGAGAAATATTTTGCCCGCGGCGTTTGTTGCGCCCTGTATACCATCGCTGAATGTAAGGTCCCTGCCATTCATGCGCCCATGAGCAATGATGTAGATACCCGCCTGAAAGAAATTCACGATAAAGAACATCACCGTGTAGTACACAATCAAGATGCCATACTCAAGAAGCCCCATCGCCTGTTCGGCTTCACTTTCAAAGGTGTTTACGTCGCCACCCATGACCGTAAAGAAAAAGAGGACCGCCATGAGTATGAGTGCAACGATGGAGGTCACCGTTGAAAGCACCGGAAACCACAATATCTCTTTGTCTTGCTTGAGAAGTGCCCACGACTGCTCCACCAGCATACTGCTTGCCTTGAACTTCCCAACCCTAAGCGGAGTAACTGCGGGTGTAAACGGCGCGGATTGCTGAGTATACGGTTCTTGTGGTGGCATAGTGTGGTATGAATGAATATATAAAAAAGTATAGCACGCACCCTGTCACTGCATAGTATAAATATCCACCCAGTCGCACCGTTACATTGAATATGAATAAAAGGTATCCCTACCCTTCTAAGGGTGCTGTTGGGTTTCAGGTTTGAATTAAATATATATCCCCACTTCTACATTTCTCTACTAGTCGACTGCCGCCGTGGCCACAGTAACGGCGTGGAGGAACGAGTACGATTGTTCTTTTTCCGAACCCTCCGTGCGGTAGCGCAAGGTTGCACGAATGTCATACTCGCCCGGCGACAGATCCTCGGGAATGTTCATGGGAAACACGACCTGCGTGTACGCAGACCCAGGCGCTCTGAAGTATCCGCTTTCATACAGGGACACTGTGCGACCGGATACATCGTATGCGCCACGCGCTCCTGTGCGAGGTATGAGATCGACGGCGAGCGAGCGGTGGGGGTACAAAGACAGTGCTGGATCATTAATGATAACCTTGACAGCCGCGCCTTGATCACCTGCATACACCGTATTGTATGTATCCATGCCACGAAAAGTCAAAAAGCCGGACTCTTGATCTCTAATCACAATAAGTTGCGTCAAATCACTATAAACGTACGCACCGGAAGGGTCATCCGTATACGCAAGCACAACGTATCCATCAGGGGGCAGAAATGGAGGCAGATCGGCATCAAACCGCCCATCGGTATACACCTCCCCTCCCTCCCAACCGAACAAGTGGTGATACGAACCAGAATATCGACTAACGAGGTATGCCGCTCGTAGCCCGACACCTTTCGGCCAGGTAATCACGATTGAGTCTTTTTGGCGCTCGGCCTGTATGGTAAAGTCGGACACTCTCCTCATTTCAGACCGTACATATTCATCCGGTAAAGGCTCAATGGCATCCTCTAGCGGATAGGGATACACATAGGCAGGGAGTGTCGAGTCGAACTGCGTTTCAACGTCTTGTTTTCGTTGTTCGAGAACATTCTCAGACCCATCGTTTGCAGGCACCGTGACAGACACAAAATCCGAAACTGAAACTGACTCGGTGAGATTACTGAAAAACTCTCCACCTCGCTGTAACGCTACCGGCACAGAAAAAAAGGATACGTATACAAATGACCCTGCCAAAAGAAAAAGGAGAGCGAGCGCAAGCGGATCAATCATCGGTTCTCGTCCGGACTGCGGGGGAATATTCGGAATCGTCGAAAACCGCACTTCGTCGGTCATCTTTTGTTTTTGATCAGTGGGATGTTCCTCAGATTTGTGCTCCTGCATACTCACCTATACTACTATACACAACACCGCCCGACCGAATCCA
>CAZWNC010000044.1:0-3771 GCA_964635195.1 uncultured Candidatus Saccharibacteria bacterium | reverse complement strand
GAAAGAAACTTTGTCGGCAATCCGAGGGGTACCACATGTTCAGCAAGTTCAGCTCGGGCATCAGACACGTTTTTAACAGCATCTTGTGCTTGTGCTTGTGCGTGCATTTCGGAGCGCTTCAGCGCCAGCGCCGCAAGCTCCTCATGCAACCCCTCGCGCAGCGTATCCAAGTATACAAACGCGTACCCATACAGAGCGCACATCCCCATACACCATACGAGCGCCAGCATCAATATCTTTTGTTCGTAGGTAAGTTCTCTCATAGGTTGGAGGTGGAGGTTGCAAGCGAAAGTGTGATGACGAAAGGTGGTTCTAAACTTTTAGAGAAGTTGTCGACCGGTACAGTGACGCTTGTGAAGTTTTGGTCAGAATCAAGTGACCCTGAGAAAGCCACGAGGTCGCTTCGAGTGTCCGCCACGCCTCGCAACACCATCGTATACGACGAGCGACTGAATGAATACGACTCTAACGTAATCGCATCACTCGCTGCCGCAAGCACCTTCTCAAGGTACGTGGTACCACGCACCCTAGCAAGGTGGCTACGTACTCGTTCTACCGAAGAACGAAACTCTGTAATATCGTTAACATCCTTTCGAAAGGATGCCTCTCCTTTGGAAAGGGATGCAATCTCTTCACGTACGATCGATAAATCCTGGGAGTGAGCAAGGTATGCGGGGAAAAGCATGATCAGTCCGACAGCCGCAACTCCTCCTATCATAATGCAAGCGACTCCGGCAACACGTGTGTAGTATCCGACCGACAGCGCATGACGGTCCGTTCGGGAAAGCAAGTTGTGAAGATTGTTCTCACTCATACACTACTCCGAAGTAAGCTACGCATCGCAAGTCCGGTTGCAGTTGCAAACTCGAGTGACGCTGCACGATGCATATCCGGTAAATATTCGTGAAAGGAAAACGTGTTCGTCCATACATTTCCCACCTCCACTCGAACTTCCAACATAGCGGACATATGTTCAAGCAAACCGGGCATGTTTGCGTTTCCACCTACAAGGACGATTCTTTTGATATTCCTTACCTTTTCATCACTTGCGTGCATTTGCCAGTACAGTAAGTGGCGATGGACTGCCTCACATAGGTCGTCAACCACAGGTCGGAGTAGGTCGTACACTACCTTACTCGCTCGCGTATTTCGAAAACCATGCTCCCGCTTCATCTTCTCTGCTTCCTGAAAAGAAATATCGAGTCCGCGAGCAATAGCTCGAGTAAAGCGATCTCCACCTATTTCCAAATTTGCCGTGAAAATCACCGATCCGTTCACAGAAATAGAGAAGCCTGCCTGACTTCTCCCCAGGTCTACAATAATCGTCGGCTCATTGTTCAGAGGCGCGAGTAAGGCACGTGCGGTCGCCTGCCCTTCTATTTCCGCCGAAAGCACATTAAATCCGGCAGATCGCGCCGCATCTATGTATGCCTGTGCGATCGTTGCGGGGTACACTGAAACATTCACAAACTGAGAACGTTCACGATCCTCAAGAACTGCAAAATCAAACACCGCATCTTCCGCACCTATCGGAACATGTTCCTTGAGACTGAATTCAACCAGTTGGTACGCGTCTGTCTCCGCATCATGCGGTATGTCCAACTGGAACAAGTAGGCATGTGCCTCAGGCAATGAGAGGTGTGTGTGTGTATAGCCATGATCTTCACGAACTCGCCGCAACATTCTCACCAACGTTTCAACGTCTTTCACCACACCACCCTCCACCACTCCGATCGGAAGATCTGTTTTTCCCACCGACTCGAGATAGAAATGGCGACCGTGTCGCTTGATGAACACGTGCTTCACAGCATAGTCTGAAATATCCAAACCGACCGCCGGCATAGTGAGATATTCGGGAGGGGGGAATGCGCGAAAAACGAATGACGGCGTATTGTAGTGTGAACCGGGAACCATGGCGATAGTATACCAGGTAAAAGTTCCTGAGTGAGATGCTGCAGTGGATAGCGCATCACCACGGTATGCCCCACACACTATGTGCAAAGAAGAGAGCGACGCCACAGAGGACGATTCCGATGAGTATCCGATCCATATACCGGAGTCCGAACTCGGCAGCTCGCGGACCATAGCGATGCGCTATCCATGCAACAAGGAAGAAACGCATGCCGCGCCCTATGATACTTGCGATGATGAAAGGAATAAAAGGCACCTTAAAGAAACCTCCGGCAAGAACGAACACCTTAAAGGGTATCGGGGTGAATGCAGCAGTAAAGACCGAAAGAAATGTGCTCTGTTCATAGAGCATTCCAACGTGGGCAAATTCTGCAGTCAGCCCGTACAAATCTATCAGAGGTTGCACAATAGGTTCGAACACGTACCACCCGAGCACATACCCGAACACCGCACCGGCAACCGACGAAATAGTGGTGAGGAACGCATAATACACCCACCGCCCCGCTTGCGCCGCGAGGATGGCGATGAGGAGCACGTCGGGAGGAATGAGAAAAAACGATGACTCCGAAAAAGACATAATCGCGAGCCACGCTTCGGCATGTTTGCTTGTCGCACGCGATTGAAACCATTCCCAGTATTTCCTCATATTCGAAATAAGAAGTGCATACTCCGCATCTTTAATTAATTAAGTCGTGTGCCGACCGGAATCTCCATCGTCGTCGGTTCGAGTATTGAAAACGCACCCGCTTCCGTATGCACCGCAACAATCATGGCCTCACTCGTGAGCCCGCGTATGGTGCGCGGTTCGAGGTTGGTAACAAAAGGACACCGTTTGCCCACCAACACCTGAGGGTCTTCAAAGTATCCGGCGATACCCGAAATAACTGTACGGTTTCGCTCTTCCCCAAAGTCGACCGTGAGTTGCAAAAGTTTATCGGTCTCAGGCACACGCTCAACCATCATGATGCAGCCAATGCGCATCTCCACACTCGAAAAGTCATGTATAGTAATCATTGTTGTTGTGTTCTTACAAGACGGCGCCTCGCGATCATGTCCGCCTTTTACCATCAAGATACATTTGTAAAATTATTGCGGCTGCGGCTGCGTCAACTGGAAGCTGTCGCGTCGACCGTTCGGATGCGTGCTCCATGAGCGCACGACGTGCTTCCGCGCTTGAATACGCTTCAGGTACCAAGAGCACCTCACAGTTGATGGCTATTCGTAACGCTTCCGCAAAAAGCATGACGCGGCGCTGAATGGCATTGGTTCCTCCTGCAGGGTTGTCTGCCTCTCCCACCACCACCACCTGCACACCTTCATCCGCAACTCGTTGTGTAAGTGTTGCTATGAGCGTGTCGTTGTTTGGCAGAATTCCATTCGGAAACGCAACAACCTGCGCATCGTCTGATAACGCAACCCCAACCCTTCGTGATCCGTAATCGATACCCATTACCCTTGCCATGTCGTGAGCATAGCACCGAACGACCTTTGATGGTAGCATACGGGCATGGAAGCTGCGTTTGCTGAAGCGGTACAAGGAATGAATATCTACACATTGCTCGCAATGACGTTGTGGAGTCTACCGTGGAAAATGTGGGCTCTTTGGCTTGCCGCCCGTCGCGGTGATGTCTGGTGGTTCATAGGTATGAGTATTTTCAACACAATGGGAATCGTTGATATCATCTACATTTTTGTGATCGCAAAACAAAAAGACACGCGGGGCGACGTTACGACCGTTTAAGATGATTTTTCACACCCGCACTTCGCGACATGCGGACGTGAGTGTGGTATATATGTGTACCAGAGGAGGGGTGGCAGAGTGGTCTATTGCACCTGTCTTGAAAACAGGAGTCTCGGAAA
>CAZWNC010000043.1:0-4391 GCA_964635195.1 uncultured Candidatus Saccharibacteria bacterium | reverse complement strand
GTCCCGTACGGAATGGAACGCGATGTTTTGGTCACCTCTGCTCCCACTTCAAGTGTCCCTATATCAGCTCGCACGGTCGGAAGCGGTGTCGTGGGATCATCTGCGTTCTTTGTTCCTTCCGGATACGTAATCAAGAGCTCCGCATGTTCAAGTGCGACAGGATTACCGTTTTTTACCGTGACGTCCAACACCAATTCTTTGCCGCTCGGTACGGACGTGGGCGCGAGCACATCAATTTTAACCTTATCACACGCCACTTCGTTGCCTCCCTTCCCGAGTAAAAATATCGCATACCCGCCCGCAAGCAAAAAGAATGCAAGCGATGAGAAAAATATAGTCGAAATGAAACCTCCGAACAGACCTTTTTTCTTTTTCTTTTTTGCTTTATTTTCCGCAACTTTGCCAAACATAAGAATGGGCGACATGTTATCGTTCACTCCCCGTACCACACCGTGCCGTAACTCTTCAAGCTCCTGCGCTGCGTCTTTAACAAAATCACCCTCCGTCTGCGGGATATCCGCTTCTGTCTCCCATTCTTGAGACACCGGAGTGGTCTGGTCTTCGTAGAGCGTCCTGCGCTCACGCTCGCCCTGTGGCGCCTGACGCGCATACAGTTTGCGACGCACTCGCTCAATGCTA
The DNA here is from genome assembly GCA_964635195.1 of uncultured Candidatus Saccharibacteria bacterium. Classification (GTDB taxonomy): domain Bacteria; phylum Patescibacteriota; class Minisyncoccia; order Phycocordibacterales; family UBA12088; genus UBA12088. The sequence goes on along the minus strand of CAZWNC010000043.1, from coordinate 3,752 downwards.
CTATTCTCGTCTAGCATACTCGGAGTATACCACGTACTCACTCCAAGAAACCATGTTACAAAAGAACATCCTGCATCCTCAAGTCCGTGACTTTTCTTACACTACACCACCCTACCGCGCGCACGCGCGCAATGCGTCGTTCACCTCACGTACCAACGCATCACGACACGGGAGATATCGACTGTTATCCGTAAGGGGAGCTGCATGATCGAGTGCACCCTGCACCGACGAATCGCCCACGTACCCGAGAAGCGCAAGCGCACGGAGAACCGTCAAGGCTTCGAGCACACACCGATCACCTGAATCACCAGTCTCCATGAACACGCGACGTGATTCATGAAGCAGGTCGAACACTCGCGGAGCAGCGTCTTCCTCAGCAAGAAGATCTCCAACGAGCGCAAGCACTCTACGCCACTCCGTGGCTGACTCACCACACACCGCCTGCGCTGATGTAAGACGCCACACCTCTCTCCCACGCACCAAGGTCGCACGCACAAACCCATGCGTACGGAGTGCATACCGGTTTCTGTTTGCAAGCGAACGGACTCCTTGACCATGCACGTAGAGTAAGCCGTGCTCCCGAGTGAACAAACGGAACACTCTGTTCGACTCACCGTGTGGGTATGCCTTTAAGACAAACGCGGGTGTAGTGTGGAGCGTGTGCATACTTGGAACGATAAAAACGAGGAGACCATCACGGTACCCGTTGCCACAGTATACCACTCGTGCGCCGCCTAACGTGAGTCGTTTTTACGTATCGCTATACGCAGTGTCGTATCACCCGCCCGCACCTCTGTTTCGTCTGCCGATACGCCGCTACGGTGCAGCACTTCTTGCACCCCGGCTACCCGCACAAGCTCTCCGTGGGCTGCATCTGCGACATCCTTTCCCATATCATCTGTACTTACCATGAGTGTCACCCGATCTTCTTGTGCGAGTGATGCTTGCTTTCGCAATTCTTGCACCGCCCGAACAAGGTCTCGTACTTCCCCTTCACGCTTAAGCTCCGGAGTAAGTGTAATATCGAGGAATACTTCACCCTCAAAGCCACTCCCAAATTGTACCTTTTTCACATTCACCTCTTCCGCAAGGATGACGAGTAGCTCATCTTTGTCGACAAGTGCACTGCTCGACAACGTGAGACTCGAAAGCGGTTGACGCACCTTAATGCCCGCACGTTGACGCGCCTCCAGTGCAAGGGATACCGTGCGTCGGACCTCCGCCATGTCGGCAACGAGTGTTGTATCAGGCTGCTGTACCGGTTCCGGCCATTCCGCCAAGTGTACACTCTCCTTTTCGCCCCCTGCTCCACGGTAGACTTTTTCTGCGATGAACGGCGCGATAGGAGCACACACCGTTGCAAACGTTCTAAGTACATAGGCAGTTGTCCCTATTGCCGCGCCACGATCGGTCGGATCATCGCTCTTGAAACGATCACGTGAACGTCGAATGTACCAGGTAGAGAAATCGCTCACGAAGTCACGCAGCACACGTACACTTCGCACTGTGTCATATGCGTCCATGTAATCTGTGACCTGCAATATTACCTCATTCAAGCGAGCAATGATCCACCGATCGAGCACGTGCGTGCCGGAAGGTGAAGCATTCGCGGAAAAATCTCCCGCATACATCTCGTAGAATTTATACGAGTTCCAGAGTATGCCGACAAAACGGTTGTGCACCTCTTTAAGCTCATCGTCACGAAAACTCATGTCTTCCGACTGCATAACCACCGACCCGAGCATGTAGAGGCGAAGTGCGTCCGCACCGTACCGGTCGAGATTCATCAGTGGGTCGGTAAAGTTGCCCTTTGATTTACTCATTTTGCTACCATCATCGGCCAAAATAGTGCCGGTCGTCACGCAGTGTGTAAAGCTTGGACGATCAAAAAGGAGCACTCCCATTGCGTGCATGTAATAGAACCAAGTACGCGTCTGCGCAATGTACTCCGCGATAAAATCGCCCGGATACCGTGCCGGCTTTCCGAACTGCTCAGCAAGCACATGTTGCGACGCAACGGGCATTAAGCCGCTCTCCACCCAACAGTCCACCACTTCAGGAATACGATACAGACGTGCTCCGTCCTCCGCCACAAGCTGCAGGTCGTCGATGTACGGACGATGTAAGTCGAGCTCGTACTCTTTGTTGTGTGGCAGCGGCACGAAATCGAGCACGCGCACTTCGCCATTTGCCACGTAGTCGTCGGCTGTACCTCGTATCTCGATAGATGCCTCAACCGAAGCGCCTTGTGCCACACACTCCGCAAGCCACAAGGTGTACTCATGCCCAACCAAAAGGATCGTCTCGTTTGCATAGGTGCGCTCATATTCATAAAGCGCGGCACCGATACGACGCTTCATATCCATGAGCGTTTCGCCTGATCCACACCCACGAACAAAGCGGTCTTCATACGTGGGGCACACCTCTTTCAATGCGGAAACCAGCTTGCCGTCCAATGCACCGAGTTGCCACTCAATGAGACGGTCATCGTAGACAATCTCCGAAAGCGACATATTGAGTGCGGTCGCAATGTGTTCCGCAGTCTCTTTGGTGCGCTGGGTAGGGCTTGCGAGTATCTTGGTGATGTTCTTTTGTTTGAGTACGGCAACGGCGGACTCTATCTGCTCACGCCCTTTCGCAGTAACCGGGTTGTTGCTTTCGGCCTGAGTACTTATCGTGTGCGTGGTGTTACTTTCCGCTTCGCCGTGACGCACTGTCACGTAGGTATTACCGGATGTTCGAGTATGTGCACGGAGTTCGGTAAGTGAGCCGATGACCCTAACCTCACCGGTGGTTTCGTGCTTCCAGACAGGAAGCGGACTCGCCCAAAAGCGATTACGGCTGATCGTCCAATCCGGCGCACCTTCGATGATATTTTTGAAACGACCTTCTTTCAGGTGCTCGGGATACCACGAGACCTCTTCGTTCGCTTCCAGGAGACGCTTTTTGACACTCTGAATGTCGATAAACCACGAGGTCAACGCATTATAAATGAGTGCGGTGCCACATCGATAGCAGTGTGGGTAGGAGTGCGTATGCGCATGTTTTGCAAGGACGAGTCCCCGTGCTTCAAGATCTTCCAGCACCAGTTTTCCACCCTTTTTGAAATACATCCCGCGCACCAGTTCGGGTGCATCGGTGTTGTAGGTGCCGGTAGCATCCAGAAGTGGCACGACCGGGAGACCATGCTCCACGCCAAGGACGTAGTCGTCTTCGCCGTACATGGGCGCGATGTGCACCACTCCCGTACCATCCTCGGTCGTCACAAAATCGGCAGCCTGGACAGTCCATGCTTTTTCGCTCCCCATCATGTTTGCCTTGGGAATGTCGTAGAGTGGTTCGTACGAAAGGCCAATAAGGTCCGATCCTTTATATTCTTTTACTATTTCAATGTTGGCATCACCCTCACCACCTTTCACAAGCTCTACTGCCCGCGTGTATTCGGTAATGAGCAGGTCTCCATTTTTTTTCCATAGAATATACCTTTCGTTTGGATGTACTGCCAACGCGACATTCCCCGGCAGTGTCCACGGCGTCGTTGTCCATGCCACGATATATACCGGCTTCCCATCATTCGGTAAGCCCAGCCGCACACGCACTGCATCAGTACCGTCACTCGCCTCTCGCTTTTCGTCACTCGTTACTCGCAACTCATTACTCGCCACTCGGTACTCGGTACTCGGTACTCGCCCCTCGTTACTCATTACTCGGTACTCGTTACTCATTACTCGATACTCGTCCCTCGTCACTCG
>CAZWNC010000042.1:0-4609 GCA_964635195.1 uncultured Candidatus Saccharibacteria bacterium | reverse complement strand
AAATAAGTATGAATGGACGCCTTACCGCTCGGGACTATCTTACCGATCGTCACATACCCCGAGGCGGTCGCTTGTTCTAAGTACGCTGTCACGTTACTCGATGGATTGACATCAGGATTATAGCCATACGGTGTCCATGTGATTGTATTACTTCGATTGATGCCCCAGAGTTCTCCGCCATTTGGGCTGACGACCCGTATTGGAGTCGTACTTGCTGGATTCTTTTTGATTGAAAAGAAACCGTCCGATTGATCCGATACAGACCCCACACCCGTCTGATAACCAATTATATCGATTTTTACCTGCTTAGTTTGACCAGGAAGCAGAGTGCCGGCACCCACCTTCCAAGAGTATGAACCAGTGTTTGGAATGTTACTCACAATCGGATTCAACGAACCAACTCCTGTTGACCATCCAATACTCACCTTATCAACATTTTCCGACTTCCAAGTGATTTGGTGATATAGACCTTCGTATAAACCCTCATCGCCATTTGGAGAGAGGACTGTGATTTGTGGCGCTGCCGCTTGCACACCTCCGGCAAAAACAAAGGTTAGTGCGAGTAGTCCGAAGAAACCAGTACAGGCACGATGAAGTCGTGGCATAGGATAGAAATTTTATACTACTAAATATCTTGTAACCTTGTCAGTATAGCAATGTACGCAGTGTGCCAGAAAGCATCTTGTCAACACTCTTGCTTGTAATAATTGGGACTCATGCAAATCAGCAGCACCACATTGCGACTGCAATGTGGTGCTGTAGGTGCCAAAATTTGTATGATTACCTATTTCGCAGATCGGAACCGAAATACCGCGTACGCAATGAGTGCCGCCAAAAAACCGAACGTAATAAGGCGTAATGTCTTCGAAGCACTCTGATCATCTGTGCCTGTGGCTATTTGATCGGACGTAGACGCCACGGTTTCCGAATCGTCTCCAGCAAGGGTTGTTGATGCATTATCCAGTGACTCGCTTGAGAGAGAACTATTCTCTGTGGTCGATACTGGAATACTTGAAGGAATATTGGCAAGTGCGAGACGGAGCGAATCGTCTTGTGGCACCACCTTCGCAACCGCAGGTGCGGAAAACGCATGCATGACTTCCCGCCACGACATACCAAGAGCGGCCGGAACGGCATATGCAGTTGCCCATACCCGAGTAGTCGTCGCTTCAGAGACTGCAAGTACCCCACCATCTTCCAGTTGCGCCTTCGCAAGGTACGTCAGTGGCGTCTTACCTCCACTTATCCAATCGGCAGGAGTCTTTCCAAGCGCATCGATTGCTTGCAGCACCCACGAAGTGGCAAACACGTCCCCAAAACCACCGTCTTGCTTTTGCATACCTCGAAGATACTTTTCTGCTTTTACAAGCGCAGCCTCAACTCCTGGTGCTGCGCGATATGGCACAAGCGCTTGTATTGCGGCGGCGGTCAAGTCGATACTCTCATCCCACGCGCCACTTTCACCCTGTGAACGAACTATGAACGCAAGAGTTTTGTCGATGTGTGCGTCACCTATTCGGTACCCCGCCCGCTCAAGCACGACAAGGGCGAAAATGTCATCATTCACTCGCTTTGAATCACCATATTGATCATCCTTAAAGTATGAACGAATCGCCGCAATGTGGTCTACCTCCGTTCCGTTGTATGGACTTATGCCCAGCGCCATGAGTGCCATCGCACGTCGTTCGTGATCAGTAATGGACATGTCAGCGGAGGACACCTCTTTTCGAAGATGCTCACGTATTGCTGTGGTACCTGTTCCTGCGGCTGCGAGCGCTATGGCCGCCCAATCAGTATACATTGGCGCATCATAGGTTCCTTTCGTGTCCTGTTGCGCCACAAGATATCGCAAAGCACCCTCAATATCGAAACGTGCATCGACTCGCAAACTACCACCCCCACCACTTGAGCCGGTACCGCCATTGATACCTGCGGCGAGAACAGTGAGGGGTGTTGATGGGTAGTACCCATCCTCCTTAATGCCCAACTGGTACTCACCCACAGCGGGTGCGACAAAGGTCGCTTTTCCTTCGGTGTCAGTCACTGCGGTCGTTACCACAACAGGCGCCCAAGGATCATCCGGGTTTGTGCGGGTAATACCGATTGTGTATCCGCTCACCGGCACATAGCCACCTGTTGACACATCGTAACGTTGTGCGACCGCTGTGAACGTGGTACCTGTCGTAACGGTTGTGGGAGCTGCAACATTTCGCGCGGCACCGTAGAAAAGGTAAAACGTATCGCCGTTCTTAAGTAGCTGGTCATCAAGACCAACGATAGGATATGTCCCATTGATCGAGTACTGCCAAGAACCACACAAATTGCCTTCACCTCGCACCTCCACACAATTCAAGTAGAAAGAACCGAAGGAAGGGTAATATGCCAGGTCGGTGATTGTGAATGCACGTGAAAGCTCGTCGATCGAAACAAGTGTCGCAAGTGCACTTTGTGCAGATATGCTGATGCGAGACGTACCATTTGTTGAACGAACGATTGTTGTACCATTTGACGGTACTGTGTAGGCTGTTTCGTACGCAATACCTTCAGGTGTACGCAGTACGAATGTCACAGCTGCAGTTGAGCCAGAGCCACCGCCTGTGCCATTCCCGCTATCGCCACCACCACTTTCACCACCGTCCGTACCACCATCGGTGGAGCCATCTCCACAACGCGAAAGATCGTACTCGGAACAAATTTGTTCGTTTACCTCATCACGGATAGCATCACGATCCGGGCGGTCAACCGCAAGACCAGCTAACGGAAAGAACGCCAAAAATAGACCGTACAGTACAGCAAGCCCAAGAGCGAACGCATACGCCTTTTTTTCAATTCCAAACATCTGTTTCAAGTTCATACGCTACTTATTGTAATCATTTATAAATATCCTTTTCCAACCGCCAATCAACTACATCTCCAACCTGTACTTTGGCGCGAGAAACACCTAATGTCGCTGGGGCTCCGTTGATATACAGTATCCAGTACCGTCCTTCCGGCGGACTGATACTCTGCACGGTTTCTACAAAAAAACCAAGACCAGGATACTCCCTTCCTTCAAAAGTCAGAGTCCCGTTTTTTTTCCCCTCACGCATCATTTCAAGCACCGTACCTTCCCTATACACCGGCACACTGATGGTGTCGGCACTTGGGGGCAAGACCGTATCTAAAAGAACTGTGTCTTCGGTATACACTGATGGCGCAATATTGTCGACTTCCGCCACTGCACTTTCTGTCGCGTTTTTACTTTCTATTTCGATTATTTTATTTAAATTCTCTTCCTTATAAACATTCAAATTATCTAAAATCGAACGTATTGCAACCCCTGGTTTAATGTCTAAACCCCTATCAAACTCCTCACCAGAATGAGAATTTGGCCACACAGCGAGCAATATGACAGCGAGCACATTAACCCCAATCAATCCCACCCCAAGTGCTCTGATTTTTTGTTTTGTAGACATAAAAAAACTGCAGGAGCAGGATTCTAAACTAGACCCGTCATTGACACCTGTAGATACTCAAAATCTGCCATTCGCTCCTTGTTCGCTTGTTTATGCCTGAAGAGCATTTACCGAAAACTAACACGAGGTGTTAGTAGAGCATGACCTACTTCCACAGACATACAGAGTGTAGCATCACGATGTACGTATGCAAGTTAAAAACTTTCCGACAATCTCTGCATCTAGAGTATTAGTCGCACTTTAAAATGCCCCGCACGATTGGTTTCGTGCGGGGGCTTTACAACTTCAACGCAAGCGACCCCAGGTCGGCCGCTTAGTCTTCATACTTACGCGAAATTCAATACGTCGTACCAGTTCGCAACACGCAACCTTTGGCAGTGTCGGCGGCGGCGAACCGGGTATCGGTACCCAAGATCCGTACATGGTACAAAGAAACAAGCACACAGAAAGCATATCGACCTCCGGGTGGTGGATTTTCTACTATCGTATGTTATACAGCAACTGGTGGTATGTACGCAATGACGCGTAAAAAACCAAACCTCACATTTCTCTTTGTGCGCGATCCAAGACTCGAACTTGGGACCTCCCCGTTATCAGCGGGGTGCTCTAACCACCTGAGCTAATCGCGCAACAAGTATCCGTTCTCGAACCACCTTCTCACCACTCCAAAAAACGTACTAACGGGTACGAAATACTGTACCAGAAAAGGTAATGCGATACAACCCTTCTCTGCACCATAAAAAGCGCATTTTGTGCGCATATCATACATTATTTATGTTCGCACACGCCAACCGCGTGCGAACCCCTGAGAATCCTCTCTTTTGTTCCGTCCGATGTGCCTTAGAGAGCACACCACTCATTCCTCCCTCGGTCTTTCCCGAGTGTCTAGCATAGATTTAAGGCTCCCTTGCATACCTATTTCCTCTCGTACGAGAAGAACCGACCTGTAAGTGTCTTGCTGTCGCAAGAACACGTTCCAGTTGGAATTAATCCACGAGCAGCTTCCGCTACCCGTGCCTTGTTACGACTTACACCCTGTTACTGAGCTTACCGTAGGCCCGGATAAACCGGGACGTCGGGTACTCCCAGCTCCCTTGTGTTGACGGGCGGTGAGTACAAGACTCGAGAACGTATTCACCGCAGTATAGCTGACC
>CAZWNC010000041.1:557-5288 GCA_964635195.1 uncultured Candidatus Saccharibacteria bacterium | reverse complement strand
CTATGGGGGACGTACCCACGTGTTACTACCTCGTCTGCCGCTGACGCATCGCGCGATGCACGATGCCCGGTATGGGTATGCGTATGGGTATGGGGGCGTCAAAATGGCTTCGCCATTTTGCCCGCATACGCATACGATTCCCTCATACGAGCATCACACTCCGTGTGATGCGCCCGCTCGACTTGCATGCCTTATCCACGCCGCCAGCGTTCACCCTGAGCCAGGATCAAACTCTAACAATAGATAGGAATTTACTTAAGCTAAGGGCATCAACATTCGCGCTCGCCTATTGGCGAACACAAAACGGATGCCCAAGGACGGAACAAAAGAGAACATTCTCTTTTGTTCATTTATGTTTAGGTTCTCGTCTTTGGGACGCTGGCTCAAGAACACTGTTCTGTGCCAGTCCCAAGTATGTAATTGTCAAAAAACAGTGTGCTTCAATCGGTGCTTTCGCGACACCATTTTTGAAGCACGGCCACGCAACCTGTGTATACCTGTGGCAGTGATGAACAGTATACCTATCCACAAGCGTAAGTCAAGCGCAACCGAATTATTTGCGAGCCCCACAACGCCCGGTTCGCCCTTCCCTCTCGTGAAAACGTCCAAGGTGCATGATTATGTGTCACAATGTATCAATCTGTCCACGACCGACATCGGCATACAGACGCAACGCTGTGTCTATCAGAAGCTTTGTCGCGCGTTCCATGTCTCCCGAAGTGGTATAACGCGAAAGGGTAAGTCGCAACGTACCCACTACATGTGCAGCATCAGCGCCCAGCGCGCGCAGTACGACACTTCCCTCCGTTTCATTTCGCAAACAGGCACTGCGCGAAGACGCAGCAACCCCTGCAGCATCCAGTGCGAGCACGAGCCGCTCTCCCGAGAGGCCGGGGAAAGAAAAGTGCATAGTATTCGCGAGACACTTCTCACGCGTTGGACCGTTCAAAACAGCACTCCGTACACCCGAACTCACTGCAGCAATACAGGCATCGCGTAAGGTGGAGATGCGAGGTGCATACTCTTCTCGCTCACGGGTTACAAGTGCACACGCGCGGGCACAGCCGGCGATAAGTGCAACAGGGGGTGTACCTGGACGCACTCGCTCTGATGAACCGTAGGGAGTGCGAAGTTCGACACCATACCTACGATACAGACACCCAATCCCTTTTGGACCATACATCTTGTGACCATCGAGGGTCATAAGGTCGATACCGAGCGCATGCGGCTGACAAGATATCCACGCCGGTGCCTGACTTGCGTCTGTGTGTATCATGACAGGGTTGGGTGCCGCCTTAAGTACCTCCCGCACAGCACGCACAATTGCCCGTATCGGTTGCACGGAGCCTAACTCATTGTGCGCATAATGTATACTCACCAGCGCGGTTGTGGGACGTAGAGCACATGCCACAGTTTCCGGTCGCACCAACCCATCCGAGCCAAGTGGAACATACGTAACGCTTACATCCCCCTTCTCTTCCAACATACGCACCACCTCAAGCACAGAATGATGCTCGATTGCTGTCGTTACGATGTGGGGCACTTCAGCAGGATTTCGCTCGCGCCAAGCATATATGACGCCCAAGATTGCGAGCATGTTTGATTCGGTGCCTCCGGATGTCCATACGACCTCATGTGGTCGCACGTTCAGTGCGTGCGCCATTTCTGCGGTTGACTCTTCCAAGATCGCTCTCGCAGCGCAACCTTCACGATGTAATGACGAGGGGTTTGCATATGAACACTCATCGCACTCTCGCATCCGTTCGAGTACCCGCGAATCGGGTGCGGTCGTCGCTGCATTATCCAAGTAGATACGTTGTTCTGTCATGAGTTACTACAAGCATTGAATATGCTATTTAGGTACCAAAAACAGGGTGAAATAAGCATCGATGCATTGTATGGTATTGCATAGTATACCTACTTGTGGTCTTATTGCAAAATCGCTCCATATAAGCTATACTTTATATATTAATGACCGATACGTGTATACCCTACACACACTCGGCAACACACTCATGCACGAACGATATGACTGCCGCAGCCAAACAACGGATGACACGTCCGCCCATCGTCACAGTAACAGGACACATCGACCACGGTAAATCGACGCTCCTTGACTATATCCGCAGCACGCGCGTAACCGACACCGAGGCGGGAGGTATCACGCAACACATCTCCGCCTACGAAGTGGAGCACACGACCGCAAGCGGTGAGGTGCGTACCATCACGTTTCTCGACACCCCGGGCCACGAAGCATTCCAGCATTTGCGAAGTCGCGGTTCAAACGCGGCAGACCTGGCAATTCTTGTCGTCGCTGCGGACGACGGAGTAAAACCACAAACGCTGGAGGCACTGAAAGCGATTGAGGAAGCGCATATACCATTTCTTGTCGCGATTTCAAAAATCGACAAACCGAACGCTGACATTGAGCATGCCAAACGTACACTATTGGAACATGGAGTATACTTGGAAGGACTTGGTGGTGATATTTCCTATGTGCCAATTTCCTCAAAAACCGGTGAAGGCGTTTCCACACTTCTTGACCTCCTTCTCCTAGCCGCCGACCTTGAGGATTTGACGGGCGATCCAGACATCCCCGCGGAAGGTCTTGTTATAGAGTCCCGTTGCGATCCTCGACGGGGTATTTCCGCCGTCGTAGTCATACGCGATGGTGCACTGCGCGCCGGTGAATACATGGTTGCGGGTAACGCGTACGCACCACTTCGCATCATGGAAAATTTTCTTGGCCAACGGGTAGAGAGTGCGCGCTTCTCAACTCCACTCATGGTCACTGGTTTTTCCTCCGTCCCTCCCGTTGGTGAGCCCTTCACGACCGTGCACGATAAAAAAACCGCGGTCTCACTTGCCACCGCTCACGAAGCCACACATGCAGAGACGTTTGATACAGTCGCCACGGAAGGTGTGTTTATCTTACCTATACTTATCAAGGCAGATGTAGTTGGCTCCATCGAAGCTATCAAGCATGAGCTTCGGAAACAAGAAGACGATCGTACACTCATTCGTTTTGTTCATGAGGGGGTCGGGGCGGTTGCAGAAAATGACGTTAAGGTTGCTATGGGGAACAAAAACACAGTAGTCATTGGCTTCAACGTGGGGACCGACTCGGCTGCGACAGAGCTGGCTGAACGTCACGGTATTGAGATTGCGCGTTTTACTATCATATACGATCTTGCAGACTGGCTCCCTGGAGCAATAGCGGCACGCCGTCCCAAGGTATCCGGCGAAAAAGAGCTAGCTATCGCCAAGGTACTGAAATGTTTTAGTGCGGACCATAAACAACAAACAATCGGGTGTCGTATTGAAAGTGGCACTCTCAGTGTCAGAGACAGGATTCGCATCATTCGTCATGGAGAAGAAGTGGGTCGTGGACATATTGAAAATCTGAAAAGTGGCAAATCGGACGTCGAACACGTTTCCGCAGGTAACGATTGTGGTGCTCAGCTCCATATAGCGCTGGAGAACGCTCTCGTGTACAACGACACGCTACAAGCTTTTAGTATCGTCGAATCCTAACAACTATACCGTATGTCAAACCACCGTGTACAAATTGCACAACTACTCGGAGCGGCAGCTGCCACGTTCGTGAACACATGGTCAAACCGACAGTCACTCATTACGATTACTCGCACCGAACTCTCCGATTCTCTGGATCATGTGGAATTTTTCGTCAGCATCTTTCCCGAAGAGGCAGAGGGTCCTGCGCTTGGTTTCCTGATGCGGAAACGTACGGAATGCCGTGAGTACCTCAAAACGCATGTTCCACTCGGAAAAATTCCCCATGTGGAATTTTCAATTGACGAAGGAGAGAAGAAGCGTCGGCAGGTGGATGCGTTGCTCAAATCGTGATATCCTATTTGCAGTGGCCTAGTGGTGAAGTGGCTAACACGGCGGTCTGCAAAACCGCTATTCGCCGGTTCGATTCCGGCCTAGGCCTCAAACTCGTATGCGGTATGCAGTATGCGTATGCGGGCGTACCCCATACGCATACCTCTTACCCAATACGGGCTGTTGCCCGGGTGGCGGAATAGGTATACGCGCTCGACTTAAAATTGAGTGCCGCAAGGCATGCGGGTTCGATTCCCGCCCCGGGTACAGAATGAAGCAAAGCGAAGCAGAATAACCTGCGCAGGAGCACGCACACTGCTTTTCTTAACGTGTCGTCACCAGTCACTAAGCAGATGTGCTCGCTTCGCTTCACATCCGCTAAGTGCTGTCGACCCCGCCTCGACTGCTCCTGCTCCTTGAGGTCGCACGAGCATGTCTCCGGCTCGGACAGCTAAAAAGCAGTGCGCAGGCACTGCTTTTCTTAACGTGTCGTCACCAGTCACTAAGCAGATGTGCTCGCTTCGCTTCACATCCGCTAAGTGCTGTCGACCCCGCCTCGACTGCTCCTGCTCCTTGAGGTCGCACGAGCATGTCTCCGGCTCGGACAGCTAAAAAGCAGTGCGCAGGCACTGCTTTTCTTAACGCTGTCCGCCCACTAGGGCTCGAACCTAGGACCGTTCGCTTAAGAGGCGACTGCTCTACCAGCTGAGCTATGGGCGGGTACGGCACTAGTGTAGAACAGATTACGGTAAAAGTAAATGCGCCTCGATTAAAGATAGTGTATACTAAACGCCGAAGCCGAGGTGGTGAAATTGGTAGACACGCTTGCCTTAGGAGCAGGTACCGCAAGGTGTGGAGGTTCAAGTCCTCTCCTCGGCACATACA
>CAZWNC010000041.1:0-457 GCA_964635195.1 uncultured Candidatus Saccharibacteria bacterium | reverse complement strand
CAAAAGCCTCGGTGGTGGCTGATATAAATTTTTGGGTAGACACGCTTGCCTGATTGAGCAGACGCAAGGTGTGGAGGTTCAAGTCCTCTCCTCGGCACATACACAAAAGCCTCGGTGGTGGCTGATATAAATTTTTGGGTAGACACGCTTGCCTGATTAAGCAGGCGCAAGGTGTGGAGAAGTCTCCTTGTGCTGAGAGAGGGCCGACAACTCAAAGCAAACTTTTTTATGCTGAAAACCAACTGAGGCTTATGCCAAATGTTGCAAGCACCACCCTGATGATAGCGTACACTGAAACCATGATGGTGAGTCCTATGAGTCCCCAGAGCATGTGCTGCTTCCCTTCACCGGCTTTCGTCTCATCGCCCGTACCAAGCGCAAGGACAAAAGATACCAACCCCCACATAAAGTAGGCAAAGGCAAGCACGAAAATGAGACCGATGAGCGGTTCAATAAT
>CAZWNC010000040.1:0-5309 GCA_964635195.1 uncultured Candidatus Saccharibacteria bacterium | reverse complement strand
CACTCCGCGCGTTATACACAAGCACCTTCCCGCACATCACTTTTGAGCATGTCCGTCGCGAGCAGAACAAGCACGCAGACAAGCTTGCGAACGAAGCCATGGACGCAGGACACTGACCCGTGCCAAGGGTTCGGCGGACATGATGTCGTATGCGCCGGTCTTTTTACGTACTCACGATCTCATTCTTCGCGGGAGTGTGTATCCGTTCCGTCTATGAACCATCACTTCCGGAGGTGGTTTTTTGTTCTCTCTGTGTCGGCGTACTGTCCAGCGTTCTCCGAAGAGAAACATATGCGCTGTACCTCGCACTCGCCGTTGTGGTGTGTGTGCTCGGGGTGGTGCGTACCGAGTTTGCATTTCGTACGTACGAGGAAACGCGCGTGTTCAGTGACGGCTCGGTCGTCGAGCTCCAAGGGTACGTGTCGAGCGAGCCCGATGTGCGTGAAGATGATGTCGTGCTCGTTATGGAACTCACGGCGCAACATCGCACACTTCGTGTTCGTACGAATGTGCCGCTATTCCCTGTGTATCAGTATGGTGACCGTGTGACTGTACGAGGAACACTTGTCGAACCGAGACCATTTGCAACCGAAGAAGGGCGTATCTTTCGGTTTGACCGGTACCTCATGAAAGAGGATGTTCACTATCTGGTGCGCGATGCGACGATTGAACGAATCGGCACACGCGGAGGTACTCCGATACGGGAAGGACTTTTGGCATTAAAGAACAGGTGGCTCCGTGCCATTGCAGAGTTGGTGCCGGAGCCGGAAGCATCGCTTGCGGGAGGTGTGGTGGTTGGTGCGAAACGATCGTTGGGAGACACGTGGCTTGAAGCGTTTCGTGCCACCGGCATTATTCATATTGTAGTCCTTTCCGGCTACAATCTGACACTGGTTGCCAACGACATTATGCGTGTGTGTAGTTTTTTGCCACGAATTACTGCACTCATGTTTGGCAGCGTTGGCGTATGTGCGTTTGCACTTATGACAGGGGGTGGTGCAACGGTCGTCCGGGCGAGTATCATGGCGATCATTGGTATGCTTGCCGCATACATGGTTCGACCGCACACACTCGTGCGGTTGCTGGCACTCGCGGGAGTGTGTATGGTGTGGTGGAACCCGTTCGTGCTTGTGTTTGACACGGGGTTCCAGCTTTCTTTCATTGCCACGCTCGGCCTCGTGCTTGGTGCGCCAATCATTTCACGCAAACTTACACACATACCCGAAGCGTTTCAGCTCCGTGAAATTGCCGCAGCAACACTTGCAACACAATGTGCGGTGCTACCGCTCTTGCTCTACCAAATCGGTGAGGTTTCACTCATCGCTCCGATTGTGAACATGCTCGTTTTGCCGCTCGTACCACTTGCAATGTTTTTTGCGTTTACGGCAGGTCTCTGTGGTTCTGTGACGCTTGCGCTCGGCATGCCGCTCGCATGGGTTGCAACAGGTTTACTACGCTACATATTCTCAATCGTTGAAGTGAGCGCAAGCGTGCCCTACGCATCTGTCGCGCTACCACCTGTACCGTTGTGGGTGCCGTTCCTTCTGTACGCCGGCCTTTGTGCGGGTGTGTGGTGGGTTTATCGAACTGCTCCCATTGACGACGCGTGAAACAGGCACGCACCCTAGGATGGTCGTTGCCACGCTATGCTGTCAAAACGTGATGAGACCGTGTGCCAATTGAGGGCGGTGAAGTAGGCGTTGATGTAGGTGCTCTTGTTGGCGGGTGTATAATCCACCATGTATGCATGCTCCCAGTGATCAACAGCAAGCAGAATAGGTACTCCCGCGAGTTGCCCCACTTCGTGGTCGGCTACCCAGGTGTTCAGGAACTGCTGTTGCACCGGGTCGTAGTGTAGGAGTGCCCATCCCGGCCCACGCGTCGTGATGTTTTGAAATATGTCGAGCCATTTTGAGAATGCCCCGTACTGTTTTATGAGTGCCGTGTAGAGTGGTGAGTCGGCCATAAGTACCTGCGGTCCTCCCACGAGTGTATCGAAGTAGAGCTCGTGAAGGCGCATACCGCTCCACTCGAAGCCGAGTCGTCGACGCAGCTCCTGAATGGCATACGTGAATTCACCTTCCGCGCCGGTCGAGGAGAGCTTGTTCAGTTGCGCGTAGAGCAGGTTGACGTGTTTGACATACCCGCCGTACAGGCCGAGGTGAAGGTCGATTTGTTCTTTTGATATGCCCGGTATGACTTTCGGCAGTTCAAATGTTTTTGTTTGGTACTCCATAGGGTGAGTGGGGTGAGAAGAAATGATAAATATGTCGTCTGTTCGACACGTGCGATAGCTGTATGGTAGCACGAAATCAGAGTGGATAGCAGTGTCTGGCCTGTGGTACTATCATGCTATGTCTCGTGTACGTACCTCTACACCGGTGCTGTCGAATGATGAACTGCGGGCACGCGCACTCGCGTACCATGCGCGACATGCGGGCAAGATCGAGATGCGCTGCACAGCCGCGGTGACTAAAGATACACTGGGACTCGCGTACACTCCCGGAGTGGGTGCGGTCGCAGAGCATCTTACCAAACGTCCCCAGGATGCCGGTCTTTATACCTGGCGCGGACGGACGGTTGCCATTGTTTCAGACGGTTCGGCAGTACTGGGTTTGGGTAATATCGGCCCGCTGGGTGCATTGCCGGTGATGGAAGGGAAGGCGGCGCTTTTTAAGACGTTTGCCGGTATCGATGCGGTACCGATCGTCCTTGCGACACAGTCAACCGAGGAGATCATTGCAACTGTCGCAGCGCTCGCACCCTCGTTTGGCGCCATCTGTCTTGAGGACATCGCAGCGCCGCGGTGTTTTACTATTGAAGCTCGTTTGAAAGATATGCTTCGCATACCTGTCATGCATGACGATCAGCACGGGACTGCCATAGTTGTGCTCGCGGGTCTCATCAATGCGCATACGGTCGTTGGAAAGGATATCGGTGTGTCCAGAATTGCGGTTATTGGTGCCGGCGCGGCCGGTACGGCGATAGCAAAGCTCTTGGTGCGATTCGGAGTCGGTGACGTCATCGTGGTCGACAGTGCGGGCATCATCGCAGCGTCGCGAAGTGGAACCACTGAAGAGAAAAGTATCCTTGCGAGTAGTACCAACTTTGAACGGCGTACTGGCGGTGTGCTCGAGGCGGTCGCCGGGGCAGATGCCGTGGTGGGTGTCTCAGGGCCGGGTACCATTTTGTCGGAACACATACGGGTCATGGCACAACGGCCGATCGTGTTTGCACTTGCAAACCCGGTACCTGAAATCATGCCGGACGAAGCGTTTGCATCCGGCGCGTCGGTGGTCGCGACAGGCAGGTCTGACTTTCCGAATCAGGTCAACAACGCGCTCATTTTTCCGGGCATCTTTCAGGGAGCACTCGCACGAGGGACGCGTGCGATCACTGAGCAAACGAAACTGCGTGCCGCAAAGTCACTCGCTGCACTTGTGGCGCACCCTACCGCCTCCAAGATCCTCCCCACACTCTTTGATCGACGCGTCGTAAAAGCGGTCGCGGCATCTGTTCGGTAACGTGAACAGGGTGAAATTTCGTACGCGGGTACAATGTTTCAAACGATGAAAAACCGAATGCTTGCGGCACACGTGCGTTACATTCTTTTTGGCGTACTTGTGTTCGCAACTTTGTTTGTATGGAGTGCGGTGTTTGCGCGCGAAGGAAAAGGTGTGCTCACGGTTGCGTTTTTGGATGTAGGCCAGGGTGATGCCGTGCTCGTTGAGACTCCTGACGGCGCACAGGTGCTCATAGATGGGGGAAAGGGAGGTGCGGTGTTGCGTGCTCTTGGAGAGCGCATGGCATTTGGTGACAGATTTATAGACGTCGTTATTGCGACACACCCCGACCTCGATCATATAGGAGGGTTACCTGAGGTTTTTGCACGCTATGAGGTCGGTATGTTTATCGAGCCGTGTGTTGCGGACGAGGGAGACGATTATGCGGCCCTGCGTGAGTCTGTGTCGCGCGAAGGATTGGAGGCGGTGTGCGCACGAGCGGGTATGGCACTGCGTTTAGATGATGCCGTTCGTTTGGAACTACTTTTTCCCGACCGCGATGTGCGCGCACTGGAAGCAAATGCTGCGAGTCTGGTTTCGCGACTAACATACGGTGACACCTCGTTCTTGTTTACCGGCGATGCACCGGTCCCCATCGAAGAATATCTTGCAACCGTGTACGGAGATGCACTTGCAAGCAATGTGCTCAAGCTCGGGCACCATGGGAGCAAGACCTCAACGTCGGAAGCATGGCTTGCACTGGTTAGTCCCGCGCATGCGGTCGTGTCCGCAGGGTGCAACAACACGTACGGTCATCCACACACAGAGGTACTCAACCGTCTCGCCAATCACAACATCGAAACCCACGCGACGTGTGCGGAAGGTACGCTCCTGTTCGAGAGCGACGGAAGTGTGGTGGTACGTCGATAACCACAGTCCGTACGAGAGATTGTGTGCCGGGCACCTGGTGAGCGATACAAAAATTACCACTTGAATACAAGTATTCAAGTGGTAATTGTGACTTTGGTGTCTGAGCGGAGTTGTAATGAAGGCATGTGGCGTAAGGGGTTATGCTTGGGTTTTGTAGCACGAAGACCTTCGGCGCAGTGATACGAAAAAACGATTTCTGTTCTTACGACCTTCTGTAATTACAGTTTTCCGAATATACGTGTTTGTGATGGTGAAGGAAATGGGTGCCGTGCTCGTACTAGTGCTCGGTATCGCTTTCGATATCGACGTCGATGACTGCGATACGCGATGCGAGGGAGGCTGGTGACTCCTGCTGAGTTGGCGGGGGTGGGTACTCCTGGTTGGTGGAGCGGTAGCGGGTGCGCGACCTCTCGCGGGTTGGATAGTGGATACCTACCGAGTTCTGTAGGGACGAGCGGTGGGATGTGGTGAGGAGGTGGGGGTTTTGGGTTCGGGAGTCGGAAAGTGGGGTCACTACAAAACCCCCGAGCATTCGCTCGGGGTTCTTGTTTTCATTTCAGTGTGTTGGCTTTCTTTCGGTTCCTTTGGGTTAGGACGTTGCGAGGAGTTCGTTCGCCTTCTTCATACTACTCTCTCCAAAGTACCCGGTACCTGTCGTAAGTCCCAACGGAGTAAGGACATCAGCACGGTACGCTTCTTGGAAACGTGTAAGAGCGGATTTGGTCTTTGTGCCGTAATAGTCTGTCTCTTGTCCTTTACTCCCCACACCTGATTCTGCGACAGTGAAGTCGTGATTATTCAAGAACTGCTGGAGTGCACGGACATCTGCATGGGTGTCACCTTGTTTGAGGGTACGGGTGAAGCGGAAGGTGGTGG
>CAZWNC010000039.1:0-5750 GCA_964635195.1 uncultured Candidatus Saccharibacteria bacterium | reverse complement strand
AGCTGGAGCAAGGTACCGGCGACAATGCTTTCGATGTTGTCCGCGGTCATGCTGACCTTTTGTATCACCTCACCTGTTTTGTTGGTTTTATGAAAAACAAACGGAAGCCGGAGGAGGTGTGAAAAACTGTCGACCAAATAATCAGTGTAAACTTTCATGCCCTGAATGTCGCTGTGGCGCCAGAGATAGTCTTGCATATAGAGGTTAGCAAGGCGCAGTAGTGCCCACGCGCTCAAAATCGCGAGGTAGAGCGGTACGAGTATGCCACCCATATCCACCACGCGGTCGGGCTGTACCAGACTGTCGACGAGGGAGCCGACGAGGTACGGCACGAGTGCATCACCAATCGACACGAGGATGCCGAGCACTACAAAGATGGTCATGTCTTTGCGATAGGGTGTGAGGAGTCTGAGGAGTATGCGTATGCCGGACACGATGTCCGCGCGGGTGATTTTTGGTTGCGGAGGCGGTATGTTCATAAGAGTAGTATAGCGTACCGTTGGGACGTTTGTACCACTTTGTTACCAGCCACCGCCATCGTCTTGTGGCGGGCACGCCCACACACATACAGACATACCTCCGTACGGAGGTATGTCTGTATGTGTGTGGGTAGGGAGACGCTGCACTACTTCACTCTCTGGCAACCCAGGGTGTTCCAGCGCTCGTCTCCGCTTTGCTTCGACTCATTGCCTTTCTCCACGGGGAAACAGGTGTTTCCCCGAATCCTACAGATCCAGTACACCTTGCAGTTTTTCCTTCACACCAAGGGTGTTTAGGAAAAATCTCGCAAGGTCTTGCGAAGTGCCCCCAGCACTCCTCACCCCTTCCTGTTCGATTTTCCCTGCCCACTACATATGGCAACGACCTCGAATTGTCGAGGTCGGCCGGCATGTGCGGGTAGGGAGAATCGAACTCCCAACCTCAGTTTGGAAAACTGATGTTTTACCATTAAACTATACCCGCTTGCACACCATCATAGCAGAAAATTTCAACAGTGCACCATTTTGAATGGGGAAATAGGCGCATCCTGGTCTAAATAATCCATCGCATGGCAACAAGGTATGAGAGAGTTGCTACTGTGCTGGTTAGAATCGTTCCCCATATGAGATCAATGATGGTAACGATAATTGGCCAATCTCTGAGGGTTGCTTGGTTGGTCAGGTCGTAGGTTGCGTATGCAATAAGGCCAAAGAGAGCGCCGAAACCGGCCGCAATCCACCACGACTTTGCTTGTACTGCCGGTGCGACCGCAAACATGATAATGCCGACGATGTAGATGAGGTAGAAGACGACCGCTGGTGCCCATTGTATTTCTCCCAGGAGATGTCCGATGTGTGTTTGGTAGAAGCGGGGTGCCATGGTGGTAAGCCATACCGCATCTATCGCAAGGAAAATTGGTATTGTTGCAAGGTAGGTGAGGGTAAGTTGAGTGAAGGACATAGAGTGATTAGTATTACGTGAAGGGTGCTACTGTTCTGCCAGTAATTGGTGTCGTCCGCATGAGGCATACCACAGGGCGGAGTTAGATTGCATTACTCGGTGGGCGCCTCTCCTTGTGTGGGATTGGCAATGAGTGCTATATCGAGTGCAACCATGTCATCAACCATGTTTTCGCCAAGTTTTTCAAAAAATGACCCGGAACCAAAAGTGATGCCCCATTTGGTGCGGTCTATTTCCGTAGTCGCAGTGACAACAAGCGCACCATCTGATTGTTTGAACACTTCTGCCGGGAATGTGACTTCGTTTGTGATACCTTTCAGAGTGAGGTCAACCGTGACATCATAGGTAAAGGTGGTCGCGACGTCAGCGTGTGGTGCGATGGATTTGATACGAAGCTCGCCGGTAGGATAGGTTGTGACGTCAAAAAAATCAGCCTTTTTCAAATGTTCTTCAAGGGCACTTTCCTTACCTGGCTTTTTTGCAGTGAGGCCGACGGTGATGTTTGCAAGGTCGAGGGTTATGAGACCGTCGACGACCTGCTCGAACACCCCAACACTTCCTGACTGTACCGGTATGGTGCCACTGTTTATGTATCCTTCAATCAATGGTTTTTTTGCCGACCACGCAATGGTGCTTTCGTTTGGAGAAACCGAGTATGTGCCGGGGGTAATGACGGTCGCTTCCTGAGTGGGGGTGTTTACGTTTTCGGCGTTTTGTGCCGACATGTCTTCCGATGGAGAGTTGGGCGTCGTTTGTTTTTGAGTGCTACCGGAAAGGAAGTAGACTCCTGCACCAAGGGCACAAAGTATTGTAAGTGCGATAATTGTTTTTTGCATATGATATGTTGGTGAATGATAAGAAAGTATTGTGGTACTCATAATACCAGTCACACATGTAGTGCGCCATATGGAGTTGTTGCCTTGTGTGCGGGACATGACGCATCAGCTGGTCGCAATCGTATTTTGTGCAACCTTTCTGTATGGCCATAGGGAGCATGTGTCGTGTGGCAATTTGTTAGGATATTACGAAGCGCGACCTATTGGTCGCGCTGTGTCCGTCGTCCCCCATACGCATACGGATTCTCCATACCCAAAGCGGGCTTTAACCCGCTTTATACACCTGGTCTACCACCCCATACTTCTTGGCCTCGTCGGCGGTCATGTAGAAGTCGCGGTCGACGTCTTTTTCTATTTGGTCGAGTTTTTTGCCGGTGTTCTTGGCGAGCATTTTGTTCAAACGGTCACGAGTTGCGAGGATGTGTCGTGCAGTAATCTCAATATCAGTCGCTTGCCCTTGTACGCCACCCCACGGCTGATGGATCATGATCTCGCTGTTTGGAAGTGCAAAGCGTTTGCCCTTTGCTCCCGCAGAGAGAATGACCGAGCCCATGCTGGCCGCGAGGCCGACACATACGGTCGATACATCGCTTTTGATGTGGTTCATGGTGTCGATAATAGCCAAGCCTGAAGTCACCGAACCACCCGGGGAGTTGATGTAAAGTTGTATGTCTTTCTTACTGTCTTCTGCATCCAGGAAGAGGAGCTGAGCGACGACGAGATTGGCGGTGTAATCTTCAATTGGGCCGGTCACAAAAAGAATGCGGTCTTTGAGAAGGCGTGAATAAATGTCGTAGGCTCGCTCACCGTATTGGCTTTTTTCGATGACCATGGGGACGAGGTTTGCCTGTATATTGTCTGTATGTTTGTGTTCCATATAGGGAACAGTGTACCCGCACTTTGACAAACGTGCAAGGTGTGGCGTTTATTCATGCATAGATTTACAGTGCCGTCAGGCCACCGGTCTCAGTGCGTACTGTCAAACTCATTGATAGCACTGCGTGCTCAAACATCACATAAATCTCGTTCGGTAACGGTTTGTTTCTGAAGCATCCACGTACGTGTTACAGCACTGCACGAAGGGGGAATCCGGTAATGAGCGTAAAAATGAAGTCGAGAGCAATCTGAATGAGTGGACTGATGAACTGAGCTATGAAAAGGAGTACGAGAATCATCATGAGTAGACCTCCTCCTGTAATGAACGCCTCAAATCGCTGAAATGTGATGTTTGCGCGGTAGGGGAGTACCGAGCGCAGTATTTTGGAACCATCGAGCGGGGGTATGGGAAGGAGGTTGAATATTGCGAGCATCACATTCACGAGAACGATGATACTTGCAAGCTGAAGGAATGCTGAGGAAACGCTGCCGGCGCCAAAACGAACAATGAGGCCGAAAATAAGCGCGAGTAGAATATTTACGCCCGGGCCGGCTCCGGCAACAATCGCTTCACCCCACTTTTGGTTGCGAAGGTTGTAGGGGTTGTAGGGTACCGGCTTTGCCCACCCGAAAAAGAAAGGCGCATGTGTCATAACGAGCAAGGCGGGTAGGATGATAGAACCGAGCGGGTCAAGGTGGGGAATGGGGTTCAGGGTAAGACGCCCTTGCAGACGGGCGGTCGGGTCGCCCAGCCACTGTGCCGCAAAACCGTGTGAGACTTCATGGACGATGATGCTGAGTATGAGTACTGCGATGTAGAAAATGATGAAAGGATCCATATTGAAGTGTAAGTGTTTGGTGTGTGTGGTACGTGCCATTCCGCACCCATCGCAAGACGGATGGGTCGTGATGGTTGCATTTCGTACCGACTATGGTACCATAGGCACACTCATATGGCGAAAATATGTCCCATTACGAATAAGATGTCGAGTGTTGGTGGTCGTTACAGCAACCGCACGCGCGCGACCCAGTTCAATCCCTGCGGCGCAATTCGTCGTCAGGTGAACATGGTGAAGAGTCGTATCTTCATACCCGAGCTTGGTATGTCGGTGCGTATGACACTTTCGACCAATGCGCTCAAGACCATTCACAAGAACGGTGCATACAAGACCCTCAAGAAAGCGGGACTGCTATAATTGAACGAGTAACGAGTAACGAGTAACGAGTAACGAGTAACGAGTAACGAGTAACGAGACCCCCTATGCGGGGATTTTTTGTAGTGTGTCTGTCGTATGAACGTGCGAGCAAAAATATGGTACACTCTCCGCATATGCAAAAGCTCATCATCGCCAACTGGAAAATGAACCCAACCTCCGTAAAGGAGGCAAAGAAGCTTTTTACCGACATAAAAGGGTCGGTCGCGAAAGTAAAGGGGGTGGACGTGGTCGTGTGTCCGCCTGTCGTGTTCCTCTCGGAACTGGCGCGGGAACGGCAGAGCGTAAAGGTGGCACTCGGTGTGCAAGACCTTTCGCATGAAGATAGTGGGGCACATACGGGCCAAGTGTCGGCGTCTATGGTTGCCGGGTTCAAGGTGAAATGGGCCATACTGGGACACAGTGAGCGGAGGGCACTGGGTGAGACAAACGAGCAGGTGGCGGAAAAGGTGAAACAGGCACTCGCGAAAGGTATCGCTCCCATTCTTTGTGTGGGCGAAAGTGAGCGAAATGATGAAGGCGCTCACTATGTGTTCGTGCATGCGCAGCTTTCTGCGGTGTTTGCAACACTTAAACGGAAGGACATCGAGAAGCTTACGATTGCGTACGAACCGGTGTGGGCTATTGGAAAGAGCGCAGCGGATGCGATGCAGGCTTCCGACCTGTTTGAAATGACACTATATATTCGTAAACTCCTTATAGAACACAGTGGACGTAAGTATGCGGACCCGGTGCGTATTTTGTATGGCGGTTCGGTGAAGCAGGACAATGCGGCCGAGCTTTTGCGTGAAGGAGGGGTGGATGGGCTTCTGGTCGGAAGTGCGTCACTTGATGCAAAAGGTCTCGGTGCCATTGTTGAGGCTGTGGCAGACAAGCAACAAAAAACGAGCGTTAAGGTTCGGCGTGAAGGCGTACAACCAAGCGCGTGAGCGTGGTGTTGTAAAAATCGAAGTGCAACACGGTCACATAGAAAAATTACCACCTGAATACTAGCATTCAAATGGTAATTCGTTGTGCCCACCCATCTTCACCCTCGACCGCGCAGTGTCGACTGGTGCTACACCTCTCGCACCTTCGCCTCGGAGCCCGCGCGATTGGAGTTTTTGCTTGAACAGTATCGCGCATGTGTCACATATGTGTCACACATAGTACCGTTACCGGTTAAGTAATACGCACCATACCGTCTTGTGAGCGTCGTGCGCAACTCTTGTTTCGAGAATGGAGAGGTGCGCAGTAAAGACCTGTTGCGCAGTGCCGGAATACCTCGTGCGTGTTAGAGTAGCACCATGTCGGCATACGAAGATGATATAGCAAAAGAACCATACCCGATTCGCGCACTCGTGCGTGATGTGTGGGTGTACGTTGCACCTTATCGTGCAAAATT
>CAZWNC010000038.1:0-6077 GCA_964635195.1 uncultured Candidatus Saccharibacteria bacterium | reverse complement strand
CCTCACCACTCATGCAGCGTAGCCGCATAGCCACCTACCTCTTTGCCATACTTCTCGCCCTCGTCACCCTGGGCTACGGCCTTTTTGAGGCACGCACACTCATCAAAGGGCCACAGGTCACCATCTACGAGCCGACACCCAACAGTATCGTGACCGGCACCATCTATACCGTACGAGGCAAGGCGGAAGGAGTGACACGCGTACGCCTCAATGGACGCACGGTCACGCTCGATGCACGAGGGGGGTTCGAGGAAACCATCATCGTTCCCGTAGGGGACGCCACGCTCGTGCTAGAAGCCGAGAACCGTTTTGGGCGACGAACCGAAGAGCGTATCCCCGTGTACGGAAAGCGCACCACTGTTGCTGCGACGACCGCG
This sequence comes from uncultured Candidatus Saccharibacteria bacterium, assembly GCA_964635195.1. Classification (GTDB taxonomy): domain Bacteria; phylum Patescibacteriota; class Minisyncoccia; order Phycocordibacterales; family UBA12088; genus UBA12088. Next base: position 5,700 of record CAZWNC010000038.1, on the reverse strand, counting down.
AGCAGCACCCCTTCCCGGGAATAGCGTTCCAATCGACGACACCCTCCAAGATGCGCGCTTTTCACCACTACGTCGCGTGCGCCAAGAAGTGGTATACTATAAGCATGTACCCCACAATGGTGCATCATTCTTTTAGTCATACCACTTTAAACAACCTTTCGGCAGCACCAGTACTCTGGATTGCTTTCCTTCGCTCACACATACGACAGGGTGCCGAACAGTTGCTTGGTGCATGTTATTAGTAGCTCTTAAACACTTCACCTATGCGAAAGAAAACCGTGACCAAGAAGACATCATTCTCTGAGGACGATGCGTCCAAAGCAGCACCGGACATCGCCTCGACCCTGTTGTCGATCAAAACAAAGTTCGGCGAGGACAGTATCATGATGCTCGGTGAACAGCCAAAGACGGACGTCGATGCCATCCCTTCGGGAAGCCTGGGGCTTGACTGGGCACTCGGCATCGGCGGGTACCCTCGAGGCCGTATCATTGAGATATTTGGCCCGGAAAGCTCCGGCAAAACGACGCTCACGCTACATGCTATCGCGGAAGCGCAAAAAGCCGGCGGCATCTGCGCTTTCATCGACGCGGAGCATGCCCTCGACCCGGAGTACGCGTCCCGCATTGGCGTACGCATCGACCAACTGCTGGTGTCCCAGCCGGACAATGGTGAGCAAGCACTGGAAATAGTGGAAAGTTTGGTGCGCTCAGGCAAGATTGACATCATCGTTGTCGATTCCGTAGCGGCTCTCACCCCACGGGATGAAATAGAGGGAGAAATGGGCCAGCAGCACGTTGGTAAGCAAGCTCGCCTCATGAGCCAAGCATTACGCAAACTGACCGCGATCGTACACAAGAGCAAGACCATCGTCATATTCATCAACCAAATCCGTATGCAGATCGGGGTGATGTTCGGTAATCCCGAAACCACCACCGGTGGTAAAGCATTGAAGTTCTACACGAGCGTGCGGCTCGACATACGGCGTATCGCGCAGATCAAGAAGGGCGAAGAAGTGGTGGGTGGTAGACACCGTGTGAAGGTGGTGAAAAACAAAGTCGCACCTCCCTTCCGCGTCACCGAGTTTGACCTGATGTACAACGAAGGCATCAGTAGCGAGGGTGAACTTCTTGCATTGGGTGAAAAGTACGCCTTGGTGTCAAAATCCGGCTCTTCATACAGTTACGGCGAAGAAAAACTTGGCCGCGGGTATGATGCCTCGCGCACCTACCTCCGCGAAAACGCGCCGGTCGCGGAAAAGCTGCTCAAAGAGATACGTGAGAAGCTGAAGGAGGCGTAGAGAAACTCCGGAAAAGCATACACCTGCCGGGTAACCATGCGTCCTTGAAAACGTTCTCAGGTACACGTATAGTAGTGCCACTAACCACACTCACATGAGTCAACTTGAATACAACGACATTACCACGGGCAAGATTATCGTTTTTAATGACGAGCCGTGTCGCGTCCTTTCGCACTACGTTTTTCGTGTGCAAAAACGCAAACCGGTGAACCAGACAAAGCTCAAAGGACTCCGTTCGGGTAAATTCTACGAACACTCCTTCCATCAATCCGAAAGCGTCCATGAAGCGGAGCTCGAAAAGAAGCCGTTGGTGTACATTTTTGAGAACAAGGGCGAATACATGTTCCATGAGGTCGGAAATCCCGGCTTACGTTTCCCCATTTCCGCAGATTGCATCGGCGATGCCGTTAAATTTCTCAAGCAACGCGGTGAGTATGAAGCATTGGTCTTCAACAACGAAATCATCGGACTCAGTATACCCATCAAAATGCAGCTCAAAGTGACCGAGGCCGCTTCCGCAGTGCGTGGCAACACCGCACAAGGCGCAACCAAGACGGTCGTCGTGGAAACAGGTGCGACCGTCACGACACCCCTTTTTGTGAATCTTGGAGATGTGATTGAGGTGAACACCGAAACGGGAGAATACTCGGGGAGAGTTGAGAAAGCGTAGCGAGTACACCCCGTACCCCGTATACAGAGTTCGTATACGGGGTACGTATACGGGCTTCGGAACTTCACGATACCCGTATGGGAAATGGGTATGCCTTTGGAAGACAAAAAAACCTGGCGCTTATACCATCCCCAATGAACCTCTAGGCGCTCCGCCGGCATACCCCACAAGAGACCGCTCCAAGGGCGCTTGCCCGGTCTTAGTCTCTTGTGTGGCATACCGACTTCGCTAACATCCTTCATCCTGATGGTTGGTTGGGGATGGTATTAGTCTGAGGCGCAAACACACCCGGACAGCAAGCTATCCGGGTGTGTTGTTTTGCGACAGGCGCACGTGCTGCTACCTGACGACGTACGGGAGGAAGCCCATAAACCGTGCATTTTTGACCGCGCGCGCGAGCTGACGCTGCACACCGGCCGGAATATTTGTATATGTACGGCCTACGATACGTCCATAGGGGTTAATGAACCGCTTCAACGTATTTACATCCTTATAATCGAAGTATTGAACCTGGGGAAGGTCTTGCTGGCTGTTTCTTTCACTCATATGCTATGTTATTTTGGTGTTATCGCGAAAATGTCTAGAACGGAATGTCGTCCGGATTTATCTCCTCATGCGGGTATTCGATGACATCATTCTTTGAAGACGCGGGCTCCTGTGACTGAGGTGCCGACCCTCCGCCTCCTTCGCTCGGACGTTTGTCACCGAACTGTATCCTATCTGCGAGTATTTCGGTGCGATACTTTTTCTGACCCTCCTGCTCCCATGAGCGCGTCTGCAGACGACCTTCCACGAGCGCATTATTGCCTTTGCGAAGGTACTGCGCCGTTGTTTCCGCTTGCCTACCAAAGACGACGATGTTGTGGTACTCGGTCTCCTCCTTCTTGTTATTATCCTTGTCGCGGTATACGCGATTTGTGGCCATACCGAACGTACACACTTGCACACCACTCGGGAGCGACTTGAGCTCGGGGTCGCGCGTAAGATTGCCGATAATGATCGCTTTGTTGAGGTACATAGGTAGACTTAATCCGTTAATCGCCCAGATTGACGCCCGGACTGTACGATGTCACCACCGCACGGCCTGAGCTTTTCAAGGCGGCTCTTGTTACTTTATCAGATCCTCGATCTGCTTGTCGAGCTCTTCTACGGACACATCTCCCTTTTCTTCTTCACTATCATGCTTTTTCTCAAGCACCTTAGGCTCCGCAGCGACCTCCTTCAAGGCGACCGGCTGAGTCTGACGGGGCTCCGGGGCGGGCGCGAGCGCCTTACCCTCAAGCCTGAGCGTGAGCGAGCGGATAATGTACGCGTTGTGCGCGAGGGCATCATGAAGCGCTCCCGCCCCTTCCGGTGCTGCCTCAAAACGCATCCACCCAAAGAATGAGGTGTCGTACTTCTCCCATACACCTCCTCGGAGACGTCGCATTGTGTACGCGAGCGGACAAGGCTGCGGCACGCCCTCGGAAAGCACTTTGCCTCCGATTGCGGTCACCGCCTCCATGAGCTCACGGACACGAAGCGCTAGGTCTTCCTCACCCAACGACGGCACAAGATGGTAGCCGAGCTCGTATTTCTGAAACTCAACTACGTCCTTGTCTTCGTGTTTTTCTGTCATGTGACAATTTGATTACGTGCTTATAACGTTGGCACTGTACCATAAAACATTACATGAGGGAAGAGTGCGGGAATGAGTATGGGTGTGCGGGACGACGACTCGTGAAAGGGAGGCGCATGCGACCAGGTTATTCGTGAGTAGTTTGTCGTAAGCGATTGATCACCACACCGTCCAGGCACCTCCCAGTCCGGACGTAGGTTTGCACAACCCCATCCGACGACACGAGCACTGCTACCACCTCACAGGCACCGAGACGGCTCACATTAAAGCGAAAACATCCCGCACGCATTCTCTTTGAGCTGCCTTTGCCACTCCGTCTGCCCCACCCCGCGCAGCTCGGCCATACGAGCGACGACCTCGCGGACGTACAAAGGCTCGTTGCGTGTGCCACGGTGGGGCTTGGGCGCAACGTAGGGGGCGTCTGTCTCGGCATGGATGAGGTGTGCAGGTGCAGCAGATACGACCGCGTCATAGTCGTGAGTAAAAGTAATGACACCGGTAAAGGACGTGCTGTACCCCATATCCCAAAAAAGGTGCGCGTCCGTGAGTGAGCCGGCAAAGAAGTGCGCATTACCAGGCACCTTTGCCTGACGCTTCAGTATCTCGTACGCGTCTTTGTACGCGTTACCCCCCTTTCCACTCCGGAGGTGTAGCATCAAGGGCTTTCCCACCTCGTTTGCAAGCGCAATCTGTGCCTCAAACGCTTCAATCTGCTTTTTCTTTTCTTCGTCGGTCGGGTCGCGATAGTAGTCAAGCCCGCACTCGCCAATCGCGACCACTCTCGGGTGCACCGCAAGCGCTTTGTATTGATTGGAGTCAAACTCCAATCCTTTGGTGTAAAACGACTTACCGTCCACGCCCACTTCGTCCTCATCATGAAAGTTCGGACTTGTGTGAATCGGGTGCAAACCTACGGTCGCATACACCCCCTCGGCATACAGGTCGAGCAACTCTACCGCGCGACGCGACGTGTCCAGCTGCGTCCCAACATTCACCATCGACACTCCTGCATCGAGCGCACGGTGTGTAACGACGTCAAAGTCGTCCCTGAAGGCAGAGAGATTTACGTGGGTGTGGATATCTATATACATATGGAAAGCAAAGGGGATATGGAGAATGACGTTGAAAACTGAAACAGGACTATGACAAAGTGGACAGGAAACCTCGTGCATCGCGAACCTCTACCGTAGAGGTTGCTTGACGTTCGTGATCAAGATATTGCACTACCTGCACACCATGTACTGCGTACTTTTCTGCAAAATATACCAAGTTTGGTGCAACATGCGTCTCGCTTTGCTTTGCCTCGACCAAAAGCTCCGGTTCGTTTTCTGAATTCACCAAGACAAAGTCGATCTCTTTGTCGCTTTTTGAACGCACGTATGCAAGTCGATTTCGTTCACCCTTCAAATCGTTACGTGCAGCTTGATGCTTCAGAAGCGACACCGCGACAAGGTTCTCAAACCGCACTCCATCGTCTCCCTTTACCAGACCCGTATCGTAAAAATACACTTTTGGTTCTTTTAAAATAGCTCGCGCAATCTTGTGGGTATACGGCTTTACCAAGAAAATGATGTACAGCGCTTCCAGTACTTCCACATATTTCTTCACAGTGGTGGGCGAAACACCAATATCACGAGCGATACCAGTGTACGAAACGACCGACCCCGTCTTGTGACGCAGCAATTCAAACACATCGACCATCGCGCGCATATTGTGAATATTCTCAATATCGAACACGTCAGTCCGCGTAAGCGAATCAATATACGATGTGCGCCACCGATCCGCATCAACCGCATCAACCGCCAGAAATGGCTCGGGGAAACCACCACGCATGAGTAAGCGATCTACCGACGCATACTCTGTATCAACACCCTGTTTCTCTAACTCTGAAAGAGAAAACGGCATAAGGTGGTGCGCAAAATAACGTCCCGCAAGCGAATCGCCCATACGTCGGTATGTCTCCAAACGAGCACTCCCTGTCACCAACATCCGCATTCCCTCCGGCTTAGTATCATACACACCCTTCAGGAAATTTTTCCAATCCTTCATTTTGTGAAGTTCGTCGAGAATAAGTAAGTCTGCGTTTCGTGCCCACTCTTGCCCCCGAATGGTCT
>CAZWNC010000037.1:0-6380 GCA_964635195.1 uncultured Candidatus Saccharibacteria bacterium | reverse complement strand
CGAATCACCGTAGCATTGCAAATCGGGCATCAGGATGTGGCGGTTACCGACGTCGCAGAAAATACCAAGAATGAGCAGGATTACGTAGAGCGAGAAGAGTTTGAGAAGTGGTTGATTGAGAAGACAAGTGTTCAGAGTGAAGGTAATACATTCATGTTCGTGCGCTACTCGGTCGGATCTTTAGTGACGTTGGCGGCTTTCATTCTTGCGATTCGCAGGTTCGGTGGATTCTTTAAGGAAAGTATTGCAGCGGTTGGAAGAAATCCTATGGCACATCAACAAATAAAATCGCTCATAGTGTGGAACACGTTCATGATTGTTGTTATCGGTGGAACGGGTTTGATTATCGGTATGATAATCATGCTTGCATAATTTTATAATATACCTATGTCGTTTTTCACCATGGACGGATTTACACTGTTGCTCACAGGTATTCTGCTGCTCCTCTGTCTCGCTTGCTTCCTTCTCGCAGTTTTGTTCAAGAATGTCCGATCTGCCATGCGCCGCTCGTTTGGTCCGAAGGAGGCGGAAATTATACTGTCACAAGCGGAAGATCGCGCGCGCACCATTGTAGCCGAGGCAACCGTACAAGCCCAGGAACTTCGCGTGGCGATCGAGAAAGATCGTCTCAGGGCGCTAAGCGAGGATGGACATGAGATCAAACTCTTCATAGATGCGTATCGAACGAGGCTCGACAGCACCATGAAAGAGTTGTCTTACGGAATAGAACGAGAGCATATGCGGGCAACCAGTGCGTTTGTGGAACGGCTCCAAAACATCGAATCCCGAGTGGCTGCAAATGCGGATGAGGCGAGACACAGCATGGACGCGTTTACCAATCAGTCCAGTGCGCTTTTTGAACAATTGGCAACAGAGATTGAAAATGTTCAAAAAGGAATACAGCATCTCGCTGTAGCTCTTGAAGAAGCAGCGGTAAATGAGGCTGATAAGAATGCAGATATCGTACGTCGCGAAATGCAAAAAATTGGTACTGATACCGCATCTTCCATCGCCGAGGTGGCAAAAGAATTGAATGGAGTTTTGCATCAAAGTGTTGCAGGTGAATTTTCACATATTGCAAATGAGTTGGCACAATATCGAAGTGCACGCATGCGACTTGTTGACGAAAGGATCATCACGTTGATTGAGGAAACAGTGGAAATCGTGCTACAGAAAAAAATGTCAATGCAGGATCATTCAGATTTTGTGTACCGTTCTTTGGAGGAAGCAAAAGAGCGTGGGATATTTATTTGAGGTATGTTGGTTCGAATTATCAGTATCATTTTAAGGAATACCTACACTACCGACGATTTATCGGTTCGTATTGTCGCTATGCGCAAGTATTACGATGCGGTATTGTACAAGAAAAAAAAAGCGGGTGCAGAAATTGGTTTACGAGACGTCGCGCAGGACGTTGACGATGACAGTATGGAAGCGATCTCAGAGTGGTTGCGTGATTTTGAAAAGGCCGCCTTGCAACCCATTATTGTGTATGAAGCATTAGATACAGTAGAAGAAGAAATAGTGGGATTACCTACGGTGACCGTATATGTCCCTATTCGATTTTCAAAGATACATGTAAAAAGATTTGGAGAATGGTTCCGATCCAATGTGCAGCCGAATATCATGTTGAATATTCGTATTGATTCAAGTACGGCCGGAGGATGTTCTTTTGTGTGGCAAAATGTGTACCACGATTTTTCATTCAGGTATTACGCACGCAAAGAGCATGAACAGATAGTGTCTGCTTTCAATAGTATATCTACAACATGAATATGACAGTGTTACAGCGTGAAATCGGGATTGTTCGGGCGGTAAAGGGGTACCACGTCACAATTGAGGGTCTACCCAGTGTTCGTATAAACGATGTCATTGTTCGTGAGGACGGAGTCCGTGCACTTACCTCCGCGCTCAAACATGATGCAATTGAAGCAACGCTTCTTGACAATGCTTTTGTAGTCCCTGGTGAGCACTTTTTTCTGACCGAGCAAACGTATCAAATGTATCTCGGGAATCATTTATTCGGACGCGTTGTCAGTCCACTGTGTGACCCTATTGATGGAGGCTCCGCACTACCCCCGAAAAATACACATCTATTGCCATACGTAGAGGCGGGCACGATTAGAAATAGGGGTAAAATCGTGCAGCAATTACACACAGGATATGCGCTCACTGACGTGGTACTCCCGATTGGTATGGGACAGCGTCAGTTACTGATGGGTCCTCCACAAAGTGGAACAAGCGCCTTTGCCCGTGAAGTGATGTTGTATCAAATACAAGCAAAAAATATTGTTTGTATTTATGTACTGATTGGAAAGCATCTTTCAGAGGTGCAGAGGATTGCACATAGCCTTTTTGAGACTGACGCAAAGAGATTTACAATCCTGATTGCAACTACCGCGCGTGACATAGCACCAATGCATGGCATAGCCCCTGCTGTAGGTATGCAGGTTGCTGAATGGTATGCGTCGTCCGGTAAGGACGTGTTGATCGTTCTCGATGATCTGTATACACATGCAAAATATCTTCGCGAGATGGCTCTTTTGGAAGGTCGTCTACCGGGAAGAGAATCCTATCCAGGTGATATTTTCTTTCAACAAGCGCATTTGATTGAGCGCGCGGGTTCATTTGCTGAAAAAGGTTCGATTACTATGCTGCCGATTATTCAGACAAACATGGACAGCTATACCGATTTAATTACAACCAATATCATGGGTACCACTGATGGGCATCTTTCATTCTCGCCGCTATTGTATGCGCAAGGCATTTTTCCACCAATACTGGACAGTGAGTCGGTAACACGTGTTGGAAAACATACGCAAACTATGGTACTGAAACAACTCTCGACTGCTGTGAGTTCGGCGATGGCAAGTGCACGTGAACAAGAGCGTATCGCGCAGTTCGGTCAGTTGTCAGAGGGTTCACGCCAGGTGTTTGAGACCGGGCGAATCCTTCAAAGTCTCCTTACTCAAGTGGAGGGTGCGCAGTTGCCAATTACAGTCCAGGCGGTGCTTGTATCGCTTCCGTTCACCACATTCGATGCGAAGGGTGTCGCTTGGACGAATACACTGGTTTCAGCACTTTCTGAAGCGATACTTTCACATGGGACGTACAATGAATTGCTGCGTGCAGTCGAAGAAGAAGCAACACTAACATCGTTTCTGGCATTTCTTGAGAAAGAGCACGTTTCGCTCTGCACAAAAATATGTCGAACATAAAATCGAAAAAACAAAATATTGTGGATACGGAAAGCGTTCAATACGTTGCTGCCACTCTCAGAGATATTAGCGCTGTAGCACTGCGCGATCTCACGGCTCGTTTTTCGAGAAATACATCATTTTACGATGAACTCGAGCGACTGTATGAACTCGTGTGGCGCATTGCGGAACAAGTGGATGAATCTTCTTCGGAAAAGAAAATTCTCACCAATAAAAAAGTCTTACATGTGGCATACACAACGAATCGACATTTTTATGGTTCGCTCAATTATGATGTTATGCGATTATTTCAGAGCACCATAGGCTCAGGCGAAACCGGGATGGTTATCGGTAAAACGGGATACGAGATATGGCAGAGTACAAAGGCAAAACACACAAATACCCAGTTCGTTTCGTTTGAGGAAGACACACCAGACCCAAATGAAGTAAGGGCATTCATGGAAGATATTGCACTCTACGGTAGGGTATATATTACCTACCCAAGATTCATCAGCATATACCAACAGAAGGCGGAGACTGTTGATGTTTCTTTCAGGCCTAAAAAGGAACGGATGGGTAAGATTGTGGACGCAGATATCCCCAAATTTGTACTTGAGCCAGACCTAATTCGAGTCCAGCGCTTCTTCCTCTCACAGGTGCGGGCTGTATTGTTTGATCGCATTTTGCTTGAAACAGAACTTTCTCGTGTGGCGACGCGCTTGCTGCGAATGGATATGGCCGATACTGCAGCATACGCGCTTCTTCAAACAGAACGTCGAAATTTGCAGCGCGAGGTGTCGGTATTTATGAACACCAGATTATTAGAAAGCATAACCGGATATTCAGAATGGCTAACACAGAACAAGTAGCTCGTCGATTGGTTGGGCATGTGCGTGATGTACAGGGGCAGGTCATGACTGTTGTGTGTGAAAATTCGTACCGACCACCTCTTCGTGAATTACTGTTCAAGGAAAATGATGAATCTGTTCGATTCGAAGCATATGTCTATGAAAATGATAGGTTATTGAAGTGTTTAATGTTTTCGAATAACAATAGTGTATGCCGAGGAGATGTCGTACTTTCGACGGGGCAGGAGATAATGGTTCCGGTTGGCGCTGGGGTTCTTGGGCGAGCAATTGATCTTTTTGGCCAACCTGAAGATGGACAAGGTCCGATTGCAACTCCTACATGGAGATCGATACATGCACCGGATGTTAAAACATATCAAGGTGGTTATAAAAAACCCGAAGTGTTGGAGACGGGCATTAAGGTCATAGATTTTTTTACCCCAATTCCAAAGGGCGGGAAAATGCTACTTATCGGTGGAGCAGGAGTTGGGAAGACGGTGCTTCTGAACGAACTCTTACAGGGTATGCTGCAGGATGAAAGCAGTGCGGCTATTTTTGCAGGAATCGGTGAACGGTCTCGCGAGGGACATGAGCTCTGGCAGTGGTTGCGAGAATCAGGTGCGTTGAATCGAGTGGTGCTTGTGTTAGGCGCAATACACAGGAACGCGGCAGTCAGGTTCCGTACAGCTGATGCAGCAACAACGCTCGTCGAATATTTTCGTGATGAGGAGCAGAGAAATGTGCTACTGTTCGTAGACAATGTGTATCGTTTTTTGCAAGCCGGGAGTGAGTTGAGTAGCATTGCGGGTGAAATGCCATCAGAATTTGGTTATCAACCTATGCTGCAGACAGACATTGCTTGTTTTGAAGATAGATTAAAATGCAATGATACACAGTACGTTACTTCAGTCCAAACCATGTATGTTCCTGCTGACGAAATGGCAGACCCGACAATTTCCGCAACTGTACCGTACGTCGATGCGACGCTCGTTTTAAGCAGGCCTATTGCACAGCAGGGGCGTTTTCCCGCAGTTGATTTTATTCGCTCACGTTCACAGATGATTGACAGAAACGTGATTGGTCTTAAGCATTACGAAACAGTTACAAAAACGTACGAAATACTTTCTGAACACGAGCGCCTTGTTAAAATAGTCAGTATTGTGGGCAAAGACGAACTTTCCGAAGAAAAAAGAATTCAATTTGAAAGGGGGCAGAAAATACTCAACTACCTCACGCAACCATTCTTTAGTACTGAAATACAGACAGGTCGCAAGGGCGTTAGAGTCCCGATGCGTCAGACAGTCAGTGATATTGCCGGAATTCTTGGCGGCACATTCGACAATATGCCGGATGACCAAATGCTTTACTGTGGATCACTCAGTTCAAACTGAAAAAAAAGAATATGAATGTCTCGAAGGCAGCCCCGGAACATCCTAAATTAAAAGTCCGCATTAACAGAGCAGCGGAAGTCGTTTGGGAAGGTGATGCTGAGTCTGTTTCCTCGAGCAATGCCAATGGATCGTTTGACATACTTCCATATCATATTAATTTTATTACGTATCTTGAAAATGATAAAGTAATTGTCAGAGAAAATACTCAGACACACAGTTTTGAGTTTAAACAAGCCGTACTTTATGTTGAAAATAATATATTACACGTATACGCAGACATTTAATATCGCGTTTAGGCGAGATATCAAGCTTTTTAATAGCGGTTAGCAGCAAAAGTCAGCTGTTTTATACGAGATATCTCCGCTTCAACACTCTCAACGTTTGTCTTCAATCCATCCTAAGAATCATCTCTTGATTTTCGTGCTCGTAAATCCTGAAAAATAGTACATCTCTGTAAATTTTTTGAGAGAAGTACAGTCCTTTATAGATACTTTCCGCCCAGTCGCCGGTACCTCTGTCGTTTTTTGTGGCTGCAACAGGACATTCTCAACCTGTCTGACTTGCTGTCTTTGCGAGCAATGCTATGTATTTCTCGAAGCGCGGGCGGAGGTGGGAGACAAACCTGAGTGTGATACCGAAAGGGTTATTCGAGGAAAGTATTACATATCGAAAGTCGCTTCTCTGTAATGAAGTGATTGAGTCCCCATGCTTTGCCGACCACTTCCTTAAAGAGCACTGAAAGGGCAAGGTTTATTTTTCAAATTGCCATCATAGTCTTGATATGTCACATGTAAAGAAGATAACGTACGATGCGTGCGGAGATTGCGCTCGGTTAGTTATCAACACTCGATACACGCTACTCACGGCACCCTGTATGTATACTGTACTTACACGAGTGAGGGCTTGTGTAATCGCTTTTTCTTTCAAAGTTTTTTCTGGCAGAC
>CAZWNC010000036.1:0-6388 GCA_964635195.1 uncultured Candidatus Saccharibacteria bacterium | reverse complement strand
GTGGCGTAAGCACCTCGGGATTTGGTGGGGTGTGTATTGGCTGTGTGGGGGTCGATTGTGATTTGACTTTTTAACTTGAAACGCAAAAAACGACTCCACAACTCGTGACTACAATGGCCGTATCATTAGGTTGCTTGACTCCAATGAATGAACACCTGTGATAGAATACGACAATGAAAAGTAGCGTAATTGCAGACACTGAATCCTTTGTTCGTACCACTCTCGGTAATGAGAGTACGGGGCATGACTGGTGGCACAGCGTACGAGTTCGGAATACAGCGCTTGTGCTCGCACATGAGGAGGGTGCTGACGGGTTTGTAGTCGAGCTTGGGGCGCTCCTTCATGATATTACAGATCACAAACTGCACGGTGGTGACCGCGAAAAGGGTCCACGGATGGCGCGTGAGTGGCTTGTGGGGCAGGGGCTTGCGGATGACGTGGTGGAGCACGTGGTTAATATCGTTACCCACATGTCCTGGAGCAAAAGCCATGCGGGGAATACGGTGTTCGATTCACTCGAAATGCGTATCGTGCAGGATGCCGACCGACTGGATGCCATAGGCGCTATTGGTATTGCGCGGGCTTTCGCGTATGGTGGATACAAGAGCAGACCACTGTACGACCCCGAGCAACCTTTTTCGAGCGAGTATACCGGCGAGTGTGCTCCATCGACTCTGCACCATTTTTATGAGAAGCTATTAAAAATAGCTGATCAGATGCACACCGAAACGGCACGCAGACTCGCGCAAGAACGACATGTGCATATGGAAGAGTTTTTAAAAGAGTTTCATGAGGAGTGGAATGGGGAGCAGTAAACAGATTCACATGACCAACCACCAAGAAATCGAGGTCCGCTTTCTCGAAATAGATAAAGACGCCCTTATTGCCCGCCTACATGAGTTTGGCGCAGTGGATGAAGGCGAGAAGATGTTGGAGGAGGTGATTTGTTACGATAAGGATCTACTATGGCGTGATGGTGGCACCAAGATACTGCGTGTACGCAAGGTGGGTGAGCGAGTCAAATTGTCATACAAGGATCGCCCGGGTGGGGATACGGTTGATGGTACAATCGAGTATGAGTTCGAGGCGCCAAGTGTGCAGACCGCCCTCTTGTTCCTTGAAGCATTGGGCTACCCGGCATACCGTCACCAGCAAAAACTACGCCACACATTCATGCTTGATGGAGTGATGGTCGACATCGACACGTGGCCACGGATACCCACCTACGTGGAGCTCGAGGGCGAAAGCGAGCAAGCGCTTAAGGATGCGGCGCACAAGCTCGGCCTTGAGTGGGTGGACGCGGTCACCGACAACCCTCGCAAGGTCATCGAAGACCGGTACGGCATCCCCGTCGGCACCATGACGTGGTTTACGTTTGAGAGGTTTGAGTAGGATGTGAGTATACGGAATACAGTGGTACTTATGTTGGGGGCGTGAAGTACGTATTCGTCGTCAATGCAACCGCTGTTTCTAATCCGGTCCTTTCCGAGCGCTCGTATTCGCCGCGGTTTTGCCGCACGGTACTTGATGTGACATAAGGAAATTCTGAAAAACACCTGGTTTTCAGAACGTTACGTGCGTCGTGTAATCAGCCGTACCCCTTCGCTCGGTTGTGGGTGGCGGTTCTTGATTGCAAAAGTAGTCAGTCCATCTGAAAATATAGGTGGAAAAAAACTTTGACGAAAATAGCGTCATACGTATACTTACTTTATGGGCTTTCTTGTCGATCAATTCAAGTTTCTTGGTCTCAACGATAAAGAAGTGAGAGTATTCACTGTGTTGGCCACATTCGGTCGTATGAATATGACGAAAATTTCGTCACGAGCGGGGCTCTCGCGCACTACAGTGGACGCAATCGTTCGCAGACTCGTCGATCAAAAGCTTGTTGAAAAAGAACGGGTCGGTGGGCATCAGGAGTATTCCGTAAAGCTTCTCGATGTTGCTGACAATCTTGGACAACTTGAAAAACGTCTTCGAACGACGTCTTCGACAGGGAGTCTCTCAGTAGAGCAGGAAAAAAGCACTCCGCTCACCAAACCAGCATCTGAGTACGCCACCCCTACCTTTTCTTGCGACATTGCGACGGTATTTTGTGGCCACGATTCGATGCATCCCATGATAGAACAAGCATTTCATGCACATGCAGGCGAACGTGCCACAATGTTGGTGGCAGCACTCTCGACCTCGAAGGAGCGTATGATGCGTTTCGAGCATTGCGTCTCACATGCACGTGATGCGCAGATTAAGCTTGAGATTCTTACTACCACTGATGTTTCGAAAGGCCTTTCGGAATATGCTCGACAGGTACTCACTTTTCTTGCCGATTATGACCTTCGTCTAAACTTTCTCCCACCATCATTTTGTTTTGAACAGGTTGACCTTGTTGCTTTTCGAGATCTCGTCATCGTGGTGGACCACAAGGCGGATGTCGCTGAGCGAGTAGAAAGCACTCGTGTTGTCGCTCTGGTAAATCACTTGTTGCGTGTGGCACGAGAAGCTGGTTGGGGAATGGATATTCGGATGTGGCTGGAAGGAGTAATCGCTTCACAGCACGCTACTGGGTAATCAACATGCCTACTACTAGTGCCACGGCATACCCGATAAAACCCCCACAACTCAAAGTGAGATGTGGGGGAGTAAGCGGGCTAAGGCTGGTGCGAATTTAATTGTCGCTGAGCCATGCGACTACGTGATCGACATCGCGTAGCTCTTCCTCTGTTGGAGGAGTATTTCCAATTTCGCTGTCTCCGACAGATTGCTGTTGTTGCTGAGGCAGCTCGCATTCAAAATCTTTGTTCATGGTAATTCTCCTGAAGGTACGTATATTGTGTGTTGCAGTGCACTGCATACTGACACTCGTCTGTATGCGGAACCGAGTTTGGAGACGTGGTGTGTGCAAGATACTTACACCCTTGCGAAAATGGTATGTAACGCCTATTTTTACCCCATGTTCGGTTGTGTACGTGGGTGAAGTATGATAAAACTTACGGTATCGGTTACGCGGGTATCGTTTAGTGGTAGGATGGCTCCTTGCCATGGAGCAGACGGGAGTTCGATTCTCCCTACCCGCACACATACAGGGCGCCCTTTCGGGGCGCTTTGTGTTTGTGCGGGAAACTGCTTTGCTCGCGTGGAGAATCATGTAACAAGAGTAGTACTGCGCTTTCATGTAGCAAGCAAAACTTTTCGCGTACGCTCATTAGAAAAATTGCTCAAAAACGGAGTACCGCGTCAAGCTCCTACACCCTACGGAGTGCCACCTCGAGACTTGTAGAGGCAAGGGCTCTTGTGTCACCCGCGCATATGGGTCGAATAGTGCATATCTGTGGATAACTCTGTGCATATGGGGATAAAGGACATGTACCTTACAAGAATATGGCACTGTGTGAGCACATTTCTATCGGACGGCTCGGTGAAGATATCGTATGGGGATATTTGAAAAACCGGGGATACCTTATTTTGGAACGCAATTACAGGAAAAAATGGGGAGAGCTCGATATTGTTGCACAAAAGGACGGTGTCCTTCACTTCATAGAGGTGAAGGCGGGGTCGTGGTGTGGCGACGAATGGCCCAAGGATGGAGCTGATATTCATCGCCCTGAAGATCATATGCATGCCCGTAAGCGGGCACGCATGGCACGCGCGTTGCAAACGTACCTGGCGGAAAAATGCGTCAAGCCTGAAGCCAAGTGGACTGTCGATCTTGCAATTGTCCTCATCAACAAAGGCACTCACAAAGCACGGGTGCGGTGGATATGGGATCTGCTTCTTGTGTGATCGTGGACTTCGTATCGCGCGCATATTTCTACTGGAGTTCATTGTGTTATAAAAAGCCGGCTTGCGCCGGCTTGGTTGGTTCAAGGGGTGGTCCCTTAATTTTTTATGTCTTCGGTGTTTTTACTTCAAATGTATCTCAATCTGTGCCTGTCCTTACTTGAATTCTTAAGGAATAAGCAACCATTCATTTTTTTGAACTTCCCCCACGATGGAGGTGCCTAACATAACTTATGAATTTTTTTACGAGATAGTCATCCTTGAGTACAGATGTTGCATAATTGCGCAAAATGTTTGGATGAACATCTTTTCTTCCGAGAATATGACCGTTGAGAGTCATCCCACGGTCATGTGCCGCACGAACAATAGTATCGCGAGAATAAATCGTCATTTCGTTCTCCTAATAAAGTAGAAGAACCACCACGCAAGAACTAACTCACAACACTGTACTACGGTCATTGGGTTTTGTCATGTACACATCCTTCGTTCAATGACAAACGATACGGTCATTGTTATAGAAAAATAAGCCGAATCGTCACTTTTCAACGAGTGTCAACCGGAGTATGTGTTGTTGTGTGTTGGTAAAAGTATAGAGGCGGCCGACAGGTCGCCTCTAATGCACGCTACTGCTTATGATACTCTCTCCATGTAGGAAGCCAGTCATCGCGAAACACGGCCATGAGTATCAGGTCATGGTACTCGCCATTGTGGAACATCTGTGATCGCTGTACACCCTCGACCACATACCCGCACTTTTTATTGTAGCGCTGGCTTCGGCCGTTGAAAGCAAGGACTGTTGAGCATACCTTGCGCAAGTTGAGCGTGTTGAACGCGTACTCGAGCAGAAGCATCTTGGCTTCGGTGCCGTAGCCTTGTCCTTGGTGCTCTGTTTCACCGATAAAAGCGCCACTTGTCGCGGTGCGGTTGATCCACGAGATGCGGTGCAACCCCATCGATCCGATGAGAGGCCCACCGATGAGCTCAATCCCGAGCACGACGCTATCCTTGTTCTGCCCGAGTGCCTTGAGCCAGTCCGTCTCTTGTGTGAAGGTCGTGGGGTACGACTGTTCGAGATACTTGGTGACTTCCGGGTCGTTGATCCACTTGGTGAGAAGTGGCGCGTCTTCTGTGTGGAAGGGACGCAGAACGACACGCTTGCCGGTACGGAACACGATGCGTTGAGTTGTTTCATTGGACATGAGAGGTACCTCGCTTTGGTTGTGAAAGAACGCATTACTGAACAAAAAACTCGGTGTTCAGCCGAGGTGTCTTAAGGGATAGGATGGCTTCTTCTTAAGCTACATGGGCTGGACATGAGCGTCCGCTCAAAATCGACGTGACACACAGTGTCGAAATCTGTTTCATGCCCGAATTGTAGCTGTAATGCTCCATACATTTTGAGACGGTTGTAGACTGTCTCTCTTACGAGTGTGCCCGCACCACCCAAAACAGTGGTGTTTCTGCGTTTGTTTTTAGGAGGTTGCGATATCGTTTGCGGTTGGCAGGGATGGGAGTGGAATACTTGCGTAAAGTGTACACTTTAGGTACACTTCTGACATGAATACACAATTTGTCGGCATTAAGGAATTTCGTGCGCATATTTCCGACTACGCAGAGCGCGCGCGTACCGAGAATAAGCGTTTTGTGGTAATGAATCGTAGCAAACCGCTCTTTGAGGTGCGGGCATTTGCAGAGGACGAGACATTGGATACGTTTGTTGCACAGATTACAAAGGCTGAGCAGGATGTACGCGCAGGGAAGTTCTATACACAGGATGAGATTCTCCGAGAATTGGCATAACAAAACGTATGGCGCGAGATGTCTTCATTATTTACTCGCCCGATACACGAAAAGACCTCCTGCGACTTGAAAAGAGAGTGGCGTTGCGTATCGTACACAAAATAGCAGAGAATGCTGAGTTGCCCGATCCACTCGTGCGTGCGAAACCTCTCGCCGGAGTGCTGGCAGGCAAGTACCGCTATCGCATTGGTGACTATCGTGTCATTTTCATACTCGATGCGGAGGGTAGGGTGTGTATACTCACTATCTTGCGTATTAAACATCGCAGGGACGTGTATCGCTAACGAAGACCTGCGCCGTTTAATGCGATGACGCTAGTCCGTATATGAAAATTGAGGGCACTCGCAAAAACATGCCTCAAAATATACCTATATTAAGTATCCAGAAAAAGAAGAAAAATGCTTGACAAATTATTAGAATCTGCTATAATACTCACAGTTGATAGGAAGTTCGTTCCGGATGGGAAAGAGGTTGTCACCTGCGTGGTATCTTCTTTCCCGTCCGGGTCGGTCGCCGCACGGCCATCGTGCCGGCTGTTCAGGATTCTGCGACAACGGGCGGGTTTTTATCCACCGGCGCCGGTGGACTACTTTGAAACGACGAGAATATAGGTTGATCATGGGTGTAGCACCCGGATCAGAAGTACCTTTGTTGCTACTGCAAGTCGTGCGTTTGTTCGGTGTCGCACGACCCAAGTTGTCATCCGCCGCAAAGGGATGACAACAACGGACTTTGATTGAGTTACGAGCATGGGGGACGGTCCCGACGCCATGTCACGGACTCTTTCGAGGAATCTGATTAGGGACAAAATGAC
>CAZWNC010000035.1:0-6428 GCA_964635195.1 uncultured Candidatus Saccharibacteria bacterium | reverse complement strand
GAAGTTCCGCCTGACCTTGCTCGATCTTTGCACGGAGCTCAGTGACGGTTTCCTCTGCCGCCACTTCAGTGGGCTGGGGACTGAAAAAGACCGAGAGTGTAAAAAGTACACACACAAAGGAGCTCGCAAGCACACCTTGCGTAACACGGGTTGAGGTTTTTAGAGGGTACAGTCTCATACGGAAGTGTCGGTAAGCAGTGTCAAGGCGCGTTCTAGACGCGCACATGATTGTAATTTTCCCAAAACCTCGAGGAGGAGGTATGGGTCGGGAGAGCGTTCTCGGCCGGAAAGCGCGTAACGAAGCGGCCACAGTACATTCCCCTTCCCTTCAGCTTCGGCGTATGGTTCAATGAGTTGCCGTACACGGTCATAGGTGAAGGCATCGAACGGAAGCTCAGTAAGGAGTGTGCAGACATGTCGAAGTCGTGCAGCGGTACGCTCGGGCGTAGGATCTTTTTTCCATACGAGTTGTGCGGGATTGATCTCAGGATCACTTACATAAAAAGAGTACTCACCCGCCGCTATAGCTTGACGTAACTCCCCGGTGGTCGCATATCGTTCAAGCAGGTCGTCACAGGCTCGCTCTGAGGCAGCGAGCGTTTGTACGAGCGCGGGATGCTCTGCTAAGGATTGCAGTAAAGAGGTGCGGAGGTCTGTAGTGGAAAGTCGTTTCCGGTGTTCACGGTTGAGCCACTTGAGCTTCTCGATATCGAACACCGCACCGCTTCTTTGTAATCCTTCGAATGAAAAAACAGATACCAGTTCCTCGAGCGAGAAAATCTCGGTATCATTTCCCGGATTCCATCCAAGGAGTGCGAGGAAGTTTACAAGCGCTTCCGGTAAAAAACCATCCGCGACGAACTGTCGTACCGCGGTGGCACCTTTGCGCTTACTCATTTTACTCCGATCCGGTGCCAGTATGAGGGGTAAGTGTGCGTATACCGGGCGCGAGAAGCCAAGCGCCTCTTGAATGAGAATCTGGCGAGGTGTGTTGCTGATGTGGTCTTCTCCTCGAATGACGTGGGTCACTCCCGCATCTGCATCGTCGACAACAACCGCAAAGTGGTAGAGGGGGTCGTCGAGTGAGCGGGCGATGACGAAGTCACCAAGCTCCGTGGTATCGAACGTAATGTCACCTCGCACTTCGTCATGGAACACAACTTTCTTCCCAGGATTACGCAGGCGCACGACATTCACCATACGTGTCGGGTCGTCCTTTGCCGGTTCGTTTGAGATGTATGCCGTATCCGCACTAACAAGGGATTGTAAATAGGTGCGATGTGTCATCACTCGCTCACTTTGGCGGACGAACCCATCCCACGTGAGACCGAGCTGTTTCATTCCATCTAAAATGTCCAGTTCGAATTCTTGTGTGCTGCGTGCACGATCTGTGTCTTCAATACGCACAAGAAATGTCCCTCCCATGTGGCGTGCGTAGAGAAAATTGAACAGCGCGGTGCGTGCGGTACCGATATGGAAGTACCCGGTGGGGCTCGGTGCTATGCGTGTAATGACTTTTGTTTGTGGCATGGTGAATCGTGTAATTAGTCTCGCTCATGTTCGGCAGCTATTCGAAGTATTTCTTGCGCTATTGTTCGTGCAGCATCGGGTCGTTGGAAATGTTTTGCCCCATCACGCATGCGAGCAAGCATGTCAGGATCTGCAAAGAGTCTGTCTATTTCAGATATCAAGACGTGGGGCGTGCAGTTGTGCTGCTCGAGTACTTCTGCACCCCCCGCACGTGCGTATGCATACGCGTTTTCGCGCTGATCTCTGCTCACCGTCACCGGAATGGGGACAAGAATCGCAGGCAGTTCCCATTGCGCGATCTCAAAGATCGAGCCCGAGCCGGCACGGGAAACAATCAAATCAGCCGCACCCGATGCCATGCGCATATCGAGCGTCGTAAGATTGGGAAACACTTTGTACCGAGCTTTGTTGGGATGATTCTGGAGCTGAACATCGGCTATTTGTTTATATGCATCGTGATTACCTTTACCAACTTGATGAATTACTTGGTAGCGCGTGAGAAGCTCCGGTAGTGCCTGCAGTAGTGTCGTGTTGATATGTTCTGCGCCGAGCGAGCCACCCATAACAAGGATGGTCTTTATTGTGGGGGAGAAGTCGAAATGCAGGTGTGCATCTTTGGTTTGTCGAATACGTATTTCTTTACGGACTGGATTACCGACGCACGCCACTCGATCGGGAAAGGGAAAATACTGGACAGCATCAGGATAGCTCACGCCGACGCGGGTCGCGTACCTGCCAGCCCAAATATTTGCTCGACCCGGCTTTACATCGGAGTCATGAATGAAAATGGGTATCCTCAAAAGATGTGCCGCATACACAACAGGTACCGACGCGTAGCTCCCTTTACTGAAAACGATGTCCGGATAAATTCGGTAGAGCTGCCAGAGTGCGGTCGGAAGACCGATCATGGTTTGCAAAAAGTCAAACACATTTCGAAATGAAAAATACACTCGCATTTTTCCAGCGGGAACATGTCGGAACTGGATGCTGTTTTGATAGAGTAGCCCTTCGTCAAAGCGATTGTTTGAAAGAAAGTAGAGATCCGGCTGAACTAAGTTTCGCTCACGCACCAGTTCATTCAATTCCTCGGCAACAGCAATGAGGGGGTAAAAATGCCCCCCGCTCCCCCCTGCTGTTAAGACAATTTTCATACAGTGCGTTTAGATGATGTGTTGCGTGCAAAATTTCTTGCAAACACTTTTTGGTACCGTGAGACATTAAGTACTATTCCGACGCTTGCAAGCGCAAACATGAGTGAGGTGCCACCATGACTCATAAATACAAGCGGTTCACCGGTAAGTGGCATCAAACCTATCATGGAAGCAACATTCATGAACGATTGCGATACTAACAGTATAACAATTCCAACGACCGTAAGTCCACCAAATCTATCTTGGGCGCGTAGTGAGATGAGTAGTCCGCGTGCCGCAAAAAGAATGTAAAGTAAGAGTATGGAGACACTTCCAATGAAGCCGAACTCTTCTGCCGCTACACTAAAAATCGAGTCGCTGGTAGGCTCCGGGAGGTAACTGAACTTCTGCACACTTTGACCGTACCCTCGACCAAGCACACCACCGGAACCCACTGCAATCAAGCTTTGCTTGATCTGGTAGCCCGAGCCGGTCGGATCTTGTGCGGGATCAAGAAAGGTGGTCACACGATCAAGGAGATAAGGGCGCATTGCTACAAGTGCAAGTATGCCAAGTACCATAAGACCGGCAAGGAGTGCGAAATGACGCGCACGCAGTCCTGCAACGAGTACGATTGCGCCGCCCGAGAGTGCGAGGAGCAGGAAGGTACCTGTATCCGGTTGCAAGAGAAGAAGAATTCCCGACAGGGAGAGGGCACCCAATAAACCCCCGAGGGCAAATCGAATATCCTCCATATGGGTATAAAATATGCTGTAATACCATGCGAGGAAGAGGATGTAGGCGACCTTGAGTGCTTCGGCAGGCTGGAACGATACGCCAAAAATCAACAGCCAGCGACGGGCACCGTTCGCCTCATACCCAAAGAAAGGGACGAATACAAGCGCGGTAAGGAGAAGCGCAAAACCAAAACAGTAAGGTGCAAGACGTTTTAACGCGCGGTAGCGAATTTGCGAGAGTATGAGTAGTGCAAGCATGCCCCCACCAACTCCGAACAAAAGCTGTGACTGCGCGACGTCGGAAAAGCGGGCTCCCTCCCGTGCAAGCAGTCCCAGTGACGCGGAACTGAAAATAAAGAACCCTACGAGCACGAGCGTGACAGTGATGATCAAAAGCCATCGATCGACATGTGCACCTTCGCGTTTCATAAGGGAGTAGGCATACCTGCAAGCGCAACAATGGCGCCCACAAACGCAAGTATTGCGGAGGCGACCCAATACCGCATAGTTACCCGGTGTGGTGGCCAGCCCAGTGCCTCAAAGTGGTGATGCAGCGGTGCGATCAGGAATACCTTCTTTTTACGAAACCGTTTGGAAAGTACCTGAATCACATCTGACGCCACGGTGACTACGAGCGGTAACGCTATAATGGGTAGTACGGCGACACCCTTCCCTCCACCTAGCGTGTCTGTCATGAACGCAACGATAGTGAGTGCCAACGTAAGACCCATGACGCCGGTTTCAGACATGTAAAAACGTGCGGGAGGGATGTTAAACCAGAGGAAAGCAAGCAGTCCGCCGACAACGGTCGCACAAAATGCAGCAAGGTCAATCTGATCTTGGGCGAAAGCTATAATGCCGTAGGAGGAAAAAATAATCGCAAACACGCCTCCCGCCAAACCGTCGATGCCGTCGATAACCCCACCGGCATACACTGCGATACCGATAAAAATAAAAAACGGTATGAAAAAAGGACCAAGCTCGAGCACACCGTCAAACGGGACAGAGACACCTGTCACGCCAAGCTTTTCATGGAACCACCATGCCGCAAAAGCGCAAATCATACCGACTGCAAGAAGTCGTTTGCGGAGCGGTAGGCCACCTGCGAAATGACTACCTGTTCCCCAGATTTCAAGAAGGTCGTCAGCAATACCCACCACTGCACCGGTGAGGAGTGCGAAAACGGGAAGCCAGGTTTGACCGCGTGAGAAGAACTCCAGTTTCTCGAGCGCAGCCCCGCCGACATAGCGCTCCAAAAGCCAGATACCGGCAATCGTGATGAGTACCGAACCCCAAATGACTACACCACCCATACGTGGTGTACCCGTGTCTTTTTCTTTATGGAGACTGTCGAACAAGGGAGTATCCCCTCCCCCGTAGCCTTTCTTCCCGGGCACTTTTTTCCAGCACTTAAAGTGGTAGAGGTAGTGCGTCAGTACCGGCGTGATGAGTATCCCCACAAAAAACGCGATTGCTGCGGGACTGAAAATCTTGATGAAATCTTCTATCATAGGGGGCTCGTATAAGTAGGTAGTATAGCATTTTATCTCGAATATGTGTCGAACATACAACGACTGACTGTGGACTTTGATGCCGTATTGAAATGTGCAAGGTGATGGCATCGTGCACACCATTTTCAACAACACACAAGCCACAGCATATGCTGTGGCTTGTGTGTTATGTGCGGGCCCACTCCGACTCGAACGGAGGACTTTGGTTTTGGAGACCAAAATTTTACCACTAAACTATAGGCCCTGTGCTAACGAAACGTAGTATACCACACACAAGAAAACAACAAAACACCCTCGCTACACGAGGTGTGAGAACGTACGGCCGAGGTGGTGCCGGCTATTTTTTAACCTCCTTGTATACGACCGTTTGACGGATCGTCGGGTCGTATTTTTTGAGCTCAAGCTTCTTTGGGACACGCTTTTTGTTTCGGTTGTCATACCGAACGTGCTTTGACTTGGTGCTGCGGAGCTTTATGATGTGATCCTGGGACATACTCGTAAGTATACACAATCTCTGGGAATTTTCAACCTCACTACTGCTTTTACAGCCAATTTACTCGTTTTCCCCGAGCGTATTCGCTCCGCAGTACTCAAGACCCAGATTCCCTCGTTCTTTGAGGAGTGGGTCTGAATCCACGTGTATGTTGAACGGAAAACCGCACAAATCGTCACGTTCACCATTGAATAAATGTGCGAATTCAGACTCAGCATACATGCGTGACATAGTGTAGGGTGCCTGATTGAGTACAACATCAACATACGCGCTTCCATCGGGAACGACCACAATATGTGTTGTGTGCATTGGAGTGTGCGCAACAAAGTACCAACGCTCACCGACAACACGAGTCGGCACCTCTTGGGAAACCAATATAATTTCACGCAACTGGTCAACCTGGTGTGGTAGTATAGGCGCTGTCCCACCTTGAGAAAACAAAGAATTAGCAGGTTCTCCGGACTCATCTACATAAGTATCATCTTGCGAAACGATTACACCGGTGGGAGTGTCCTTGGCAGGAGCGTCATCACTTGTTGGAAACAGATCAGCGGCGTCGTTTGTGCTGTCTGTGGGGATGTTTTGAGACGTGGTGAAGTAGAAAATGAAAGTCATGCTAGTAGTCAAAAGGAGTAGTACTATGAACAATGTCGTTTTGGATGCAAATGGCATAATGTGTCTGTTTGTATTATTTTCCAGGACAGGTATCAAGACTGACATGCGTGTGTGGATTTTTGGTCTCACACAACGGTCGACCACCGCATTTCGCTTGTGCCGCATGTATCGCTTGGCAAAGTTTCGCTTCATTAGTTCCGTTGAAATCTGCCGCCATTGCTCCATCACCTCTTCCACGTCCATAGTGACATGAGTTAGTGCTGTGGACACAACCTCCGCACACTTCCCTACCATTTGTGTAGTTGCATTTCGGATTATCCCGCTCCCATGTGTAAATTGGTTGACCACTTAGCCATTTTTTAACTTCGGCATCACTTGTGTAGCAATTTATGAGTGCATCTAAACCAGGAGC
>CAZWNC010000034.1:0-7331 GCA_964635195.1 uncultured Candidatus Saccharibacteria bacterium | reverse complement strand
CAGGGGACAGGTGGTCTACGAACGAACGTGCTTTATCGTTTGCGGTCAATGAAGGTGCTCCTGTTGTGGTAGGGAGGGGCTATATACCATAGTGGACTATATAATATGAGTGGCACACGTCAATATTCCAAATATTGACTATCTATATAAAAAGTATTATAATATATATTAGGTTTAATGGGGGAAGGTGGGGAGAAACATGCTTCGGATACTCATCTGTGTGGTGTTCGGGGCTGTGTTGTTACTCATGCCCCCAAACGGTTTTGCGGCAACACTCGGTGATGTCGCATATACGGCTGTGCTCTTAGTCCAATCGATCGTTGTCTTTGCACTTGCGGTCATTGCAAAACATGGCATAAAGTTGTTTGTCAAAGGTCTCGTGAGGTTTGTGCTACGGCTCACGGTAGTGCACTTGGTGCGCCTGTACATCATGATGCATCCGGACATTTCGAATGCCCGTGTAGAGCAGTATCGAGATCGGCTGGTGGTGCGCGTACGCGAGCGTCTCATGCGTGTGCATGGTATGCACCGGGTCATGGCAACGTTTGGTATTATAAGTGCTGCAGTAACGGTCTTTGCGGTGCTTATCGTTGTCGGAGCGTTACGGTTTATGTATGAGTTTCTGATTGGTCCGCTCACAAGCGTAGTTACTCGTACTGTTGTGGGGAAGGTGGTGCTCGCATGGTCTCGTCTTATGGCCACTCTGTTGCGCACATATGTGCGTGACCAGTATCACCGAGTCTGCGTATGGTACATTCGTGTAAACATGCGCATGCTTCGTGCTTCGGCGCGCCGGTATCGGCGCTTACATCGACGCAAGGACAACGAGGCAGAGTAAGCGGGCAGGTTTTCCTGTCCGCTTTTTGGTACTGACAGACACACGCGTACTGCACGGAAAGATGTGGAAATGGGGACTCCATTTCCAATATCCAATACCTAATTCCTTATTTTGATTTAATATCGTGAAAGAGTATCATGTGAAGTGCGTAGTATATACACATATCACACTCTATGACTGAAAAGCATGAAATGCGTAGTCTTGAAGCAGTGGAATCTTGCAAAGAATCACTCGCGGATAAGGCATGCGCAATAGCGCACACACTTATGCGTGCCAGAATTTTGCGCTATGGCACAAGCTACAATGCAAGTGAAAGAAAGGAGAGTTTTGCAGATTTTTTAGAACAGGCAACAAAAAGAAAAATCGATGGAGAAATGTCGTGGTCGGAAGGATTGATTGGTGAGTTGGTGCGTGATTTGCAGAAGGAGGGAGTTGAGGCCTCGTATGATGAGCTTTCTGCGCATGTGAATGAGCAGTATGTCGGAGGAGGTGTGGAAGGTGTATCAAAATATCTCTACACATGGACTGATCTTTTGCATGGCAAAGAAGAGGGTACCTCAACCGCAGTGTATTTCAATTTTGATGAAGAAAATGAAGCGTACTCTTTTTTGAGTACGGCTACCGGGTACGTTCCCGATGGTGCATTTATGCAAGTACACCTGAAGCCGAAATACTTATACACCGGGGAATCATACCTTGCGCAGATTCAAAAGGATTTTGGTGAAGTTGCACGCAGTATTGTGTGCGAATATCCTGAGACACAGGCGGTAGTGGCAGAAAGCTGGCTTATGGATACGTCCATTGCGCGAAGAATGAAATTTACGGTGGTGCCAGGGTATACAAACACTTCCGATAGTGGGTCGTGGCGTATGCAACTTATTAAAATGGACGGAACAATTGATGAGAAGGTATTGCAGACCTATATTGAAGGAGACGAGCTCCCGTATAAGGTTTGTTTTGGGCATATTTCCGTAAAAGATTTTTTGTACGAGTATTTGCCAACCGAATTCCGTGATACGCCGATAACGTTGCGGACAATTAATCCTGCATATAAAGAAATGCTTTCGTGCTTGCGGGATGAACGCACTCAGTTTAGTAAAATTCTCTCTGAGGACTGGGACGCAGTAGTTGGAAAGACTTTGTCTGTGAAAGATTTGCTGAGCAGAATCTCCACAGAAGCGCCTCACTTGTTCCGTTTTTTTGAAGAATATGCGCTCCGTTCCGAGGTTGAGGGAATTTTGTATGAGTTGTCCAAGCACGACGTGACGTATGCAGAAATTGATGCCTTGCACGCGAAACATCCTGAGCTTGCGAAACGCATCGCGGAGTATCGTACAAAAGAGAAGAACGCACTTCGGAGTGTGATGTACCAAGATGAGGTGTTTGATTTAGCTTCGTACGTGCCGGCGACGAGAATGGGGACAGCTTTAATTCCAGAAAAAGTGCTCGGCCATAAGCCCGATTAGCGGAGCGTCGCCAAAACGACATTCGCAGTACCGCTTCACCTATGGCGCGAACTCAAGGGGTCACAAGGGTGAACGCTCATCGCGACACGATTACCGTGTCGCGATTTTCAATGCTTGTGAAAAAACGTCCATATACTTTTTGACGTACGCATCAACATGCTTCCGCTTGTACTGCATAATGTAACGAGGGTGTTCGAGTGCAAACACGGTATCAAAAAAGTGATACTTGCTATTTAGTTCTGTAAAAAACGCTTGGTTCTTGCCGGTGCCAAACAATATCACAACTGGCTTTGCGCCAAACGAAATTTGCTCTTTCAGAGTCTCAACGATAAGTGGTCGCAAGGCTTGGCAAAAGTCCGAATCATCATAGTAGTTGTAATTCTTGCCGTCGCGCACAAAACCAATCGGGGAGATGGCGGACAAGAAAAAGTTAGTATAAAACTTTTTTGGACCTCCATACGCATCGATGAATTTGTACACAAACTCAGATGAAAGCTCACGCCGCTTGTCGAACGGATTGCCGATACCACAGTGGTTCTCAAGCGCCACAGGGTCGGTAAAAGGTATGCCCGTCATACCCGACCCAAAGCGCCCGGGATTGATACCAAGGACAAATACACGCTGATTTTTATCATTAAAGAAGGTGTGATAAAAATCCCCCATCGCCTGCCGTACGTCCGCGTGCCCATACGGACACACCACCTCCACGTCGGGGGGTAGACCTTTCGGCATCTGGAGCGAGTCAAAAAAACTAACCACCTGATCTCCAAATGTAGGATGGTTACAATCGCTTTTCATCGCGATACTGTTGTTTGATCTCAAGATATCTTTCATGACCTTTATTGTTTGCTTGTATCATCTCTTTCGCGGGATACTTCTTTTTGTTGTGCTCTAATTTCTCCCGTATGGCTGCCTCCGAATCAATACCGAGCAATACCGCCATGTCCAAGCAGTAAATGAACACGTCGGCGAGTTCCTCTCGTATCTTTTGCATACGCGCCTCGTTTGCTTTTGTTTCGGCTATCCCCGCATTGCCCCACTGGAATAGTTCCAAAAGTTCGGCGGATTCGATGCTGATAGATTTTGCCATGTCCGACGGGGTCATGGTGTCCCATCCACGCTCCTTGAGATACAATGCGATTTCTTTTTCTAATTTTTTCATAATTTGTATGTTAATTTGCTCAACATGTGCGTACCTCACCAACTACATACACGAACAATCGTATCTACCACCATTCCTTTCCGCGGCAAGCTTATAAGTCGTCTTTAGTGAGTTTATCTACCTCATCAAGCACTTGTTGTATGTCCGGATATCTTTTGTTTAAGTCTGCATTTGTGCAGGTGCCTACTAAGGATTGCAATTTTGAACCAGTGGAATGAGAGAAATGTTTCTTTCCCAAAAAAATGTAATTAGGGAAATGGGGACAGGTGCAATTATTCTAATGATTTCGTGTCGTAATACTTCCCCAATCTCCGTGCTGGTAGTATATCACTCAGACAACTATCCCGTCAGCTACCCGGATTACCGCCGTGAGAGGGTGAGAAAGTGCCAAAGCACTTTCACCACAAGGGTACTAATTGTTTTGTAACGAGCAGAGCTCTAACAAAACAATGTCGCGCAAGACTCATTGAGGACTTTTGTGAGTGAGGTACGAGCGAAACAAAAGACCCAATGAGTGGACAGGCGCTGTAAGCGCGCACGAAGTGCATCCTGCTGTCGCCCGCCACGAGAAAAGGGGTCAGTCACCTTTTTTAGGCCTCCCCCTAGGTCTTAAAGTAGACTCGAGTCCGAACTTTCGCACTATCTTGATTAGCCAGTCGTCAGTACCAAACGGTCTGTCACGTTCTATGCTCACTTCGATAGCATCCTCTTCTACTTGCGTCTGCGCTTCGTTCAGCCACGTGAGATAGTTGCGTGGTTCTGAGATCGGCCAAGGTGACAGAAGCTTCTTTTGTTCAGGAGTCCCCTTTTCCCTCCTCCACACACTACTCCATTTCCAATCCTCTGCTTTCTTCACGAGATTCGCTTTCTTTGCGTTTCGTTCTACGTATCTCACAAGCGTGAGGAAGTAATCATCCTCTTCGCAGATAAATGATTTGTACCTACCTTGATAGAGGTGACCCTGCCCCGTTGTGCCTCTCGCAGCATGCCATCGTTTGGTGTGGGTATTGGTCAACCATTTCATGAATGAAGGCAGGGCCCCGCCGGTCTTTGGGAGTAGTACGAGATGCCAGTGATTTGGCATGAGACAGTACGCGAGCACCGATACATCTTCTCGCTCTTTCGCTTCCTCAAGGATGTTCTCGAACAACCTATAGTCTTTATCTGTTTCAAAGATCGGCAAGCGAGCATTTGCCCTGTTTAGCACGTGATAGATGTACCCACCATGCGCATTTCTTGGCTGTCGAGGCATGGAACTTATTCTACTATAAAAGGTGACTGACCCCTTTTCTCATTGGGGTGCTCTGAATTACGTTGATAAATATAGCTCCTTATTTCGTGACCCTACTGTCTGGCTTTCAGAACTTTGTAGAGAGCGGGAACACATTACTTACGCAATCAATAATCTGCAGAATGTCCTAAACTAGTTTTGATTTTTTACTTTATATTCAAGGAGGAGGTATGAGTTTTCTAGAGGGATAGCTGACACAAGTTCAAGAGTTTTTATTTTAGAAAGTTCTTCGGCACTATGCAGAGATAATCCGTCCATTAGAGTAGAAGTATTTTGTCCACCTATCAAAGCAGGAGCTACTACAAGAAGTAACCTATCTATAAGCCCAAGTCTGATTAATGTTGTGTTCAGGGTACCTCCCGATTGTATAGTGAGCTTATCTACATCAAATTGTTCATAGAGTTTTTGGAATAAATCAGACAAGTCAATTTCATTTTCGTACGTGAGGATGTGTAAGTTAGAAAGCTCTTCTTTTAAGAAGAGGGCTGGATGAGCTAAATTAGTGGTTACGAGTATGAGGTCTTTTGTTTTCTTTGAAAGATATCTAACACCAGCTTCTGTGAGGTGTGGTTGATTATCAATAACCACAAAACTAACAGGTAGTTTTTCTGGTTCTTCTGTTCTTTTATTTACACCCACCTTCGCTAGCACCCTTCCAGTATTTAGAGAGAAAAGGTCCGTTTTTTGTTCAATGTCATAATACTGCTTCAATCCCTCCTTGAGACCGACAACATTTGGAAAATCCTTATCAACGTCCATTAGGTCGGTATCTCCCGTTGAGATTTTTCCATCCACCGACATTAGTAAGAAAAGTGTTGTTAATGGTTTCATATTTATATGACTAAAGTATATCAAAGTTCTGAACACCTTGTAGGATGCTCTGAATTACGTTGATAAATATAGCTCCTTATTTTGTGACCCAGTAGCGTGGCTTTCAGAACTATCAAAAAGTAGGGAATATATCAAAACTAACATTGTTTTACTGGGTAGTTTTGTTTAGCTGAGGCTTGCAAAAAGGCGAAAAGTGTGCTATTATAAAAATGCATAATCAATCCTGATTGTGCGTACCCTCCACGTTTATGGGAGAAACTGATGACTGCTCTTTTGAATAACGACCACCGTGTCGCTGGCACCGTGAAGTTCGATGCTTCGGTGTCCATCGAGAAGCTTGCTGACTTCGTTTCTGAAATGAAGTCCCGCACGCCCGAACGCTGGGTTGACCTCCACATCCGTGGTGCTGGCGGTGATGGCACGCATTACATTGCGTTCCACTACCTCCTCCCCGATGGCGAGAAGAAGACCCACACGAAGGCGGTGAACAGCCTGCTTCAGTACCTGCGTGACCAACTCGGCACTCGCCCCAAGCAGGGCAAGAAAGCCGACCCTGTTCCGCAAGGAGTGATGGGCTGGAGCATCTCCACGGTCAAGGTCATGATTTGACGGTCTGACCACCGTACGAGCCCCGACGGACGCAAGTCTGTCGGGGTTTTCATATCTAAAATATTTTGTGAAAATGATAGCTACTTTAAAATTTTCTCACCAATAGTCACTTCAGGTGCTCTATCTGGAATAAAAGTAATAGTCCTTTTATCCTTTATGTATGAAAAGGTACTGAACCAAGGTCTTGTTTGTAAATAAGATAGATTGTGCTGATTTCTATAGGCTTCTTGTTCAACAGCTCTGTAGAGATAGTATTCAGGAGATTTCATTTTGAGGAACACTCTTGAGTAAACATCTTCAAATAAATGTAGTAGCCAACTACCAATAAAAAGAGTTTCTAACTGTTGCCGAAAATGGATACGTTCGTGATTAATGAAAAGGGGTGTGGCATATTCTTCACTTCTAACAAATATGATAGGAAAGAAGGCTGACGCTTTAGCGTTCTCGGCACCATACGTACCAGCTGAAACAAAACCAGCTACTTTTATGAGTATTTCCGATTGAACTATAAGTGTGTGATGTTTGCGGTATATTCTCATTTAAGTAGCTATCTAAATATGACAGTATCAAACCATTGTTCTTGAAAGTGAATAGCTGACATTATTTCTTCATCTGTCATTGAGACACCTTCAGGCACCACAATGAGCTTGTCGTCATCGTTATCTCGTCTGTGTGCAATGGCGATACATACGCCCTCACCAGTTTGTAGTGGTGTATCTACCCCAAGGAAATAAGCATCTAAATATTCACCGTCAGGTGCCTTTATGCCTGCAATGTACCCATAGTTCACAACGTACACAAAACCGTGTTTTGGATGGGTACTTCCAAGTGGACGGTCCATAGTAACTTCAACAACTTTACCGAGCTGTTCTTTTGCCAACTCAAGAGAAACTGATGCTTTTTCGTAGTTTTCCATACGAATGCATTATAGCAGTTCTGAACACCCATTATGGTGCCCTGAAATACGTTGATAAATATAGCTTCTAAATGTGTGATGGAACAGCGTGGCTTTCAGAACTATATAAAGATAGAGAATACATACAATCAAATATCAAAATGTTATCTAGTTTGTTCGTGCATTGAAAAAGCCCCACGTGAAGCAGGGCTTCTTCGTGAGGCATTGGTACTTGTCAG
>CAZWNC010000033.1:0-8213 GCA_964635195.1 uncultured Candidatus Saccharibacteria bacterium | reverse complement strand
AGCATGGCGGGCAAATGTGGATTTTCAAACATTCCGTCTATTTCATTGCGATGCATGAAGAACTCATCATCGAGGTCCGCAATTCAGAGATGCAGAAGCTCATGCTCGCACTGTTTCGTTTTGTGCAAGATCATTCGCGCAAGATCGATGTGAACGCGGTATTGCGGGAGCTTATTGCGATACAATCGCACAAGGATTAGTGGCTACTACTGGTTAGAAGGTCACAAAAATACTCGTTTTTTCTGCAGAGTTTTCCGTAAAGTGAATCATCGCTCGCCAATTACAGCGAGCAACTTTCGTATATTTTAATCCATGGTTGCCCGTGTCGTAGTGGAGGGTGTAGAGGCGCTTACTCATTGCGAGAATGTTGGAGAGTGTGGTGACGAGTGCAGTATTTCGCATTACTATGCAATCTAGAGCGTTCGTTTCCACACAGCCTGTGTGTATTTGTTGTGTATCGCGCATGGGCATGACCGTGTACAATCAGCAGTATGATTGCATGGCACGTTCATGTACCGCGTTGGGTGCGATATATATTGTATGGTGCGTTGGTGTTGGGAGCTCTGCATCTCATCTTGCTCATAGTGTTTCGACCCTCACATGACCGAGTGTGGGAATTGGGACAAGAGAAACTCCCGCACTTTTTAGTGTCAGGCGACAGTGTGACTATTGAGAACTTTCGTAATTTTGATTGGCGTGAAGACAAATCTGCAGACATTCGCTACGAAACACGCGACTTCGACCTTTCGATGATCGAGACAGTAGATGTATTTATCTCGCACTTCGACGACTTCGAAGGGCTCGCACACATATTTTTGAGCTTCGGTTTTTCGGACGGGCGCCATGTGGTCGTTTCTTTCGAAACACGTCGCGAAAAAGGTGAAACCTTTTCTCCGTGGTGGGGCTTACTTCGGCAATTCGAGACGATTTACGTAGTTGGTTCCGAAGAGGATATTGTTGGTTTGCGAACCGATGTGCGAGATGAGCGTGTATACTTGTATCCGACAAAGGCATCCTCTGGGCAGGTGCGCGAATTGTTCCTTCGTGTCGTTAGTGACATCAATGCCATTTACGAAAAACCACGCATGTACAACACACTTACACACAATTGCACGAATGCGCTTACTCGTAGAGTAGAAGACATTTCAAGTGTCGAATTCCCACTTACCTGGAAGACCTTGCTCCCCGGCTACTTCGATGAAGTGCTTTATGAGCTCGGTATTATCGCGACCGATGCGGATTTTGCGAGTGTCAAAGGGCGACACCGTCTCGACAATACGGCAGTGAGTCGTAAAAACAGTACGTATAGTGCCGACTTGCGTGCCACACACGCTGCGGGCTCACTTAATGCGCTGTGATATGAAGAAATCTGAGTCTGCAGATAAAACTTTGGTAAAGACGGAAGAAGGTGCACGTGCCACATTCACGCGTTCGCGTAAACGCCTCCTTCGTTTGTCTATAGAATCGATTATACTCACGTTTGCTTGTTTGGCTGTCGTGGGTACCAAACTGTTTTACCCATTTCACATGGTTGTTGGTATCGGTCTCTACATACTCTCGTTCATTCCCATCGTGTGGCGCTTGTATCTTGGGCGGAAGACGTGGAAAAAGTACCGGGCGTACACTTTTACGGAAACGTTTTTTAAAAAAGAAAAGAAACGTCTTGTGTTCGGAATCCTCTTGGTATGCGGGGTCGCAATCTTTCTATACGCACGACCGCTTGATGCACGACCGTTCGCTCACCTCACTGATGAAGAAGTGCGTGTGCTCATGCAGGACGATTTGTATCGCGGAGTGCAAGCTATGGATTATTTGGAGTCGAGCGGTAATGTGCTTTTGAGTGTGCTTGCTGAACAGGATGAAGACGTGAATCGTGCGGAGCGTATCGACCAAGCATTCAACGAGTTTTTGCAGGCTGTCATTTTCTCGGAATCTTTAACTGAAACACATCGCTACTTTGCATCGATGCCGTACCGGCTTTGGCATGAGCGAGTACTCTCGTTTCTTCTTTCGTACAGCCTGTACGTGAAAAAATATGAGCTTGTGCACCGTATTATGAATGATGTTGCAGACAGTGCATTCGAGAAAAAAGTGCTCAATCAGTTTGCTCCTTCGGTTGGGCACAATGGTGTCTATAATGAAATGGTGGTGCGCTACTATGCTCCCAAGACCAGGGTACGCCTCATTGGTGGGTATCTCTACAAGCGCATGTTTGTACATACACCACAGGGTGACGCGTGCTCAGAGTGTTTACTGTCGAAAAAAGCAGACCAAAGTGCGACTTACCTTCGAACACACACCGTCACGACCATGCTTCGGAGCGGTGGTGTTGTCGCAGACCACGTTGAGCACGAGATGTTCGAGCAATGGTTTCCAGTACAGAAAGGTGCAGCGACAGTGATGGGACGAGCGATACTCACCCCACGTGGCAAGGATGGTCTTATTGCTTCTGACCAGATCGATGTCATGGAGGAGAGCATGCTTCCGGGTGATATTATGCTTCAGCGACGCAATTGGCACGTAAGCAACGTTGGCATTCCCGGTTTCTGGACACACTCTGCGATATATACCGGCGATTTAGCGACTATGGAAGCATACTTTGCAAGTGAGTTTCCGTACGGTGAATATGATACCTTCTCAGCTTATTTTGCGGAACGATACCCGGATGTGTACGCAAAGTATAATATCCCGGACACTCAGAAAGGCCCACTTTCAGTTATTGAAGCAATAGAGCAGGGTGTAGTGCTGCAAAGTATGTCGGTATCTGCGGACGCGGATCATGTCGTGGTACTGCGACCCCTTCGTACGAAGCGTGATGTCTTTCTCGCACTTGATAAAGCGTTCGCACATGTTGGTAAACCGTACGATTTCAATTTCGATTTTGATACACGTGATGCGTTGGTGTGTTCGGAGCTTGTGTACGATGCCTATTTTCCTCGCCCTCCTGAAAAAGCGGGACTGCATTTCGGAACCTCGCTCGTCAACGGGCGTAAGATAGTGTCTCCAATGGATATGGCGCACAAGTACGTCGACGAGCGCGAATCTCAGGAAGCAGAGCTTTCCTTTGTCTATTTTTTGCGCGGGAACGAAGACCTCGGTGTTGCACGCGTTGCAACGGAAGAGGAGTTTCTTGAAAGCATTACCTGGAGTAAGTTCAGTTTTTTCCAGTAGCACTGACACAGGGTGTTCGTAAGTAATACCATCTGCAAGTAACCGCTCGGCTTGTCACTGCGAGTCCGCAGGCAAAGCAATCCAGACATGGCTTGTTTCCGACCTCCGCTCTCGCTTCAGGGACTATGCGCGGCGTTCGTGGGACGACAGATACCGAAAGGTTAGTTGAGCAGGTCTAACAAGGTCCGAAAAAAAGCAGGGGTGCCGCGGTTCTATCGAAACACATCACCGCAGACGGGTATGATTAAGAGTGCGTCGCCTCTTGTTCGAGTGCACGAATACGCGCTTGGTCTTGACGTAGTTTTTTCAATAGTACAAAGAATGTGACAATGATCAGGAGGCCGAAGAGAGAACCTGCTGCGATGAAGAGCATCCACATCGGTCCAAAGTTCATGCGGAGGTACTCGTTTAGCACGTCCCATTTGGTGTCGAGCGACTGCCCTTTCTGTATACTTTCTTCACATGCCGAAATATATGAATCAATCTCATTGCGTGTGACGAGTGATGTTTTGAGAATGTCCCGCGCTGCTGAAAATGATTCGTTCGCACGTACGCAACGCTGGTGTTCTTTCAGAACAAGTCCGGTCTTGATATTTTCCTGGTACTGCGTGATTAGCTCGGAGTGCTCGTTTTTGAGAGCGAGTTCATGAATAAGATTGCTCGGTAAAGCGAACGCAAAGTTGTCGCCATCCTCCGAGCCACTTTCGAGTGTAATGATGCCGACCACCTGTCCGGCCGCATCAACCAAGGGACCACCACTCGATCCTTTGCTGACTTTTGCATCGGTTTGAAGTGTTTGTATAGCTCCTCCAGATATAGTTTTAACGGCGGTGACTCGTCCTTGAGTGACAGTAACGCTAGAAAGAGAATCAAAGTCCATATCGGTTGCACCGGGAAAACCATACACCGCAACCGCTTGGTTGATGACGCTTTTGGATGAGGTGCTCAGCGCAAGAGCGGGGAGCGTGTCGATTGTCGGCTTAACGGTAAGTAATGCAACGTCTTTTTTATTGAAGAGCCATTCGTCTTCAATGGTGACGGTGTCTGCTTCAAAGCCGGCTTTCTCCATATCAGCGTATGATTTGATGGTAACTCCCTGCGGAATTAGACGAACCTCACTCCCGGTGTCATGGAACGTGACCTGTGCCAAAAGCGATTTTGTCAGCGCTTCAACTGAAGGATCGCTCGAGTCTATCTTAGAGATTTCCTCAATCCGTTGTTGATAACGAGTTGCTTCTTTGGAATCAATACCATACTGTTTCGCGATTTCAAGGTATTGCGTAAGGAGGATTTTGAAAAGAATGACCGCTCCCTCACTCATGCGGAACATGTCCGCCGATACCACGTGGGCATTTGTGGCAAATACCCCGTCCTCGCTTATGGAAAAGGCAGTGCCGGTTACTTGCTCATCGATTTTCTTTTCATATGGCTTTTGGCCGGCCGTGAGCGGTATGACGGTAAGGTTGTCTACATCAATGCGAAATGGAGCAACCTCGATTGTTCCTTTGATATGGTTGAAGACGCGGACAATCGCCGGCATGACGAGTACGTGTTGGTCGTCGAATGTATAGGATGAAGGTTGGTCGACAGTTACTCCTTGGGGCAGATTGCTATCGCTCGTAGACAGGTAATGGTAGGCGACATATCCTCCAAGCATGAATGTGATGCAAATGCTCGCAGCGATCACTTTCATCCATGCACCACCCTTCGGTTTCTCCGTATACGTGTTGGACATACCTTGTGCGGAGAGTTGAGCTTGTTGGGGGGACAAATTTTGTGGGTAGAGTGCATCCGTTGCTACGGGGGAATCATTGCCGACTGTGGACATAGGCGATTCACCGAATGTTTGTCCTACTTGTGCATGTTTGATTTGCCATGTACCGGCGGTATCCTGTGCTGACGGACTGCCGGTACCGGATGGGGAATACTTCGCATTTTCGTATCGCGCGGTCGGTTGCGAGAGTCGGGCACATGCGATATCCACATCAATCGCCGGCCAGCCACCCTCTTGCACAAGAGCTTTTTTCAATTCCTCCTTCGTGTGTCCCTGCTGCAAACCTTGTGATATGTAGGTGCACAGTGCAGAAAGATCTTTTTCTGATAGCATGGTAGCAGTATACCGTTCAAGTTGTCGTACTGTCACGCGATACTATAAACAGACATTCAATTTTTCATATGTCACAGTGCACATCCTTTAATTTTTCGAGTATGTAGTACGCACAGCATCACGTTGTTTGTGTTTGGAGTGTCTGCGTGTTATAATATTTGTATATGAACACTCATCCAGGACGTGTCATGTTGCAAGCTGTGTTTGCGCTACTCGTGCTCCTCATTGCAGGTGGAGCGTTTGTGGTGTGGCGCTCTTTTGAGGGACGAGCGCAGACCGCCTCGGTCTATGAAACGAGTGTTGCCGTGACTCCTAAACTCGACGTCGAAGAACCTGTATTCGAGGATGTGGTGCAAGGAGACGATTCGTCTGAACAAGCGGTCGTGTCTCAATTTGACCTGCCGGCCGTGGCGCGAGAGGTGCGGGATGCTATTCGTGCGGGGGAAGAAGTCCCCGAGTCTCCCATATTTGAGTAGTGGTTTCGTATATTCGTTCGAAAGACCCTGCAGGGTCTTTTTTGTGTAAGCCATTGTGGTCAAAGTGTCTACGAATTGTGCGGAATCTAACATCGCGCCAGTCGGTGTTTTTACTCACGCGGACACCTGTCTCATCTCACGTTTTGCGTTTGCCCACGCCTCTCGCGCGCGGTGGTAGCTTTCACGACAGGAGACTATAGGGGCGGGGTAGGCGGGGGTGAGGGTCGAGAAGTCCCGCTCTTTACCGTCTATAAGGAGGTGTGCGGGTAGGTCTCTGAGTTCGGGTACCCACAGCCTGATGTACTCGGCTTGAGGGTCGTATTTGTGTGCTTGGGTGTATGGGTTAAAGATGCGTAGCGGACGTGGGTCGGCACCAACCGAGGCGGACCACTGCCACCCGCCGTTGTTTACGGCAGGGTCATAGTCAATGAGTGTTTGGGCGAAATGCTTTTCGCCCGCGCGCCAGTCAATGAGGAGGTTTTTAGTCAGGAAACTCGCCACGATCATACGCACGCGATTGTGCATCCAGCCCGTTGTGTTGAGCTCGCGCATACCGGCGTCCACGATGGGGATGCCCGTTTCACCTATCTGCCAGGCCGTAAGTGCAGCAGGGTCATTGTGCCACGCAATGTGGTCGCCCCACGGAAGGAAGCTTTTCCCAAAAACGTGCGGGAAGTGATACGCGATGTGGTAGTAGAAGTCGCGCCAGTAGAGTTCTGCTACGAATTGCAGTGCGCCTTCCCCGTGGTGCGTGCGTGCGACCCCGTACGTTTCGCGGATGGAGATGGTGCCGAACTTGTGGTGGGGCGAAAGGTGTGAGGTGCCCGCTTGTGCCGGCAGATCGCGCGCGTGTTTGTAGTGGGTGATGAACGAAGTGTCTTTCAGAAGTGTGAGCCCGGCCTTCCTTCCTCCTGCGCTACGCGGCTTCGTCGCCTCGTATAGGCCGACGTCTCGCAAAGGTGTACAAGGTGTGTTCAAATGGTCGCGATAGTAGTTCACCCTTGCATTCCTCTTCGGCGTTGGCACCTCATGCGTCATCGCATTACGCATGAAGGGAGTGAAGACGCTATATGGCTTGCCCTGTTGCGTGACGAGTGTGGTGATGGGTGAAAGGGCAAGGTCATCACCTGCGGTAAATGGTACATGCGCTTTACTACATACATTCTCGATACTGGCGTCGCGTGCGCGCGCAAAGGGTGTGAAGTCGCGGTTCACGTAGATCGCTTGCACCC
Organism: uncultured Candidatus Saccharibacteria bacterium; assembly: GCA_964635195.1. GTDB lineage: Bacteria > Patescibacteriota > Minisyncoccia > Phycocordibacterales > UBA12088 > UBA12088. The sequence goes on along the minus strand of CAZWNC010000033.1, from coordinate 1,227 downwards.
CGTCATCGCGAATCAGTTTTGCGATTACTTTCTCCGGCACACCCTCGAGCATGTAGAGTCGACTCCCTTTTTTCCGCAACTCGGCATCAAGCTCGCACAATGACTCAATCATGAAAGCAAACGCGGGCGCACTGAAGTACGGGTTCTTTTTCGGGTCGGTTTGTCGTGGGTCAAATATAAACACAGGGAGCACTCGCTCGCACTCAGCTAGCGCTCGCAATAGTGCCGTGTTGTCGTGCAGACGCAAATCACGACGAAAGATGTGGAGGCCTAGGGTGTGGTGGGGCATGCGTGAATTAGGAATTACGAATTATGAATGAGGAATGGCGCATTACGGTGTGGTCTCGGAACACTACGTACGTACAATATCATGATGCGAGATGCGGGGATACAAAATACACTCCGCGCATGCACGAGGCGGATGGTTTCTGCGCACGGAATAAAAATACCATCAGTAACTACATAACTACTGATGGTATTTTCTGTTACGAGGTGATGTGCTAGATTCCCTTGAAGAGTGGCATACCGCTTGAGGAGTCTGTCGGAACATATATGGTTCCCTGCCTATCTTTCAGCTCCTTGATGTACAGATAGTTCAAGTACTCGCTCGTCAAGCTCTCATTGATGATGGTTTGTGCATCTCGCTGGCCCTGTGCCTCAATCCTTTTCCGTTCCGCCTCCTTTTGCTCTTTTGCGAGTACAAAGTCATATCGCTGTGCCTCTTGTTCAGAAGCCAACTTTGCTTGAATAGCCTGTGCCAAACTTGCCGGTAACTGCACGTTGCGAATCACCGCTTCTTCAATAACAATTCCTCGACTTCCAAGCTTTTCGCGAAGCAGTGTTGCCATGCGTGTCGATGCCTCCTGTCGTTTTTCGGAATAGAGCTCTTTTGCTTCATATTGCGAAACGATATCACGTATCACGCCACGGATCTCGGGGCGAATGAGTTTGTTTACATAATCCAAGCCGACTTCTCGATACATGTCGGAAGCCTTCGGTTCGTCGAGTCGATAGAGTGAAGTGAAGTCGATATTGACCTCAAGCCCCTCTTTGGTTAGTGAAGTAATTGAGTCGTCACCGCGTACCTGTCCTTCGCTTGGTGCAATGCTCATCGTGTACTGCTCAGTTCGAATGCTCATTCTATCAACTCGTGCCAGAGGAATAATAAGGTGGATACCGGAACGCATTTCCGTATCGTGCACTTTCCCGAAGAGAGAATACACGCCG
>CAZWNC010000032.1:0-8323 GCA_964635195.1 uncultured Candidatus Saccharibacteria bacterium | reverse complement strand
ATCCCGCTATGAGTAGTGTGTGATCCATACATGTACTAAATTACCACTAAATAATTCATCACAAACCGAACGCTCCAACAGGCTTATTCACGGATTCCACACAACACCTTGTGCTGTGTGGAATCGAGTATGTGGGGTATGGAACCCATACCGATTGTGCCAACCGTACCGTAGCGTTCGTTCAGTTAGGTTGTACCATACAGTGTTGCATGCATGATTGTCAACTGTGGTTGTTCAAAACGTCACCGTGTTTGCTATTTATTGACGAAAAGCATAGACTGACGGTTGAGTGCATACTCTACGGAGCGTCACTTTTGTCTGTGACGAACACGGCATGCAGTGTATGTCACCTGCAAAAAGTACACTAGTATATTTTAGACATAATTCTTCTTATGGGAAAATTCAAAAAAGACAGTAAGTTTAGCGGACCGAAGCGATTCGGACATTCTCCCGTCGAAGCATCGGTTGGTGGAGGTAAGTCCTTCAGCGATCGTCCAGGTCGCTTCGGACATGATGAGGATCGACCATTGTATCAAGCAACCTGTACTGCATGTCAGAAACGATGTGAGGTACCCTTTCAGCCGGCGTATGGTAAGCCGGTGTTTTGTCGCGACTGTTTCAGGCCGAAGAACCCGGTCCGCACGGATACCGTATCCAACGATCGTACAAGACGGTCAGACCACCGTACACCAATGCGGATGGAATCCGTTCCACAGCGAGTACACGCAGACACCGACTATGTGAAGCATTTGGATGCACTCAATCATAAGTTGGACAAAATCTTGAACTTACTCATGACCAAGCAGACCTTTGGGCATGATGCTGAAGTGCGCACATCGGTCGTTTCCGCACCCGCCACGATGGTGGAGAAAGTGAAAAAGTCGAGTGTTGTGCAATCCCTCAAAGGTGTGAAAAAGGCTGTCCTCGATACCTACAAGCTTCCGAGTACGTCAAAAGCAAAGAAGCCTGTTACCGAAAAGGCGAGTGTCACAAAACGCGCCAGTTCACGGACCGTTACGACAGTTGTAGCAAAAAAGACGCCGAGCAAGGTCGTGGGCAAAAAAGTCGTGGCAAAAAAGTCTTCCACAAAGAAATAATTTTTTGTGGTACATCGATCACGACACCAACCGACTGGTGTGACAGTGTATGTATAGGTAGATCGTGTGTAGTCAAAGATGTGGTATATGAAAGGCCGCCGACTATGTGTGTCGACGGCCTTGGGGTTAGTTGTTGCCAAACAGCGGTTCGCAGCGGAGGACGCCACAGGTCACTGTCGTTGTGACCGTATTGCCGCCATTTTTCGGGTCAGTGTACTTCGCGGTACACTGATTTTTTGCGTCACCTTGGCCACAAGTGATCCGGACATCTTGCAGAGGAACGTTGTACAATCCTTGTACATACTCGTTTACACGCGCTTCCTCCGTATGCAGTGCACGGTAGAGTATGGCAGACCCGAGGACTCCAATTGCGATTAACAACAAGAGTTCAATGAACGTAAAACCACCTTGCTTACTCATCACAAGATACTCCTCCCCGCATGGGGACTGTTTAAATACTTTGTGAATTATACCATGATTATCAGATAGTGCAAGTATTCGGGCTCCATGGTAAGGCTTCAAATTGTGTACTTCCGGGCTTCGCGGATATTTCGGAGGTTGTATTCCTACACGCATACTCTGTACTTGAAAGAGATTTGCCCGTGTATACGTAGTACACTGTATCCGTGGAACAATGCGATGGACAAACAGACGAAGAGCTGATGGAGCGTGTCCCTCGGGAACGTGAGCTTTTTGGATGCATCATACATCGTTACGAGGACAAGCTGAGGCGGTACCTGAGGCGTGTGATGCCGTGGATGGGGGATGATACAGAAGACGTGCTTCAGGAAATTTTCCTCAAAGTGTATGTGCACGCACGTGGCTTTGACACCTCGCTCTCGTTTTCTTCGTGGGTGTATCGTATTGCACACAACGAAGCGGTTAGTTGGCTACGTCGAAAGAAGACACGCCCCGAGACGGTTGAGCTTGGAGAGGACGAAGTGCATACTTTCCTTGAAAGTGTCGAACAAGCTCGTGATCATGCGGAAGGGCGGTTGACTCACGATGCGGTTACTCGTGTCCTTGCTGAGATGCGAGAGAAGTACCGTACCGTACTGGTGCTTCGTTTTTTGGAAGGCAAGAGTTATGAAGAGATAAGCGACATCCTCACTGTTCCGGAAGGGACTGTCGCCACACTGGTTCATCGCGCAAAAATAGAATTTAGTAAACTTTACCATACGCACCATGCCTGATCGAACATCCCTTGCAGACCGTGTATTTGAGACCATCGAGACTCGTGGTGTAGAGCCCAAACCGCGGTGGCATTTTTTGCTGCACGAATGGGTAGTGTGGGGGGTGACGGGTGTCTCGTTTGTGACGGGAAGTATCGCGACAGCGCTGACGCTCTATATCGTTGAGGCGTCATTCATCACTGAGCGACACATTGCTCATACCGACCTCGGTCGCCTTGTCGGTATGCTGCCTTGGATATGGTTGCTACTCATTGTTGTTGCCATTTTGTACGGCGTCTACGCGTTTTCCACGACTGAGCGTGGGTATCGGTGGCAAAGAGGTTACGTGGTCGCGCTCGCGCTCGGTTTGAGTATATGCGTTGGGTACGGGCTCCATCGCTCCGGCTTGAGTGAGGCGATCGATGACTACTTGATCGCCGAAGTTGCACTGTATCGCCCCATGTCTGGTTTCCATGCGACTCATTGGATGAGTGTTCCAGAAGGTCGATGGGTAGGAGTTATTGCGGAGGACGTGGGACAGGGTACGTTCGTGCTGCACACCCTCGACGGGGCGGTGTGGAATATGCATGTCAGTGAGAACACCGTTTTCCGTGGCATGGAAGAATTGCAAGATCGTATGCGTGTGCGAGTGGTGGGTACCACTACCGCGGATGGCATGTGTGAAGCGTACGAAGTGCGGCCTTTTCAAGGTCGCGGGGGTATGCGTCAAGAACATGTATCGCAAGAGCCGATATTTATGATTTCCTTCTAGAGCACCACTCTCATGTGCTCTATGTCATGCAAGGTGGGAAAACTCAGTATGGTTTTCTTTCACAAAACTCTACGAGAGTCACATACCATGTTTCATCGTCGGTTTGTGATGGAGTTCTTGGTTGTATCTCCGCGGATGTCGTGTATAAACGTACACAACTTCATGGTATATTTGATTCTGTCGTTTTTCCGTTTCTCGATACAGTATGTTTCCAAATGTTTTGAAAAGAATACATGTGGTCGCACTATTTCTCCTCGGCGTCCTCGTTGGCGGAGTTTTCGTCTACCTGTTTTTCTATACAGATGTTCCTGATGTCGGTGTTCGTGTAATCGAGCAACGAGAGAACATGTCCGTTTTCCGATATATCAACCCACTCATTGAATGCAGTTTAAATGAGGGTGAGGGTTTTTCGCAGCTGAATCTCACTCAAAATGACTTACGTGATTTTATTGTCGGTTTGGAAACAAACGCAGTGAAGGACGTATCGGTATATGTTCGCGACTTAAACAATGGGCCGTGGTTTGGTGTAGGCGAAGATCTCGAATACGCGCCGGCAAGTCTGACAAAAGTGCCGGTGATGATGGCGGTCTATAAACGTGCCGAATCCGATCCGGATATACTTAAAAAAATCATACATACGCCCAGTTCGCTTGAGCCGACCTTGGAACAAAAGATTGCATCCCAAAAAATCCAACCAAATTACGATTACACCATTGAAGAGCTGGTACGTCGGTCTATTATTTACTCGGATAATCTTGCGGTTACTTTTGCGATGCAAGGAATCGAACAGGATGATCTTGCTAAGGTGTTTCAGAGTATTAACGTTCCGTTTGAGGTCTCGAACAATGACTTGATGCTTTCTGTCCGTGAGTATGCCGCTTTCTTTCGCGTATTGTATAACGCATCCTTTCTCTCTCGTGAACATTCGGAACTTGCGCTTGCGCTCCTCACAGAATCTGAATTTCAAAATGGCATAGTCGCCGGTGTACCCAAAGGTATCGCGGTAGCCCATAAGTTTGGGGAGCGCAATCTTGCATCTGTAGGGCAAGACACAATCCACCAAATTCATGACTGCGGCATCGTGTACTATCCGGAGCAACCCTATCTTATGTGTGTGATGACTCGGGGGTACAGCCTTTCGAAACAAGAAGAAGCGATAGCGGAAGTGTCACGATTTGTCTATGAGCGTGTTCGAAAGGGGAACTGAGTCGTAGTGCCTGGAACGTAAAATCCTTGCGAGACCGGAGGTGTGTTCATCCAGTGCCTGAAGTCTGTGCCAGGATAAGCTATGCATGCCTCACCATTCGGACGATCGTAATGAGTACAACCGCACCGAGTATTGCGACTCCAAAGCTGTACAAGTTAAAGCCGGTAGGGCCGCTCATACTTCCGAGACCCATGATCCAGCCGCCGAGCGTCGCTCCCACGATGCCTACAATGATATTGAGTACAATACCTTGCTGAGCGTTGGTGTGCATGAGTATCGATGCAGCCCAACCAACAAGTCCGCCAAACACAATCCAAAGTAAAATGTGCATACAATAATTTGATTCATGAATAAGGGTGTGAATAATTTATACATCTTGTTCGTCCAGCTTCAGTGCGGCTTCACGTGTCGAAACGCTCCTACCTAAGAGTAAGAGCTTGATGGCGCCAATACCGAGCAAATAGTACACAAGCATGGCAAGGAGAGTCGTCCACTCAAACACGCTGCCTTCAACATAACTAATGCGGAACACGTTCGAAAATGGCGCAACAAAGTAGTACGTGCTGTTGTAGATAAGTGTGCCAAAGCCGGTATCCGCGTTTGCACCAAGGAGCTTGAGGATAAATCGAAAGAGCAGAATGGTTTCTATGAGGCCGACCACATACCACACAATCTGTGTGCCGTGGTACAGCGGTCGAGTCATTGTCGAATTATATGAGTCCATATGTGAGGGATAAAGATTGGTAAAGTAGTAATCGTCCATACTTATCAGGCCGTAAAAGGTGTTTGCATATTACAAGAATGTGTCGTGTGGCTTGGTATACAGACAACACCCCTTGTGGAGCAAGGGGTGTTGTCATTGATTAAATTGATAATTCGTTACTCGTCATCATTGGTATCGCCACGGTTATACCAATATCGTGGGATCTTTTTGGTGTTGCCGAAGTCTTCATGTGTGACTTCGGTGCCTGAACGGATCAGTACTGGATTCGGTCTTTCAGTTTGTTTCCATCCGGCCTTCATAACTTCAGAGAGTTTATAGATGCCCGGGGAAAGAGCAATGAATCTATATGAACCGTCTGTCGTGGTTGTAGTCGTTGCGATGGTCACATTGTTCTTTTTCAAGAGTATGGTCCAGCCAGAGAGACCTCCTTCTCTGCGATCCTGATGGCCATTTCCATTTTTATCCTCGTATTTCATACCCGAGATGGAACCCAACTGACCATTCACAAAGTCAATTTGCTTTAACTTTTGACCAGCCGTAAGTACAATCACGTGTTTGCCGGCGATCGGACGCACTTGGGTCCAACCGAACTTTTGTACTTCGCGCACCTGGTAGGTGCCAGCTGGAAGAGAGGTGAATCGGTAATCTCCGCGCCAATTGGTCGTGGTCGACGCCTCGCCCGTGTCGAGTACGTTGTTGTCGTTTGTGTCTAGGTAGATCGTCCAACCGGATAAACCACGGTGGGTCCAGTCCATGTTATGACGTCTCCAATCGTTTTTACCAGCTGCGTACTTGGTGCCGCGAATTTCACCAAGTGCGGTTGGTGTGGTACTGCTTGCCGTGTTCACGATCGTGCACGTCGTGGAACTTCCCGCTGCAAGCGTGACGATTACACACTCGTTCTGTGTCTGTGTCCATCCGTTCTGTGTACTTTCTGTGACATGGTAGGTGCCGGCTACGAGATTGCTCAATACAGCGGTGCCTGTGCCGTTTACAGTGGTGATGGAGAAGGGAAGAATACCGGCGTCGCCTGTAAAGTTGAACGTCCCGTTACCACCGACGGTATGTTTTACAACAGTAAGCGTCGAAGTTGCGGTCTCTGCGCACGTGCGATTTCGAACGATAACGTATTTGTCTCCGGTAAGATCTGTGAACGAAGGTGTGGTGGTTGAAATCGATGCTGCTTTTGCCTCCTCGAGGGTGTTGCCAACCGAGTACCCGACCAGCGCGAACGGAACATCAGCAGAGCAGCTAGCACCAACCGTTATGTTGTCTATGACCTCGTGAGTACTATAGTCTGCGCCGGAAGTCATATCCGCCGTCACCGCTTCGTATGAGGTATCGCTATTGGCACCAACCGGACCCAGCGTGTACAGTCCCGTACTTGCTCCAATATTTGCCGCGTCCCATGTAGCGCTCATTGGGAACAATGTGCCCTGTGCATTTGAGCTGGTCGCCTGGACACCATCGATGAATTTGTCGATGGTTACTTTGACTGTGTCCGGTGTGACGGGTACACAGTACTCAACTACCGCTTTGTATACGAGACCGGTTGGGTTTGAGGTGTAAGCACCGCCCCAATTACGTACAACAAAATCGAGTGTTGTCGTTCCCGTGCTCGGCGTAAAGGGTACGGTTGTCACAGTTGCGTAGTTAACAGGCAGTACGCTCGGAACAGCACCATATACGTCGTTGGTGGTGGAAAGAGGTGTGGTGTTACCATTCAGGTAGACCTCTGTTGCGTTATCGGCTGCGTAGGCAAGTGTCGCCGTGCTCACCACTGCACCCGCAGGGAGTGTGAACTTCTCGTGGAACAATCGCCACTGATTGTTACCTGCACTACCTTCAGTGTTACCGGTACCACCGGGCCATGAGGAGTGTGTCGAGATCCACATCGCGCCGGAACCGCTTAAGTTCGGATCGGTTGTGGGATTCACCCAAGCTGACACGTATTCAGTCCCGGCAGCTGTTCCGAGTACGGTGTTGCTGTATGTTGCGGGAAGCAGTGCTGCTGCCGCATCGGTCGGTTGTGTTTCAGTGAATCCTGCTGTCTGTGTCACTGCGTCACTCCTGAGTGTCAGTACCGAACATACTTGTCCTTCGGAGGTGCTTATCGGACTTGTGGTTGCGGACGCAAACACAAGTGCGGCTGAGCCACCCGTGAGTGCAACGGCCAATGTTGCAAGCGAAAGGTAGCTTAAAGATCTATGTTTCATATATCTATAGTGTTTATTACTAGTAATTTGCACAGCACTCGACGCGCCTGGTTACGAGTGATTATGTGCCTGGTAAGTTTCCAAATACTTGACTGCTATCAAGTAAGATGAGTTACCGCGAGCTGAGTTGAATTACCGGAGTAGAAGAGACACCCGATGCACTACTCATGCCGCGTACCCGTTGCAAACATTACACACGTTTGTCAAAACAAAGTGAAGCAATGTAGCATTGCTTCACTTTCCTCATTCCACAAGTAATGCGCATTTATGTCAGTAAAGTCACCTGGAAAAGTCGTGTAGTGTGGGCGCTTTTCGAGTATGACTACGCGGTAGCCTTGAGTGTAGCAATTTCTTTTTGGAGTTTACGTAATTCAGTTTCCACCACATGGATTCTCTTACCAAACGTAGCCTCATGTTTATTTGCATGCTCAGTCAGAGTTTCCGCGATGAGCATCATGTCGGTCACGTCTTCTATAGCGAGTAAAATGATGGGTGGAAATAGTGTCCGGTGGTGATCTTCACTGAGTGGTCGAGAGTGAATCTCGCGCGCGTTTAGAATCATTACTTTTTTTCCAATGACAGGGAAGTCGTGTGCGACTTCAAATCCCTTAAAAAACGTATTGTTCGGCAACACATCTTCGAGCAGTCGTCGAAGTGCGGGCACATTCCACTGACCATTGCCAAGCTCGTATATCACTTTCCCTTCGGTATCGCTGTGTTCGACTTGGAACGTCCGATAAAAGGGCTCGTTTGCCGCCATAACACGAAGCTCTTTGTCAAGAATAACGACAGGCTCTCGCACCACATCAACGACGGTTTTGATGTACGTCCAACTTTCTTTCCAAATTCGCTCAATCAACTCGTCACCGATATCCGACGTGACAGGTGCTGACTTATGTATTTGCTTGGTAGTTTTTTTCATATACTCATACTGCCGTGTAATCTTGTATATTATTTCAGTGGGTACATGGTGTTTGGAGTGCGTCAGCCGCTCGTGTTCTTTTGTGACAGGATAACATACTGGGTGTAATCGGCAATATGTTCGACGGTTTGTTTTTTACCTTTAAAACAAGGGGTATTATACTAAGACCCTATCTCAATAATCCCGCTTGTGCATACGTAATGTACGCAAGTA
>CAZWNC010000031.1:8089-9594 GCA_964635195.1 uncultured Candidatus Saccharibacteria bacterium | reverse complement strand
CAAACACTTGAAACACAGCTACTTGCCCGGGGTGGGTGCGGGCTGGTGCATCCAGTCAGCGGCTTTGTCGGTGTCGACCGAATGTGTGACGCGTTCAAGGGAAGCTCCTGCCGGAATGCCAACAATGCTCACAGGAGGATCCATCACAGGCGCTTCGATGACACCCCAGCTAAGCGCATCCACCGCAACACCTTCCGCGGTGTACAGCGTGAGCGAATCGCCGGTGTTTCCGAGGCCGTTGCCAAGCGCGTTGTTCAAATGAATGATCGTGGCACCCGTGCCGTACTGCCAGTACGTATCGGTCGAAGTGGCACGCGTGACGACGACATGCCCGCCCGACGGTATGACGAGCGAGGTTGCCGAAAGGATGTCCGTCAACGTGTTGTCCCGTATGCTCCACCCCATAAGGTCGACCGCCTGCCCCGTACCGTTGTGGAGCTCAATCCACTCATTGTCGGTGTTGTTGCCCTGCCCAGCTGCGGTACTCGGGTTGAAATGCACCTCGGTGATACTGAAGTGGCCGGTCGGTTCAGGTTCGGGTTCAGGATCCACAACCTCGTACGCTTCCACCGTCACATCCTTTTCGGTTGTGCCGTGGTCGTTTTCACACAAAAGCGCATAGGTGGTCGTTGCCTGCACCACGACCGCTACACTGCCGGACGTTGCCACGGCACCTTGCCACCCACTTGCGCCCGATGCCAAACAGGTGTCCGCGTCTTCCGTGTCCCATGTAAGTGTGATCGACGCCCTCACCTGTACGAAACGCTCACTTGCTCCGAATGTGACTGTCGGCGCAGTACCCGGTTCCGGATCTTCGTCAGGGTCGGGTGTTGGGTCGGGATCCGGGTTTGGGTCGGGGTCTGGTGTCGGTTCAGGATCAGGATGTGGTGGAATGGGTTTCGGTATATCGACCCGACGTATCTCTTCAATACGCTCCTCAACGCGCGCCCGAGCGTGATTGACACGCTCCCCAACGCGCGCACGCCACACATCGAGCTTTTCGTGCACACTACCAACATCCGGTAATGCTCCGACGCGCATACCCGCCCACTCCGCATGGGCTTCGGGTAACACAGCAAAACCAGCGACCACACAAGCGACCGCTGTATAAAAAATACCTCGTGTATACATATGATACAGTAGGTTATTTGGTAACGCGCGTTTCCCGAACGCGCCACACACATAGTGTAAAACGTCACACTCGATTCACTCAATCGAAATCCTGTGGAAAAGTCGGACTGTTTGCAACACCTCCGACACAAAAACCGACGTCACTAAAAAAGACCCTTGGTTCCTTTTTCGGTGACGCCATACACCACATGTCGCTCCTTTATTTTGTGCGTACCCTGTTGGGCACGCTACGGTTTGCGCCGATATTATATGTATCTAGAATATCGGAAACCTGTGCGCACCCTGTGGGGCACGCTACAGTTTGCGCCGATATTCTAAAATCTAGAATATCGGAAACCTGTGCGCACCCTGTGGGGCACGCTACAGTTTGCGCC
>CAZWNC010000031.1:0-7989 GCA_964635195.1 uncultured Candidatus Saccharibacteria bacterium | reverse complement strand
CACGCTACAGTTTGCGCCGATATTCTAAAATCTAGAATATCGGAAACCTGTGCGCGCACTAGGACTCGAACCTAGGACCAACGAGGTATAAGCTCGTCGCTCTACCAACTGAGCTATGCGCGCCTACTCCATCCTCACACGCCCATACGTGTAGGAACACCTACCACACTATACCGCAAAAACGACGACACTCAACACAAGCTCGGAAATCGTATATCCCACCCAGCCGACACACGCTTCGCTAGGCACCTTCACTCGAGGTACGCCTCCCCTGACTTCAGGCCACCTCCGTATCTTCACGCTTCTTTGGCTCGATGCCGTGAAGCACGAGTATCTTCTCAAACGCGTCACGTTCAAGCGTCTCGACCTCAACGAGCTTCTTTGCAATCGCGTCAAGCGCGGGGCGGTGCTTCACCAGCACATCCTTCGCTTGTTTGTAAGCATGACCAATGATACGCGCCACTTCAGAGTCTATTTCGGCAGCTATCTTGTCCGAGTACTCCCGACCCCCAAAGTTTGAACCAAAGATGCCGGGTGTGCCGTCTGATTCGAGTGCGAGCGGTCCAATCTTTTCGCTCATACCCCAACGAGCGACCATACTTCGAGCAAGGCCGGTAAGTACCTGCAAATCGTTGCTAGCACCCGTCGTCAGGTCACCGAAGACGACTTCTTCCGCAACATACCCGCCGAGCGTCTTTGCGATATCATCAAGGAACTGCTTCTTGCTCTGCATGCGCTTGTCCTCGAACGGAAGCGTGAGTGTATACCCCGCCGCACGTCCGCGCGAAATAATGGATATTTTGTGCACAGGGTCCGAGTATGGGAGCACCGACCCAACAAGCGCATGCCCCGCTTCATGGTACGCAGTAATCTCTTTTTCTCGCTTGCTCAGCAAGTGACTCTTTCGCTCAGGACCGAGCATGACCTTTTCGATTGACCGTATGAGGTCATACTGAGTGATTTTCTTTCTGTTTTCACGCGCAGCAAGGATAGCCGCTTCGTTCATGAGGTTTTGCAGATCCGCGCCTGAAAAACCGACCGTTCGCTCCGCGATTGTGCGCAAGTTTACATCTTCACCCAACGGCTTCTTTCGGGCATGCACGTTGAGTATCGCTTCACGATCGTCACGGTCAGGAAGGTCAATTGTCACACGACGATCGAAACGCCCAGGACGCAAGAGCGCAGGGTCGAGCACATCAGGTCTGTTGGTGGCAGCCATGATGATAATCTTTTCATTTGGCTCAAAACCGTCCATCTCTACGAGTATCTGATTGAGCGTTTGCTCACGCTCGTCATTACCACCGCCTACGCCCGTACCACGCACACGACCCACTGCGTCAATCTCATCAATAAAGATGATTGCCGGTGCAGCCTTTTTTGCCATTTTGAAGAGATCACGCACACGGCTCGCTCCCACGCCCACAAAAAGTTCGACAAACTCGGAACCGCTGATCGAGAAAAAAGGGACATTTGCTTCTCCGGAAACCGCTCGCGCGAGTAGCGTCTTGCCGGTGCCCGGCCCACCCATAAGCAGCACGCCTTTCGGAATACGTGCCCCTATGTCGAGGAACTTCTTTGGGTTCTTGAGGAAGTCGACGATTTCGGCGAGTTCTTCTTTCGCCTCTTTCGCTCCTGCGACGTCTTTGAAAGTGATGCGCTGCCCCTTGTCTGCAGGATCAATGACGCGCGCCTTGCTCTGCCCGAACGTAAAAGCTTGCATGCCGGCACCCTTCACCTGCTTCAGCATAATCCAGAGTATGAGAACCAGGAATATGATGGGAAGGAGATACGGCGCGAGCGTCACAAACCAAAAGCGGAACCCTCCCTCCTCCTTATTTTCAATCTGCACCTTACGTAGCTGCTCGGCTGACACGCCGTAGTTCACGAGCGTTTCGGACACGGTACCACCCACCTCTTTTTTTGATGTGCGTATGGTCTCGGGAACCGCTCCTCCCTCATCCTCGCGAGCCGCATACGTGACCGAAAGCTTTTCACCTTCCACCAGCACTTTGGTCACCTTTCCGTCCACAATGTCTGCCGCAACCTGTGAAAGTGGCACCGGCCCCTCTTTTTCTTCCTCTTTGACAAATTGCTCAAAAACAAAAACCAACGCAAAGAAAATCGCGAGTGAAAGCGCCACATTAAACCAAAGGCGAGGACCTGGCTCAAATGCACCACCTCCTGGTGTGCCGTGCTCAGGACTCTTCGGAGTCTCTTCGTCAGAATGTTGTGAAGTGTTCGTATTCATACGCTGCAGTATAGCGTATTTTGGGCATAATAGCCAAAACTTCACAAAACACCTGAGCACACACTCCGGCGTAACTCATCTGCCTCGTCGCCGGACGTGGGGTTGCACCCCCGTCCGAAACGTTTTCGTCCTCGTTACTCGGCCGAAGGCCGTACTCGTTACTCGGTAACTCATAACTCGGTAACTCGTCCGTACTCGTCCCTGCATGGCAGCATAAGGATATGTGTGCTATAATGAAAAGAGCCCCTGAGAAGGGGTGTAGCGCTATGCTCAAAGAATATACCGAGGATCCTGATAAAGTGTACATAAACGAAGAAATTCGCGTGCCTGAGGTGCGCTGTGTTGGGCCGCTTGGCGAAAACTTGGGGGTCATTTCAACACGAGAAGGCATTGAACGCGCACAATCGCAAGGTCTCGACCTTATCGTGGTGTCCGCAAAAGCGGTTCCACCGGTTGCAAAAATCATGGATTATGGTAAATTCACCTATGAACTAAAGAAAAAGGCGAAAGAGACTCGTTCAAAAGCCCACGTCACCGAAACAAAGAGCGTACAGGTCAAAATCGGCACCGGTGAACGCGACAAGGAGCTCAAGGCGGAACGAATCGACGAATGGCTTATGGAAGGCCATCGTGTGAAGGTCGACCTGTTTCTGTGGGGCCGGTATAAGTACATGGATGAGAAGTTTCTCACCAAGCGGCTCGAGGCGTTTCTTCACATGGTTGCAGTCCCTTTCAAAGTTGCGGACTCAATCAAAAGAAGCCCGAAAGGATTCAGTTGCACACTCGAAGTCGACCGCAAGCAGCCACTACCCACCCCTGAAGAGCTTACGGCAAAGCGCATCGAGTTGCGAACATTGGCACGACAAAAGCATACCGTAGAAGACGACATCGAAGCAGCTTCCTCGGACACAAGCCCGGAATAATGATAAAAGGTTAGTTTTTCACCATAACACCATGGCAAACAAAAGTTACACGAAGCGAGTACGCATATCTCCTACAGGGAAGCTTTTGGTTCGCAATCCGGGAGGCAATCATTTCAATGCAAAAGAAAGTAGAGCAAAGCAACTGACCCGCAAGCGAAACGGGAGCACGTTGACGCTCGACAACAAAAAAACGGGGCGTTTTCTCAAAGGTTAATAACATTTTACTAACAACACTATGGCACGAGTCAAACGAGGAACAACGAAGCTGAAGCACCGAAGGAATATCCTTGCACGCACCAAGGGTATGCGTGGCAACATACGCAAGAAAGAGCGTCAGGCAAACGAGGTTCTCGCTCATGCTGGCAACCACGCGTTCAACGACAGGCGTAAAAAGAAGGGTGATTTTCGCGTCCTCTGGACAGTGCGCATAAACGCGGGTTTGCGTGCACATGGTTTCGTCTACAGCAAGTTCATAGGTGCTATGAAGGAAAAAGGCGTTGCCATCAACCGCAAGATGCTCTCTGAGCTTGCAAAAGATTCGCCTGAAGTGTTCGAACGCGTTGTTAAGCACGTCATGCGGTAGAAACGACTTTTTTGAGGTCAAGAGAAACAACAACACCGGTTCAAGAAGCCGGTGTTGTTTTTAGGACGATTCCCTACTTGCACGCAGAGGGCTTGATAAGATGTAAAAAACCATATACGCGACACAAGCTCCAAGCACGTCCATGGTGATGTCGAGAACACTGTCAGCTAGGTAATTCTGTGGGAAACTCCCTACCACCAAAGACCATACCAGAAAGTCAAAACACTCCCAAAGTAGGCCAAACGCCAAGCCACCGCCAAGCGCGACTAAAAACGGGCGGTGCTGCACCGCGCCGGGGCGACGACCCCAGCCGGAATAGTACCACAGCCACAACGCAGCGAGCCCAACCCACACACCACCTAGGAAGTGCATCGGCACATCAAGCCAACGGTACGTCCAGTATAGGTGCAGGCGTTGAGCCATCATGTGTGCAAGCGCCAACACCCAGATGTAAATAAAGAGTGTTCGTAACAAGATGTCGTCCCGCGTCTTCATAGAGCGAGTATACCATGCTGCCGCGTACGACACGTATAAAAACAACAAGCATCTGATACGCAGACCGCACAAACACAAAGCCGCCTTTCGGCGGCGGCACTGTGGCGGGGGCGAAACGATACTGCCCTAGATTACTCCAGGTGGGAAACTAGTGGTTCCGTTCTTTTGAAGCCAACCCGTAGGAGGCCTCAGTAGATCGGACGTATACCGCTTCCCTGCAGTAGAAGTTGAGGACAATACGTCTCGCTCCCATTTCAATATAGCACATATTTTTTGAGCGCAACAGTGCACAAATTGAACATCTCAAAAAAAAATGATTACAAAAAAGACCTCGTGT
Organism: uncultured Candidatus Saccharibacteria bacterium; assembly: GCA_964635195.1. Classification (GTDB taxonomy): domain Bacteria; phylum Patescibacteriota; class Minisyncoccia; order Phycocordibacterales; family UBA12088; genus UBA12088. The sequence goes on along the minus strand of CAZWNC010000031.1, from coordinate 3,403 downwards.
AAGAAGTCTTTTTTGCATGCCGCGTTCTTGCGAGCACTCTACTTTTTATACATGACTAGATCGAGACACTTCCAACAGCGTCGCTTGCGAGAGACTCTTCACGCGGCACAACAGCCTTGCAGGTGTCTTTCATGGTTGTTCTGTACGTCTTCCATGTGGTGTTGCGAGTGGTCTTGAGCGCCTTGAATGCGTCTTTATGTGATGTTCCCCATGTCTTCCACGCAGCCTTGAGTGCGGTATTGCGCTCCGTAACATTTTCAAGCTCCCACGCGTCAAAAAGTGCTTCCTGGCGAGCGAGGAGTGCGGCGGTAACAGCGGTGTTAAATGTTGCCCACGAAACACCAAGAGCAGATTCTCGAGTGTCAACTGCTTTCTGAACACATTCGGTTGTCGACGCAGACGTTGAAGCATTCCAAAACTTCATTCCGAGGACGTGACCACCGCCAGCTGATGCGGTCTGCGCAGTACCACCGGTATTCATATCACCCTGCTTCTTTGCTTTAAACGCACGGTATTGTTCCAAGATTTTTTGAGCCCATGAGTCTTGGCTTGTTGTCTGCGTTTGCTGATTAACGCTTGTTACAGCTGTTTCTTGTGCAAAAACGGGGGTCACTGTAAAAGCGAACGCAACAGCAAGAACACCGACGCTGTATGCTGAAAAAGATCGTTGCATATGTATTGATTACAAAAATTATAATAAACGAACAAGGAGTAGTATACCACGTATACCGACATACGTTCCATGCATATTGTCCCCAGCACCTCAGGTGCTCACAAAAAAGGAACTAGGGAGCTTTTTTAGGACGGCCGCGTGGCAAGGGGTCATTTCTGGCGCACGAACGGCGCGTACGTCGGGCCGTGTCGAGCGCGGGGTTGCGACCTAATGTTCCTTACGACCGAAGGGAGTTAGGAACATGGAAGTGCCCGTGTGACGAAGCGTCGGGCGCGGGGTTGCACCCCCGCCCGCATGTTTGTGCTGTCACTTCTTTCCCATCCTTGCATGTGGCGCACGACACTCACTCCCACACAGAATCCACCGCAAGCTCACCTGGAGGATTCGCCGAAGACCAGTACCAGTCTTCCGCACGCCGAACATACTGTTTGCGAACCGGATTTTCGTGGATGTAATTCAGCTTTTGCAGAAAGAATTTTTCAGTTTCTATCCGTATCGGCATGTTGGTCGCTTGCCACACGGTGCACGTCCCATCAGATTCGAGAAACAGCGACTCAATGTTCGGCTCAGTGGTGAGTATGTTCGAATGCAACGCACGCGATGTGTGGCGCTTGAAATCACGCAAAAAGCCGGAAGCGTCCGGTGACGACACAATCAGATGCAGATGATTGAGCATGAATACAAAGCCGTACAAGCGCAATTGCTTGTGCTCACGACAGTACATGAGGGAGTCAGCGAGTATGTTCCAGCGATGATGCCGATCAAAAAGGTAGTACCAGCGCTTGACCGTGCAGGTGATGAAGTATGTGCCACCGGCAACACCGGAAGAAATGCGAGGTGAAGGCATAGCCCAAATCATACGTGATGCGACCAATCAGGCGCAAGAAGAAGGTAGTGATGTGTACACGGTCGGTGAGGGCGCAAACGAACAGACGGGGGTACAACCCCCGTCCGGCAAAAGAGCGGATGAAGGGTGCACGAACGACGCGTGCGTCGGGCGCGGGGTTGCACCCCCGCCCGGAGGTTTCGACGGTTGGTAAGAGTGCAAACGAACAGACGGGGGTATAACCCCCGTCCGGCGAAAACCCCGTCTGGCAAAACCACCGTCCGACGAAGAACGAACGGCGCGCGTGCGTCGGGCGTGGGGTTGCACCCCCGCCCGGGGGGTTTCGACGGTTGGTGAGGGTGCAAACAAACAGACGGGGGTACAACCCCCGTCCGACGAAACACGAACCCCGTCTGGCGAAGATTGGGTACGACAAAACCCCCTTCCCTTGCGGGTTGGGGGTTTTGTCTGACGTAGACTGTAAGGTCTTTGTCGTTCCAGCTTTAGCTTACGCTATCGCCAGCTTTTGGTCTAGCGAACTAGATCGAAAGCGGGTCGGTCTCGTAGTCCTCAAGAGGAAGTGCAAGAGTCTGTTCGACTGTTGCAGCACCGGTGTTCGCGGTCTTGTAGTTTACACTGTACAACTGAACTCCGTGGAATCCAGCCGTGTCAGGGTCAAACTCAACCGTAAGGGTGAAGCTCTTTGTCTCACCCTCGTTCACCACGAAGCGTGATACCGAGTCCGTGCCTGTCTCCGAACTTGCGGTCGAAGAGAGCGACGAGACTGCGGTTCCAGATGCAGAAACGAGAACGCCGGAGCCGTTGGTGAAGCGGAAGCTTACACCCTGGCCGGTGCCGGTGCTCGATGCTGCACTCTTCTCGATGTAGATGTCCGCGTCGAACGCCTCAACATCGAACTTGACTGTCCATACACCTTCGTCGTCACCTGCGCCATCAGCGTTGAGTTTTGGAGCGGCGGGTCCGCTTACCCACTCAATCGCAGCACCGGAGGTGCGGAGCGTGTGCTCGTCACCCGTTGCGGAACCAGAAAGTGCATTGCCGGTAAGGTCATCCGCACCTTCCGCTACGAGCGTCGTACCAGTGGTGGAAGCCAACACTGTTGCACCCTCGAGCGTAGCAGCGAGCGCCTTGAACTCTGCCTGGAACTCAACCGTGACACGGTCGCCCGCATCAATTACGAGGCCACCATCGATGTCAAATACAAACTGACCGTTTGCATGTGTGATGGTAACATCATCGTACTCCTCACCATCAATAACAAGCTGTGCGTCATTGATGAGAAGTTCGGTGCTGGTAGCTGTCGTACCATCTTCGGTAGCAGCAACACCGACTGTGATTTCATTCACTTCGATGTCGTTGGTTGAATCGTCGGTGTCGAGATCAAAGGCAAAGATGGTCTCAAAGTCAGACTTTGAGTCATCCTCAACCTTGATCGTAGCAGCTGAAGGGTCTTTGGTGGATGTCTTTACGATAAGCTCATCCTCAGCACCCTCCTCTTCAATCGTGAAGGACGCTACGTCCCCAGACGGTGTGCCTTCGCCACGAAGGTCACCAACAGATGTCTCAGTCGAAGTTACATCATCGCCGTCAACAAAACGCAAGGAAAGTGCCTCTACGTCCCAGTCGCCCAACTCAGCAGCGTCGAGGCCACCAAGTACGGTAGCGACTACGGTGATGGTCATCTCTTCGTCCTCCATAGCCACGATGTCGAGGCCGGTGAAGCGAAGCGAGCCGTCGTCTTCGTCGAGGTAATTGTCCTCATCTTCGGTATCGATGGAACCAACTTCCTCGCCGTCAACCATAAGGGCAACGGTCTCAAAAGCTTCCCATGCCTCTGCACCAGACTTCTCGAGTGCGATATCGAGACGAGTGATCATAGCGTC
>CAZWNC010000030.1:5678-9682 GCA_964635195.1 uncultured Candidatus Saccharibacteria bacterium | reverse complement strand
TTGTCGGGGTGTAGTACAGTGGTAGTATGCACGCATGGGGTGCGTGTGATCCGAGTTCGATTCTCGGCACCCCGACAATGGGCTCCACTGGCAGGATATTGTCAAAAGCCCGAAAAATAAGGGACATGGTTCGAGTTTAAGTCTCGCACACATATCCCACACCGTCTTCGATTGGTGATAGTACGGGGTATAGTACAGTGGCAGTATACACGCTTCGGGTGCGTGAGATTCCGGTTCGATTCCGGGTACCCCGACAGAGTTTTTTTGAGTAATTTATGTCAACGCGCGCAAAGTATTGGCTGTATGGTATCGCGGGTGTGCTTTCCGTTTGTGTGCTCTGGGCAGCGTTCTTTGTGTACCGTACCGGTAAGAGGGTGAGTGAACTTGAGAACTTCGAGTCAGTCACGTCGGTCGGGTACGCTTCAGGTCCGCTCAGTGCGTCGTACAAAATAGAAGACAAAGAAATCGCACTTACCGACGGTCGTGCGGAGATGTCCGATGGGGACGTGGTGCGGGTTTTAGGTGAGCCGATTTTGGCGGATCTCAATGTTGATTCGGTAGATGATTCGATACTGCTTCTTGAGGAACGTGCACCCGATGCGTCGATGCCAAGGACCTACCTCGCTGTCGCCATCTCGGGCGACCTTGGCTTTTTTGGCTCAAATGCGATCTTGCTTGGGTCCGAAACGTACCAAGTAAAGGCGCTCTATGATGCGATTATAGTGTCGCCTGACACTGTTGGTACCTCTTCGGAGCAATCAGAAGCAAGTGCCTCGTCAACAGTATCTGTTTCGCTGACTCGTTATTTTTCCACACTTGGCGCAACGCTTGTTGAGTTCGGGCCTTTTGATGGTAATGTTGTACCCTTCGTAGGTAGGTATGCAAAAGGTGGGGAGGAGTCGACTTTTACGAATTGTGCCGGCGAAGTGTTCAATCTGTCGCCTGATTCTCCGGCACTACCCGCGATTGACGCCATCTATCGTGAGCGAGTGGTTCCCGGTCTCTCGGGGGAGGCGTTCATGGTGGTTGCGGCTTCTCGTTTCGAACGTACCGCTGATGGCGAGTTTGACGACATGTTTGCTCAGGCCGTCCTTACCGCTCCACTTGACGGTGTTTGTCTCGACGCGTTCAACGGTCTCGAGAGATCGTCCGAAAACAGTGAGATACCGTTTGAGTCGATGAACAACACCACCTCTACTAGCTCGGATACGGTATCAGAGGCGGAGGAGTGAAATCGTGGCGCTGTTGGGGGAAAGTACTTGCGAGTGTCGTGCGTTTCGACGTAGACAATGGTATACTACCAAAATACCCCGCTTGTGCCCGCGTAGCGCTCTGTAATTTTTCGGGCGTATGACTGTGATTCAAGGAAAGTACCATGCATGAGGGTATCCATATAGCATTGCGGTCTGAAACCATTACGCACCTTTTCGGTGTGCCGGTGACGAATACCATGCTGATGAGTTGGTTTACGGTCGTGTTCCTGATGGTGACGGCTTACTTTGTCGGGAGGCGTCTCACTAAAATACCCGGTCAAATCCAAACTTTTTTCGAAACACTGTTTGGCTTCATTTTGGATTACATGGAAGAAGTCCTTGAGAGCAGGTCGGTGGCACTCCGTTTCTTTCCACTCATTACCACGCTCTTCATGTTCATTTTGCTTGGTAACTGGTTTGGCTTACTTCCGGGTGTTGGTTCCATTTATGTGCACGAGTCACATGCCGAAGAATCAACCGCCCTGTCTGCAGGGCCTCTCTTCACCGGAGAGCAGGTGTCACTACCGGTCGATCCCGAAGGGACACGGGTTGCATTGTTGCATCCGGTCTCGACCGACCTTAATATGACACTTGCACTCGCGATTGTCTCTTTCCTCGTGATAGAAGTTTCGGGCGTGTTGTTCATCGGGTTTCGGGCGTACGCGGGAAAGTTTCTCAATTTTTCATCGCCCATCAGTTTTTTTGTTGGCATCATTGAATTTATTTCGGAACTGGTGCGTCTCGTATCCTTTTCGTTCCGTTTGTTCGGAAACATGTTTGCGGGAAAAACGCTGATACTGGTTGCCATGTTCTTCTTCCCACTTGTACTGCCGGTGCCGTTGATGTTATATGAGGTGCTGGTGGGCTTCGTACAGGCGGCGATCTTTGCACTTCTCACGTTGTTTTTCATAAAAATTGCCGTGAGTCATGCGCATTGATTTTGTTAGTTGTCAGTCCCTGGTCCCGGACAGTTCGACGGTGTCGAAGCGGGGATCGAGGATTATTAGTTAACAATGTTTAAGTATATGGAATTGGAAGGAATAAAAGCGCTCGCTATGGCAATAGTAGTTGGAGTCGGTGTCATCGGGCCATCTTTGGGTATTGGTAATTTGGTTGGCAAGGCGTTGGAGGCGATCGGGCGCAATCCGGACGCTTCAGGCAAGGTTATGAGCGCGATGTTCATCGGTGTCGCCTTTACCGAAGCGCTCGCTATTTTTGCAGTCGTGGTCGGTTTCATTATTAAGTTCACATAGGCCGACGACGAAGGGTAATGAAGTTTTGTTCATGAACGAGATCATTGAGGTGTTTGGCATTGATTGGAAGATACTGTTCGTGCAGATCGTCAATTTCACGATCTTGCTTGGTGTGCTCTGGTATTTTTTGTACAAGCCCATCACGTCACTTATCGAACAACGTCGAACACAAATCATACAGGGAGTGGCTGACGCCGAACGTGCCGAGGCAGCTCTCAAAGATGCCGATGCCAAGCGTGGTGAGGTGATCACCCGTGCGGCGCTCGATGCGGAAACCATGCTTGCCGAGGCCAGAGCATCTGCAAAGAAAAAGGAGGCGGACATCTTACGTACTGCACAAGAAAAATACGAACGCATGCTTGCCGAGGCTACTCTCAAGGGAGAGGAGATCAAGCATACTTCTTTGCGTGAAAGTAAGGAGGAGATTGCAAAGATGGTCGTGCTTGGTGCAGAACGTGTACTGCGTGAGCGATCGTTGAAAAGCTAGTTGTTATTGAAGTCCTACACCTATGTACCCACGCATGTACGCAGAAGCATACTACCGCGCCGCAGCCGATAAAAGTGTCGCGGTACAAGAAACACTCGCTGCAAAACTGCATACCTTGCTTGTGGCACGTGGGCATGCGCAACTGCTTCCACGAATTCTAAAAGAGCTTGAGTGCATTATACGCAGACGCTCGAGTACGGCGGGTGCCGTGGTCTGTGTGGCACACACTTCCGATATTGAAGTATATAAAGAAAGCATCGAACGAGACTTGCAAACGCTTGGTGCGAGTTCGCTCGCCCTGGATGTGCGAACGGATACCGCCGTGATCGGCGGGTACGATTTGCGTGCGAATGGTCAACGTATCGAACGCACCTACAAGCGGGCACTGCTCGATCTGTACGGCACACTTATCACCTAACATACACATTGCTGCATGACCACAACCATCGTAGAAGCGTTGCGCAAACAATTGGAATCGTTTGAAACAACGGTACGGCCCGAAGGTGTCGGACGTGTCGTTGCTGTCGGCGATGGCGTTGCCGAGATCGACGGCTTGCCGAAAGCACTTATGGCGGAAATGATAGAGTTTGATCTGAGTACCGACACGTCCCTGGAGGGCGCCATTTCGCACGAAGGACGTGTGTTTGGTATGGTGCTCAACTTGGAGACGCACGCGGTGCGCGCGATGGTGCTCGGTGATACCCGTCGCGTGAAGGAAGGTATGTTGGTGCGAAGTACCGGTACGGTGCTCTCGGTCCCTGTAGGTGAAGGGCTGATCGGGCGTGTTGTAAACGCGCTCGGTGAGCCATTGGATGGCAAGGGTCCCGTGCCCCAGGTGGCGCTCTACCCGATTGAACGCCCTGCGCACCCCGTCATTGAGCGTGAGTCAGTGAACACGCCTCTGCATACCGGCCTGAAGGCGATAGACTCGATGGTTCCGATTGGTCGTGGCCAACGAGAGCTCATCATCGGGGATCGCTTCACCGGCAAAACGACAATCGCCATCGATAC
>CAZWNC010000030.1:0-5578 GCA_964635195.1 uncultured Candidatus Saccharibacteria bacterium | reverse complement strand
CTTGTGGTGTTCGACGATCTTTCAAAGCAGGCCGTCGCGTACCGTGAGGTCTCGCTTCTCTTGCGTCGCCCGCCCGGTCGTGAAGCGTTTCCGGGTGATATTTTCTATCTGCATTCGCGCCTGCTCGAGCGCTCTGCAAAACTTTCAAAGGTGAAAGGAGGTGGTTCTATCACCGCACTTCCTATCATTGAAACACAAGAGGGTGATGTGTCTGCGTACATTCCGACAAACGTCATCTCCATTACGGACGGCCAAATCTACCTGGAAGCGGACACGTTCAACAAGGGCGTTCGCCCCGCAATCAATGTCGGTCTTTCCGTTTCGCGAGTTGGTTCAAGTGCACAGACAAAGGCTATGAAAAAGGTCGCGGGTAAGATACGTATCGAGCTTGCGCAGTTTCGTGAGCTTGAAGCGTTCGCACAATTTGCGTCCGATATGGACGAAGACACGACCAAGCGACTCGGGAAAGGTGCTCGTTTGGTTGAGCTCTTGAAGCAGCCGCACAGTGAACCACTCGGATTTGAAGTGCAGGTGGCGGTCATTGTTGCCGCCGGTGAAGGCGTGTTCGAAGCAACGCCGGTTGAAAAAACAGCAGAGGCTGGTCGCGAGCTCGTGACATACCTAACGGAGCAACACCGCAACGTGCTCGACACTATTCGGACAAGCAAAGACCTTTCGGATGAGAGTAAGGCGAAACTGTGTGAAGCATTCAAGGTGTTCAAAGGGTTACGCCCGCAGTTTTTCAAACCCGTAGAGTAAACAGAGAAATAGTCTTCCTCCATGGTGAGTACTATGGAGGGGTTGTGCTAGAGCAAATCATGTAGCTATGTCACTTAAAGAAGTAAAGAATAAAATACGTTCGATCAAAAAGATTCACCAAGTCACCAAGGCTATGGAGGCGGTGAGTGCTGCAAAGATGCGACGTAGCCAGTATGCGGCGATCGAAGCTCGTCCTTTCGCACTTTCCGCCATTGGCGTATTGCGACGGCTGGTGCAACGCGGTGAGGCACGTTCGCATCCGCTTGTGCAGGATAGGGGTACGATTCGAAAAGTGCTGATGGTCGTGGTCACCTCGGACCGCGGGCTCGCGGGCTCGCTGAATGGGTGCGTTTTGCGCGCCGTGTACACATACCTCAAAAAGAAGGGAATATCCAACGACGCTGTTGACATACTAGCGGTGGGCAAGAAGGGGTACGAACATTTTTCACGTCGAGGGTTCACGATCATTGATCATGTGGAGCGTTGGGGTGAAGGTGTCGCCAGTGACGATCCTGACACGCTCGCTCGTCGCTTGATAACGGAGTACCGTGCAGGGACTTACGATCGTGTGTACGTGGCATACAGCAATTTCATGTCGACCTTCAACCAGGAGCCGGTAGTGCGACGCGTGCTCCCGATTTCGTTTGCCGCACTGGAGGATGTACTTGGCGGCATCGTGCCGGAGCGGGGCAAGTACAGTGAACTCAAAGAGGTTGCGCTTGTGGAAAGTGCGGAAGAGTATGTGTACGAGCCGGGTTCACAAGTGGTGCTGGATGAGCTCTTGCCATACTTGGTTGGCGTCCTGCTGTACCACGCTGTGCTGGAAGCGAACGCTTCAGAGCATAGTGCGCGCATGGTTGCCATGAAGAGCGCGAGTGATCGTGCACGAGATGTCACCAAGGAGCTTACGCTTGCGTTCAACAAGGTACGGCAAAGTGCTATCACTGCGGAAGTGAGTGAAATCACGAGCGGTATCGAGGCCATGCGGTAGGAAGTTGTTTGTTGATAAAACCCGCACGCGGTGCGAGAGTAGCGAAAGGAGTACAATTTACAAGTTTTATATACACATCACACATGAAAGGTACGATCACCCAAGTTATCGGAGCGGTTGTCGACGTTGAGTTTCAGGAAGGCTTGCCTGCAATACGTGACGCACTGACGGTGCGTGACCCTGAGCGTTCCGATGGACACATGATGACGCTTGAGGTTGCGCAACACATCGGTTTAAGTCAGGTTCGATGTATCGCTATGGCGTCGACCGATGGTTTGGCCCGCGGTGACGAGGTGGTGAGTACTGGAGGTCCTATCAGTGTTGCTGTTGGAGAAAGCGTGCTCGGACGAATGTTCAATGTGGTGGGTGAACCGATTGACGGCAAAGGCCCGGTGCAGGGTGATGCGCGTTGGCCGATACATCGCAACCCACCCGCGTTCCATGAGCAGACAACGAAAGTCGAGGTGTTTGAGACAGGTATCAAGGTGATCGACTTACTCATACCTTTCATAAAGGGCGGTAAAGTGGGACTTTTTGGCGGTGCCGGTGTGGGGAAGACGGTGCTGATACAGGAGCTCATTCGCAATATTGCCGCCGAGCATGGTGGCTACTCTGTCTTCGCTGGTGTCGGCGAACGTGTGCGTGAAGGCAACGACCTGTACCACGAGATGGAAGAATCGGGAGTGCTCAAAAAAACAGCACTCGTGTTCGGACAGATGAACGAGGTCCCGGGTGCACGTGCACGAGTGGCACTCACCGGACTTACCCTTGCCGAGTACTACCGCGACCAGCTTGGTAAGGATGTGCTCTTTTTCATGGACAACGTGTTTCGCTTCACACAGGCAGGCTCCGAGGTCTCGGCACTCCTGGGTCGCGTGCCGTCTGCCGTTGGCTACCAGCCCACGCTGGCTGGAGAAATGGGACAGTTGCAGGAGCGCATTACCTCGACATCGAAAGGTTCCATCACGTCGGTGCAGGCGGTGTACGTCCCGGCTGATGACCTTACCGACCCGGCACCAGCAACTACGTTTTCGCATCTTGATTCGACCGTGGTTTTGGCCCGTGAACTTGCTGCGCTCGCAATATACCCTGCGGTCGATCCGCTCGCTTCGAGCTCAACCGCACTTGAACCTACGGTCGTGGGCGAGGAGCACTACCGCGTCGCCATGGAAGTAAAACGTATCTTACAACGGTACAAGGACTTGCAGGATATCATCGCCATTTTGGGTACAGAAGAGCTTTCTGACGAGGATAAACTTTTGGTCGATCGTGCTCGCAAAGTGCAACGCTTCCTTTCACAGCCTTTCTTTGTGGGTGAAGTGTTTACCGGCACGCCGGGCGCATACTGCTCGCTCGAAGACACGATCAGATCCTTTAAAGAGATCGTGGAGGGCAAGCATGACAGCAGGCCGGAGCAAGCGTTCTACATGAAGGGAAGCATCGATGAGGTTGTCGGTGGGAAGTGATAGCCGCGTGCGACAGAGTATATGTCTGAACGAAGTAGGACGACCGGTATCTGGCGGGGGTGAAAAAATCGCCCCCCGGGAAGAGGAGGCGATCGAAATGTGGCTCAGTGCTTGAGTGACGATATGATGAGGTTGACCGCATAACCTACCGTGACCGCAAGACAGAGTCCCACGTGACTCGCACTGCCGATTGAGTTGATGACGCTCGGGTCCGGATGTAGACTTGCTGAAAACATTACGAGCACGTACATGAGTCCGTACACGAGTAGTACTTTTACTTGAACAAGAAACATGAGAGCACCCCGTGTGTGAAAGAAGCCGGTTTCCATAATGCCACACAGGAAATTAATGTCAATACCATATGCAGATCCACATAGCAAAAACAAACGGCATCCTCTGGAGAGGTGAGGCGGATTCGCTCACAGCTCCTGCGCTCGAAGGTGAGGTCACTGTTCTCAAAGGTCATGTTCCGCTCGCAACCACCCTGCGTGCGGGGACACTCCTGGTTAAAACAAAAGGGCAGGTGGTGTTCACGCACGAGATAGAGCGTGGCGTACTCGAAGTGACAGCTACCTCCGCGACGGTGCTACTGTAAAAAATACCTCGCACCGCAAGCCCTGGCGCAAAACGAGTGCGTTTGTATGGTATGCTGTATGTATACAACATGATAAAAAGCGTGTTACGAAGGATTGTTGTTTGGATACTCACGTGCGAAGCGCGCATAGTCTTATGGCGCCATGCTCCGACGATTGTCGCAGTTACTGGAAGCGTGGGCAAGACGAGTACCAAAGACGCGATTTTTACCGCGGTTGCCGAGAGGCATCATGCGCGCAAGAGTGAAAAGAGTTTCAACAGCGAACTCGGTGTTCCGCTCACTATTCTCGGCTTGCCAACTGCGTGGTCGAGCCCGTTCGCCTGGCTTGAGAATATAGGTGAAGGATTCGTTGTCGCACTGTTTGGAAAGGAGTATCCGGAGTGGCTTGTACTTGAAGTGGGTGCCGATCGTCCGGGAGACATTCGCAAGTTGGCGTGGTTGTGTCCGCATGTGGTGGTGCTGACACACTTTCCCGATGTGCCGGTGCATGTGGAGTATTTTGAATCGCCCGAACAAGTAATACTCGAGAAGCGTGAACTTGTGAAGGCGCTTCGTCCGGGAGGGACGCTCGTGATAAACGCGGACGATCCCAAGATGCGCAAAGAAGCAACCACTTCAGGTCAAAGCATACTGAGTTATGGATTTCATGAAGATGCCTCGATCAGGGCCTCAGACATTACGGTGACGTACTCGGGCGGAGTGCCGACCGGTATGTCGACAACGGTTCGTTTTCAAAACGAAGAACGCCCCTTGTTCCTTGCAGGAACGCTCGGTGTGCACCAGGCGTACCCTCTTCTTGCAGCCGTTGCTGTTGCTGTTGCCGACGGCTCATCATTTTCCGCCGCTGTCGACTCCTTGAAGGGTCATGTAGCGCCACCCGGACGAATGCGTATTATCACAGGCAAAGACGGGTCGACGCTCATTGATGACACATACAACGCATCACCCGCTGCGGTGCGTGCTGGTTTGCAAACGATCGCAACACTCACCTGTTCGGGAAAAAAAGTGGTTGTCTTGGGCGACATGCTCGAGCTCGGCGAATACTCCGGAGCGGAGCATCGAACGGTCGGCGAGCACGTGGCGCATGTGGCGGATGTGTTCATTGCATCCGGAGTACGTATTGCTGCTGCTGCGGACGCAGTGCGTGCTACCACAGATGCGCGGTGTCAGGCTGTGCACCTGGTCAAAGATTCCACTGAAGCAAGCACTCTGGTGCGAGACATGGTTGCATCCGGTGACTTGGTGTACGTGAAGGGAAGTCAGGGAGTTCGCATGGAGCGCGTAGTGAAGGAGCTCATGCAAGACCCATCGTCTGCGGGGGAACTACTCGTGCGACAAGATAAAGCCTGGCGTGTGCGGTAGTGCGTTTTGGTACGACACGACACCTTCACTTTTCTTAGAACATATAGTATAATCCCCGTGTTGTCGCTGTTTTGTGAAGAAAAGCGCAGTTTGGCCCTATCGTCTAATGGTTAGGACATCGCCCTCTCACGGCGGTAATCCGGGTTCGACTCCCGGTAGGGTCACAGGTCACAGATTGTTAGCAAAAGCATCCGAATAGGGTGCTTTTGCGTTACAAGCTGTACCTGTGACCCTAAGCGAGCAAACTGCTTTGCTCGCGTCCGAGGAGTCGAAAATCCTTGAGGTTACCGCAACGAGCGTGAGGCACGAACGCGAAGTGAGGTCCGAAAGGTGTACCGTTCCCGTAGGGAAAGACATTCCCGGTAGGGTCACATCGACACAAAAAGACACCCCAGCTCGGGTGTC
>CAZWNC010000029.1:7474-9774 GCA_964635195.1 uncultured Candidatus Saccharibacteria bacterium | reverse complement strand
TGCATCGCAATGAAATAGACGGAATGTTTGAAAATCCACATTTGCCCGCCATGCTCAAAGTACTCTTTCGAAATGGTGTGCGTGTCGGTCATGCGCCCCTCGAAGTCCCGCGCCCAACCGATGCCATTTTCGGCGGTGAGTTGCTCAAAAAAGCCGTGTGGCACGACACCCTCCATGATGATGTGGTTGCTCTTGACCCACCGATTGAGCTCGTTGGTTGCCTCAACGCCAAACACCTTGTTCCAACCAATGTTCACCATGTCCCCTTGAATGCCGTACATGCGCTCATTCTTATGGTCACGAAAGAGGGAACGGATGAGGGCGCGCACCGCTTCCCCGCCTCGGTGGACAATAACAGTCGCGTCTGAGATGCCATGCATTTCCTCCACCCCGTCCTCTATATTCAAAAGTGCTTTTTTGGTGCTGTAGAGCGCCTCCTCGAGATCGCGCGCCTTCGCGGGTGACCAGTAGTGTTTACCATCGCGAATGTTGGTCTTGACCAACCCGCGCTTTTTGAAGCGCTCAAGTATCTCATATACTGCGGGACGGGACACCTTGGTGTACCGCGCTATCAAGAGTGGGGTATCCTGTCGCGCCCACACGGCGTCCAACACCTTTACCTCCGTGCGGGACAAACCGAGGAGCTCGAGTTGTGCAGGTGCTAATTTCATCGCGTCAGTATAGCAGAATGCGGTATTTTGTAAACTATTTCCGACATTGCATGTGTGGATAAATGCCCTTATATACGTGCTTTTTTGCACATGTGATTATTAGCAACGTATTAATTTAACTGTCAAGCTTTTTTAGGATATGATGTGTGCAGTTAGTTAGTTCATTAACACACCAATGCCCTTTCGGGCACCCGCTTCCCCGGGGTTTCGGGGTTGGAGATTGAGATGAACAAGATTACCATCGAAGACCGTGGCTTCAACTACCTCTGGCTGTACATGGATGGTCAGAGGGTGGGGATTTTCTACAACCGCGTGGGGGTGGGTACGCTTTTGTATCACCTTGCCCGCAAATATGCGGACAAGGAGATGCCGGATTGCGTGGCCAGTGCGTTCCGGCGCAACACGGAGGAAGCGCGCAGAGCACGCTACGTACGTCCGAAGTTACCTCGGGCCCCACTTCCGAGCGAGCTGATTAAAATCAGCGCGCACGATCGGGAGGTGGGCTGGGACTTTGTAGTGACTGAGGTCACTATACGACACCCGGACGGTGGTTACTGGGAAAAGACATTGCGGTCTCCCCATTACCCAAAAGGGGAATGGAGCTACATCTGCTACTTGATCAAGAAGCGGCAGATAAGCGAGGGGGAAGCGTCTCGACTCAGGCGAATCGCCGAGAAAGAGGCAGGTCCCTTTGAGATCAAGATGACTCCCTACAACCACTGGGGCTGGAGAGGTAGGTCTGTGTAGTAGGTACCCGCGCTTTGCTCAAGCGCGAAAACAAAATGAGCAGGCATTATTCGGGGATCTGCCTGAACCCCTCGGTGAGTACCGGCCGTGAGCGTGGTACTGGTCACGGGAACGATTGGTTATCGTTCTCGCCAGCCCTTCAAAATTCCATGCCGATACGCATGCAGAGAAGGGCTATCTTTTGAGGATTTCATTACGATGGAATTCTCAAAGAGATAGATTGTTCTTTGAAACTTTTTCTTCCACACGATACAGCTCTGATGCACGCAGGTCTGTATCGTGTGGAGGAACCCAACAGGACGGCGGACAGGAATGTCGCCACACGGCGCGCACTTAGGACCATCCGGTCTTGAGTGAAGGAGCCCGGCGCAAACGGGCAAAGGTCACCCTGTAATGGGGTAGGTGACCGGCTCTCCAGAGCTTCCTCCGGGTGATAGGACCCGCCACTTTCTACGGTCCCACGAACCGCGTAATTATGGGACACAGTCACAACTCTCAATGAAGAGTGAGTGGCTTGTAGAAACACCATGTGCGCCCGCGAGAGCATGTTGTTTCTACAGAAAGACATCAAGGAATGATGCCTTTCATCGGTCCATGATGACCTATCAAACCATCGTGGCGTCCATGAGACCTGGACGTAAGCGCACAGTGCTGGAGCACCTAATCCTGCGCAAGGTCATTCTATTGGGAGCGGAACATGGAAAAGTTTCGTCTCCCTAGGGCGCTTTGCTCACGCGCCAGAAAATAAAAATGAGTGGGGTTCATTGTGGGCGAGCAGAGGTTTACTCCTCGCCCTATCTTTTGGGGATTTCACTACGGTGGAATACTCAAAGAGATATCAGTTCTTTTAATTTCAGCCATATCGGCACCCGCACCTCGGGG
>CAZWNC010000029.1:0-7374 GCA_964635195.1 uncultured Candidatus Saccharibacteria bacterium | reverse complement strand
GGGGTTGGAGATTAGGATGAGCAAGTACGAAAGCTTGGCGGTCGAGGGTTTCGAGGTCTCCGGTTACGCGGGCGAGATGAAAAAAACCTACGCCCCGAACCGAATCGACCGCGACGGGCGAGCCTTCGGGTGCCACCTCAAAAACTGCGAGATCAGTCTCACCGACCCGAACGGGAAGGTCTGGCGCTCGCAAGTGGAGGTCGCATCCGGCGGTGGTTACTGGACCGGAACGTCTACTAGCTTCGACTGGCACTCGGTTGAGGTTGCGGACGATACCGTGGTACTGAGGGGGGATGCAGTAATTCTCTCCCAGACGTACAACGCCCGAGACGGATTCGGTGGCGGGTGGTCAAACACTCGCCAAAGAAAGCCGATTGAGGTCGTACTCCGGTAGCTAAGCCCGTGCGCGCTGAGCCCAGTTCACTGACAGCGCGATAAAAATAAATGGGCACCCGCCGCCGTGCGGGACGAGGGGGACTAAAAGGCATAACCCCTCTCAAAAGCTTCAATGTGGAGATACGCTCAGACTTCACCGCCGTATACCGGGCGTGATCGTGGTAGGTTCTACGGGAACGATTGGTTGTCGTTCTCGCCAGCCCTTCAAAGCTTCATGCGAAGAAGGGCTATCATTTGAGGATTTCATTGCGATGGAGTTCTCAAAGAGATAGTATGGTTCTTTCACACAACACTGACGGGGTGCGCAGATGAGTATCAAACTGATCATGGTCGTTGAGGAGAAACTGGAGGAGCAGGAGCAGGCGTTGACAAGGAGAGATTCCGGTCATTCTCGACCGGAAGGACTGGGACCGGGCTATGCTGGAGTTGCTCAGACTCTTGGATATGCCAACGCTGTATAAGGAGTGACGGTACGAACTATCACGCGGGAACAAACACAAAAAAGTTTGTTCCCGCTTTTGTATTCCGTAATCCAAAATCAACCGAGATGTCGACTACCTGGTCAACATGAACGTTGATGCGATCTTTTCGGCTTCTGGGTCGTCGACATGTACACCGACATGGTACCAATCATATCCCGTTTCAGTCTTCACGAAGATGCTGTAGTCACGACGCCCCGTTTCGTTGTCAGTGCGCAAGTGCGCTGCGTGGCCTGCAAGCGTTGCATCTTCGTATGGATACCCCAACCTCGCCTGATTAGCAAGGTACTCTTCTGGCGTTTTCATCACTCCTTGCTCATCACGCAAGAAATCCCTTACGATCGATATACTCACCGCACAAATAGTACAGTCCTCTTCACCTGTCGCTTCCTGCATAGTTCGTCCGCTCCCTGGCTGCATGATTCGTAATCCCAATGTCCTACCCTGGTCCTGCACAAGGCGTGGCATATACCCAAACGGAAACTGCACACTAAAGCCCCATACAGGATACGCATACACCTGCATACCCTCGCTCGTGTTCGAAATAGTAAACGTGGCCACCTCGTCACTAAGGGCATGTTCGCGATATTCCTCCGCACCCACCCCAATAAATACACCAACTGCAAGTGCCAGCACCGTAACGATTATTTGTTTTTTCTCCATAGGTAAAGATATGTGGTAACGTTACCTCACTATATTTGGAATTGAGTATGTCCGCAAGCGCGACTAACAAACAGTGATGAGTGGCGCCATGCTATACTGACCGTCATGAACCAACCAATTGTTCCGCCCTGTTTCTACCGCGTCTCCGTGAAGGCGCTCATATTAGACGAAACGCGCACCAAGTTTTTAGTCGTACAAGAACAAAACGGCGAATGGGAACTTCCGGGCGACGGCTTAGACTGGGATGCTGTGCCACAAGACGACCTGCGTCGCGAGATAGAGGAAGAAATGAAGCTCGTCGTCACGAGTGTTGCCACAAGTCCGGGCTATTTCCTCACCTGCCAAAATCACAAAGGTGACTGGATCGTAAACGTGTTTTACGAAGTCACCGTACAAGACCTCGCCTTCACCCCTTCCGACGAATGTATCGCGATACGTTTTGTCACCCCCGAGGAGGCCCGTGCCCTGCCCGCACGGTTTAGAAACATTGCGAAACTCGCCGACCTGTTTGACCCGGCACAACATACACAGTGATATGCCTCAACAGCTCCCGCATGTTGAATTTCTTATTCCTACCATTGCGCAAGAGGCGCGTGTACTCTCTTGGTTTTGTAGCCCACGACCCACGGGATGGAACTGGAGCGATGTCATCTACAACAGACACCCAGAGCTTCAAATAATGCTTTCTTATTCGACAGATCCCGGGAAAATATATCGCCGATGTTACCGATACGCAAAACTTTTTCATACGGAGCATGCCACCGAATTCAAACGTACACGAAAGGCGCAAGAAAAGGAGTGGCGAACGATTGAACATTCATTCCTAACCACACTCGCAGAGCATTTTGAAACCCCTTACCCTCCACAACGGAAGCACATACGTGCCTACGTTTCCATGGTACCGATCTATCCGCGCTGGCTTGATACGTGGTCATTCAATATCAGTTTCTTTAACCCCGATCGCATAAAAGGACTTGCATGTCACGAGATACTTCACTTTCTCTATTTTAAAAAGTGGATGGAGGTGTTCCCAAACACCAAGCCCGAGGAACGAAATCAACCTCACCTTGTTTGGCGTTTAAGTGAAATACTCGACCCAATCATTCTCAACGAGCACCCAACCATAAGCAAACTTGTCGACTCTCCACAACGCACCTACAAGACTTTTGATGCAGTTCGTATACGTGGCGTTCGCCCCTTCACCCACTTCACGCGCCTTTACCGCCGTCACCTGAAAAGCGGTAGGCCATTTGCCGACTTCCTCCGGGATGCATGGGCAGAGGCACAGAAGTATGAAAAGGTGCTGATGGGTGCATAGCACATCATCGCTCAGCAAGAAAAGTCTCTTCAGTATCGAAGTGTACCGATTAATCGATACACTTCGGTATATCTCACATTAAGATAATCGCACCCTCCCCCCCGCAACAACTCCCGCTTGCGTTCTACCCCGCGATTATACCCACCCAGAGTGCCGTCACTGCGCACGACGCGATGACACGGCACTGTGGGGTCATAATTTGCACGCATGATTGTACCTACGGCACGCGCCGCACGCGGGTTGCCTGCCCTCCGTGCCACTTCACCGTAGGTCATCGTTTGTCCGCGTGGAATAGCGCTGACGATAGCGAGTACGCGGACGCGAAAAGATGAAGTTGCGTCAGTCATACCAGGATGTGTGTACCATACACACAATGTGATATCTACAACGACTGCAAATCTCCTTGTCCACCACGTGGCCAAGGAATGCCACAGTGCGCTCCGGTAGGGTGGTATTCATACCATCATGATACACACTACGAGTATATATTGCATGCATGACACTTGAGGGCTCGTGCGGAAATAACTTCCTCAGATTGTGCAAAATACGCCATGGAGATAGCTACCGCGATTAAACAAAATCCTAAGGAATATGGTAAAGATGATGGGAGATTTTGTAATTGAGTAATGAGATGCACAGAGAAGCAGTCTACAAAATGGCCCGAACTGCCAGCCCTACGGAGGGGTCATCTTTACCGCCGAGGGCAACTACGGCTCAACTGTGCACGACCCGCTCGAGCCCGGCCACCTGCTCATCGCGATCATGTGCGACGCGTGCGTGACTAAACGCCGCGAACGCATGTACTCGATCGACACATGAACATAAAACAAGCCCCGCAAATGCGGGGCTTTGGATTAATGAGAAGGAATGGGAGTTGGCGACGGAAAGGTCGGCATCTCTTGGAGTCCCTTCTGAGCTGTACCGAGTGCAACCTGGGTGACGTCGAGCGTACGAATGATCGTCGCTTCAAGACTGGTCCAGATACTACCGGCAAGAAATTGAAGGATCAGGAGCAAGAGTCCCAATCCCAGTGCTCTGTTAATTCTCATACGGTATGAAAATTACGAGTGGGTTGGGTCTTGCACGTGAATGTGCAAAAGGACCGCTAATTCCCACCCTACCGGCCGGACACAGATGAACGTGCGTCGAGTCGATAAGGTGCGAAGGTGCTGTATGCTAGAATTAAGTATACACACTTTTGATGATATGTCAATACGCCGACGTCGAATCGACATCGGCGTACCCCATGTTGTCTTGCATAAAAAACCGCCTGTCCTTTCGGAGACAGGCGGTAATTCGAATGCGTTCAACTCTTTTGCGCCACATGCCTTGCTCCATGCGCAAGGATCCATGCTGAGGTAGTAAATACCGTCATGCATCCCCCGAAAAGACATACCCACATCGCAATCTCTGTGTTCTTATAAAAGTTTTCAGCTTGATACAACATGACATTCTCCGAGTCTTGAAAAGGTACCACTCTTGCACAGAACACTCCAGTTACACTGAAGTGTATGGTAGTTATACGCTCTATAGACCACCTGTCAATCAGGTTTTGGTACTCGTTTGCAGGGTTTGGTACACTGAAACTTGCATGTTTTGCTATTGCGTATTGCTTGACATCTGCACCATGTCGGTACATAATATACTTTCAAGCATTATTATGGAGGATATACGATGATGCACGAACGTAACGAAGTCAGCAATGACTGGTTTCACCGCCAAGCCTCAGTGGAGGCGGAGATGGGTATTGGACTGGATGAATTTACACGAATCCTGTGGGAAGGATTTTTCATTCGTCACGAGCAGCCCGAACCCGAGAACACTCCTTTCGCATAGCCCCAGCACTACCGGAGCCATACGAAAAGAGTGAAAACATAGCCGCCATTACTTTGGCGGCTTTTCTTTTTATTGTTTCGACGGCATGGAAGACATAGCACGACGTGTTCTTGCGTACACGACACACTTCATATATTCTGCGATGTAGATCAAAAAACACAAAGGTATTAAGATGGCAATACGACATGTTTTTCTGGACTGGAATGGGACACATATCGACGACTTTCCTCAAGCACATGTTGCAGCGAACGCAGTGCTGCGCTCTTGCAAGCTTGGGCTGGTGAGTCAAAACGACTTTCTCCATACCATCATTGCACGCTCGGGTGATTGGTACGCATTCTTTCAGCAGAATGGTGTATCACTCAGCAGAGACGAGATGCGGAAAATTTACATCCCCGCATACCTCGAGCAGGTAAAAAACATAGTGTGCATAAAAGGTGTGCGCGAGACGATACAGATACTGCATAAGAAAGGTATCAGGATTCATCTACTCACCGCGGCGCAGAGAGAGCTCGTACATCCCGTCTTGCGAACTGTCGGTTTGCGTGCACTCCACCACGAAATGCATTTTGGTGTCCATGACAAGGCCTCATGCATGCGAAACATCCTTAGTGCTCGTGGCATTTCCCAACATGAGGTCGCTCATGTTGGCGACCTGCCTTCAGACGTGATGGCCGGCGTATGTACGGGAATACATTCGATAGGTTTGCGCACCGGACATGTGCCGGAAAAGTTTTTTACGCGAGTACGCGGCCCTTGGTACTACGCCCACAGCTGGCGCGATATCGCCAAGTATGTTTTGGCAATTTGATTACAATACAAGACCCGACACATTTTGTGCCGGGTCTTTTCTATGCGTAGACATGTTTGCATGTGTGATTGCCGTATAATCTGCGTGACACCCTTTTAAAACACTGTTCGATAAGATGCACCTGGTTCAGCTGTAAATTCATGAACACAAATGTTACACAGCACATAAATGTAAGCATATTTTGAAACCGTATTGTGACAGAATTAACGCTTTTGCTATACTGAATGAGTATGGTAACACTAGAGTACACAAAAGATATTACCGATACAGGATTTTCAAAAGCGCAGGCAATCGTCTATGAAGTGTTACTAAAGATTGGGGAGTCTTCAGCGAGCACTGTGACAAATGCCATTCCAAGTGACATAACAATTTCACGGCCACTGGTGTATAGAGCACTCGAAGAACTTATTGAGTTAGAATTGGCATCAAAATTGGACGTGACGGGAAAGGTTACACGCTTTACACCGAGACATCCCGTAGCAATCACCAAAGTCATCGACGCACAGCGTGAGCGTATCGAGCGCACAAAAAAACACTTTGCAACAACTCAGGGCAAGCTTTCATCTCTGTTTAACTTGAGCGTGGGTAAGCCAGGTGTGCAGTTTTACGAAGGTAAGGAAGGTATACGGGAAGTGCTCATGAACAGCCTCACCGCTTCCGGTGAGATCCTAGCCTACTCTGATCTTGATGTGGTACGAAAATACATACCCAAACTCAATACTGAATATACTGCGCTCCGTGAAGAAAAGAATATGCAACAACGAGCACTTCTGATAGACTCCCCCGAAACGAGATCATTCCTGCAATCATACGATTCAAACGTCACAAAACAAAAACTCATCACTGCCACTCAAGGCGCTACTGCATTTCAAAGTACCATGCAGATATACGACAACAGGGTGTCGTATATTACCCTTACCGACGAATATTTTGTCGGCATCATCATCACTGATACACACATCGCAAACACACATCGTTTTTTGTTTGAAAGTCTGTGGAACCTAAGTGGAGGGAATGTTGTCTAAATCTCCCACTTCCGAAGATAGACGAGATTGTTCCTTATGGATGCTCAGGAGTGTTTCAAACACAAGATACGTCGTCCACTCTTCAGCAAAGAAACCTGCACCCTCCCTGCTTTCCACGACTACGTGACTTTACAAAAAAATCAACATTACATTTGGCAATTGGAGGGAGTTGTTCGGACTGACCCCAACATTCCCCACGATCATTTCTTGGTTAGATACCATAAAGACGCCCTCATCACTTCTAATGGCATAGGCATTGTAAAGCGAGTATAGTACCCGTATGCCCCTCGCACACGACATCCGCCCCACCACCCTCGACACGTATGTCGGGCAAACACACTTGGTCGGCCCGGGTGGGCCTCTGCGTGAGGCGATTGAGCGAAAGCATCGCTTCTCATTTGTCCTATGGGGACCGCCCGGAGTGGGCAAAACCACACTTGCTCGCATCTACGCGGCGGCTCTCGATGCGAAACTTTTTGAACTCTCCGCGGTTTCTGCCGGAAAAGCTGACATTAAGAAAATTGTCGAGGAGGATACCGGGGAACGCCCCGAAGAGCACTTGGATGTTCTAAAGCGTTGCGACGCCAAGAACATCTCGGCGCATCCTCGAGTACTCTTTTTAGATGAAATTCACCGATTCAACAAGGCTCAGCAGGACTTCCTGCTTCCCTTTGTGGAGTCGGGGACACTCACACTTATTGGTGCCACGACCGAGAACCCCTCGTTCGAGGTTATTCCGGCACTCCTTTCGCGTTGTCGGGTATTCACACTCAAAGAACTGACAGACGAAGAAATCACTACCATTTTAAGCCATACCGATCTCGACCTCACACCGGAAACCATCGA
>CAZWNC010000028.1:0-10594 GCA_964635195.1 uncultured Candidatus Saccharibacteria bacterium | reverse complement strand
GAATCCCGTTCTACGGAAAAGATGGAGATGAGTACGATGCGCTCAGTACCACGCAGGGTCTTCAGGGTCACTTCTTCATCACTTATCGCCACCCCTCGCTTAACCTTTTCCGCAAAGAGGTCGATTGCTTCTCGCGAATTCACTCCTCGTACCGCAACGATTTGGTCGTAAAGGCTCGCAACATGTGTACCGTCCGGCGCAAGTGCAAAGAAACGTGTGGTCGCCTTGTTCGGATTTCGAACGTTTCCCTCGTCGTCCATGATAAAGTATGGAACCGGTCCGTTATCGTACAGAAGTTGGAGCTGTCGCGCGGAAACGGCAAGCGCTTTCATAACCTCCTGTGTCGAGGGTGGTTGCTCTGCAATCTCGGCCGCTCGCATTTTTTCATAGTACGTCCACGTCAAAAATGCAGTGACACCGAAGAGAAGAGAGGTGGCACCGATAAAAAACAGTACCTGTGACTCAAAAGAGGAGAGTGCGAAAAAATCACCGAACCGTGTCTGTATCCTGAAAAAAAATTGTACAAAAATCTCGCGTGAGAGCCAGGCGACAAGTACAGAAGCAACGGCTCCGCTTATCAACAATCGTTTCGTGGTGATGCGAAATTTTTTTTGAGCGTGTGAGTAGACATACCCCTTCATACGCACACTATACCATGTTCTCGGAGCACGGCAGCGGCGTTACCCTACAGCGTGTGTATACGAACAACACCCTCCCGAAGTACGACAGGTTGTACTCCTCGCACATCCACGATTGTGGATGGTTTGCTTGGTGGTAACGTTCCAAAATCACACAGAAGTGATATGTGTCGGGCGTTTTCGCCAATCTGTACGCACATGCCTTCCAAGGTTCTTTCTTGTTCCCTCCCGGAGAGGTTCATACTTGTCGAGGTGATAGGTTTTCCGAACGCACGAGAAAGCGCAAGACAAAAAGGCATGTCTGGTATTCGAAAGCCAACGCTACCATCCGCTCCGGCTATTGGGTGCAGGAGATTATTTTTTGCTTCGAGCACCAAGGTAAGAGGCCCAGGCAGGTAACGTTCTGCGAGTTCTTGCGCCAAAGTAGTCACGTGCGCGTACTGTGCAAGCATCTCAAGGTCGGAAACCAGCGCAAGTATCGGCTTTGACGCTTCCCTGCCTTTTATGGTACGCAGAAGGTTAACTGCGTGCGGGTTGGTTGCGTCAACACCCAGTGCGTAAAGGGTGTCTGTGGGATACACGATCACTTTCCCGGACGCAAGTACATCAACGGCAGGACCGAGATATTCGTGTATCAAATGTGCGTCCGGAACAAGAGGTGATGACATAAAAGCATATCCGTGTGAGTAAGGCACACGACTTAGGATAGAACACTGCCGATCAATTCATACGAGTGCAGTCCAATGCTCTGCATTACTACTGCTTTGTTTTGTGGGCGATAAGGGATTCGAACCCCTGGCCTTTCCCACGTCAAGGGAACGCTCTAGCCAACTGAGCTAATCGCCCGTACTCGGTATCGTACTATATTTGCCGATATTCATCAACAGGTGATACAGTAGTGGGTATGAAGATACTTGCTATAGAAACATCATGTGACGAAACTGCAGTAAGCGTACTCGAGGCGACCGGCACCTTTCCGAATGTTCGCTTTACCGTTCACGGCAACGCACTCTATTCGCAAGCAAAACTGCATGCAGCATTTGGTGGTGTATACCCCACACTTGCCAAGCGTGAGCACGTAGCAAACCTTACTCCACTACTTACCACCGCACTTCGCGAGGCCAGGATGTATGACCGCGTAGAATCCGCTACCGCCACTGCTGAGCAAATTACGTTTTGCAACACCTTGTTCTCACACGAGCCACGCCTGTGCGAATCGGTACTCCGTGACATACCCACACTACGTACGCCAGATATTGACGCAATTGCTGTAACCCAAGGCCCGGGACTTGAACCAGCCCTCTGGGTCGGGATAAACTTTGCCCGAGCACTCGCGTATATCTGGAATCTGCCCATCATACCGGTGAACCACCTCGAAGGACACCTTGTCGCAAGTGCCGTTCACGTTAGCGACACACCTCAAGACTTCGTGCTCGAAGACATTCCCTTCCCCGTACTTGGACTCCTCATTTCAGGAGGCCACACTGAATTCGTCTACGCGCGCGCATGGGGATCATACGAAGTAATAGGAGCTACACGCGATGATTCGGTAGGTGAAGCGTTCGACAAGATAGCTCGCCTGCTCGATTTACCCTACCCGGGCGGGCCGGAGATCTCTCGATACGCGGCGCGAGGTCGTCCATCTCTCCTTCGACGAGAGGTACTCCAGGGTGGCATCATGCAAAAACCACTTCCTCGACCCATGGCGACGTCAGACGACCTCGACTTTTCATTTTCCGGACTCAAAACAGCAGTGAAGTATGCACTGCAAGCAATACCGGAGATAACGGATGTAATCCGTGACAGAATGTGCGCTGAATTTGAAGAGGCGGTCGTGGATGTCTTTTCCGCTAAAACAAAACGAGCCCTAGCTCACTACACCACCAACACATTCGTACTGGGTGGTGGTGTCTCGGCGAATACCTACATACGAGCTCGTCTTGCTGAACTCATCGCAAGCAACGGAAATGGGGTGACCATGCGAGTACCGGCGCAAGGTCTTTCAACCGACAATGCAATTATGATCGGTATGGCGGGATACTTAGCTCACCTGCGGAACACCCCAACACAGTGCGCAACCGACCCTCTTCAAGCGAACGGAAACCTTTCACTATAAAACTCCCACAGATTGTACCCATCTGACTGAGAAAATAGTAAACTCTCCATCCTGGAGAGTTTACTATTTGAGAGTTTACTATGAAACTGCGTATGTTGGAGTCTGAATCTTTGGAACACGCATGATACCCTGTATCCCACCCACAAGACGCCGCAACGCTTCGTAGGGAGAAAGAGCTGTACTTTGAGGAACGGAAGTATGCATAGGGCGAGAGGAACGGACACGAACAACACCATCGAACGCACGCAAAGGTGTCGAGTACTCAAGACCGGTCTGAGGCAGAGAAACGACCTTCCAACTGACTCGGACGCCATCGAACGCAGAACGATGCTTTCCCCGTACTTGACCCATATACTGTGTGTTGACATTTAGTTGAATAAAGTGAACGAACGACATGCAGCTGTCGGGGTTCGAGCTGTGGGAGATACTCCAACAGGTCGAGCCCCGCGTAGCTGAAAATCAGCCCCCTGATCCAGTCACGCTTTAAGCAAGTGGCCACCACAGTGACCTGCTCGCTCTGTACACATTTGTACCACCATCACGAATGGCCGCCAATGTGTATAACGCGCAAGAATAAGGACCAGTCCATGACGTCAACAGGTGTCCAGTGTCCATGTAAAATACGTTATGAAATGGTGCTATTTTGAGATTGTCCTTTGTGGCTTTTACTTTGACCAATACGTCTCTGAGAACCTACAACTCACCAAGTAGTGCCCCTAGAGCATACGCACAGGGTGTGGTACTATCGGCATAGCTTGTATCTATGTACAAAGAAGCCCTACTGCCGTTTTTATCCATTGACCATTTTTTACCATGAGCACCGAACCGTATTCCGTTGGATCTGTTCCGGAAAAGTTCTTGAAACCCTACGAGCCGACCGCTTGCGAGGATGCCATCTATTCGCTTTGGGAGAACTCCGGCTGTTTTGATCCGGATGTTTGTGTAGAGAAAGGTATCGCCGATCCTGCTGCAAAACCATTCAGTGTTGTGCTTCCCCCTCCTAACGTCACCGGGGTTCTCCATACCGGCCACGCTGCGATGCTCGCAGTCGAGGACATACTAGTCCGCTATCACCGCATGAAGGGCGATCGCACACTCTGGATACCTGGCACTGATCATGCAGCTATCGCAACCCAATCAAAGGTTGAAAAGATACTCCAGAAAGAGGAGGGTAAACGTCGGCACGATCTTGGTCGCGAGGAATTTTTGAAACGAGTCGAAACATTTGCGCAAGAATCCCACGACACCATCGTCCATCAAGTACGCAAAATGGGCTCTTCGCTCGACTGGAAACGCGAGGCATTCACGCTGGACGATACTCGTCGTGGTGCGGTAAATGAGGCATTCAAGCGTCTCTACGATCTTGGCCTCATCGTCCGCGGTTATCGTGTCGTCAACTGGGACCCGAAAGGTCAGACGGTCATTTCAGATGATGAAATCGTGTACGAAGAACGCACCGCATCACTTTACACATTTCGGTATAGTAACGATTTTCCCATCGTCATCTCGACCACTCGCCCAGAAACGAAGGTTGGTGACACCGCGGTCGCCGTACATCCAGACGACGAACGCTACAAAGCATACATCGGCAAAGAGTACAACCTTATATTCTGTGACGTTCCTGTGCATGTCCGCATAATCGCCGACGAGCACGTTGACCCCGCTTTTGGTACCGGTGCGCTTGGAGTTACTCCGGCACATAGCGTGGTCGATGCTGATATGGCAACACGCCACAATCTGCCGACCCTGCAAGTAATTGACGAATATGCAAAAATGACCGTCGAGGGGCGCCTAAAAGGCATGAAGACAATCGAGGCGCGCTCAACGGTCGTTGCGTGGCTTCACGAGGAAGGTCTGATGGAAAAAGAAGAACAGGTGCCACAAAATATTTCGACCGCCGAGCGCACAGGTGCGATCATCGAGCCGCTCCCAAAGCTCCAATGGTTTATCGCGGTCGAAAAACCATTTGTTCTGAAATATTCACATATACCTGGTATCGAGAGCGGGAGCACGACCACACTCAAGGCGATTATGCGCAAAGCTGTTGAGAGCAATGCTATCAGCATTACCCCAGACCGCTTCGAAAAGACGTACTACCGATGGATCGATAACCTACGCGATTGGTGTATCAGTAGGCAGATTTGGTACGGGCATCGCATCCCGGTATGGTACAACGAAACAACAACACCTGAGACGCCCCAGGAAGTGTGCGTAGGGAGCGCTGCACCCGCACCTTCCGGATGGACACAAGACCCTGACACGCTCGACACATGGTTTTCGTCTGGTCTGTGGACCTTTTCGACACTTGGCTGGCCGAACGATACTGCAGACTTACGCACCTATCATCCAACCGCAGTCCTTGAAACCGGTTATGATATCCTTTTTTTCTGGATTGCCCGCATGATTCTCATGAGTGGAGCACTCCTGGGTGATGTACCTTTTCGCTCGGTCTATCTGCACGGATTGGTGCGCGATGAAAAAGGCCGCAAGATGAGTAAGTCCCTTGGTAACGCACTTGATCCGGTGATACTGGTTGAAAAGTATGGGGCTGATGCCTTACGCCTCGCACTCATTATCGGCGCCGCGGCGGGCAACGATGTAAAGCTTGCGGAACAACGGGTAAAGGGTTACAAAAACTTCGCAAATAAAGTGTGGAACATCACTCGCTACGTTCTCACAATCGTACATGAAGTGGGACTCGATGATACCATCTCTCTTCATGCCGAAGACGCTGCGCTGAAGGAAGAACTTCGCGCGCTTGGAGCGGAAATTTCTGACGACATCGATAACTTCCGCCTCTACCTCGCTGGTGAAAAGATCTACCACTACATGTGGCACCGTTTCGCAGATGAGGTACTTGAAAATTCGAAGATGATACTTGCGGAAGCCGACACTGCACGCAAAGCAAGTCGTGTACGGACTCTTTTCGAAATGCTCACCCTCCAACTCAAACTACTTCACCCCTTTATGCCGTTTGTGACCGAGGAGATTTGGCAAGGACTTCCCGTGAAAGACAGTGAGATGCTCATGGTGGCAAAGTGGCCTACACAGGTATAAGCGGGTAGTAGGTGTGAGTATCTCGACGCGCGAAAGTAACTCCACCTCCCAACCCTCATACTCGGTACACATACACTCATCCCCGCTCCCTCAGACGAACCCCGTATACGAACGTGGCTCATCCCTGGTATCATAAGGCCATGGAGCAAAGCACAACTCTACTGTATGCCTTCTTAGGCGGTCTCTTGCCTGCCCTCATCTGGTTATGGTTCTTCCTTAAGGAAGACAGCAAAAGACCTGAGCCCAAATGGATCATCGTCGCCGCATTCCTGTCCGGCATGTTTGCGGTCATACTGGCACTTCCGCTTGAAATGCTGGGGAAATGCATCGCGACCGGGACATGGCCCACAACACCATTCTGGTACGCACATACCACACTAAGCGGTACGACACCCGCCCCATTCGGCGTCTTTTCGTACTGTGCGGAAATCGTGGGCGTCACACCGATTTTTTTATGGGCAGCGACTGAGGAACTGCTTAAATACGCGGTGGCCCTCGCGGTCATTCTTTGGCGTAGGGCTGTCGACGAACCGATTGACGCAATGGTATACCTTATCACGGTGGCACTCGGATTCGCTGCGTTCGAAACAGCACTTTTTCTTTTAGAGCCGCTTGGCAGAGGTGATATCACAAATGGCATTCTGACGGGCAATCTTCGTTTCATGGGAGCGGCACTTATTCATACTCTCGCAAGCGCAGTAGTGGGATTTGCCATCGCACTCACCTTTTACCGTTCGTATATCATTCAATGTTTTGCACTATGCACAGGACTTATACTTGCAAGTGTGTTGCACGCGCTATTCAATCACCATATAATTGTAGGTGGTGGTGAACGCAACGCAATTGTATTTTTTGCGGTATGGCTCGGTGTGATATGTTTGTTTCTCATGTTTGAGAAAGCAAAGAAGATCACATACTTTACTCGACCTCAACTCTAATTATTTATGCCAAAAGCAAAGCAGTCATTTTTCCAACGCCTTACCGGAGCGGTCGACGTCGATGACACATACGATGAGGCGAGGTACGAGGAGGAGACGCCAACGCGTCGTGGCCAAGTTTCGCGTTACGAAGATGAAGCACCCATGACCCAGAACGGACGCCATGAGGAGGGGTGGTCGGACGATGATGTCGAAGGCCAACTTACCGTTGATGTATTTCAGACTGCAGACGAGATAGTAATAAAGAGCATCGTCGCGGGAGTGCGACCGGAAGACCTTGATGTGTCCATATCGCGTGATGTCGTCACGATTCGTGGTATACGTGAAGAACACAAAGAAGTGTCTGATGACAACTATTTCCATAAAGAACTTTACTGGGGCTCATTCGCTCGCACAGTCCTTTTGCCGGCTGAAGTGGAAGTGGAGGAATCCCAAGCGAGCGAGAAGTATGGCATACTCACCATACGGCTTCCCAAGGTTGATAAAGAGCGTCAAACCAAGCTCAAAGTGAAGTCGCTTTAGTACAGATACCGAGCATTTTACAAAAAAGACCGCGCGCGCGGTCTTTTTTGGTCTTCTGGTGCTGGGACCCGGGCTTGAACCGGGGACCCCTCGCTCTTCAGGCGAATGCTCTACCAACTGAGCTATCCCAGCATTCCCACGGTACACATTGTACCAACACTTGCGCGTTTAATCAAACAGTCGCTGCCTTCCCTGCTCAACACTCTCCAGTACGGCGGAAATCGGCAGTTGTTCCGGAAGTTGCTCGATTTTTTCCACACCCTGCAATACTTGATCATAACTGCGCCAAAGATCTTGTACAACGTCCGCGAGGTAGTAGCGATAGATAAGGACTGGCACTCCTATCATAACGAGCGTGATCAATAGCTTTGACCAGAAACTCCACAATTCCGCCCGCCACAGCTTTCGAAGCAGGCGATTGTTTTCCCGCGTCAAGCGGATGTTTTCTTTTATCAGGTCTTGCATTTCTTCTTCCTCCATGCACACAGTATACTCCACATAAGCCCAACAATGCGAGATGTCCCATGTTACAAACTACTTCCGAATGATTGGAGTCAACCTCCAATCAAGCAAGCAAAAGAGCCAGGACACAACACGAGTACTGGTTTTTTTGAACGGGAACGGTGGAACTATTACCGTTTCCCTACCCTACATACGTTTTGAAACATACATTTCAGCAACTTGTTCCAGATCCGCGATACCCTGTTCATTCCGCACTCCATCGATATTGAAAGGATATAAAGAGAATACTATCGCCTCACTGTCATTGAAATAGTAATAATTGACCGTGTCGCCTTCAGCACCCGCCGCCTGTTGCACCACCTTGTACATGTGAAGACCGGCATACTGCACCCGCTCACGAGATGACACAAGCGGGTCATCCGCCAGCACGTGAGCCGCTATCCACTCCTCTTGGTGCTCTCCGTGCGTAGGAACACGTTCCACGAGCATAAATGTGTCATAGGCATATAGCTCCGTGTCGGTCGACACGGGCATATGATCACTTCTCGTCAACAACACGTATGGGGTCGTTGTCGCAATAACCCAACCCGAAGGAGCAACGAGAACGTTACTCCACGAAGGAGAGTCGAGTATGCTTGTCGGTTGCGCTGAATCAGTTGCAACGAAAGACTCAACGTCTTTACGTAGACTACGAAAGTAGCTATACAGCATCACTGCCGACACCACAAAAACCACCGGCACAATTAGTGCAAGTAAATATCCTTTACCCTTCATGCAGTTAGTATACACCCTTCATGCAGTTAGTATACACCCTTCATGTGTTGTAACTACCTTAGTAGACGGATCTATCTTGGTACATGTATTGACAGATACTCACAAGTATGCTATTATTGATGATGGACGCCCTTTGATGATGATGTTAAAAAGCGTCCGTCCCTTAACTTTGATGATGGAGAGAGAACTGAAATGTCCTACAATGACCCCACCCTTCGCACCCGCCTCAGTGAGGCTGCTGTACAGAAGGTCCGTAAGGAGCACATTGGCGACAAGGGCTACTGCAACCATTTCATCGGCATGACCCGCGTTCATATCGAACAAGGCCTCGTCTACGCCGAAGTCACTTGGGGAATCGATGGGCTCGATATGCCCGTCTCTTCCGAAATCAAGGAGCTTGTCGAGTCGTATGTGGTCACTCAAAAGATGTCTCGTCGTGCGGACGGCATCTACATCTTGCGTGACAAGGACTGCAACGTCCTGGCGCGCGCTCGTGTGACGGAGTACTACATCAACAATGACAAGTCCGAAGTCTACGTGAGCGGCGAGAAGCGTAAGGATGTCATCGAACTCTTTGGACTGCTTCGCGACGGGAAGGTTCGTCCTGATATCGAGCATGAAGAGTTCGAACAGGTCGAGGGCAACCTAAACGAACTGCGTCGTCTGCGTCGTCAGGTTCCGACGCTCGAGCATCAAGTCACTTCACGTGATGAGACCATCGCTTCCCTGTGTGAACAGCTCAAGAACGTTCGCGTCGAGCTGGCCGAAGCGCAGGCCGCAGCAGCGGCTAACTAAACGTCGACTTTGTCGACATCTGGGCCACCCTCACAGGGTGGCCCATTTCTTTTTTACATCAGATTGACGGCATATTGATGTTGTTGCTATGAAAGATATTTAATGAACAGCTCCCATTACGTGGCACTGTCCTATGTGATGAATGTAATATCTGCTTAACTGCAAGTGCAAGGAGTGTGGACGGTATGGAAAGACTATTCGAAGAAACGACCTCGAGAAAAGTGATTGTGTATCTAAATTTGTTATAATTAAAGAAGATACGTTAGTTTTTGCCTGCGGAGCATGAGTGTGGTTCAACTCCACATGTGGTAGTGGGGGCAACAGTCATTATTAGCCTGATGATTAACTTCACAATGGACTGCTCAAGGCATATTAAGTCGGTTTTCAAAATAAATAGTTTATGAACATAGAAAAAATCACAATCCCTTGCATTGGTTATGAAATTGCTGCTGATTGGTATGCAGGCAATAATAAAGTCCTACTTGTACTTCCTGGTTTTACATCAAGCAAGAATGGGTACGAAGGGCTAGTTTCTTCTATTGTAGAAAAAACGGGAACGTCGGCATTGGTCATTGATTACTCAGGTCACGGCGAGAGTCCTTTTGATATACAAGGCATTACAATCTCCGAGAACTTTTCAGAAGTTGTACGGGCTTACGATTGGATAAAAGCGAAATACCCATATCGAGATATTGATGTTATGGGTACAAGCTATGGCGGTTTCTTTGCGGCAAAGTTGCCAAGCGTGCGGGAGATAAGAAAAATGATTCTGCGAGTCCCTGCAAACTATGACCCGAAAGACCTGTATACGCCCTGGAGTAAGTTAAATAGCGAACAAATAAGAAACGAGTACCGAATAGACCCTAAAAACTTTGACGGTCATCCTGTGCTAGCAGAAGCTGTATATTTCAAAGGTGAAGCGTACGTATTAACTCATGAGTTTGATGAAGTTTGTCCAAAAACAAGCACTGATCCATTTATCTCTGCGTTTAGTGCAGAAACTTGGGAGGCAAAAGGGTTTGTACATGGTTATGGAAAAAGTAACGTTTCAACCGAACAGCTGGAAGAATACCAGAACAAAATTGTTGAGTGGTTAATGAAATAATCAAAATTTTATTTCTTAGAAGAAACATTCCCACTACACAACAAAGCCACCCAAAATTAGGTGGCTTTGTTGTTAGGTCAACTTACCGACGTTTATGGGGCATTTTAAGCCTCTCGGTAGGCCTCGCTAAACTGTGCAGAAATACTGTCCTTCGCGCGAACCTTTTTCGAGGGAATGGAATAACCGC
>CAZWNC010000027.1:0-11624 GCA_964635195.1 uncultured Candidatus Saccharibacteria bacterium | reverse complement strand
ACTTTGGTAGACCAATGTATCTGTCCCATACGGGTTGGAAGTGGCACCTTGTCTCTTGCGTCACCAAGAGCCGGTTGCCGGACGGATCATAGAGCCAAAACTCTCCCCGTCACTCAACATACATGCGTATTCAGTTGTCCATACAGTATAGCGCGCATGGGTACGCCGTACAATGTAAGTGCTCACACTCGCCGTACAAAATAAGCGTCCTTGTGATGAATATTGTGGTACACAGTGAAGCGATATGGTAAAGCCTTGCAAAGTCTATTTCCATTTTCATACCCCCTGCAGTCGTTAAAAAATGTAATCCGGAGTCTCGTACGGCAGACACACCGAATTACCGCACTTGCTGGCTCGCAATAAGAAAAAGAAACGTGTGCGTAATTTATATTGACCGGAAGCGAAGAATATATTATTACTTAATGCAGATACACTGTTCCAAGGGGGGCACACTTCATGTTTACAAATCTAGGATGGGCAATAATTACGCTCATCGGTCTCGCTGTCATTGGCTCGATACTCCGTATCGGTATTTCTGCGTCGCGTAAGCCTACAGAATTAACCGGCCGTAATCGCCGAACATTCATGGGTAACACAGCACGCAATCAACCTCAAGGGACGGACTATGAAAATAAATCCGGTGCTATGTATCGAGGCAGAAGATTGACCGGACGCTTCTTGTCACTCACCAAAGAAACACGAGGTGCTGGAGCAAGACATGTGGAACTAAATAATAATCAACGAAGGTACCTACGGGTCATGCAAGAAACCATCACCAAACTCGATGCGGAGGTGGTGCATATCAAGCAGAACCGCTACTCCTGACACAATCGCCAAAAGTCCGCGCAAGCGGGCTTTTTTTGAAGAAACGGAAACACTCTTTATTCTAGTATAAACTGCAACACTTCCCTCTCTCTCACCATCAAACAATTACCTATAACCGCGAGAGTGACTGCATGGTGGGATAAAACTGAGAAAGCGCTTACCGGTACCAAGATATGTTTTGCACATTCACATCATCCGTGGGAACGTGGCACGAACGAGCGAACGAATGGACTCATTCGTCGGGACTTACCAAGAGATCAGAAATTTGCTCCACTTACGAATGATGTCATTACGGGTGTTGTGTGAAGATTGAACTATCGACCAGGTAGAATCCTCCGCTCACATACGCCCATGTGAAGTGTTTGGGAAGTGTTGCGGTTGGAACTTAAATGAAAGCTGTCCCCACTTCCTCTGAGAACATGGGCATCATAAGGAAATAGGGTAGTGAATGTGGTGACCGTCAGCATATTTCATACTCTAAAAAACCTTCAACTCACCTGTCAGTCCATCGATACTACCAACACTACCGACAGGAACATCAAAACTCCCCTCTAAAACCACGACCGGAATCTTCGCCTCTCGTGCCATTATTGCAAGGTGTGAGAGCATACCGCCACTTTTTGAGATGATACCCACGACACTATTAAAATACCTCACCAGATCGGGTGATAAAATTTCAGTATAGAGAATCTTTTTGCCGGGGACTGATTCTATGTCACTTTTCGTCACGATAACGCCTTGGCCAACACCCGGGGACACTCCGATATTGCACAGAGTCTTTTTCTCAGCCTTAACAAAACTTGCAATATAGGATGGTATTACAAGATGTGAATAATGCTCATATAATTTTTTTCTATCCTCGCAACTACCTCTGGAAATATGTTTTTCAAGAATCTCATTAATCGTTGCAAAATATATTAGGTCTGAAGTATTCGGAAACAACTCTACCCCTCTCTCTTCTACAGATTTTCTGAGACAATTAATCAGCCGCACCGAGAGTACACGGGCTGATTCACGAAGTCTCATATATTTCTTTGCACACTCAACATGTCGTGTCAGTCCAACTTGTTTCCATTTAGGTAACGAAGTCCACCACACACCGGTGACCCTGCCAACCTCAGAATCTACGAGGGACTCCCTTGTCGACATAAAAAGACTATTGTCATCAATGTTTATTGAGTTGCCTCTGAGAGACGTATCAGACAGCTCACCTTCCTGATTCAAACCTTCTGTTCCGAGCAGACCTGACAAGTATCGTGAGTCTTTACCTAAATGCCTTTTCAGATTTGAAAGCGCTTTCTGTGCAAAAATGTTTATTTCAAAAATACTAGAATAGTGGTTGCGCAGTAAGTGGATATTGTCTTCTATCGAAAGAGGGTTTGACGATACAGCTTCTGTTATGTACTTGATCTGAAGCTCGTGACGCAGATGTCTTCTAACCGATAGTCGCGAAAGGGCCCAGACATTTCTACATGTTGACAGCATTCCATACCACGTCTCCCATTTCACAATATCCGAATTTGCTTTTTTATAGCCAAGTATTGGAAAGAGTGTCTGAAGTTCAATATTTCGATCAACCAGTACCTCGTTTCCAAAAACGTGAAGTAAGTTTTCATTGGTCACATACTTCACTCCGATGTGTTTATATGCTTTTTCAACAGGACCCCCTTTGCTGTAGAGCATCATAAGAATGGAGAGCGCAAGCGGACGCGGGCAAGGAAAGGTCTCACTTATTGACGTCTTTTCATAGTAGAATGTATCTCCAGAAGGTAAATTCGACTCGACATGAACTATTCCTTCCCAAGCAGCTTTTGTAATACTCGTAATTGGTCGACATTGAAGTATGAATGTTGTTCCGCCCTCTTGGGCCCACTCGATATCTTGCGGGAAATTATACATTCGCTCAATCGCTGATGCGGTTTTTGAGAGTTCTTCGATATTAGCAAGCGCATGAACGTATTGTTTTGCATACGATTGCAAGTATCGGATCCGTACAACATCCTCACCGCCTACTACTTTGTCACCAACGCCATGACGGTACTCCACTACCATTTCCCGACCCATAATGGGATTTCTTGTAAAAATGACACCCGCGTAATCCGGCTCTATGAACTCTTGAACAATTATTGAACACTGTGCAATGCCACGGGGCAGTTTTTCGAGAGCAACTTGAATAACAGAAAACATACTTTCGTGCAAACTTGAAGGAGCTACATTCAATACGGTTTTAAACTGACCAGCCTGCGATGAATTCTCCAGGTCTTCTGTCTCCACAGAAGAACGTACGGCATACTTATTACAAGGAAACACGTGCAATATCTCTGAAACAAGTTTTGCCAATCGAGCACGATCACAATTTAAACCACCACAAACTCGACCGAGTTCCTCACTCGTGATTATTAAAAAGGGCGGGACTTTGTATCCTGCACCAACAAGTTCAAGTAGTCGCAGTGCTTTGGGCGAAACCTTCTCATTTTTACCAATTCTATCCGTTGAGGAAATCATGTCCTTATTTAATAATGATTGCAAAACCATTTATTTCTCGTTTTCCCAAACTGTCAGTAACCACTCCTTTAACCAGTGCGCGTAAGCGTGTTTGAGAATCACCATCTTCGATGTATTTTACTAACGAAAGTTCAATGTTTGCATTACTAAAATCATGCGCAGTAATCGACCAGCTCGACTCTGAACCTCCAAGTGCTGAACGAACATAGATGTCTGAAGTGAATCCCTTTTTTGTAAAACCATCTTTACCATTTTTGTAGAGTAACCAAGTATGAGACGGATACTCGGGTACCTCTGAAGCAACATCAGACTGGTCGATCATGTAAAAGCTTCCCTCACTGTCCCAGAGGACGAATTGACGTGTTGTCGCTGTAATTTCGTTCGATCCCTTAAAGAAAATCTGTTTACTAAAATCACTTGAATGAATACTCTCAACGAGGGTGTGCACGGAAATGTTTTTGTTATTATATAAGACAACACCATCGCCAACACTCTGATGCCTCGTGTATGCCGGTGAATTCCGTGTTATAAAATCACCCTGCAGGTTTGATAACGTATAGGTGATGGGAGTATCACCAAAGTCGATAATCCCTCGGTATTCCTGTCGCGTTGACAAATCTGAAAAAGGAAGACGTGTGAGATTTTTTATTGATTTCGTTACAATAGGAACAGTGCTCGTGCTGTAGATAAGAGTATATTCACTTTTGTCCAAATTATCGTACGCTCCAATTATGTAATAATAATGCATGAATGTACCGTTCGGAACCTGTCGTCGATTCAGATCTATTTCCAAATAAAACGGGGTGCCAGCATCATTACCATACAAATAAAGTGTATCACTCAGAAATATTTTTCGCTCATTACCCTGATTGTTCCAAGAAGTATCAGAATCAGAATACGTAGCAAATGCATATGGAGATTTCGAGACTGTAGATGTAACACGAGTAGCCTGCTCGAGCTGTTCTCGTAGTTTGCCGATTTGTTCGAGGTATGCAGTGTTGTTCGCACGCTCTTGTAATAAAAATATACCTAGTATGCTTGATGCGGTGATGGAAAAAAGAATACCCATGATCGCATACATGTGCCTATGAATAAATGAAATATACGGACGAAGAAATATAAACGTACTCCCTATCAAACCACCAACAATAAGCACGAGGAATGAAAAAAAATGCACAAACTGATAACCTACATTGAATATGATATCTGGTGGAAGAAGTGCATATGCAAAACTAGGAACTGCACAAGAAACAATAGCAAGCAGTACTAAATATGCACGTAACATACCGAAAAATTATAGCACGCGATAGAATGCTGATGAAACATGAGGCACCCTTTTGGGACCAAGCCAAACTACAATACACCGTAACTGGAAAAACCGATCACATCGCGGTGAAATAGGTACAGTGAACCAGAGCAGTAACTCTACACACAACAAAATGAGACCTTAATCTCGTTTTGTCTCTTGATGCGAAACGTCGTAGAGGACGTTTAAACTGTTTTGAACAAAGAAACGATACGACAATCTGTATTCCAGTACTAGTTCGAGTATAATAAATGTATGACAGAAAAATTTCCTGTACCGCAGGCTGAAAGATTAGTTGGTAGTTTTGAAGATTTCAATTCGGACTTCTATGATGATTCTTTTTCAAGGAGAGAAAAATCTAAAAATGAGGGAGATGTGATAACTGACCCGAAAGAAGTGTTGCGTAGATTGTTTGAAGAATACTCCACAAAATCTCTGGACAGCGAACTTGAAAAGTCAGAGCGTGACCGTGAAATTATAAAAATTGCCACAGAAGCGGTGAAAAGAATAGCAACCGAGTATGGTAGAGAAAATTTTGTTGAAATAACTGAAAACCATATTCACTTTTTCCAAGATGGAGGGGTTGAATATCTTACTAAGGGACGCCTGGGAATTGGTTCACATGCAACGATGCTTGGGGAGTCTTTTGTTGATAGAACAGATGATCTGGCAACTGCAATTACTACTTTTCATGAGCTCTGGCATACCCTTGCGTCACACAAAGCAATTCAAATTAGGACAGACGGGGAGCTGGATTGGTATCGTTCTGGTTTCAGTATCCTTTCACGAGATGGGAAAAAGGAGATGTTCCACCATTTAGATGAAGCGCTTGCGGGTCACGCAACAGAGAGATTTGTAAATGAAGTGCTCCGCCAGCGACCAGATTTCGCTCAGCAAATTGAAAAGATTGAGATTGCTGGTGAAAAAGTCGACACTACGAGGCAAAGAGAGCTTGGTGATTTACTCAAGTATTTAGACATCGTACTTGAAAAGAATAGAGGGGATTTTTCAGGTAGAGAAGAAATATTACATATGTTCATGCAGGCACAGGTTACAGGAAACTTACTCCCAGTTGCAAGGTTAATTGAAAAAACCTTCGGAAAGGGCGCCTTCAGAAAACTAGGTGAGTTCTAACGTCACATCAGGGTATCCAGAAAACTCTTTTTAGAATCTACTTCTAAAGTTTTGGCGGAATCGTAAGCGAAGTTGAAACCAGTGTTAGGGAGTACTGGAGGCTATCTAAAAGTTAGTACTATCCCCCACCCCACAATAGTACAAGTTAGGCAAATACAAACATGAGCCCTTGCGGTAAGGCAAGGGCTCAAAGGATCTCAGATCCGAAGTACGAAGTGAACGCCTAAACTTCTGAGGGTTACTCGACGTCGCAGAAACAGAAGAAGGCGTTGATGACAGACCATGTGTGCTCGAAGGGTACGAGGTAGAAGCTGAATTCGCCACCAGAATAGGCGTATACAAGTGGCACCTGGTGGGAGCGATCGGCATCTTCCAAGAGATTGCCCTTTTCATCGAATGATGCGTACCCTTTGTCTTTCGGCAGTTGGGCACCTTTTAGCTCAAAGACGAGGGATGCACCTTGTGCGCCGGTGTGGCTTGCATTTTGCATAGCAAGAAATGCCATGCGTTCTTCCGCTGTAGTCTCGCCCAACACGACCTGTTTGAATACGCGCACCCAGAGCCTGTCGCCCGGTCTCAGAATGCGACTCGGGCTTGTAAAGCCCTCGTCAGTGATGTCTCTGTTGTAGTACCAGAATTTTTCACCGCCCTCCTTCCTGAACCGAGTTAGTCGCGTCACATGATCGTAGTCCTGGGGCACAATGATAACACCGAGGTCTACGAGCAATCCGAATTTTTCTTGCACCTGCAGTTCGGGGACTATGAACCCACGTGCGAGCGCGGTCGGAATTTCGTTCAGATGTTGCTCGTAATACTCCAGCTGTTCGAGGGTGAGTTTACAAAAATTAGGCACGGCTTTCAAGCCGAGGTTGTAGGCCCGTTCCACAAAGGGTGTGTCACGCATGACGATTCCTCTTTCAAAGTACTTTCGGGGTCCGCCGGACCAGCCACGTTCATACAAATTTATACACACATACACACAATTATCAAGTTTACCCATTTTGGAAATAGGTCGATACATTTTGCGACTTGACCTTCCCCAATTCCGACATCCCTTCTACTACTGAAAACACTCACAGGCTACTGGGTGTTTCCCATGGAATGGGGACAGTGAACTGTCCCCATTTCCACGACGGACCTATCAGTGCTTCCCCGCCCCACTACTAGATCGCTGCCCCATCGAGTTGCAGGCTTGCCTTATACTGCTCTATCACCTCAGGATGCTTACCATCTATGCACTCCGCCACAAATGCCTCTGCGGCCACAGCGTCCGGGAACGACGTGTATGCAAGCGCACCCTGACACACTTCCTGGACGTTTATCTTTGCCGAGGTGCGCGCGGGTGGTGTAACTTCCACGATGTTTGTCACCGTGAAGACTCCCTCCATGGTGTATTGCTCCCATTGGTTTGTACTCAGTACCTCTTTGATGACCACGAAGCCTTCGGCTCGTACGTGTACACCGCTTTGAAACTGCTCCATGGCTTGTGCTGATGCGCCGAAATTGACGGCATAGTACTCACCATCATCCGTCTGTATACCAAAGACACACTCTTCAGTCTGTGGACCCGTAGTGTCTGCGTGCGGTAGACACACGTAGGTGCCCGAAAGCGTTACCGACCTTGGGGTTGGATCAAGTGGAACAACCGTTTCTTCAGGTACAGATCGATACATCACGCCCGCCACAACCACGAAGAGTACGGCAAGGAGTGTTCCGATACGTAAGTTTTTGTTCATAGTATGGGTGATGACTGCTAAAGGTATTGTTTTCGACTTCTGTTCTGCACGTACATACATGGTACTACCCTTTCAACCTTTGTACGAGGTGTCAGTTCGAGTCTGAACCAGGTACGGTATAGTCTCGGGACATGGTGCCTGACCGGAATTCCTATGGTTACACCTCAGGATATCGGCTCTTACGCATGGGTGTGTACTGCCACCAGGGGCGCGCGGGAGCCCCGTTCATAAAATCAACTGCGGCAAGGTACGTGTCCAGTACGCATGGATCTTGCCGTGCACCAGTGCGCGCACTTAGCGTGTTGTATAGCTGCAATGGATCCTTATCTACAAGGTCGTGCGGTGTATGTATGCCGAGTAGGTGAAAATCGCGCACCATCGCCGGACCGATGTTAGGTATGTCTTCCAATTGTTTAGCATCTCGTGCTGTCTGTGCCTTCATACTCATAAGTGTAGCAAGAGGAGCTGGGGACATGAAATAGCGACAGTTCAACCTGTCAGTACACGTCCGAACTCGGGAAACGGGGATAAGGACAGTGCGTTACCTTTTGCGTGTTGTACTATCACCCCTCCCTCATGCCTCCGGTTTGCGGATGGTGATTTTGAGTTCGAAACACCGTACTATCTCTCCCACCCACGCCATAGTGCCGAACGGGGTACAGCGATTGACTGGTGTGTTCACGTGCTCGTGGCATGACAGTAGTATGACACGCGTTTGGAGATTGAACTGTACGTCCCATTTTTCACACAAACACGTGTTGTAATCACACACCCTTTCTCGGTCTCCCGGGTTCTCGTGTTGTACTTTCGTAGGGGAATCGGGAATCCCCATTACCACGTTTCAATCTCTTGTGAGAGTATTTTTGCCACGTACTCCGCGTCGGATGGCCGATCAAATTGGAACACGCCTCGAAACTGTTTATTACTGAGAAGATAGGGAAACCAGTGTCTGTCGTCCGGCCACATACGTTCAAACGGAATCGCGTCAAACGTAAACCACTCCGGTCGCATCTCCTCACTCTCAACGGGTTCACCAAAAAAATCCGTCACCTTGAATACATGCACTTCGAGCACCACTGGGTCACTCTCGAACGAAAATTCAAGAATACCAACCTTGGATAACGCACGCGCCTCTAGGTTGACCTCTTCCTTGAGTTCACGCAGTGCTGCGTCTTCAATCGTCTCACCCGCTTCGATTTTTCCACCAAAACCATTCCACTGCCCCTCCCCAAAGCCACGCTTCTTCATTCCAAGAAGTACGCAACTGTCCTTACACACCATACAGAGCGTGAGGATTTTTTTCATACCCACACTCTACCGCCCAGGCACCACACTGGCAAGCACATGTATGACCGCAGGTACTTTTGCACTCCACTTCTAATTGCTCGTATTGTAGCAGACATCCAACCGGTGTCAGCTTGTTCCTGGTCGGGCTAGTTATGTTGGATATGGTGCGCATCCCGTTACTGAAATCAAACGGCACCCACATCACAGCGCTCAAAGAATGGCTTGCCACCAAAGGGCATTTCGGGTCACTTCTTCTGGGGATGCTCTTTGCGCTCGCGTTTTGTCCATATAGCGCGGTACTCTTTTTTGGCGCGTTCGTACCGCTCATGCTGAGCTCCTCGGAGGGACTCTTGCTTGCGCTGGGCACCAGCTTGCCGGTCATCGTATTCTCAGTTCTTATTGCGTACAGTATGCTTACTGTGGCAACGACGTTTGCAACACTCCAGCATGTTGAGGTGTGGTTGCGCCGGATAGTTGCAAGAGTGTTCCTTATAGTCGGACTGTACCACGGGTAGCACCTTGTGAGTGCCACAGATTCTCTGTTTTGACGTTTCGTCCTACGGCTCGCATAGCGACCTTATGGAATGTGAAATTTTGTTATGTACAGGTGAAATGGAGTTCACTGTCCCCATTTCCTGAGCAGGAAGCAGTCTTGTCCGCAACGAAGTATTTTGTTTTATGACCCCCTGCTATACTATGTAAGT
The DNA here is from genome assembly GCA_964635195.1 of uncultured Candidatus Saccharibacteria bacterium. Classification (GTDB taxonomy): domain Bacteria; phylum Patescibacteriota; class Minisyncoccia; order Phycocordibacterales; family UBA12088; genus UBA12088. The sequence goes on along the minus strand of CAZWNC010000027.1, from coordinate 2,127 downwards.
ACATGACTCAAGTTGCCAAAAACAAGTTCTTTCACTTTTTAATGACACTCAGGCCTTCACATGGGTCGATTGGGATGTATGTCAAACTCATTCTCTTGCTTATTTTGGGACTGATCTCTTATTACCAGGGAGATTTTTTCTCGACATTACCTTACGTCTCAGTGGTGTTTGAACTTTTAAGGACCTATCTCATTCTTCACATCTCACTCAACCTCATAGCGTCATTTGTTATTTTTATCTATAGAAAAAAGAATAACCGAGCAAATGAATATAAAGATAATTACACAATAGGCATTGAAAAGCTTACTCGATTTTGTTTCGTACTTATTTTTATACTCATATTTATAGATACAGCACTCATTGATCTTAAACAACTCATATCATCTCTCGCCATAGCTGCTTTTTTAATTGGTCTGGTATTTAAAGACTATCTGTTAAATTTTCTTAATGGAGTAGACATCATGTTTTCCGGAAAGATAAAACTTGGTGAGTACATTAAGGCGGGAGAGGAAAAAGGAAAGGTGAAAGATCTAACATTCAGCCACGTGGAGCTTCTAACAGACACAAAGGACGTGCTTTATGTACCTAACAGCATTATTAAAAGTGAGCAAATTATCAACTATAGTAAAAACAAAGTTAAAAATATCTTTATTGAAGTGACCTTGGACAAGAGCAGATTCGAATATTACACGGAACTAGAAAGAGTACTACCGAAAAAAATATTCAAAAAGTTTCCCGACCTATTTTTGGATGAAACAAAAATACGTATACACTTAGACAATCTCGAGAGAGAAGGTGTCAAATGGAAAATAGAATACGTAGTAACAAAATATTCCTTTGAGATTGAAAATAAACTTAAAAATTATACCGGAAAAATTATCATCGAATTTTTTAATCATAAAGACAAACTTAAAGCGAAGAAAGATATAAAAGAATTTGCTTCACCATCCACACCCCACAGCACCAACTCCGACTAGCTGTTACGTACATCACTCACACACGGACAGTCGAGAGACTGATCCCGCACTCTCTCCTAAGGTGCATGCTATCTCACGAATAAGGTGCCCTGCTCGTAGCATGCGGATGATCAGGGGCCAGTCCTCTGGCCCAATGTGGGCGTATGTCATATAGCTGAAGTATGGCTCCAGCTAGGGGTGTTGCAATTAGCCTGCAAACTCTGTTGCTTTTAGAGTGATAATTCACCGACAAGTAGTTGACATTTATATATTTCGTAGTATAATCTAATATGGCGTTCTTCAAATGAGAGGTTGACGTAAGTGCTTTCCAAGATTATTTCCTACCTGTTTTTTGTATTTTTATTTCCCGCGTCTGCAGGCGGAGCAATCGTGTTGTCTCTCACGTGTTGGCATGTACCCACCTATACTGCACTCTACGCAGGGTATGCGCTCTGGTTTACTATCGCCTCATGCACAGGCACTGCGATACACATCTCATACAGGAAGTAAAAACCCGCCGGCCCATACCTGTTATGGACCGGCATTCTGCTACTCATCACCTTGATAAGCAGAAAAGGGGTCAGTGACCCCTTTTCCACGTTTTGTATCCGTACCAACAAAAGTGGTAAAACCCCAGCGAATCTGCTACTATCCGCAGTAGTTCATTCCACAACAGGGGCATTGAAATGCTAAGCCAATCAGTGATCAAAACGCAACTTGAGTTCTACAAGCGCGGAGGCGCCGGATGTCTTTTTGCCGCTCATGCTGCACATAACCCAAGCAAGTACGAATGGCGGTTGTCCGTCTGTGAAGCCAGTCCAGAAAATATTGAGGGAATCGTGCAGGAAGCGATCACACTCCCAGCCGTATCAACCCAAAGCATCATCTTCCCGTCGGTGATCCACGCGAAAGAGTTGTGCGTTCTGCTCTCAGTCTTGCAGAAGGTACCATCCTTTTTCCTAGAGCAGGAAGAGGAATACGAAAAAATGATGTGTCTGGGTTTTCGTGCACGTATCGGTGAAAAAGTATCATGGGTTACTGGCTTTGGTGGATTTACGTTCCTACCCAAGACGCGACAAGCGGTATTCACCGAGATTGTGTTTCGGTGCAAGCCGAGACCGGATTACGAGTGGGTTATGAAGGAAGCGCCTGCAAAGGTTCTCCATCTTGC
>CAZWNC010000026.1:9508-11772 GCA_964635195.1 uncultured Candidatus Saccharibacteria bacterium | reverse complement strand
TGAGGGTTTCGTATGCGTATGCGTCGGCCAAACAGCTCTGCTGTTTGGCTTCCCCATACCCATACGCATTCTCATACGCGACATCACATGCACTGTGATGTCCGCTCCGACTCCTTGTAAGCGTACGGTTTCAGATCTATTTCACTCCCCTCTCGGGGTTCTTTTCACCTTTCCCTCACGGTACTAGTTCACTATCGGTCTTGAAGAGTATTTAGCCTTGGGTGTTAGTCCACCCGGATTCGCGCCAGCTATTCATGTCCGACGCTACTCAGGAACGACAGCAAGAGAGGCGTATCTGTTTTCGTATACGGGGCTGTTACCCGCTGGGGCCACTCTTTCCAAAGTGTTTTACTAACAGATACATTTTTTGACTCTCCTCGTTGCCGACACTGTCGCCCTACAACCCCGGACGCATCACACTACGCGCGATGTCCGCGTATGAGGGTTTCGTATGCGTATGCGTCGGCCAAACAGCTCTGCTGTTTGGCTTCCCCCATACCCATACGCATTCTCATACGCGACATCACATGCACTGTGATGCGCCCGGTTTGGGCTCCTTCCGTTTCGCTCGCCGCTACTCAGGAAATGCCGGGATCTTGTACCGTAGCGACACAAGTGCCACCACAGTACAGGACCCGCATATTGGTTTCTTTTCCTCCAGGTACTAAGATGTTTCAATTCCCTGGGTACGCTCCCTGCATATCGCAAGGTGACCGAAGTTTATTCGGCCGGGTCTCCCCATTCAGAGATCTCCGGATCAAAGGTTGCTAGACACCTCCCCGAAGCTTATCGCAGTCGTGCTACGTCTTTCATCGCCTCTTCAAGCCAAGGCATCCACCGTACGCCCTTATGGTTTCCTGTCAGGAAACCTAATAACCGCTACACACACATCGGTGATTGGACGATGTATGTGCGTTGTTGCTCGGTGCGCTAAACGCTAACGCTACCGAGCATGTGTGTGTTTTATATCCACGGTCACCACGACCGCAGATATTTCCCGCTTATTCGATTGTCAAAGTTCCGTCGTACAACCGTTCTCTTCCTTTTCTTCCACGTTCCAACGCTCCGTAAAGCACTGTCACTTGGAAGAAAAAACCGCTTAACTGCGGCTCGGGATAGCGCACCGTACGTGCTTGCTAACCCTGCCTACATACGATACCACCTACACATACTTTCATACGAACGGTAGCCACCAGTATATACGTATCCGCACGCTTGTCAAATACGCATCCTGGGGCTTTATGAAGCCACAACTGCACGCAGTTCATGGCCACCCAAACCCACCCGCATCCTATACTAACATCTTATCAATGAGCACTCGATGGGGATAATCCATAATGTCACGCAGTAACTTATCTCGCACGCGCAAACGATACAAATACTCTTCTGTGGAAAACACCGCATACCGCATCTCCTTCCCCGACTCCGCTTCGAGCGAGCGTATGACCCCCTCGAGCGCCGGCATATCGATACGTTCTCCAACGAGCAACGCATCGAGTGTACTCTCGCGAATCACCCCCGCCAAAAAACCCGCGAACACCAATTTGCGAAGCGAGCCCACCGCACGAAACCGCTTGATGAGATCGGCATCTGAAAGCGAGAGCGTATCCCGCATGAACGTTGAAAGTTGTACAAGATGCGGGTATCCCGTGTCGAGTACCCACACGACCGCCTTACGTTTTGTTCCATGCTCAGCATTCTCGCGCGATTTGGTCGAATTCCTGTGTTTAATGATGCCCGAGCGAGCGAGCCATGCAAGCTCTTTGGTGGCAGTCGGCGGGGTGATGCGAGAAAGTGCAATCACATCATCGCGTCCGTACGCCTTTGTCGGATTAAACAAAAACAACCGAAGCAGTTTAACCCGCGCAGGGGATCCGAACAGTTTACATAATTGCTCCATCTCGGTGGTCGATATTCCGTGGGGTACACGGAAGTGATCATGTTAGCATGTCAATAAATGGCGACCTCACACTGTGGCCGTAGGTCTGCATTGTACCGCCGGATCGTACCACTGAACAGTTGACGCATAGTTAAGCCGTGTGGCGGTCACAAAAAACACCGCGAGAAAAGCGGTGTTTTTTGTAATACGACGTGGGTCGTTCTTATTTGAGGTTGACTTTGCCACCAGCCTCTTCGATCTTCTTTTTGAGTTCTTCGGCTTCTGCCTTGGCAACATTCTCTTTGAGAACCGACGGAGTACCGTCGACCATCTCCTTCGCCTCCTTGAGGCCGAGACCCAAAAGCTCCTTGACAACCTTGATGAC
>CAZWNC010000026.1:0-9408 GCA_964635195.1 uncultured Candidatus Saccharibacteria bacterium | reverse complement strand
TATTACCCCGATACCTTTTCAAAAAAGAGAAGGTATCGAGCCCAACTGTCTCCGGTGCTATACGTACAGTATACGACAAAAAACCGTGTCGCGCAACCGGCAGTCTTTCTCAAACGTCACTCACACCAGTGAAAGTCAACCTCTGATCAGGGTGACGGACTTCACGGAAAGGGAGAGAACTACGCATCAGAGCCACTCATGCACCGCAGCCGACAAGGTTTCGGTCAGGTCTAGATGTCGTGCCAAAGCCACAATAGTAAAGGCGGCAAGCAGTATGCCGATAAAACCCATGGTAAAGCGGTAAAACGTGACGTTAAAGAGGTCTTTCATGCGCGCAGTATATCACGCCCTGGATACCCCAAGAAAGCGCTACGCCACTCGCCGCTTCAGCTCCACTTCGTCTATGACCTCAACCCCGAGCGAACGAGCTTTCTCGACCTTACTTCCCGGATGTTCACCCGCTACAACAAAGCTTGTCCGACTCGACACACTTGCTGTAGGGGAACCTCCCGCGGCGCGAATGAGCTCGTGCGCCTCGTCGCGTGAAAGCGATGGAAGTGTGCCTGTGACCACCACCGTTTTACCTCTAAGCGCCCCGCCCTGCGGCACTACTTCGGCTTCAAGTGTCAGGTGTGGCAGGAGACTTTCGAGTGCCTCTCCGTGCGCACGATTACAAAACCATTCCAAGAGTGAGTCCGCAACGACTTCTCCCACCCCGTCCACCACGCACAAATCTTCACGGGTCGCATACCGCAGTCGCTCGATAGTGCCAAAATGACGTGCGAGTGCGCGCGCGGTCTCTTCACCCACCTGATCAATCGAGAGTGCAAAAAGGAGCCGCGCAAACGTGGTGTGTCGCGCTGTCTGAATGCCCGCAAGCAGGTTGTGAATCGCTTTTTTCTTGAAACCGGGCAGACCATTGAGGTCACCCTCGGAGAGTTCGAACAAATCGGCGTACGTGGTGACCAGACCTTTCTCAAGCAAGAGATCCATGATTTGCGGCCCGAGACCATCCACGTCAAGCGCTTTTTTCGACACAAAGTGATGGAAGGAGCGAGCGATAAGCTCAAAGGAGTCTTTGGAAACACAGCGCCACGCGGCTTGGCCGGGTATGCGCTCCACCGCACCGGTACCGCCGCAGAGGGGTGAATGCGTGGGGAAGCTGAACGGGTGCTCTGTGCCGGTACGCAGCTCACGCACCACCGACACGATCTCCGGTATCACATCACCCGCTTTCTGCACGATGACCGTATCTCCCACCCGCACATCCAAACGACGTATCTGGTCTTCGTTGTGCAGCGTGGCCCGATGTACGAGGGAGCCCGCCACACGCACGGGAGTAAACACGGCAACCGGCGTCAGCACGCCCGTACGACCAACCTGCAACACGATAGCTTCAATGACGGTCGTCACCTGCTCCGCCGGAAACTTGTACGCGACCCCGTAGCGTGGTGCATGTGCCGTATATCCGAGCGCCTGTTGAAAAGGGAGCTCGTTCACTTTGATCACCAAACCATCTATCTCGAAAGGAAGCGCGTGCCGCTTGCCCTGCCAATACTGATAGAACGTCTCGATTGCATCGACGTCGACGCACAACATGTGGTGCTCGTTCACCTGAAAGCCAAGTCGCGCAAGCAGTGCAAGCTCTTCCGTTTGAGTCGCAGGTAGTCGCACCCCTTCTCTGCACTGGGCCGGAAGGGTTATCTCGTCGATATCGTAGATGAAGCAATCCAGCGCGCGTGAGGCGGTGACCTGTGAATCAAGCTGGCGGAGTGAGCCTGCTGCGGCGTTTCGCGTGTTCGCAAAGAGCGGCTCGCCCTTTGCACCACGCTCGCCGTTCAAGCGTTCAAGCACACTCTTTGCCAGCCACGCTTCACCCACGACCACACAATCGACCGGCTCCGTGAGCGTATGTGGAATGGAACGAATGGTGCGTAAATTTGAGGTAATGTCCTCACCCACACGCCCGTCACCTCGGGTCGCTCCCTGCACCAGCTCGCCTGCACGGTAGGTGAGTACAATCTTCAGACCATCGATTTTTTGTTCAACACAAAAGGTTGGCTCCGCGTCACCGCTTCCGACTGAGGCAGCGGCCTGCGTACGTACGCGCTCAAGCTGTCGCAAAACCTTTTCGCGCCATGCTACAAGCTCCTCGTGGGAAAAAACATTGTCAAACGACCACTGCAAGGTGCTGTGTCTCACCTTCTTGAACTCCTTGCGTGGCGCGCCACCTACACGCTCGCTTGGACTGTCCGACACACGATACTCCGGGTGCGCTTCTTCGAGCTCACGCAGCTCACGCACCAGCGCGTCATACGCTTCATCGGAAATCTCGGGTGCGTCCAGCACCTCGTAGCGATGCTGGTGATACGCTACGAGCGCACGTAGTTTCTTCAAACGGTCTTGCACGTCCCGCGTCATGTGTGTAAGCATACCATACCCACGGACGTGTATCCTCTGCATGTAGACCGAATCTGACACTCCCGAATGCATTATTATGCCCTCTCAAGGGTACCAGCAGGATTTTTGATGAGCAAAGAGCGACATACGGGTCATAAAAGCCGTTTTTTAAGTTCGTACTTGATACTAGTAAAAACACGACTCACTAAAGACGTGCTGCACAAGAATCAGCACTCGAAAAGTTTCTGTATTCCGGATTCTTTTTACCCATCTTACGAACAGGACGTGTACGCAGTGAAAGCGAAGTGGGAAGTAATTCAGATTTGTGTCGCATGGTGCTAGTGAAGTCTTGTGGGTTAATTGACGGTCGTGCGAAATGAAAAAAAGGTTTCTAGCACCCCGCACCGAACTGCACCTTTTACTGCATTACAAAAAATCTAGTCAATAACACACGGCCGTGTGTTATTGACTAGATTGAGAAAAAGGAACCGGGGGGTCTTTTTTCTGGATTCAATACTGATGCATGATTAGGAACCGAAGAATGGTGCAAAGAGAGTACCGTCCAGGCCGAAGAGCGATGCGTACGTGATGCCGGTAAAATAGACGATTGCAGTACCCGCAACGAGAAATGGGCCAAAGGGGATCTCAGATGTGAGCGTGAGGGGGACATGCGGAGAGTTTGCAACTCCTTCTTGTGTGCCACACTCCGATACTGGCTCTACACCGTCGGAAGGTACCAACGCACGGCCCGCGTCATCCGGTGTAGCCGTGACAGAAAAAAGACCTTTGGTTGCTTTTTCGGTGTGCAAGAACCCAGTGATGTGTTGCGCCGCCAACAGAGCGAGCGCAACGAGTGCACCGAGCCAAAAACCAAACATGACCGCCGAAAAACCTCCCCCTATCCCCAAGAGCCACCCCATGCCCCACGCAAGCTTACCGTCACCCAAGCCCATCCACCTACCGTCGGACACTTTCCACAGGAGGTAGAACGGGAGAAAAAGGAGTGGCCCCGCAAGCAAGGTGCGGGTGAAGGTCTCGAATGTGTGCGGTGTACCCTGCACCGTCAAGAAACCGAGTACGAGTGCCACAAGCGCCGCACCGGCACCTGCGTACGAAAAGCGATCGGGGATGTACGTGGTGCGCAGGTCGTACACACAGATGGCGATAAGTGCAGACCACACGGCAAGGTGTGTAGCCATGAAGGCGAGTGTGGTAAGCCCATGGAGCACGCTCTGCTCAAAAAGCCCACAAAGCGGATACCCGCCGGTGCCACACACACGGAGCGCCACCCCCACAAACACAAACGCGGTAAGCGTCTCGACGAGCGGGTACTGCACCGAGAGTCGCACGCCACACGCGCGACAGCGCCCCGCTTGCGCGAGGTAGGAAAAAAGGGGGATGAGCTCGTACCATGCGAGTATGTGCCCACAGTGCATGCAGGCCGAACGCCCCCCGCAGTTGCGCCCCACCATGGTGCGCAACACGAGCACGTTGAGGAAACTTCCGACCGCAAGGCCGAGGAGTGCGAAGGGGAGAAGCGACGCCATGAGCTGCATGCTAGCGAAAGAGTGACGGCGCTATCTTTTCCGCAAGTACATTGAAGAGTGTTGGCACATCATCAAACGTGTTGGCGTCCACGTACAGCTTTTCACCATCTACCTCACTCACGATCATGTTCTTGAGCCAACTTCGTGTTTCATCGGTCACACCAACCCCGATCGCGGCTATTTTAATGATATTGTTACCATTCATGGAAGCATCTTTTAATGCGTATGCAATTTTTGTCGCATTGCACATGGCGGGGTAGACTTCATCGTCAGCACCAAAGGTATTGGTATCAAAACCCCATCCGTCACCACTGGGATCCGCGATACTGCCCTCCACAGGGTCTGCTGGATATTCACTCACAGGTGTGGGTTGTGTACTAAGATCATTGCAGTAATAATATCCCGTTACAGGAGGCGTAGTGGCAGCATCATTAACCGTATTGACACACCCGGTACCCTGCGGTGTTTGGAAAAGCAAGGTGTCACCTTTTTTATTTGTCTCTGAGACAGTTCCCCCGGGTACCTCAACACAATCGACGGGATTTGTCGTATGTCGTATAGTTGCGTTTGGCGCACCGTCCGTGATGATAACGATGTAATCAGGATACAAATTATCAGGACGATCTTGCCCCCTAATTAGAATTGAGTTTCCGGTAACGGGGTCAGTGTAGGGAATTTCCGGTTGCGGAGGTAAGCCCGTCAGTAAATAATTTCCCGAAACTCCCGCAACTCGATCCTCTAAGTACCCACTCTCAAGGGTACTCGCAAAAAAGAGCGAGAGATTACCTTTTGTGTCCGGATAGTACCTCCCCATGAGCTCCGCGCCAGCCACCGCAAGGCCAAGCGAAAGATTGGTGTCAGACACGCTAGTGGTAATCTTCGGACGATCGTCGGTGTAATCGTCTGGGGTATCGATTGTATGTGTCAGCAACTCACCTATGTCACTCTTTTCCTTCAACCCCACCTCGGCCTTACGCCAGTTGAAGTCTGGGCTACTGCAACAGGCGCCTGGTGCAGTACAAGCCGACGCGGTGTCTACGCCCGCAGCTACACATTGTGCTTGTGTAACTATCGCCCCAACATCACTCGTCGTCTTCCCAAAACTCACGTACCCCACTCTCGGATTAGGGAACTTGTCCAGTATTGACCGAGTTGAGGTCGCAACGGCGAGAAGCAACTGCTCCCACTCTGTCCCTGCCACCTCTGACCCAAGTGGCGGTCTTTCATCAGCACCTCCAAAACCATCATCGATACTCCCCGAGCGGTCTATGACGAACATCACGTCGACACCGGAAAAATCGAACCCTTCCGATTCATACTTGTACACACGGAGTCGTTCGGCCGCCCGCGGCGAGGTCTCTCCCACATTGTACCCGCGTGCATAGATGAGACCTTTGAAACGGCTCGAATACGCCAAATCGCGCACCACTTCTACCTCCACATTACCCGAAGGCGCGTAAATCGTGAAGGTGGAGGTCGAGTAACCACCACCAGACCGATAGTTTGTTGCATTACTAAATATCGTTGTGTTCTGTGTAATAGCATCGTCTCCACAGACTACCGTCGCTCCATCATCAAACGCATTCTCATCCCTCGTAAGCCACTGTCGCACACACGCAAAGGCGTCTTCGGTGGTGTAGGCATCTTGGAGAGACTCTTGGTACGACTGTGACGACTGCAGTGCGCGCTTGGAAACGAGCGCGATGGAAACAGCCGTAAGTACCATGATAGAACCCACAAGAACGACGATGAGCAAGGACACGCCGCGCTCGCCAAGCTGTGTGTTCGTGTGTGATCTTTTCCGCTGTGTCTGCATATGTGTGGGCATGGCATTATTACTTATTCTATTCAATCTCCCGATACAAGGTAGTATACATGGTCTTGCTGTGCTCTACGTTTCCGGAGCCACGCCAAAAAACTGTGATCGTAAAGATAACTTGCTCCTCGTCCGCAGGTACGCCGTCGAGATCGAATGTTTCAAACGAGATGGTCCTTCTAAAGTAGGTCGGTTCAATGCCCCCACCTGAGGCGTGAGTGTAACCTTGTGAAGACATATTTAGTATGCAATTAGCTAGCGCTGTGCATAAACTAAATTTCCCAAGTGAATTGGTGAAATTATAAATTGTGGAAACACCGCATGGTGCAGAGACGGTACAATTGGTTGCTCCTTGTTCTATGTCAAGAAGCCAGTCCAATCCATTTGCCTGATTATACATCACACGTGCCCGTATCCACTCCGACGCATCAAGCGCAAGGTAACTCGCTATTACCTCATCACTCGCCATGTACATGGCCTGCACCGAGCGTGAGGAAAGAGCCAACACGCCACTCACCAAAAGTCCCAGTATACCTATTGCAACAACCGCTTCCAATAAAACGACTCCGCGTGAGTGTGGCTTGGGCGCTAAGTACATAACCATAGGTATAAAAGATTGTGTTATCGCTCGACAAATGTCGTTTGTAAGACGACTTCGGGCTCCTCAGGACCTTCACGATCTCTATGATGTGCTTTAATTATAACTCGCATCACTTTTTTTAAGTTAGCACCGGAGGACAACAATATTAGTTGTAAGTCCGTAATCCATATAGGATCTGAAGTTATTGGTATCAGTAATCCTGTGCCTCCAATCTCCTTTTTCAATCGATTTTCTTGCAACCTATATAACACTGTTTCTCCTGCAATATCCACGATTGTGTCCGCTCGTTTCATAAGAAAACTATTCCCTCCCGGTCCTGTCACAGCATATTGACCGCTCACCTGCGCCTCCCTCGCCATGTCAGCAAGCACGTATGAAAGCGCGTCGGCCACTTCCGCCCTGCGCTGTGCCACCTGAGCAGCTCGGTTTGAGGAAATAAATGCATCGAGCACGATCACAAAGGTGACGGACATGATAGCAAAGGCGACCAGCATTTCGACAAGTGTGACGCCCCGGGTAGTCGAGCAGTGCGCCGTTTGCGCATTGAAAAGTAGCACGCGTCCCTGCTTCACCCCACACACCCGCCTACCCTTGCTGTACTGTTTATTCCACATAGATAAGGCCGACACTGTTTACCACTACGCTGCGCGTAAGACCACTTTCAGTACTGAGGGTTGTGCTTGCGGTCGTTTTTACATCAGTACCATCAGAAATGACGGCCCCAAGGAGACCACGACGGAAGTGGATGTGTGCTTCGCTTTTTGGATCTGCATCCAGAGTCACCTTTGTGTCCTTAATGGTCACCCCTGTCTGCAGGGTAAACTCACGCACTTTCTGCCCTGCTGGAGTATCAGTATATGTGTTATGCGCAATAACAGTCGAACTTGCCCCGATACCGCTATAGAGCAGGATGCTTCCATCACCAGCAATATACACCCCGTACCCACAGTCATACTTGTCCACCCCGGCACAGCCACTGCTTACCCCCCGCCCTGTGCGCCCCAAGGTCTGCGCTTCACGCAGGAGCGACTGTAGTTCGCGTGCCGAGGCATCGAGCCGAGCCTGGTCCCGCGCACCGCTTGCGTTGAGTGCAAACATACCGCCAAGTGCGGTCATAAGTGCAACCACGAGTACGAGCTCTATGAGGGTGAAGCCGCGTTGAGGTAGTGCACGTCGCATACGCTGCATGTATTGTAACGCGCATAGACCAGGGGGAACCAGTCGAATGGGTGACTATGACAAAAAAACGGAGGGCGATTCGGTCACTCTCGTGGGTTTTTTATGTCGCTTCACTCCCACAACAGCTCACAAGGTCTTCGAATCCGTGCAACGCTTTTCTGCGAAAAGCTGCACCTTCCTCTCCCCTCACGGTATGTGCACTGTGTTTCAATTTTGGCAGGCTACGTGGGTTCAGCACCAAAGTGGTGAGACACCATTAGGCTATCTTGGCGGGTTTCCGATGCTTCTATTAAAGCACTTGGGTCGGGCTATGATTTTTGGAAAATGAAGTTCAAGTAGTTCTTTGAGCGAGGCTTGAACGTTTCGAAATATACAAGCTCAAAGCCATGCTTCTTGCATAAACCTATGACTTCATCTTTCTGGTAGAAACTGAACCAGCGAGATTTATCGATACCAGAACTGTCTTTATAGCCCTCAACATCTCCTTCAATGAGACCGAGAGCGAAAATGCCGGAGGGTTTGAGGACACGAGAAATCTCTTCGAGAGGAGTATCGACAGATTTCTTAGGGATATGAAGCAGGGCGGTATATGACCACACGCCATCAAATGACCCGTTCTCAAACGGCAAAGTATCAAACCCTGCAAGTATGGATTGGAGACCACGCTTCGAAGACAATTTCACCATCGCTTCCGAAGCATCAACACAGACAACCTCTTTCCCAGATTGCTGAAGCAGCAAGCCGTCTCTGCCCGGACCGCTTCCGACATCGACTATTTTCTTTCCAGATAGTTCAACAAACTTGTCGAGAAAGGTTCTAGGAAACCGTTCCCAAAAATCGACAGTTTCGTCATCGTATTCCTTCGCCATTTTGTTATACGTGTCGATTGTTTGCTGATCCATGTTTGCTGATTTTAACTTAGATTTTTTGATTCAGGTAATCGGGTCGCTCCATGTACCTAAGTCTTCGGGTCTGCCGATACGTAGTTCTCTCTACGGGCCGTCTCGGGCTGGAACCCCAGACGGTCAAGCAGGGCTTGGCAGATTAGCTTATTTTACCAAACCATAATCGAAGCGTCTCGTGCGTCGTTAGATTCTCTTGGCTGCCACCGGTTTGTAGTAAGTCAGAAAACTCTCTAGAGACCAAAAACAACTACCACCTTCGACTGCTGTTGCGTGCCAAATTTCCTTGCCTTTTTCTCCAGTGAAAAGGGCAGTATGAAGTAAAACAAGGTATTCATCTTTTGTTTCAAACGTAGGAAGACTTTTGTCTAAGGCTTCGCCATGCTTATTCTTTAATCCTTCAGCATATATAACATCTCCATCACTAAGCTCTGCAAAGCTGAATGGTGTATTGTTCCCAGTCACGAAGTCGCCTGTCTCTTTGTATGCTTCTGGACAAAGTATCTGTTCCGGTTTCAAAAAAATGCCTCGTAATTTATACAAGTATAGTTGTACCGCGCGACGACAATTTCCAACATACCATTCTCCGATCAACTCTTGCTCAGTATCGAAAGGTCCTTCATTAAATTTATACGCAAAATCCCTTAACATAATAGTATCTCGTGATAGCACGACTTGGCGGAGGGGGAGGGATTCGGTCAGGAGTCGGTGAAAAGCATGGTCGCAACGCTCCCTGCTTTTCTACCGCTCACGACCCTGGCTCGGCTGTCGTCCGCTTCGCTCCCGACATGCCTCCGCCTTTCTCATCCCTACGCACGGTGCGCAGGCACCGTGCTCCCCCTCCGCAGCTCTCACTGCGTTCGATTTGCGGAGGGGGAGGGATTCGAACCCTCGAAGGTGTTACCCTTACTCGATTTCGAGTCGAGCGCTTTCGACCTCTCAGCCACCCCTCCATATTCAATT
>CAZWNC010000025.1:0-12694 GCA_964635195.1 uncultured Candidatus Saccharibacteria bacterium | reverse complement strand
TTCGCGCACTCGTGCGTGATGTGTGGGTGTACGTTGCACCTTATCGTGCAAAATTTATTGCCGGAAGCATACTCCGTTTGCTTGGCGATATCGCGTGGCTCTATCCACCCCTTGCGCTTGCCACCATTATCAACATCCTTGCGGGGTACGGCGCTGAGACGTCGCTCGCTCCTGTGTGGGTGGCGGTGTGGGGAATCGTTCTTGCGACCCTGGTCCGCTATCTTACGATGTACGCCGCAAAGCGCATGGTATTTGAGGTGTCTGAAAAAACTATTCTCGACGCTGAGCGAGCCGGCATTGCGCACATGATACGCCTTCCGGCGTCATGGCATGAAAGGGAGAATACTGGCAACAAGCACAAGCGCATTGTACGGGGCGCTGAAGGTCTCGACAGGATCCTTCGTATCTGGGTGAATAACCTGATCGAAATTGCGGTGAACTTTGTGGGTGTCGTCATCATTATTGCAACGTTCGACCCGCTCATTGCCGGAGTGACACTCCTGTTCCTGGTGACCTTTTATGTGCTATCCCATTGGTTTATCACGCGCGCCGTCAAGGCTTCTGTCGCGGTACATGCCTACGAGGAGGATGTGCACGGGCTTTTGTTCGAATCCTTGAACAATATTCGTACGGTACGTGTCCTTCACATGGGCAAGGCGCTCGTGGACATGTTAGAAAAAATAATCGGTAGCTTGTATGAAAAAGTCCGCATGCGTATTTTCTGGTATCAGACAGGTGGTACGGTTCGTCACATGTGGGGACATATGTTTCGCCTTGCGGTCATCCTCTACATTATCCTGGGGATTGTGGATGGTCGGTATGAGGTTGGCTTTCTTGTGCTCTTCACGACCTACTTCAACAGTATCTGGCAATCAGTCTCGGAGCTCTCCGACGTGATTCAGGATTTGGTGGTCGCAAAATACAGTGTGGCACGTATGATGCGCACCATGCGTGAGCCGGTTCAGCACAAGTCTGATGATATGCTACGACCCTTTCCACATGAGTGGAAAGAACTCACTTTTACCGATGTGTCGTTTGCATACCACGATACAAACGTGCTGCATCGCGTGAGCTTCACGGTGCGTCGCGGTGAACGCGTAGGGCTGGTTGGTCTGTCTGGAGCAGGGAAGTCGACACTCTTTAAACTGTTGTTGCGGGAACATGACGCAACCTCGGGAGACGTGTGTGTTGATGGTGTGCCACTTTCTCAATATCGTTTGGGGGATTACTACGATCATGTCACTGCAGTGCTTCAGGACACGGAGGTGTTTAATCTCTCTCTTCGAGAGAATATCGTCCTTGCGAACATGTCGCTTGCAAACGATGACCCTATGGTACGGCGGGCGCTCGACGCTGCACATGTGACCGACTTTCTTCATAAACTTCCACAGGGTATGGAAACCTTGATTGGGGAAAAAGGCGTCAAGCTTTCGGGCGGTGAACGTCAGCGCGTAGGTATCGCGCGCGCCATTTTTAAGCGACCCGATCTGTTGCTATTGGATGAAGCTACGTCACACCTGGATGCCGAGTCGGAACAAAGTATTCAAGCGTCGTTGCATGAACTGTTCCGAAGTGTGACTGCGGTCGTTATTGCGCATCGTTTGAGCACGGTAAAAGAAATGGACCGTATTTTAGTGCTTGAGCAAGGGTCTATCGTCGAAGAGGGTACGTTCGAGTCACTGTATGCGCAGGGCGGTCGCTTCCACGCATTGTGGGAGTTACAGCGCTTAGCTTAGAGAAAAGACCGTAAGAGTAGGGTTTCTGTTGCATCGCAAGTATATATGTGGCATAGTCTCGGAGCGAATGTTCCTTGTTTGTAGCAAAAAACCACGTCGAGGTTAGTTATGAATGCAGAAGCGGAAGCAGAAGTGAAAACGAGCTTCATCGATGAGCTTGTGAGACTCGTTAATTTTGAAGTGTGTCGATTAGTAAAGGTGTGTATGTCGCGTGGTACGCCACCCTCAGATCTTGATCTGGAGTGTGTGCGAGACACGATTGAGCGGTTATGCATCGATACCATGCGAGTGGACGACCCTGCGTTCGGTCTCCCAAAAAGTGCCGTGTGCGCATTGCTGTACGCCCAAAGCAGAAGCGATATGTCACCCTTGAACCCAATTACGACGGTGCGGGAGCTTGTCTGTGTAAACTCGGAGATGTTGCGTGAGTATGTCGGCATGGACGAGGCAGCGCTTGCTGTGGTGCGTCATGCGCTCGCACGGTATCATCGCGCATTGCACGGAGAAACGGTAGTAGGGACATGTGGCGGTGTGTGTCGTGTATAGGTGGTCGAGTGTCTCATGCCCTGGTTTCCAAGTGGTCGTAGGATGATCTCGCGTTTCTCCCTGTCAGGAGTCATACTGTGAAAGCAGACCCTTCATGTTGAACGAAGGGTCTTTATGCGCTATCGACAACATATGTTATATGTAGTATTTTTGTGGAAGATTTCGTGACTAACGAGGAGCGATGAGATGAGTGAGAATCAGCAAGTTGCGCGTAATGGGTTTCAAGTCACAGGCGCCATGTGGGTGCACGGGAGCCTATACAGAAGCCTCGAAGACTATGTTCGTCAGTTGCTGGAGGAGCACGATCTGGCACACTACTACGCCTCGCAGGATAGCGAACTGCTTGCGCTTGCGTACCTTGAAGGTTGTATGAATGATATTGATGCGTTTCTTCGTTGGGGATGGCAAGACTTGTCTGTCCTGGCAGACCGTAGCACGGACACCGTCTACGAAGGCGGGTGTGTTTGTGGAGACGACGTGGACGCGTCGTTCGATCGCGAAGAGGCATTTCGCATCCTTAAAGTAAGGCGAGAAATGGAGCAGGCGTACAACCGTCGCGGGGTCTTAATCGAAAGAGCGATTCTCTATGGTGCCGACCCACAGCACCTAGAAGAGGATGAGTATTGGGCTGAAGTCAATAATTTTCTATAGCTTCTCAGCAGTATTTGATCGACGACCCGTTTCGAAAGAAGCGGGTCGTGTTACGTCTATGGTATACTTTTTGTGCGCTTGGGAGGGTTGTAGTATGTTCGTGTAAGCGCACTTGGGTCAAAGCCGGTGCGCAGTACCTCACACTATTCACTAATAATTTCCAATATATATGTCTTCTTACAAAACGCTCAATGACCTTCCGGATATTCGCGGTAAGCGGGTCTTGGTACGGAGTGAACTCAATGCGCCGATAGAAAATGGTGTAGTGACAGACAGCTACCGCATTGAGCAAGCGGTGCCGACGTTGCGCGAGCTGGCCGATCGTGATGCGAAAGTGATTGTTATCGCGCATATCGGTCGTGATCCAAGCGAGACACTTGCTCCTGTGGCGGATGTGCTTCGTCAACTCATACCTACGGTCGAGTTCGTGCCCGGCTTGGTAGGAGAAGAGGTATCACGCGCCGTCGAGATGCTTCCCGAGGGAGGCATCCTTTTGCTTGAAAACGTACGGAGTGAGGAGGGTGAGACGAAGAACGATCCGGCATTCGCCGACGCACTCGCACTGCTCGCAGACTACTACGTTGATGATGCCTTTGGCGCGACGCATCGTGCACACGCGAGCATCGTGGGTGTGCCCGCCCGTCTCCCTGCGTTTGCGGGTCGACTGCTTGAAAGAGAACTTGTTGAGATGGATAAAGGCCTTCAGCCTGAATCCCCGTCGCTCTTTATTTTGGGTGGCGCGAAGTTTGAAACGAAAGAGCCGTTACTTGAGGCGGCACTCCCGCGCTATGACCGTGTGTTTATTGGAGGCGCTCTCGCCAATGATTTCTTGAAGGCGGAAGGATTTGTGGTGGGCAAATCGCTCGTGTCGGAAGGTGCGGAAAAGGCCGCGGAACTCATCGCTTCAGGTAAGGTGCTACTTCCTGTCGATGTGGTGGTGGAGAGTCCTGATGGAGTGGTGACAAAACGCGCCGACCACGTTGGTCCTGAAGACACAATTGTAGACATTGGCCCTGAGAGTGTCACTGAGCTTGGGGTGCACATCGCGCATGCACGCACCATACTTTGGAACGGTCCGCTCGGTTTGTTTGAAAAGGGGTACAGTAAGAGTACGGAAAGTGTTGCGCAGCTTGTGGCGGACGCTCCCGGACATTCGATTGTGGGTGGAGGTGACACCGTCGCAGCTATTCGTGAGCTGGACTTGGCCGACAAGTTCAACTTCCTTTCGACCGGTGGTGGTGCAATGCTTGACTATCTCGTGGATGGGAGTTTGCCAGGTGTGGAGGCACTGAAGGAAAGTCAGTAAATAAGGTATGTTCAAGGGGGTGCGATCAGAAAAAGGCATGTCCCTCGAGGAGGGACTGCATGAATACGAAGCACATGAGGGTTTGGAGCGTCGGGAGAAAAACGCCGTACTGAAAGCAGACCTGCTTCAAGAACAACGGCGTGTCATACATGAAAAGCGAGTCGCAGAGCGGGAGTTGTTGCGTGCAAAGGAAGTCGAGGCACACGAGGTGGCGCGTACCGCGACAAGTCCGCGGGAATTGCTGGACATCACAGACCGCTATACGAAAAAGCGGGCGCTTGCCGAATATAAGAAGATCCTTGCCGAACGGTATGCGTGTCCTGGGTACCTGCGTGATCGGTGGTTGAATATGCTGGAAGTCTCCGTCGACACCCCTGTTGCTGAGCTTCTGCATGAGGCGCTCCGCATAGGAGCAGAACGGGGTGTTGCCGAGGATGCCATGCGCGAGCTCATACGCCCTATACTGACTCGTTTCAGTGAGCGACGCCAGCACATGCTCTCGTCCGGTGGAGATAAGGAAAAAATATTAGGCGTACTCGGTGGAAAAGATCTGGTGGATGATGCGGATCGTGTGGAAGTAAAACACGGGAAGTTTGCGCACGCACTCCACTTTACCGACAACGATGCGTATCGTACGCATATCGATAGAGGGAAATCTGATGAGACAAATGGCATATATTACCCCTTCTTCGAAAAGGGTACGTATCTTGCGGTGAATGATGTCGGAAGTGCTGCTCCCGAAAAAACATTTTTACATGAAGAACAGCATGCGATACACCGCCTTTTGGATCCCAAAGAAGGAATGACGCTCGCGGGTGTGTGCGAAAAAGGTAAAAATGAAATCCTCGCACGCATGCGCGCAGAGCCAGACGAAGTATGGTCTATTCCGCATATTATGTTGGCAAATTATAGATCTAGAATGGAAAGTAAAGATGCGAGGCGTTCAGAGTTGGCAAAGAACGACCATACCACATTTGATTCGTATGCGACATTCTATAAAGACCTCTCACTTGACGATAAAATGACGTACGAAACGGCCGTGCGAGCCGTTCCGAATGTGATGCGCGAACTCACGAGAAAGGGTTACAGTGTCGAAGAGATCATCGGTATATTAAGTAGAGAGGAGCTGCAGATTTGGCCAAAAGTCGCACAACGTATTGCATACCGAGATAGGAGGGCGTCATCGAACGGTCACAGTGAATGATTGTGCCATTTCTCACCAAAGACCGCTGTGATTTTTGTCTCAAAACAAAGCTAACAATCGAGAGTGCACCGACACTAAACCGGTATCGAACAGTGCGTCACGGTAGTGTATAGTGTGTCTACATGGGCGAGCGATTTATTCTACCGACAGCAGAAGAGGCATTTCCCTTGCACTCACTTTACTCACCGGAGGGCGGGGAGAGCAACCCCGAGCTCGCTCCTGTCGCTGAGCAGGTGGCGCGAATCGCCCGACGGTATGCGATGTTATTGGAGCGTGGAGACGTTGCGCATGAGCGTTGGTTTTTGGAGGCGCAGATGCAGGGTGTACTTACCGAGTGTATGGTGCGTTTCAAACATCGTCCGATAGATGTGTTTGATCGTGTGCGGTCACTGGCGCTCGCTACTCTTACCAAGGACAAACGACCCTCGCAAAATTTGCGGACAGTACTGGATACTCTTTTTTCAAAAGAGGTGCGTACGGGGGTGGAGAACGCTGAGCGGTATGTGCGACATCGAGTTCATGAGCTCGATGCGATATGTGCACAGGAGCAGGGTGTATATAAACTTCGTTACGCGATTTTTGATAACACCACACTTGATCTTCGGAATAAGGTTGATGCCGTCGAAACACTGTGCCGCACAACGGACACTGGTAATCCCATCGACATGCAGGTGGTGACACTGGTTCAGGTGAAGTCGCCAGGGTTCATGCTGGACGAAAATGGGACAATGTTACCCAAAGATGTGCTGCAGGCCAAATTCGCTGAAGTACATGAAGCACACCCAAAGCTGGTCAGCAGAGTGTCACCGTATCCGTTCGAATACCTTCCTCCGCAAGAGCGAGTACAACGAAATGCTGAACACGCACAACGTGCACGGGCGGACTTACGTGACATCTGTGAGCTGGTCGCAGCTGCCGAGAGTGCGGATGAATGGGTTGCCATGATACAAAAAGATATGCGTGATGTTGCCCCCGATGCTCTGCATATGCGCTACCGCTTTCTTGCGCAACAGCTCATGAGTGTCACGGAACGTGTCCGTGAGGATGGTGGGGACGCAGACATTTGTGGCAAGCTCGAGTGTGCGTTGGTACGAGTTGTGGCTGAAACGGCGAAATATCCCGCCGTTCCTGGTGAGGAGGATGCCAGAGTGTGTATGGTTCCGGTGCGGGCAATAGATAGTGTGGTGCGAGTTATTCTCGGAGGTGACCATAAAGATTTTTCCCATACACAGCATATTTTGGTACCGGAGGAAGGTGTCGCACCGAGGGCTATACTTGCACAACATAGTGGGTAGGTAGACAATTAAGTATTTTTATGTTTTTATACTGCACAGTATACGTACCGGAAACAGACATATGATATACGCAACGAATGACCAACAACAACAAGTAGCTCATGACGCAAGCATTGTGTTGCGGGCACTGGAGTCTGCTATGCAGGATGTAGTCGTCAGAGTGTCGCGTGGCGAATTCACCAAGGAAGAAGGGCAGGCGCACATTGACCGCTTGCACGCCGAGTATGAGGCGGGGCAGGTGCATACAAGCATCTAAATGATCCCGTGCCCCATACCCCACAACCACCGTGCGCATCGGTGGTTGTTTTGTATATAGCTACCATGCGTCCGTGGTGAGTTTTGCGGTATGATGTGAGGCATGAATGAGAATTTGACACGGACCGTGTTCGATGGAAATGCTACGTACTACATCTTTACAAATCGTCAACACCACTGATTGACAATATCATATAAACATGATACTATATGTCACATGCTCTTTAAGAATTCTGGAGGAGAACAGCATGAACGTGTTACTTTGAGTGCCTTTGTGAGGGCGCTATAACACCAAAGCTCCGGCTATGTGGGTGGCACCACCTGCTTGGGGCGATCACGCGGGGGTGAAGCCCTCCGAGAGGACTGTAGTCTTCAAAATAACGGGGCTCCAAGGAGTTGGAGTGCTGTCAGGGTTGGCATGATACCTTCCACAACCATGCAAGTACACTTCATGATGACTTCTCAGGATTGCCAAAGAAGTCGCCGTGTGCGATGGTGCCGTATGGGTGCACCACAGGGAGCGTTCCCTCGGCAACTTTCGTCGACCCGTTGATGGGTATGAAGGGCTGTCTACGAGGGCGAAGGAAAAAACCAAAACGGGGAGAGTGTTGGGCCGGATGCCCGGCACTCCCAAAAGGCCACGTCAGAGTGGCCTTTTTTCTACCCGTAGCCCGACTGACATTTCCAATCGGGATGCGTCTTATCATTCGGGAGCGACACACGTGCAGCCTTTCTTTCGAAAAGTCGGTGTGTGTGGTATACCTGGTTATAGAAAGTACGCACCCATGATGCCCATCTGGCAGGAGGAACAAGTAATGCTTTCTTCTTTTAGCACATCGAGAATCGTAGACGTGTTCATGAGTTCCGCAAATGATATAAACGCACCCACAGCGCGTTGCAACTGCTGGTGGTGGCCATGGAAACATGAACACGTTTTGCTCATATCCTTACCGGAAGAAACCGAATTGATGGTGTGTACCATGAACGGTTTTGAAGTTCAGGAATTGGAAACCTCTCCGTGGTTGCAGTATCTTGCTGAACATACTGCGGAGGGTTGGTCATGGACACAGGAGTGATTGAAACCCCCACCAAACACTAGTGTTTGGTGGGGGTTTTCTTGCGAATGTGTTCACGTGTATGTACTACAGTGTCGCGCGTATCTTTGTTGCGACGTTAGCCATTTGCCCTTCGAGGTAGGGGTGTCCTTCCCAGTGCATGTATCCATCATTCGCAAAACGGGGAATGATATGTACGTGGGTGTGGGGGACGATTTGTCCCGCTGCCGGCTCGTTGTTCATCATAAGATTGATGCCATCTGCACCCACCGCTTTTTGTATGCGTGGTGCAAGTGCGTGCACTGCATGCATGACCGCACTCCATGACTCGAGACTGATATCAAGCAGGTTGTTGCTCCACAGTTTTGGTACCACCAACGTATGCCCCGGATTGTTTGGGTTGATGTCCAGGAAGGCTATGACCTCATCGTTTTCATATACGATTTCGGCCGGAATCTCGCGTTGGATAATCTTGGTGAATATGGTTTCTTTTTGTTCCATATGAAGGGATACTGTAGTATGATGCCAGTAAATATATGCGTTCAATGTTTCAACGTATTTCAAACTTTTTTGTTCGTAACACCGTGAAAAAGAGTACGGTGTTTCCTTCGATACAAAAACAGTATACGACAAACTCCTCCCGCATGCTTACATTTGATATCGCAGGTATGCTGTACGCCACAAAGATCATGCTGGTGCTCTCGGTGCTTATCGCGGGTTGGAGTCTTTGGACTCCGAATGTTAGTTCGCTTGCACAAGAAGAAAAGGGCATTGAGAGTTCGACGAGTGGTACGCCGGGCGGTGTGAGCGATACGGAAGATACTGATAATCTTACTATTGCTCAGTTACTTAACATAGGGGCTGATACATCTACGGATGCGGAGAGTGCCGACAACGTTGTTCAGTATGCCCCCAAGAGTGGTCCGTTTGTCTCCATTGACCTTGTTGCTATGAAGCTGACACTTTTTCAAGACGGTGTAAAAGTGCAAGAGTATTCGATCATGCGTGCACCTGATGAAGTGGCCCGGGCGTTAGTGGAGGGGAAGTATGTGGTAAGTGACCGTGCGGAAGCGGAGGTTTCTACGCTCGCCATGGTGCGTTTTCCTTACTATGTCCGTTTTGGTGAATCGTATGCGGTGCACGGCGTGCCGACGCATGC
The DNA here is from genome assembly GCA_964635195.1 of uncultured Candidatus Saccharibacteria bacterium. GTDB lineage: Bacteria > Patescibacteriota > Minisyncoccia > Phycocordibacterales > UBA12088 > UBA12088. Next base: position 3,487 of record CAZWNC010000025.1, on the reverse strand, counting down.
CTCGGGTGAAGTGTTCGATGGTATGCGTGCAGAGGGTTCTGTCATGCTTTCAGACGAAGATGCAAGAGCGGTTTTTGAATTTGCCACAGTCGATACTCCCGTGTCGGTGCGTACTGCCCCCACAACGCCACCCTTTGGCGCATACACGAAACTCGTGGTAGAGGGTGACGATGTGCCTGCGACAAGTGCACGCTCGTATGCGGTCGCAGAGCTTTCGCGCGGGCAAGTGCTTATTGAAAAGAAGGCTGGTGTTCAGCGACCCATAGCGAGTGTTACAAAACTTTTCACCGCCCTGGTTGCAAGCGAGCTAATTAGAGGTGAAGAAGAAGTGTCTCTTGGTAACGGCGAATCCTACCGGCTTGATGACCTCTATTACCCCCTCTTGCTTCGTTCGGACAACACGGTTGCGGCCTCTATGGCGAACCATGCTGGCTCGAGTGCATTCATGGCCGCCATGAATGAGTACGTGCAGTCTTTGGGGATGCCTCTGACAAGTTTTGCAGATTCCTCCGGTCTTTCTCCAAAAAATGTTTCCACCGCGTATGATCTTACAACATTTGCACGGCACATCTATGCTGAAAAAGCGGATATGCTCAACATGTCTAAGACGACTCGAAAAACAATCGAAAGCGTCTCTGGTATGAAGTGGAATATGACAAACCAGAACAAACTTGCGAGCGATCCCTACTTTGTCGGAGGCAAGCTCGGTTTTACAGATGAAGCGGCACAAACGGCACTCTCAATCTTCGCACTGCCGGTCGATGGGCAAGTGCATGTAATAGCGGTAGTGGTGCTTGGTTCACAAGATTGGAAACAGGACACTCGGACACTTTTACGTTGGCTCCTTGAGAACGTTGAGCATGGTGCGTAGTGAGAGACATATGTATGAGGAGTAGTCTGTGTATCAAAAAGAAACCCCGCACGTGGCGGGGCAAATAGTGAACCTTAATGGAGGGTTGTTACAAGTCTCCTCCCTTCGCGCGTGATGTGAGTCCACTTACGAACACTTTGTGTCACAAGATTCAGGGAGATCATGCGCTCGATACGGGACTGCACCATTGTTGTGATGCATTCGTTCGATCGTGCCTTGTATCGCTCATGAAGTGCACTCGCTATCGTCTTCGGCCGTTGTGCATGTAGCGTGAGTACATACAGAATGTTGAGATCAAGTGGTGAAAGAGCGTGCATGGCTGTACCTGCTGTCGCAGTGGGTTGATGAGTCCTCCGAAAGACTAGCAGAATAGTGTCTATTTGCAAGAGGTGTAGGTGGTTGCTTGCTGTGTCCGGACGAGATTGCAGCTTGTCTGTGTGTGGTACACTGTACCTCTCTATGCCACACGTGCCACACACACAGAACGCTACGTCAGTTGTCGGGCACGATTCGTTGCTTTGGAAACTCCTGAGCGCACGCGGTATTTCAAACGAAGGCGATGTGGAGCGTTTTTTGCACCCGGACTGGGAGCGTGACACGCACGACCCATTTTTGATGAAGGATATGCATGCAGTGGTTTTGCGTATCGTGAGGGCGATGGAGGTTGGCGAGACGATTGCGATATGGAGTGACTATGATATGGACGGTATACCCGGTGCAGTGCTTCTGTGCGATTTTTTTCGCGCGGTCGGGTACGAGCGCATTGTGCACCATACTCCCCATCGTAACCGTGATGGGTTTGGTTTGAATAAGGTGGGTATTGATGAACTTTGTGAACAGGGCGTGACACTGGCGATTACGATTGACTGTGGTATCGGTGATGTGGAAATGGTCGCGTACGCGCAAGAGAAAGGTGTCGTTATGATTGTGACCGACCACCACATACCGCATGATACATTGCCATCGGCGTACGCGATTTTAAATCCAAAACAGCCGGGGTGCGCGTACCCCGAGAAGATGCTCTGTGGTGCGGGTGTTGCGTTTAAGCTTGTGCAGGGTTTGTTGATACACCTGCGGACTCTCTCCTCAGGTACTGAGAAGGAGTGCGAGGTAGCGGTGCAGCGGACTGAGGATGGTGATGATGTTGCGGCTGCATCCTTTGATGCTCGTACATCGAAATCGATTCCGGCTTCCGGTTGGGAGAAGTGGCTCCTCGATATGGCCGGTATGGCGACTGTTGCGGACATGGTACCCCTTACCGGAGAAAATAGAGCGATTGCGTACTTCGGACTGGTGGTGTTACGTAAATCACGTCGACTCGGATTGCAAGCACTTCTCCGGAAAGCGCGCGCAGACCAGCGTCATCTTACCGAAGACGACATTGGATTTACGATCGCCCCACGCATCAATGCCGCGAGTCGCATGGGGCACGCAAGGGATGCCTTCGCGTTACTTTCAGCAACCGACCCGCTTGAAGCGGGAGCACTCGCGGAGAAGCTCGACACAATTAACACCGAACGCAAGACACTTGTAGCGACGATGAAGCGTGAAATCCATGCGCGCATAAAGAAACTGGGTGAACCCAAGAGTGTCATCGTAATGGGCAATCCGGACTGGAAGCCCTCGATGCTGGGACTCGTCGCCGGTGGGCTTGCTGAGGAGTTTGGTCGCCCCGTTTTCTTATGGGGACGTGAGGAGGGTGTCACCATTAAGGGCTCGTGTCGGAGTGGAGGGGGAGTGAGTGTGTATGACGTCATGTACCACGCGCGTGACGTGTTCATTGAGTATGGTGGACATGCGCAAGCGGGTGGTTTTTCGGTCGGGGAGACTCAGATACACGTGCTCGAGGCCGCACTCATCGAAGCGCATGCCGTGGTTGCAAAATCGACGTCGAATGTAGAGCGGCACGTCGATGCGGAGCTTACGCTCGACGATGTTACGTGGGACACCTATCGTGCGGTAGTGCAGCTTGCTCCCTTTGGAGTGGGCAACCCGAAGCCTCTTTTTTTGATAAAATCGGTGACACCGAGCCTTGTGCGGACTTTTGGCAAAGGTAACGAGCACCTTGAGGTTACCTGTGCGCGAAGTGCCGGTGGCACCGTAAAAGCCATCGCATTTTTTACGAAACCGGAGCGGTACCCAATGCTTGCTGTAGGCGAGCCCTGCTCACTTGTTGCGCATCTCGAAGCGTCATACTTTGGGGGGAAAAATGAGTTACGCCTACGCTTGCTGGATGTTATATACTAGCATTATGAAAAAAATCATTGTACACACCGACGGAGGGTCGCGCGGCAACCCGGGGCCTGCAGGGTCGGGTGCGGTTATGTTTGACGAGCATGGTACCGTGCTTGGGGAGACGCGACTGTACCTCGGTCATGCTACCAACAATGTTGCTGAGTATGAGGCGGTGCGCATTGGCCTTCTCATGATTCGCGATCATTTCGGGAAAGAGGAGTGTAAGAACATCGACATCTTTGTGCGTATGGATTCGGAGTTGGTGTGTAAACAACTGAACGGTCAGTACCGGGTGAAGCACCCGTCACTCATCCCGCTCTTTATGGCACTCCGCGCGTTATACACAAGCACCTTCCCGCACATCACTTTTGAGCATGTCCG
>CAZWNC010000024.1:0-12759 GCA_964635195.1 uncultured Candidatus Saccharibacteria bacterium | reverse complement strand
AATAGCCGAGTTTGAGTATAAGCGGCTACTGTTTGTAGTTTTTTGTATGCTTATGAGGTTGCTATTAATTACGTTAGACGGACCTGTTTCTTCAAAAGCAAGCGCAAGATGGAGAGACGGAATTGTGGTAGTGGATTCTGAAACAAAGAATGCTGAGTCATTACTTATTAGGTTTCTGAAAAACGAAAATTTAACATCCATATTGGAATATGAATCAAATTGCGTAAGAGCAGCCAGAGCCGTGATGTAAGGCCGATACTTCATATTTTCGTAAACAGCGAGTTCCTTCGTTCCAATGTTGATTCGTTTTAAGTACGAAAGCTTGTCTAGCCTCTCAATATACCAATCACGTATTTTTGGATTGTTGCGGCCCCCGTAATCTACGAAGAAATTATCATCATTCTCAGTGTCTTGTAGTGGAACAAAAACATATTTAATTGCAGAAGCATCTAGCAAGTCATTTGAAAATGTTTTTTCAAGAATACTAAGAGTCTGTAAATTGGTCTCGTCAGGTAGATATTTCACATTACTAAAATCTTTCCACTCTCTTCCAGAGAGGGATGCGGCGCTTACTTGAGGATGTGCCGCAGTGTATATTCCCCAACGAGGGTAAATTGGTATTGAAAGTATACGATAAAAATTATCTTGTTTAAGATTAAAATCTTTAAAAACCAGATAATCTTGAGGGATGAATCTTGGAACAAAAAGCGTGTTGATTTCTCCGGTTAAGAAGGGCCTAGTATTGATTACAAACAATGTGATCACGAATAGTGAAATCGCTACTCTGGTGATGCTGTGAGTAGCAGTCAACCTCTTTGATTTCCATGTCCACTCTATGAAAGCGCTGATGAGTATTGAATAACCAAAAACAATGAGAGAATAAAATTTACTAGCCTCTCTATAAGCACTAAAACCTGGGATATGCTCAAAAAGCCACTTATACAAAAGGGCAAATGGTACTGATTCTTGCTTTGTTAAAAGTACCCCAATCAATGCAATCAGCGCAGCAAATACAACGACGGGGCGCTTGCGTTGGGTGAAAAAACCTAAGAGCGCAAAAAATGGAATAAAAAAGAAAAACCAAGGGATAGGCTGATTTTCAAAAACTGATATCGCCGAACCGCTCCACCATGGATGAAAAAGTGTAAGAGCATTAAGAAGATTGTAATATTGACTTCCCCACAAACCTCGACTCAGGATACTTCCATCTAAGACATGGTTAACGTGCATGAGTCCTAAGAGCCAAAAAAAGTTTAATAGCACAAAAACCATTACTGGTGCTCCTGCGTATAAACCGGTTTTGAGCATCTCGTAGACCGACACCTTCTTAGATTCATATAATATTTTAAAGAGAGTGTAGAAAAATAATAGGAAAAGAACAATGTATGCAGCCCGAGGTTCATACGCAGAACAGAAGGAGAGAAACAGGCCCGTGAAAACGGTGTGCCGAATACGTCTTTCTTCAATGGATTTTTTGAAATAGACGAAAACCAATGGCATAAATGCGAAAGCCCCCATCAATGTGAGGTGCCCTGTCTGTAAGGTTAGAAAATAGGTATTGAAACAATAGACAATCACCCCGGTAACAATTGCCCAGTTTGTAATAAATAGTTCTCGCAAAAGCAGGTATGAAAAAAAAGGCGTGCCAACTATTATCGGAAATAAGTAGACGAGTCTCTCGATAATTTCCCAGTTTAGTGATAAATATTTTGCAAAATAACCTGCAAGCGCATATGTTGGCGCTTGTCCAACATCAACCAAGACCCTCCCAAAACCATAGTCAGATAACCAGAGTGAAAAGTAGCTTGCTCTCAAGGTGGCGAGGGTCTCTGAAAAATAGAAACTCCAGTCGCCTCTTGTCAGGATTGACAAAGAGAATACCCACTCCCTGTAGGTTAAGCATATCAAGGCAATTATCACAACCCCGATTATGCGTTTACCACTAAGGAATCTACGAGCCATGGATGACTTCCTTAAAAAAATGTATTAATCGGGGGTGAATTACCTCTGGAGAAAATTTACGTTCCATCGCAGCATGAATATTTTTGAAATCATGTTTTTGGTTGACGACTTCTCTGATGCGTTGAATGAACTCTGTTTGCTTGTTGACCAAAAAACCTGTCACATTGTTGTCTACTATTTCATTTGGGCCAGGGATATTATATGAGATAACAGGAATGTCCATTACCTGGGCCTCGAGTATGTTTTGTCCAAACGACTCCCACTTACTAGTGCTTATAAATAGCTGACTAGTTTTCAAGAACGTTGGGATATATTCGTGCTTCACGTGCCCATAGTAGAATACATTGCTCCACTTTGCTGCCAAACTGACGATTTTTCCCTTCTCCTCACCGTCACCCAAAATAATCCACCTAATTCGATCTTGGAGCTCAGAATCGTTGATTTTACCTATTATTTCGACAAGATCATCAATACCTTTCTGAAATGTCAGTCTCCCTGTCCAGAGAATTGTGAATCTTCCCGCCTTTGCGCTAATATTTTCATATTCTTCCGATCTCTCGAGCAACCCCCCCAAGTCTAGTGGTATATGAATTTTTAAAACTTTCGTAGGTTGATGTGCCATCGACTTAGTATCCAATGGGTTGAAAGTAAAATGTGTTCGCGCACCCATTCTAGTAAGCTTGTTTTCGTCTGTAGCATTTTTTACATGGAAAGCCGCCACTCCTGTCGTTAAGAACTTGTAGATAAAACCTCCATACAGGTAGTTTCGGAGCATGCTTCTTATTGACTTGTCTGGATAAACAATGGGTGTGCCACAACAAAAAATGACTGGTGGTATTTTCTTATATTTGAGGATAAATTTTAAAATAAAGGCATCCAGCAGTTCATTTTTGACGTAGATAAGATTATATTTTATTAACTCGGCTCTAAGATCACGTATGCTTGAAACTTTGACGTAAGCAACTGGCCCTAATTCGAGTTGAATATCCAACCCGCTTTCTTTACTGTTTAGTTCTTTGCTAATCTTTTTTAGGTAGTATAACTGCAACAACTTTCTGATTATGTTTGTGAATCTTGTGTTATCAAAAGCAACAATATTTATCTCAATCTCTGGATACAGGGAAAGATCTCTTGCTGTGCGCATTAGGTATTTCTCAAATCCGCCGGCGTATTCCAGGGGTGTGAAGGTGAGAAATACGATTTTCATATCGCTTTTTTCTTTAGTAAAAACACGATTTGAATAGCAAACATCGAAGGCCAGATTGTTCCAAGAAGCCGTAAAAAAGCGTATCTATTTCTTACCACGTTAAGTCCTGTTGTGTATTCAATTGTCAAATCATTTTCTAGAAACAGTTCTTTCATTGTCTTGAGTGTAAAAAAACGTACATGCGTCTTGTCCATCACACCTTTTTCTCTATATTCCCATCTACCAATAAGATGTAGCAATCTGTAGAGAATAAAGCCAATGTTCGGAAGTGAGACTATGATATAGCCATGTTTTTTTGTTTTTTCTTTCAGACGGCCTAAGACTGCCGAGGGATCGACCACATGTTCGAGCACGTCTCCGCATACGACTACATCATATGTGTCAGCAATTGTTTTGATATTGTCGGCAGTGTTTAATTCAAACAGGTAAATTCTTCGATACCCATGCGCTGTTGCTGTTTTAACAACATCTTCATTGTTATCTATCCCGTCGAACTCTGCAGGCACTTTTGCCTTCACAATTTTACCCAAAGCACCTGTCCAGCAACCTACGTCTAATATTTTAGGATTTTTTATATCCATTTCAGATAGTATTTTAACTATCACAGGATTTGCGTGGTTGTATTTACTAAAGCTTTTGTTTTCCATAGAGTATTCCTTTAAAGAAGTAAATCGAATAAAGCACAACTGATAGTGTTGTAACAAGTGGTAGGAGTATTATACGTATATCACTAAAGTTGTTAACATATACACGCCAGGTATATGTGAGGGTAAACAGAATCAATGCCAGTAGCGCGAGCAGGCGTATAGGGAAAACTGGGACAAGGAGTGTCACTAATAGTAACGGCCTGGTGAGAAGAAGAATCATGTCCTTAATGTGTGTGTTTTTGAAATACCTCCTGAAATTGACGCCATAGCATTCGGCAAGTTGTATTTCCTTCTTTAGCCAGTCCTTTACTGAGAAGTTTGGATTACTACTATGAATATGAACAATTTTTAGGCCACTTGGAACGATTGAGCCAAGCCTTTTTGATCTGACTTCATAATCGTGATCTTCACCGGCAGTACGGTACGTCTTTTCATCGAATAAAAGATTGTAGTTTTTATTAATACAATCAAATTTGCCTGTTAACTTAGGTACCTCAGTGTCCACGAGACGACTAAAGTAACATCTCTGCCAAAAATTATATGTGACCCAGACAAATTTTGGATGCAGTATTGTTGGATACGACACGACCACCGTCTTGTCGTTATGCGGCAACATAATTTTACTGAACGACTGTGTATCTAGTAGGACAATATCTTGGTGCATTAGTGTCACTAGCGATGTGGTGGAGAGATGCATGCCTTCATTGTAGCTAGCAGCAAGTCCGCAAGATTTGGTGTGTGTAGCATGTCGTACCTTGTAAGCGGAAGACCTTGAAAAATCGTCAATCATTTGCGCGCTAGCATCAGTTGATCTGTCATCGATACAAATGATTTCTTCAACTCGTTCCTTGTCTTGCTGTTGCTCGAGCGCATCAAACACCTGTTGCAGGGTTGATGCTCCGTTGTATATAGGCATCACAATTGTCATCGTATTCATATGTGTCGTGCAGGTCTTGAAATTAAATTTTCAGTTAGCACGAAATTGGGTGTGCTTGTGTTTTTTTGAGCATACCACACAAGTGTAGCAATCAGGCCTTCTTTAAGAGGTTGCGGAACAAAATCAATCGTCACATTTATCTCGGCTGTGTCGAGCACCCGTTCTTTTATACCCGCAGGTTTTTCGGTTAGTAGGGTAATGCTTGGTTGTTTGTTTGCCACGTACGCGATTATTTGAGCCAATTCCAGTATGGTAATCGGTTCATCCGTGGCAATATTAATCCGACCCACCACTCCAGCTTGTACTGTTGCTAAAATCATGTGTACCAAGTCTTTCACGTACACAAAATTCCTCACTTGCTTGCCGTCGCCCCACAACTCGATTGCTTTACCAGAGAGCACCTTCTTTAGCATACCCGGTATTACACGACTGGACTGGTCGCCGAAGTTGTCGCGCGGGCCGTATACATTGGTGGGGCGGGGAAGGTAGATGTGTAGTCCATATTGTTTGCTGTATAGATCGGCAAGTAGCTCCGCGTATCGTTTTGATAGCGCGTATCCATTCTGAAGGTTGTCAAAGTTTACGCGATAGTCGTCGTCTTCCTTTATGGGGCTTTGTGCAGATGCGGGGTAGACTTCTGCGGAACTGAGCAAGACTACATCCTGTACGCCACCTTGCTGTGCGGCGTTTAAAATGTTGGAAACGATTTTCATGTTCACATCAAGAATTCGCGCGGCGTTTTTTGCTTTAAACTCGGCGTTGCCGTCCAGTGCGGCGCAATTGATGATAAGGTCATGACCACTCACGACTTTTTGGACTGCTTCCGTGTCCTGCAAATCGACATCGGCCAGTGAAAGATTGCCGGACGGGATGTTAAGCGAGTCAAACAAGGTTTTTTCACAATGAAAATCAACACAGGTGACGTCGCACTGCATTGTGAGCAATTCTTCTACAAAGTGAGAACCGATGAAGCCCATGCCACCCGTCACCAACACTTTTCTATTTTTCCAGTACGTATTTTCCATAGTGCTAGCTTGACCTCTTGTATTTTGAGTACACTATGCCCGAAAAACCTGCGCCGTATTCCGCTATACGCATAATGACGAACACGATCGCAGTAAAGGGCTGGCGTAAAAAGAGTTTGTAATTCTTGATATATGCTTTTCTGATGGGGAAGTAACTAGTGACGCCAGCAACTGGTCGTTTGCTGATGTATTTAAAGGAGTCACGACCGTACATAAAGCGTTTCTTTATGAGTTTCCCAATTTTGAGGTTGCCTTCGTTGTGCATCACTAGGTCATCTATTCGGCAAATAGTCTTTTTCTTGTCGCGCAATTTTTGGTGAAGATCCCAGTCGTCACCACCACCACCCAATGATTCATCAAGTCCGCCGACCTCATCCCAAACCATTTTCTTAAAGAAACGGGGCGCCTCGATTGTGTCGTCGCCAACGTAGCATTTTCGCTCAAGTTTTTTTGCTTGCGCCCAGATACCGATACCGAAGGATTCTTCGGGTACGATGATTGCGTCACATCCGTTCTCGCATTTTGCGACCGCGTTTTGGAGGACGTGCTTGGTAAGTTCCATGTCGGCGTCTACGTAGTACACGTATACGCCGTTGCTTTTTGCAACGCCGTAATTTCTACGGTGAGGTGCATCAAAAGTCCCTTCCTCAACCTTTGGGTTAAACGGGAGCAGTGTGCACTGGTACTCTATCGAGAGCGTGCGAGTGTTGTCGGTAGAATTACCATCAACGATTACTATTTCGATGTTTTTGTATGACTGTGAGCGTATAGAGCGCAAACAAGCAGCAAGCGTGCTGCCTGAGTTTTTGGTCGGTATGACGATGGAAACAAGCGGGGATGGCATATGAGCGAAGCGAGGATGACGAGTTACGACGACGAAGTTACGAGTTACCGAGTACCGAGTTTGCGAGTGACGAGCTATGATGACGGACGACGGCTCGGTACTCGGAAGGGCGAAGCCCGTACTCGGTAACTCGCCTACTACGTTATATAAAAAAACCGTGGTATTTCACCACGTAGACGATTCGTATCCATGCAGGCAACCGTATATATAGTATAGCACGAACGGAGTAACGAGTAAATAGTTACGAGTACGGCCTTCGGCCGAGTAACGAGTTGGCGAGTACGACGACGACGGGCGAGTAACGAGTAACGAGTTACCGAGTAACGAGTAACGACGACGGGCGAGCCCTTAGTTTGTGTCAGCGGTATGTGTCGAGAGAAGTTTAAGCAGTGGTGCGCACGCGTAGGTTTTGTTGCGTTGTCGTTCGGGTGTGGTGTCGGTGAGTATGCCCGCTTGCACAAATTTTTGTATCAGGTTGAGTGTCGTTTGTACATTTTCGATGCCGGATGTATTGCGGAGTTGTGTGGTCGTAAAGATGGGTTGCATGAATATCGCCTTCAGCATGTCGGATGCGTACGGTGAATGAAGTGCTACAAGGTCGTGCTCGTAGGTATGTTGCATGGTTATGATTGCACGAGCGAGCGACGCCGCATTTTCCGCATGCTCGCGCAGACCAGTGAGAAAAAAACGAACCCACGGTGTCCATGCACCCTTGTAACTTACGTCAGCCAGGAGGTCGTAGTAGTCTCTGCGGTGTGCCTCAAGGTATTGGCTGATGTACAAGTATGGTCGCGCAAGTATTCTGCGCTGGTATAGGAATAATGGGATCAAAAGTCTTCCCACGCGGCCGTTGCCATCCGCAAATGGGTGAATCGCTTCAAATTGGTAGTGTGCAACAGCTATCTGTACCAACGGATCACGTTCGGCGTTTTCCGTATTTAGGTAACGGTCAAAGTTGCTGTATAGGTCTGGTATTTGTGCGGGGGTGGGTGGTATGTAGCGGGCATTCGCGATAGGGGTGCCGGGTGGTGCAATGTAGACTTGTTCGCGTCTGAATGCGCCAGGAGCGCGTGTTCTACCTCGTACTGATTGTAACAATATGGCGTGCAGTGCTTTCACGTTGTTTTCTGCGAGTGGTTGATGTGTGTCTACCAAACGCACACCCTCACGTAGTGCCTTTCGGTAGTTAAGGATTTCTCGAATGTCCTGACCTTGCTGGTCTGTTTCGCCTATTGCGTCACCCTCCTCAGCCTCTTTTTTAAACACCTCCTCAAGCGTAGCTTGCGTGCCTTCAATTTGTGAACTGAGTACGGCCTCGCGCGTCATAAATGTGTGTTCGATGAGTGCCGGGTTTGGTATGTGTCGAAGTATTTCGTCCAAGCGTGCAAGGGAAGCGTGTGCAGGACTTGTGTACTCTACGAGGTCGCCGTATTCCAGCGCTGGGGGGAGGTTTGGGAGGTCAAATGGTGCCGGGTGTTCTTTTTGAGCCATATTTGCGTTAGAATTAGTCACTTGCTAACTCTAATGGTTTGGAATTAGCACGGGGTTAATTCCAATAGTAGTGTCTTGGTTAGAGTAAGTCAATGAGTGACCTGTGTTTAAGGATAACGGGCGACGACGGACGGGTACGGGCGACGGGCGACGGGCGACGAAGTAACGAGTTACCGAGTAAAGCGAGTTACCGAGTACGGACGACGGGCGAGTAACGAGTAACGAGTACGAACGAGTAGCGAGTTATGAGTTGGCGAGTAAAGCGAGTACGACGACGAAAACGTTTCGGACGGGGGTGCAACCCCGCGTCCGGCGACGAGGCGGACGAGGACGGACGACGGGCGAGTTATGAGTAGCGAGTAGCGAGTTACCGAGTAACGAGTACGACGACGAAAACGTTTCGGACGGGGCTACAAGCCCGCGTCCGGCGACGAGGCGGACGAGGACGGACGACGACGTGACAAACGAGCGCGCGGGAGGGACGCCGCTATTTCTCTAGAGAAGTGCCTTAATGCTTGGAGGAATGCGCGGACTAATCTTCACTGCGTCGATAATCCTTTGCAATACAGAGGGTGGCATCTTCGGATAATTCATTGAACCGCCGTCTTCTATTTTTCGCACCAAATCTACAATCGGCACCTCGAACACGTCGTTGCAATTGAATGCGCTCGGTTTTGTGAACGGTGGGTATTCGTCTGTCGTCACTGTTACTATTGTAGACTCTGAGATGTGTGCCGACCGCACGAAATCTAAGCGTGCCGCAATCTGCGTAGTTGAGGTGACGAGCAGTAGTACGGTGTCTGTCTTTGGTCTACGGTTGAGTACGACAAAGTATCTGTTTTTTGACTGTCGACGATTGTCATTGAAGTCAATAAAAAAATTGAACACGGACCCTTGTTCAATGCCAAGTGCTATTCGAATGTGAGAAGAAATATCAATCATTCGAATCGGGCTGTTAGTGGGCGAAGAACGTTGTAATATTCACCGATTCGGCATACGCCTCTTTTGCTAAAGCAAGTGCGGAGTCCTTTTGTGCAAAAATCACGTCGTTCTTGTTTAAATCAGCAAAAAAATCGCCGTATTGCATCTGCACACGCTTTTTCCCAGCACGTAGTTCTGGCTCGTGTTTTTTCCACTCCGAGTACCCATGAGTAATTTCGGCAAGTTCAAATTGGTCCATATCCCCATACGCTGTATATATAGACTCAAGGCATTCAAGGTCAGTCTCAGAAAAAAGAGTGGTGTCAACTTCCTTGCGTGAGGCAATGTACTGTTTTTTTTCATCCGTGGGTTGTAGGTATTTGTGTGCGTATGCAAGCACTACACCAGACACGTCAAGTTCTGCCACACGCTTGGTCTCTGAACCAACCGGACCCAGTTTCATTGCCCAATATACATCGCCAACAATCGGCCTACCGTATTTTCGCAAATGAAGACGGTCAGCCAGATAGATGAGCTTAATGGCTTTCATCTTGTTGATTTTCCCGCCCTTTTTCCGTGCAAGGTAGTTGAGAGCCTGTGTGGACTTTTTGTAAGTTGATTCCTGCATATATTTATTATGTCAGTTGTGTGGATGTGTCGCTAGTGCCTACGTGTGCACAGCATACGCATATACTTATAGTACGCAAGTTGCGTTATGTTAATTTCAATAAGGGTGGGCAGGTCGAAAGGGGGTGACGACGCTGGGTGGGCTTTGGACTTTGTGACCTTCGACTCCGTCTAAAAAAACCGTGGTATTTCACCACGTAACGACCGTATCAGCCAGGCGATCATATATATAGTATAGCACGACGTACGGCCTTCGGCCAGGGACGACGACGGAGTAACGAGTTACCGAGTAACGAGTACGGACGACGACGAAGTTACGAGTTAGCGAGTAAAGCGAGTAACGAGTGCGGACGACGACGAAAACGTTTTGGACGGGGGTGCAACCCCACGTCCGGCGACGAGGCGAGCGAGTAACGAGTTGGCGAGTAAAGCGAGTAGCGAGTACGAACGAGTAACGAGTGGCGAGTTACCGAGTACGGGCGACGACCAAGTAGTGAGTTACCGTTCGATACGCAACACGCTACTGTAACGATTACTTTTGTCAGTGGTATACGTACGTATATGAAGAATTTTCTTGATTGGATACGCCTTAAGGAAAAGCTTCACAATACAACATACCGACCACCTTTAGTTTCTGAAGGGGATATTTGGTGGGCAAGTGTTGGCGAGAATGTCGGTTCGGAAGTGAATGGCAAGAGTGCTGTATTTTCTCGCCCGGTGATCATACTAAAAAAATTGGCGCATGGATTCTACTTTGTTGTTCCGACATCAACGCAACTGCGGGAGGGAAGTTGGTATGTTCACTATCGGCATAAAAACAAAGAAAACGTTGCGTGCTTGCACCAAGCCCGCGCAATCGACTACCGTCGTTTGTCTTCAAAACTTGGCACTATGGATGATGCTGATATGGAGCGTGTCAAAGTTGGTTTCCACACTTTGTACAAATAGATAAAAATATTCCCCGCCATTTCTGGCAGGGCCGCGGGAAAATCCCGAATGTATGTGTATGATACTCTATTGTTAGGTGGTGTCAATATTGGTGACGGAACGACGAGGGCGACGACGGGCGACGAAGTAGCGAGTAAAGCGAGTGACGAGTTACCGAGTAACGAGTAAAGCGAGTTATGAGTTGGCGAGTAACGAGGACGGACGACGACGAAGTTACGAGTTAGCGAGTTAGCGAGTGGCGAGTTACCGAGTAGCGAGTTATGAGTTAGCGAGTAACGAGGACGGACCTTCTTCCTAAACCAACGCGTCGTCACTCCAGTAGCGCGCAAGGAGTGTCTCTTTGTCGATGTCTCCCATAGCATCCACATATTCTTGAGAAAGAGTGAGTAGCTCCACTGCATCTACCTCCATACTTCCGTCGGTCCAGGAGTATTTGTCACGAATCTCCTCAAGCAAGCGCTTTGCTTCGGATTTGTTGTCGGCTTGTATCAAGCGCATCACCGGCTCTATGTCTCGTATGAATGCTGTCGTTGGTGTCATACATAAGTAGTACCGTGGGTTAATTTGACACTTGTTTGTTTACGGTACATTGCTTATGGGTAAATATACTCAAATATGAGGGTATCGCAATGGGTAAGTTTAAAGACAGTGACGCCTCGTTCAGCTTCAAGGAATCGAAGAGTGCGAATGATTCCGCCGGGACGCAGCGAAAGGATCGGTATGACAACTACTCCGGAGGGAAGCACGACCATACGTGGTCTGCAACGCCCCAGAGTGGTGATGGTCGGCACCGCGAAGGATGGATCGGCCGTTCCGTGGGTCGTTCTCGCGACTCGGATAGCGGGAAGTAGACAATCTTCACGAGCAAAGGGTGGGCAACCGCCCTTTTTCATAGGAGGGCACGTATGATCACGCCAAGTACGCGGTCGATATTCTTGGCGCCGGTCCGGGATGAAGATATTTCTTTACTTTGGACGTGGCGTAGCAGCGATGCGTATAGGTCACTCTGCTCATCGCGAGATTTCTTTGTCACACGGGAACAGTTCGTGGAAGAATTGTCAAAGGATCGCGAGGGGGATAGGCACGAGCAATATATGATTGTGCGCAAGCGAGACAAGCTTCCAATAGGCACGATATTTTCATACGGGTACTCTGAGTGCGATGGGCATGTGTTCGTCACCTGCTTTATTGATACCCCGTGCGTGGGGAAGGGGTATGGCGTACACGCGACCGCCCTCTTTGTGACATACCTCTCTCTGGAGTATGGGATATACAAG
Organism: uncultured Candidatus Saccharibacteria bacterium; assembly: GCA_964635195.1. Classification (GTDB taxonomy): domain Bacteria; phylum Patescibacteriota; class Minisyncoccia; order Phycocordibacterales; family UBA12088; genus UBA12088. The sequence goes on along the minus strand of CAZWNC010000024.1, from coordinate 873 downwards.
GTATACATGGATGTGTACGCAGATAATCTTGCCTCTCTCTACCTCTTGTCACGGTTTGGTTTGCGAGAAGAGGGTAGATTTGCAGGGCACCGCGTGCATAGGGGAAAGCGACGCGACGTGATTCGACTAGCGGGATTTGGACCTTCGTTCTGTAAAGCAAAAGCACTTGCGCTTCGCTTTGGTGCAATAGAACACATCCTTTAGTTCTGGTGACGATATGGTGTTTTGAGACCGTCGCTCCGTATGGTGCGCCGGTCTTTTTTGTGTGGTCTAAGAGGTGCGATACCTATGTGTCATTTCTTTAGCGAGTGCGGGCGACGACGAAAACGTTTTGGACGGGGGTGCAACCCCACGTCCGGCGACGAGGCGAGCGAGTAACGAGTTGGCGAGTACGACGACGGAGTAACGAGTTAGCGAGTGGCGAGTTGGCGAGTACGACGACGACCGAGTAAACGGGTAAACGGGTATGGCTCAAGGCGAAAGAAGGTGTGTGGTGGTACACTGCACGTAATGAGCGCACATGAAGAAGAACGTCTCGCACAGGACGCGGTCGATTGGGTGAAAAAGGAAGGGTGGTTTTGATACAATACGTATATCAAGATCCACTGGTTGCGTGGGATTTTACCCAAAAGCGTGAAGTGGTGGAAGGTCGCAATATTCCCAAAGAGTCTTTTGTGGAACAGTTTTTTATGGCACGGAAAAATGTGGATGCAGTCAAGAATGAATATAAGGATAAGGTGCAGGTTGATCTTATCGTGCGCAACGTACACACGAACAGATATTCGTACAAAGACAATGTTGATGGCGTTGACAAATATATAAAAGATAAGTACAATATATCAACACTGTTGGAGCAATTACCATGAAAATAGC
>CAZWNC010000023.1:0-14246 GCA_964635195.1 uncultured Candidatus Saccharibacteria bacterium | reverse complement strand
ATGTGACGATCGGTAAGATAGTCCCGAGCGGTAAGGCGTCCATTCATACTTATTTCGAGATCGAAAATAATGGACAACGTATGTATCCCGCTCCAGGTAAGTACTACGTGCGCGTGGTGAACAATACCACTGGTGCGTGGGACAGGAGTGATGGTTCGTTCAAATTGGAAACAGTGCCACAGATCGACTTGGTGGAACCGTCCATCGCCAGTAAGAGCTCCACAATCAGGTTTTACGGTTCAAATCTGACTGCCACCATGGATCTTTTTGATGAAAAGGGTGCCCTGCTGAATGTAAAGGGAAGTGTCAGTTTGGGAACCAAAGTTCACATGATCGAGCTGAAGCTCAACGCAGTCGCGCCTGGAATGTATAACGTGTATCTCAAAGACAGAATTTCAGGAAAAGCATCCAATATGGTGCCACTCGAGGTGAGAAAAGTAGTCAAATTACAGCTTACGGTGCCAAACGGTGGAGAGCAGTGGGCGATAGGAGAGCTCAATAGTATCACATGGGTTCCATATTCGTACGATCCTCGCATCAATCCAGCAGGGACTGTGCGGGCGTTTCTTGAAAAGAAAGTTGGTGATAAATATGTCACCGTCGGTGAGGTGCAAGATCAAGGGAAGGCATCCATGCACACTCGCTTCTTGCTTAAGGGGAAGAATGAATACCCGAAACCCGGCGAATATTATGTTCGTATACAAAGTACGGAAACAGGCGAATGGGATCGTAGCGATGTGCCGTTCAAATTGGTGTCCGCTGATACTCAAGTGCCCGGCATCTCTATTTTGCGTCCGAACGGGTCGGAGATATTCCGCTCTGGAGACGTCTTGAATGTTGAGTTCGAGCATAAGGGTATTTCTTCTCCTTCGATCGCCTTGTATGAAGATGACAAATGGATGCATTGGCTTGAGAAGGACAGGGGGGTAGGGGGTGTAGGTAAGGAACTTTTGCAATATACCCTTACCCCGGACATAGTCGATCGCGTGAAGACGGGAAAAAACATGAAGATTTATATCACTGCACGCACCAGTGGTGGCTCGGGTTATGCTGACGTAAAGAGTGCCCCGTTCGTTATCGAAAAGAGTTCAAGTGGAGGGGTAAAATGTGCAACGGTTGATTTTATGCATGCTCTCATTCTTAAGGGCATCTTGCCATCAGAGAACAAGAGTAAGGCGTATGAGATTGCGTTGCAATATTGTCCGGAAACCGTAAAGTTGATCGGACCACCACTCACGATAAGTTCCACCGTAAGTGGTGCTTCGTGTGAAGCACTTACTCGCGACCTTACGTTTGGTACCGAAGGCGGTGACGTAACGTTTTTGCAGTCATTCCTTCGTGACAAGGGGTACCTTACCGTTTCCGGCACGACGCCATACGGGCACTTCGGAAAGCTTACGCAAAGTGCCCTCGCAGCGTTCCAGGCATCTCAGGGCATTAGTCCCGCCTCCGGTTACTTTGGTACAAAGACGAGAGCAGCGGTTCTTTCGACTGCGTGTTCGAGATAGTTGCAGGAGTTGCGCTCGTTCGTTACGAGCGACAGTAAGTGACTTGAGTATATCTTCAACCCCATACCGTACGGTATGGGGTTGATATGGTAGTGTCCATGTATGGTGCTGTCAAAACGGCAATGTGTGCGTCATTGCAACCGGTGTGTCCACGGTCTCCCACTCCTTTGTGTTAAGTTTGATAGTCTTGATGTCCCCAAAGTCTTTATACTTGAGTTCCTTGTGCTTTCGAGCGTAGTCGTACACCTCTTTTGTAATACGGACATCATCTTCGCAGTACTTGCGTACGAGGTCTTCCTTACCCTCTTTCCACCACTGTACGGCCTCGAGACCATGTCCTGATTTATTGACTCCCAGAGTGGCTTCCGCGATCGTGTCCAAACGTAGACGCCTACCGAGCGATTTTTTAATTTCAGCAAGAAGGTCAAGACTTTTAATGGCTGTAAGATCTCCAGGGTAGTATTTGTTCAGAAGTGGAATATCGAAATGGTCAGAATTGAAGCCGATAAGCAGGTCAGCACGTTCGATGATCGCCCAGAGCTTGGGGAGTTCCCGTACAGTGTAGGTTGCGTACGAGTCTGTGGTGCTGTCGTATGCACCCACGATTGAAATATCCAGTTTCGTGGAATCATTTGAAGTGCCGACATCACTAAAAATATTCGCAGTCTCGATGTCGAATACAACTTTGCGGATTTTTGACATAGGTTACACTCAAGGGACGATCAGAATGCTATTTTGCTTACTCAAGCGCCTCGTACACCGCATCAGCGATATCTGCTTCGTGTACTGTGATCTCTTGCTTGCTTGGGAGGTGTTTCAGGCGATACATGCCACTCTGGGTCTCATCTTCGCCAACGACCATGCTGAACTGAATACCTTTTTTTACTGCGGTCTTTACTTGCTCAGCAACTTTTCTGCCGGTGTAGTCGACTGCAACCGTAAGGTCGTGTCGACGTAAGCGTTGTGCAAGCTGTGCCGCGAATGAGAACAGGTCTGTCGACGTCACGGTGATGTAGAGGTCCGTCGGTGCGTGGTACTCCGGCAAAAGATTGTGTGTTTCCAGAAAGTCTCGCAGACTGACGTCACCCATACCGAAGCCGACAGTGGGAATCGGGTCTTGTCCGAACAGCGTCAGAAGGTCGTCGTATCGTCCACCGCCAAAAAGAGAACGTTTATTCTCAGGACTGGTGTCGAACACCTCAAATATCATGTCGGTGTAGTAGTCGAATCCGCGCATTAGGTACGGGTCGTGCACGATATTCATGACTCCGCGTCGCTCAAGCTCATCAAGCATCCGAAATAATTTTTCACCCGCTTGCGTACCTTGCATTAATTTACGTACTGATGCGGGAGTGTATGATGAACGCACTAATTCCCCGAGTTCTTTACCCAGTAATGCGTGCAGAGCCTCCGCATATTCTTTTGCAGACAGTTTCTCTTTGCGATCCATGAGGCGTATCAGCTCAGTCTGCTTGTCTTTAGGAAAGAGGAGTCCGTGGTCTGTTGCGAGCTTTGAAAGGGTTTCCGGGATTACCCCCCTGTGATTTACTCTAATCTCGAATTCATCTTCCGTAGCTCCAAAACCCCGCATGAGCTCATAGGCGAGGAGTAGGATTTCAATGTCACCCTCGAGAGCTGATACTCCGAAAAGATCACAATTCAGCTGCCAGTGCTCGCGCAATCGGCCTTTTTGAGGTCGCTCATACCTAAATACGTTTGCAATGGAAAACCAGCGCAAGGGGAATGCGAGTTCACGACGTTTTTGTGCTACTAAACGCGCAACCGAAGGTGTTACCTCGGGTCGCAATGTCACCTGACGGCCGCCGCGATCTTCGAACGTGTACGTTTGTTCATTCACTATTTCCTCACTCGTTTTTGCCGCATAGAGTTCATTCGGTTCGAGAATACTTGTTTCGTACTCCTCATACCCAAAATGCTCGACCACGTCCCGCATGGTCTCGAACAAGTATTGCTGCACGAAATAGTCGTGTGGGTAAAAGTCACGAACTCCTTTGTAGGGTTCGGTTGCAAGTGTTCCTTTTTTTCGTTGTGTCGATGTCATAGTGTTCGGCGGTAGGTCTCTTGAGTAAGCGCTTTGAGGTTTTGTAGTCGGCCGTGGGTTACATGAATGAATGGCCTCGGTTCCACATACCTTGCATGTCGTAGGAATGCTATCTGGATGTTCTGCATTTCGAGGCACTTTCGTTCTCGTCGAACATGCGGTACAGTGTACCTGAAATGAAGGATATACTCAATCTGTATAAAGAACGTGGAGAAACGCCGCTTGCGCGTATTGAGCGTTTCAGAAACGCTGAACCGGGTTACAAGAACGTGCCGCTTTCGTATGCGGGGCGTCTGGATCCAATGGCGGAGGGTGTACTCCTTGTACTTGCAGGTGATGCGAACAAGGCACGTGAGGAATATTTGAACTTGGATAAAGAGTACACCTTTGATGTACTGTTTGGTTTTGCGACTGACACGTACGACATGCTCGGTGTTATGACGGACGCTGTGACGCGCACCTCACAGCGTCCACTCAAGGTGCCGCTTCTACTCGAGTATGTTGCACAAATGGTCGGACCGCAGTTTCAAAAGTATCCACCGTTTTCTTCGAAGCCACTGGAAGGGCAGCCGCTCTTCGTAAAAGCACGTAAAGGTGAGTTGGCAAATTTTGAATTGCCGGAACATCGTATCGAGATACAGGAGGCATCCCTTGTCGCCACCAAGCGCATTTCCGATACCGAACTCATGGCGGAGGTCGAGAGATCCATTGCTGCAGTTAAGGGAGATTTCCGACAAGAACGTATTCTCGGACTTTGGCGTGACAGTATCCGCATTTTATACGGCATCTCATTTGATGTCGCAACTATAAGCATTCATTGTTCGAGCGGAACGTACGTACGTGTGCTTGCGCACGAGCTCGGTATTCATCTTGGTATTCCGGCGCTTGCGATGCATATTGTACGCACACGGGTGGGAAAGTGGAAAGTAAAGCAGTCTGTGCGATAGTTGCGAGTGTTGTTTGTTCGTCAAGTAGTAATTCGTACTGTGACATACGCTTGTCGGCAACGCCAAGCGCGTTGCGTAAGTGGATAGTGCGCTGGAAACATGTGCGAGTACGTGGTACATTCGGAGGTGATGAACGAGCGAATGCCAGAGATGCAACAAGGAGTACCTGCCGAGGTGAGTGCAGTGTCGCATGAAGGCGTTCCATCCTCTAAAAAACGAGCGGAGTCATATTTCACCGTTTGTAAATCTTTGCGCAATCGTCTTGAGGTATTGGACGAGGCTTTCTCAGAATATCCGATGGTGACGTTTCCCAACGGGGAAACGAGCGTCCCTGAAACCGATGCGGAGCGAGTGGTGGCTAAAATACAACGCCTCAAAGATGCGATTGACGGTATGCTCGAACAAAATGTCGATACCGGCGGTGTGCAAGAAGCGTATGTTGAAGAAGCTCTGCGACTGAGTAGAGCGGGGGTGGAGCACCTCGAAGGTTTTCTCGCTGTGCAGGCGGATTTGGTTCAAAACGCAAAAGCAAAAGGCAATGAAGGCGCGCGTGAGCTTGCTGATGTGTTGGACACTGTCGCACATACATTGTTGACAACATATACCAAGTCTGCGAAAGACGAGGTGTAATGTTCGGACGCAGGTTTGGCGCTGTCTAATTCAAGATTTAGCATGAGTTGTTCTTTATGATTTCTGATTTTCAAACACAAATAGATCGTCACCTTGCCATTCTGCGTCGTTTGCAAGCACCAAGTGGGCTTTTTCTTGCAGCAGCTGAGCCGGGAGTCTCGACAGGGTACGATAAAAGTTGGCTTCGAGACAATTTCTACGAGGTAATGGCTTTTGAAGAGGTGGGCGACTGGGAAACGAGCACGAAGACGTGGCATGCGTTACTTGACATTTTTCTTAAGCACGAAGCGAAAATAAATTGGGCTATCAACGATCGTCCACGTTTTACGTACCAGTACATCCACGCTCGATACAATCCTGAGACATTTGAGGAGTTTTGGGAAGAATGGGGGAACAAACAGAACGATGCGATCGGTTGTATCCTCTATGCAATAGGCAAGCGGGAACGCAGTGGGCACAGCGTCTTACGTGATGATAATGATAAGCGTATTGTGGGTCGCCTGGTGCACTATTTAGCCACTATTGAGTATTGGCATGATCCGGACAATGGGGTGTGGGAGGAATACGAAGAAGTGCACGCATCTTCAATTGGGGCTTGTATCGCGGGCTTGCAAATGATACAAGAAAGCGGTCTCGCGGATGTCCCACGGGATTTGGTGGCGCATGGGTACGAGTCTCTGCATAAGCTTTTGCCACGCGAGAGCCATACCAAATTCGCCGATCTCGCACAACTCTCCTTGATGTTCCCGTACCAGGTGCTGACGCGTGAAGAGGAGGATATTATTTTGTCGAACATCGAGTACCACTTGTCGAAGGATAAAGGAGTGGTGCGCTACAAGACAGATCGATACTACAATGCGAATGAAGATGGTTGGAGTGAGGAAGCTGAGTGGACCATGGGGTTCCCGTGGCTTTCTATCATATACCGCCAGCGTGGCGAGCACGATAAGGCTGATGCATGGCTTAAAAAGGCAGAGCAGGCGCTCGATGCAGACGGTAAGCTCCCAGAGCTCTATTTCTCACACACCAACGCGCCGAATGAGAACAACCCACTTGGTTGGAGTGAGAGTTTGTACATTGTCGCACTTGCAAAGGCGCTGCATGCCGTAAGAGAGTTATAAAAAATGTCGTTTCGCATAAATTTCACAGAACATACAGAGGTTCTCTTTATTTTGTTGCCTGGAATCTCATACAAAATCGGTATCGGGGTACTACAAGCTATTGAAGCAAGGTTGATAGATTCGCACAGCAATTACCTTACAGTGACCTTTCCTTTCCAGGATAAAGGTTTCGATATGCCGGAAAGTAAAACTCATGACCTTGAGATGATGGAGGTTGTTCGAGGTGTGAAAAAAGCTTCCGAAGGAGTGCGGTTCGGGAGAGTTGTTCTCCTAGGGAAATCATTCGGAGGGCTCATTGCAATAAAGCTCTTGTCCGCTTTGAAAGAACACTGCAAGTGTCCGTTTGATCTCCATATCCTGGGGTACATCTTTGATGAAAGTATGCGAATGGATGCAGACGTAGTGGAGCATGTCTTTATATACCAAGGGGAACACGATCGATTTGGGTCTCCCGAAAAGGTCGCGCAGACCGTTCCTTTTGCAAAGGTGTTTTCAATAGCAGGTGCGGATCATTCCTACAGAAACGAATTAAAAGAACCGGTGTATGAAAGTGAGGTGGCAAGATTATTTTTTAACGTAGTTGCTCCGTAAACAGTTCAGACACTCTACACCGAGATGCTTCGCTATCTCACTTTCTGGAAACCCTCGGTTTTCCAGCGCTCCGCTTCGCTCCACTGCCTTCCTCCGCGGGGAACTACCGTTCCCCGACCCCCTCCCGTTCGATTCCTGGTGGGAGCACTTCGTTCGCGTTGTTCACTTGTGCTCCCACCAGGAATCTTTCTCTACGAGAACAGTATCCGTCTCGGGTATTTTGTTTCGCTTAAAAAAGCTCACAAAATGCCACGAGACAGCTTCGATTCCTGACGCACAGTCCCCCAGACTGTGCTGTGGGAGCACACATTTCGCTTTGCTCAATTGTGTGCTCCCACCAGGAATCGAACCTGGATCGCAGCCTTCGGAGGGCCGTATTCTATCCATTAAACTATGGGAGCAGTGAACCAAGCTTACTGCAAATCAAGAGATATTGCCAGTGTCCGAATGTCCTGCATGTGTGGTTCGTACGTTGATTTTGAAACATGTGCATGGAGATGAAAGAGGGTGAAAACAATATGCGTAGTAACTAGTAGACCCACAATCATTCGAAAAGTACCGGTGCACACTAAGTGCGTATGATTGGCGGTCAATTATTAAGTGTAATCATATATGGCTTATGGCAATTATAAAATGGGAACCGTTCGGCGAGTTTGATCGTTTTTTTAGTGATTTGCCTGCGCTTGGTACTTCGCATATGGGTATGGGAGATATGGCAGTTGATATGTACGAGGATGGCAACAATCTCGTTGCCGAAATGAGTGTGCCCGGCATTGATGCTGACAAAATCGATGTGTCAGTCGAAGGAAATTATTTACGTATCACTGGTCGTCGAGAAGAGGAAAAAGAAAAGAAAACGAAGCAGTTCTACAGCAAGGAAATTCACCGTGGAAGCTTTGAGCGAGCATTGCGTTTGCCAAGCCCGGTGAATGAAACAAAAGTTTCCGCGGAGTACAAGGACGGTCTGTTGAAGATTATACTTCCCAAATTGGAGGAAAAGAGGGTGGGGAAGGTGAAGGTGATGATTAAAAAATAAGGTATTTTCAGGCGTGCACACTGTACAGCGAGTGCGGTGTGCACGTGTCTCTGCGCTTAAAATGATTCATCGCACACGTTTGGCGTCGGTCAAGGAGTGAAAGTGATTGACGTTCCTGAGATTACCCGTAGTATAAGTAGTATGGAACGAATTCTCGAATCGCGTACAGGAACGTTCTGCATAGTGCTCTACGCACTCTTTGCGATTGGTAGCTACTTCTATGCACTCAGTTGTGGGGCGGGTATCTGTAGTGTCGCCATCATCTGGCCGATTCTTCCATGGGCGTTCATTTTAGTGAATGACCTTGGTCTTGCGTTCCCGGCAGCAATGTACCCCGTGTTTGTGCTGTTGAATGTCAGTGTTGCGTATGTGTTGGGGGCGACTGTAGAATGGGTCTATCGTACGGTACTATCCCGCCACACGGTCAAGCACGGCGGTGCACCAGGCACGCTTACCAAAAAGCATTCGACTACGTAGTATATACAGTTCGGCGAAAATATCTCGCAGCTAGCTATATGCCACAATTGTACACTTGTCACAAGCGCACTGAAGCGGGTAATGCAGCCGCACTTACCTTGTTCGGTCTTGCCGTAGCGATACTCGCAGGTGTTGCGGTACTTGTTTTTGTAGGGCAGAAACAATCGCACTACGTGCCCGCGCCGATACAAATCGAGGCAACCTCAACCGATAGCGTGGTTGCGGAAAAAGACCCCTATGAGGGCTGGGAAACTCTGTTAAACGAGGAATATCAATTTCACATTCGATACCCAAGCGGCTGGCGTGTAGAAGAAGCTACTGCGAGTGGTACCCCGGTCTTTACGCTCTATGACCCTCTGCAGCTCGATGCTGTCGCGAGCGGGAGTGCTTCCGCTCTGTCCCCACACTTGCTTCCAAGCATCGTTTCTATATACCCCCAAGGTTCACACCTCCTCACGACATCGGAAAAGGTGACCGCGAGTAGGGTTATACTGTCTTCCGGCCGGGCAAGTGCGAAGGATTTGCTTCTGGAGGGTGCAAATCAGCCTTGGGCAACGATAGTTCATTTTGAAGATGTTCCGTCGTCGTGGGTTTCGGGTGGTGGTTTGTACGCCCAAGTACAAGTGACTGAAGAGGAGGTCGAGTACCAACGAGGTGCGCAAGTTATTCCTCAGGAGGAGTTTGATCCCAGTGCCGGGGATGTAATAAAACGGTACGGTTTTGTCGATTCTCAGATACGATCGATTGAAGAGCAAATCCTACTTTCATTTCACTTCCTTGACGCGACGGGTGTTGAAGGGCAGGGTACGACCACCGAAGATGTCCAGGCGCAGTTCGTCCGTGAAGATATAATCGTCACAGAACCGCTTCCGAATGCGTACATAACAAGTCCGCTTGTCGTGCGTGGTATTGCAAAAAATACATGGTTTTCTGAAGAATCTCTTTTCTCTGTAGTACTCGAAGATGTTGAAGGTAACACCATTACAATCGGTGATGTTCGGTCAGATACGCTATTACAGAGTGAGGGACAAGAGGATATACCATTTATTGCAACACTTTCGTTTGATTCCGGAACCGCGACTTCCGGCGTGCTTATGTTCAGTCCTGCAGAAAATAAATCTCGCCCCCAGGAAGGACTTACTGTGCATACGTATGAAATACCCCTGTTCTTTACAAAGTGAATCGATTGTCAGAAAGCACCTTACTCAACTTGCAACAGTTGCGTGTAGTGCGTGACATCGAGTACAATATTGATTGTCACACCTGGATTTATTAACAGATAGCTTAATATCGCAGTGCTGCTGCATCAGAGACCATGAGTATATTTGAAAATTTTAAAGACCGAAGCAAGGAATACGGACTGTTCGATATGTTTGCGTACTACGCATTACTTACGTCGGTATTTTTTCTTCCGCTCATTGTGTACACGTGGGCGGCGATACCTGCAAGTACAGTTAAGATTGCCATCGGGAGCATAGCGCTTCTGATATCCACCGTTGCGACCGCCGCCGCTCTCATACAGCAGCAAGTCATCACCTTGCCACGTGTTGCGTTGCTTGGCGCCGGGTGGCTCATACCGCTTGCGTATCTGCTTTCGACACTTTTTGCCAGTGAGCGCACAAGCTCTTTGCTTGGAGCGTTCCTTTCAGTAGACAGCTTTGCGTTTATGGTTGTGGGAGTTTTGGCACTCTCTATTAGCGCAATACTTTTGCGTTCCCAGACTCGCATTTTGGGTCTCTATCTTACCATGCTGGCAAGTGCCACCGTGTTGAGCATCCTCCAGGTAATGCTTTTCTTCGGTCGTTCCGCTGTTGAAGCCACAGGAATAACCCTTTCTTCACTCTCTCTACTCGGCACACTCAACGACCTTGCGGTTTTCTTCGGCGTCATCATCATTTTCGTGCTTTTGACGCTCTTAGTCCTGCCGGTAACTGTTGTGGTACGAGCAATTCTTTCCGTTACGCTCATTGCCGCACTTTTCTTCTGCGCCGTAGTAAACCTCACTATCCTCTGGTGGATTATCGGGATGTTTGCGGTTGGTTGCATGGTCTATAGCCTATTTAACGCAAAATCTTCTGAAAATGAGAAGACTATGGGTGTTTCATTTTCAGCACTCACCACGCTGATGGTTGCGGCATTCTTCATTTTCGGTCCTGCCTTAACCACGGCACTCCCTTCAAAATGGGCGAATGTGGGCGAGCTTGAAGTTCGACCATCGTGGCAAAGTACTGTCTCTATCGGAAGAAGCGCACTCTCTGAGCATACTTTCTTTGGTGCGGGGCCTGGTTCATTTGAGACGTTGTGGTCAAGTAACATACCGACAGAAATTCACGCAACCGAATTTTGGAAATCAGACTTCCTCTACGGTGTCGGATTGATCCCGACCATAATTATTTCGACGGGATTATTTGGTGTGCTTGCGTGGCTCCTGTTCTTTGGTCTATTGCTTTGGGCAGGTTTCAAGGCGTTTATACTTTCCTCGCGAAATAGAGAAACTGATTTGACACGCTACATTCGACTGGTTGCATGGTTTGGTTCGGTGTACCTTTGGATTATCGCCTTTATTCAGGTACCTTCACCGGCACTTGTTTTATTCGCGTTCATTTTTACCGGAGTATTTTTGGCTTCTCTTGTGCATCACGAGGAAGCAACGACGCACATCACGCTTTCGTTCAAAAAGAAACCACGTATCGGTTTTCTCGCAACCCTGGCACTTACCGGCGTTATCCTCTTCAGTATTGGTGGTGCGTATGGCTTTGCCGCAAGATTCTTTGCGGAAACAAACTTCCAGCAAGCCGTGCGTGTTATTAACACTGATATGGACATTGACCAAGGAGAAGGATTGATTGTACGTGCAATCAGTCTATATCCGCGCGATTTGTACTATCGAACACTGAGTGATATTGACATGTACCGCCTCCAGCAGGTGCTGAATGAGAAAAAAGATCCGCAAGAGATTAAGGACCGCGTTAGTACTCTTTTGGAACAGGGGATCAAAAATGCAACAGTTGCAACCGAGCGTGCTCCGGAAAACTATCGCAACTGGGCAAATTTGGCAACGAAGTACCAAATAATTTCCTCCTTGGGTATCGAAGGGAGTGTCGACAGTGCGGTAACCGCGTATCAGTCGGCACTTGAAAAGCGTCCGGGAGCACCCGACATGCTTCTCGCTCTTGCAGCGCTTGAGCGTGCCCGTGGAAACACCGACGAAGCTCGCAAAAATGTCGAACTGGCCATCAGTATGCGTAAAAGTTATACTGATGCCATATTCTTCCTTGCGCAAATGCAGCTCGAAGCGAGTGATACGGAAAATGCAATTCGTTCTGTCCAGGCAATAACCGTACTTGATCCAAAGAATCCTGTCGGATACTTTCAGCTTGGCCTTCTTTACTACGGAAATGCTGATTATGTAAATGCGGAGCCTGTGTTCAATGAGGCGGTACGCATTGCAAATGATTACGCAAATGCGCGATACTTCCTCGGATTAACGTACTGGCGTCTCAATAAACGAGACCGTGCGATAGGTGAATTTGAAAAAGTCTTGGAGACAAATCCTGAAAATGCAGAGGTGAGTGCCATCCTTTCCAATTTGAAGGCCGGCAATCCTCCTCTGACCGTGTTCGCATCTTCGACACCGGCCGCGGATATACAACAGCGTCAAGGCCCTCCGATAGACGAGACGGTGTCACCAGCCCAAAATGAAACTCGGGATACACCGGAGCAACTCTCAGAATAGACTGTTGCACCATGCGTGTGCTCACTATGCTCCATGCAGACATACGCGGCCTTCATACGGCCGCGTATGTAATTGCATTCCTTACCCTCGGGTCTCAGGTGCTGGCTCTACTCCGTGATCGCGTCTTTGCTCATCAGTTTGGGGCTGGGGAGACCTTAGACCTCTTTTATGCCGCGTTTCGAATACCCGATGTCATGTACGCGTTGCTGGCGTCTATGGTGTCACTCTTCGTGCTCATACCGTTCCTTGAACGGGCGGAACACAATGGAGCATCAGGGGTACGCGACTTCTTGTCGGAAATGTTCACCGTTTTTTCAGGCGCTTTGATAGTGTGCGCCGCGTTGGGATGGTATATCGCACCTGAATTAGTGGGTTTCCTGTATGGTGGCTTCAGTACAACTCAACAAGAGATGCTGGTACCGATTGTTCGGATACTCCTCATGCAGCCGCTGCTTTTGGGTGTATCGAACTTGTGTGCATCCTATGTGCAGATGCGTGGGAGATTTTTACTCTACGCTATCGCACCGATTCTTTATAATATCGGCATTATTGTTGGTGCTGTTTTCTTGTATCCGCAGGTAGGGCTCGTAGGTCTGGCGTGGGGTGTTGTGCTAGGTGCGGGGCTTCATCTGGGAGTACAGGTGCCCTTCATGGTGCAACATGGTGTTGTACCTCGAATTGTGATGCCTCATTGGCGACGGGTGGGAGAGGTGGTACGCCTCTCGTTACCACGTACACTGACTCTTTCTATGCAGCAGATTGTGCTTATTGTGTTGGTGTCGCTTGCTTCGTATTTTGTTGCAGGTTCGGTTTCATCGTTTACGTTCGCATGGAATCTCACTGCGGTACCCTTGGCGCTTATCGGAGCGAGTTATTCGGTTGCGGCGTTTCCAACGCTCGTACGTCTCTATGGGGGAGGTGACCTGCAGGGCTACCGCTCGCTCATTGTCACCGCGTCACGTCAGATTATTTTCTGGGCATTACCGGCTTGTGTACTCTTTGTCGTATTGCGTGCACAGATTGTGCGAGTTCTCTTGGGGTCTGGATCGTTTGATTGGCATGACACGATGATGACCGCTGCGGTGCTTGCACTGCTAGCGATTTCTCTTGTTGCACAAGGACTTGTCCTACTTCTCGTTCGCGCATGTTATGCTGCAGGAAAAACATTTGCCCCACTTCTCATACATGTGGTTACAGCGCTTTTTACGGTGGCTGTGGCGTACGCACTGCTGTATGGTGCCGCTCATGGCTTTGTAGACCTTGCTGCGCTGACTCACTTCATGAGGGTGCCGGAAACTGCAGGTGGTGAAGTGTTACTGCTCGCGCTGGCCTACTCACTTGGTGTTTTTTTGAATGTGGCACTTGTTATGTGGTACATCGAGACCCGTGTTGGATCCTTCGTGTCTGCGCTCTATGTGAGTGCTTTGCAAGTGCTGCTTGCGTCCCTGGCGGCGGGAGCCGGAGCATATCTTCTACTGCACGTGCTTGACGACCTGGTATCGTTACAGACAACAATCGGGGTAGTATTACAAGGTGCTGCTGCCGGGTGTGGTGGATTGGCTGTGTGGTACGTGGTGTTGGGTATACTGAAGAACGAGGACTTTCTTGCCGTACGTGGGGAACTGCATCGACGCCTCACCCATGCACACACGCGGGGCAGTATCGGGGAAGGATAGTGTGGAAACTGAATGCCTGTTGTCTCGCGAGCATGCTTTGCAAGGGGTAAAGAATCCGGCGGCGTATGAGTAATGCCGAGAGGTTGTGTACGGACAGAGTAATGTGCTCGAAAGAGCTTTATGTTCGTTCAGTGTCGACGTATGCAGGCGCACATGAGGCGCATTTTTGTGGTATAGTGACCGATGCGATATGGAACATATACGAAATTTCAGTATCATTGCACACATCGATCATGGTAAGTCAACATTGGCCGACCGGATGCTTGAAGTGACGCATACCATTGAGAAGCGCAAGATGCAGGACCAAGTCCTGGATCGGATGGAGCTTGAACGCGAGCGGGGTATCACCATCAAAATGCAGCCCGTTGTTATGGAGTACAAACTGCATTCGAAAAACTATACCCTGAACCTAATTGATACTCCCGGACACATTGACTTTTCCTATGAAGTGTCGCGTGCCCT
>CAZWNC010000022.1:0-14347 GCA_964635195.1 uncultured Candidatus Saccharibacteria bacterium | reverse complement strand
CCTTTGTGCGTGTGTCATTGATATAACAACAGCATGAGCAACAAAGATTACTACGGCATATTGGGCGTCGAACGGAGTGCGTCAAAAGACGACATAAAAAAAGCATTTCGTAAGCTTGCGCACCAGTACCACCCCGACAAGCAAGGGGGTGACGAACAGCGCTTCAAGGAGGCGAATGAGGCGTACGCAGTCCTCTCCGACGACAAAAAACGTGCAGAGTACGACACCTACGGCCAGACGTTCAGCGGAGGTGGCGGAGGTGCTCCCCACGGAGGACAGGGTTTTGGTGGCTTCGATTTCTCCGGCTTCGGAGGGCAGGGTGTTGAGTTTGATATCGGAGACATGTTCGGAGAATTCTTTGGTGGCGGTCGACGCAGTCGTACTCCGCGGGGGCGTGACATATCGATTGATATTGAGGTTTCTTTCAAAGAGATGGTGTTTGGAGTCGAACGGCGCGTCCTCATTACCAAACTGTCGGCTTGTAAGGAGTGTGATGGGTCGGGTGCGCGCAAGGGTACCGATCTGTCTACGTGTAGCGCGTGTAATGGTGCCGGTAAGGTGCATGAGACACGGCAGACGATGTTCGGTACGTTTTCCGCGGCACGTGAGTGTACGGTCTGTCATGCTTCCGGTAAAGTTCCGCGCGAAAAGTGTGGAGCGTGTGCAGGGCAAGGAGTTGTGCGGCGTGAGGAAGAAATACCCATCGCGGTTCCTGCAGGAATTGAGAATGGTGAGATGGTGCGTCTTACCGGTGCGGGAGAAGCGGTTCCGGGTGGCGTGTCGGGCGATCTCTATGTGAAGATTCACGTCAAGCGTGATGCACGCTTTACGAAAGAAGGAAATGACATTGTCATGCACCACAGCATCAAACTGACCGACGCGATACTTGGTGCAAAACATGAACTCGAAACGCTTGATGGGCCACTTTCGATCAAGATACCCGAAGGAGTGACTCACGGTGAGCGTCTCCGCGTGAAAGGGAAGGGTGTACCGCTCGGACGGGGAAGTACACGTGGTGATTTGTACGTCACACTTGATATCAAAATACCCACCAAGCTTTCCAAAAACGCTCGCAAAGCCGTCGAGCTCCTGCGCGAGGAGGGGGTGTAAGTGGAGAATTTTTTGTTTGTGAAAAAAAGTCCCATTTTACAATGGGGCTTTTCGGTATGCGTCCGGTATTTCTTTTGGAATGACGAGGATCGTTCGTTGCTATTTGGTATCGGATAAGACTTACTCTGTGCCCGGTAGATTCTTTATGCTATGCTGTTGAAGCGAGATTGTAGATACAGACACACGCAATGAATTATACTGACCAAAGTATACGTTCGATACGGTTGTATCTTGCAGAGGGTGATTCTGCACTTGGTCAGTTCAAGATCCTGGCTCAAGCAAATCTCATGTGGGGTGGTATACAGGTGCACTTCGGTATTCTCGGTGAAAGTCACTTTGTAAATCTCTCCAAAGCGGGTAAACAGATTACGGAGATATGTGCCTGTACAAACGCTACTTTTGATGTTGAAAAGACAACTCTCGTGGTTGATTCATTTTTACACAATCTTCCAAAGGTATTGTTCGAACATGTCTGGAAGGATGGAAACATAGAGTATTCTTTTGACTACCAACATTTTGGGTATAAGCAAGGCATTGAATTGCTGTCAGATCTTCGTGCGGTTAAAAAAGTAAGAGATACGTTTTATTTACAATATACTTTTCCTGCACCACTATTATCTTTTAGAAAACCGGTCACTGAAGTGTTTATTAGAGAGGAGAAAGAAGCACTTTTTATTCGAACGGTACATACGTATCCCAATGACAATCAGGTTGCTCTAACACAGTCAATGTTTCGCCTTACGTAGTCGTATTTTCAAAAAAATACAATATTAATTTTTTATATTTACTATGTCCATACAAACGATTGGTGGTAAGATGCGTTTCGAGGAAGAGGATCTCCATGGCGGAATGGGTGCATATATTGGAGTGAAGAAGGTGCTGTTCGAGGGAGGGGATATACAAAAAATTTATCTTTTTGATTCCTTTGAACATGGTAGAGTGCTTGCGATAGATAAAAGCATTCAGCTCACTGAGCGTGAGGAGGGAACATACCATGAGGCAATAACACATGTACCACTTTTTACACACGGCAATGCGAAAAGAGTGCTAATTATTGGAGGTGGGGACGGTGGGACAGCAGCACGGGTGTTGATGCATAAAACGGTCGTTCATGTAAAACTAATTGAGATAGATGGCACAGTTGTCGAGGTATCAAAAGAGTACTTGGCCTCTGTGCATAAGAACGCCTTCAATGATGTGCGGCTTGATCTGGAGATAGGGGATGGTGCAAGATTTGTGAATGAAACGGATGAGCGTTTCGATGTGGTGATAGTCGACTGCTCAGACCCAGATCCTGTAGATAGTGCAAATAATGTTCTTTTTTCGAGTGAATTCTATGCTGACGCTCGGCGTGTGCTTTTACCGGGAGGCATTTTTGTTATGCAGAATGGCATTCCAAATCTACAACGCGAAGAGTTGGTGAATAGTATGCAAAATTTAAAAAACCTCTTTTCTTATGCAACATGCTATCTCGTAGATGCCCCTATGTATGTCGGCGGTAATCTCGCATTGAGTTTCGCAACAGATGATGCGTTTTTGGTTGACATCCCTCTTGCAACGCTGCGTGAGCGTTTTGAGGTTGCGGGCATTGATACGGAGTATTACACTCCGGAACTACATAAAGCGATGTTTGCGCTACCCAAGAGCGTTATGAAGATTGTGGAATAGGTTGTTTTTCGCTTTCTCAATAATCTAAAGTAAGACGGTTGCGAAAAACTTGACAAAATTTGCAAGTGTTATAGTATATGATTTTAGAGGCGTAGAGCGTGCGTGCAGGTCGACATCTGACGCATGTTCTAGGTAACCATTTGGGAACTTTGACAATTCGGGGGTAGTAAACATGAATATCAGCTGGTATTGGCTGGTACTTTGTGCCCATATGTTTTGGGTGCTGGGTACATACATCGACAAGTACTTGCTTGACAGCTATCGATGCGAGGATGAGAACACCAGTGATGTAGGGACGTTCGTGCTGGTTTCGAGCGCCTTCATGTTGTTGGTGGCAGTTGTAATTTACGGTATTGCGACAACACTCTCTTATTTCGGAATTATTGAGGCAGTGTCCTTTGATCTCGGAATGCGTGATTTGTTGTTGGCGCTTGCTGTAGGTGTGTGCGATATTGGATGGCTTATTCCGTATCTTTACGCACTTCGTGATGAGGATGAAAATGAAGTATCCACAGAGGTAGTTCAGGTAGATCCACTCTTCCAAATTGTGCCCGTGTTCGGGTTCCTCTTCGGATTTGCTTTCTTTGAAGAGACCTTCACGTGGTTACAATTGCTATCTGGGGTGGTTATACTTGTCGGATCGATCGTATTGAACATCAATCTGACCAAGGGTTCACGTGCTTCATTTGGTGCATTTTTGAACCTGAGGGTCATTGTGTCAATGAGTATCGCATCTGCCGTCATAGCTCTTTCAGGATATGTGTTCGAAAGTGCGTCTATGGACGGGAACTATTGGGGAACACTGTTCTGGGTCAGCGTCGGTAGTGTGCTTGCAGGCATCATGATGTGGGCATGCATCCCTTCTTATCGGAGAGGTTTCCATGCATACATACGTCGCTGGGACGCAAGAAGTCTCCAGGTGAACGTACTCAATGAATTTGCGGACAATATTGCCGCGTTCGCATTCTACGCAGCAATCATGTTAGGCCCATCTACCGCCATTGTACAAAGCACAATGGCATACCAGCCATTTTTTGTCTTCCTTGCAGCCTGTTTTGCTAGTCTGTTCAGAATTAACAGGTTCGCGCATCAAGGTTGGGTGTTCGCCGTTAGAGCGCTCGGGATCGTGCTCGTTGTCGTAGGTAGTGTTGCGCTTTACGACTCTGACGTAGAAGTGTCAGAGCCCGTTGTTGTTCGGCAACATTCTTGTTGGAATGGGGTAGATGAAGTCCAGCATTGTTCACAGAAAGTCTTGCGAGGTCTTTAAACAGGGCACACGTCGGTGTGCCCTGTTTTTTATGCATGAATACACAGTAAGTTGATTTACTTTCGCAACTCGTCATGTGATACTTACAGTACGTGCAGATGTAACAGATTACTTAAAAATTCGGTCGCCCTGCCTTTTTGAGAGTCACTCACGCAGGTTACGTAGATTGTGAGTATGAAATTGGAATACCTAATCACACTTTTACTCCTTTTTTGCATAGTAGGTTATAAATATTACTTATTTACTGTACTGCATGAATATGAAGTTGTGAGTACTGTGGCGTGTGATCCTGCATTCGAATCGTGTTTTGTCGAGGTGTGTGATTTTTCTAATGAGTGTGACATGACTCCATATAAATATATACACAAAAACGCAAACTCATTTCACACATGCGAAGTATTTTTAAATGAAGTCATTTGCCCGGAACAGACGTGCAGTCCGAATGAGTCAGATTGTGAAATTGTATTTTGCAATGAGGAGGTGCGAGAATCTTGGGAGAAGTGTGAGAATCATAGTAATTTTGTTTTATAAACTCTACGAATAGCTTAATCTATAGAGTGGTATGCAAAAAGAAAATACAGAATTTTTCAGTTGGGTTGACAGTCGGTTGCGTGTTGGAGAATCGGAGGTTGAAGGTCGGGCTCTTTTTGCAAATGTGAACATACCTGCAGGTGAGTTTCTTGTTGTGCAGGGTGGCAAGATACTGTCTTTGGAGCAGTTAGATAAGCTGGATGATGTTGAGTATACATACACTGCATTCCAAATTAGTAAGAATTTTTATATTTGCCCGGCCGTGATAGCTGGTACTCTGGTTATTGACGGCATTTTTCTTGTCAACCATTCCTGCGCTCCTAACGCTGGTTTTTTGGATTCAATTACGCTCGTTAGCATGCGTGAGATACAAAAAGACGAAGAAGTATGTTTTGATTACGCTATGTGTGACATGGAAATTGAGGGTGAAGTGCCGTGGGAAGACATGAAATGCAATTGCGGTGCGCAAGAATGCAGAAATAGTATTACAGGGTCAGATTGGAAAATTAAAGACCTGCAAAAAAAATATGAAGGGTATTTTTCGCCTTATATACAAAAGTATTTGGAAAGTTTGAGGCACGGTTAGTTACAAATTTTTAGATTATGTATCGCACGGATTCCATTTTTTATACATACGGCATAGCGCCATTCACCCTTATGTTTGCTGAAACACCAGCACTCGTTTTTTATTCGCATCTTACGGCAATTGTAGTAACGATGCTGGTTGGAATTATTGTGTTCCTTAAGTTAAGGACTGAGCTGGTTGCCAAGATTTTACTTTCACTCGCTTCTGTATTCTCACTACTTTCCGTAATCGATGTCCTCCTCTGGGTCCTTATGGATGTGGATTTGGTAATGTTCTTCTGGTCACTATGGTTTACGTTGTTCACGCTTTCTATTATGCTCGGCTGGTATTTCCTGTATGTATTCGTTTTTAAAAAGGACATATCGTGGCCGGTAAAATTAATCGCAGCAGTTTTTTTGCTCGCGTTAGAGGCAGTTTCAGCAACCAGGTTTGGTCTGATTGGTTTTGATATTGCACACGGCAATGCTCTTGAAAATCCAAGCATGTTGTATGTAGTTTTTGCAGGAGCTGTTTTTTTGTCAGTGTATTGTTCAGTTATTATATTGCGACGGATTTTTAATGTTCACGACCTTGTTGAAAGAAAGATTTTCACACTCCTGTTTTTGGGAGTGTCATTTTTTAACTTTGTTTTTATTTTTATCACTTTTTTGGCGAGCGTGGAGTTTTTATTCGTTCTCAAAGAGCAAGAGTCATTTCTCGTTGAACAATATGGGTATTATGCAATGACAGTTTTTTATGCCCTTTTAGCATATTTGATTGTATCGTACAAAGTTTTCAACACCAAAATCTTCGCTTCGCAAGCGCTCGTGGCGACGCTCTGGATTCTCATAGGCTCATTGCTCCTTGTGGTCAAGTCCACTACATCACGCATCATTACGACGATAACACTCGCACTTTCGGTCGCTTTCGGTATGGCACTCATACGGAGTGTTCGCAAAGAAGTGGAGTCTCGAAACATGCTCGCGGAAGCAAATGCCGGCCAGGAGCGCTTTATTCATTTCTTGAGTCATGAAGTGAAAGGGTACCTGACAGTCGCCCGCAATGGTTTCGCTGCCATAGGGCAGGGCGATCTCGGGCTGGTGTCCGAGGACGTGGCCACAGTCTCACGTTCCGCGCTCGCGCGATTGAATGACGGCGTCAATACTGTTGAGAACATACTTAAATCAGCGAATTTAAAGAGCGGAAAATTCACCTTCGCGTTTGCTCCTTTTGACCTTGCGGGCGTACTGCATACTCAGGTTGAAGCGGCACGGTCTCTTGCAGAAGGAAAGGGTGTTGCGCTCGGTTTCGATATTCCTGAAGGTGAGTATATCTGTGTGGGAGACCGTCAAAATCTTGCCGATCATGTGTTTCGGAATCTCATTGAAAACGCTATTTACTACACTGAGCAAGGGTCTGTGCGCGTGTCGCTCACTCGAGTCGATGATAGTTTCGTTATTCGCATTGTCGACACCGGCATCGGCATATCCTCCGAGGACAAACTCAAACTTTTCACCGAGGGTGGTCGAGGTGCTGATTCTTTGCGGCACAACGTGCACAGCACCGGGCATGGCCTCTTTATCGCGAAAAGTATTGTTGAGGCACACAAGGGTGCAATCCGTGCACTGTCGGTCGGTCAAGGAAAGGGTACGACTTTTGAGGTTGAACTTCCGATGCGGAGGAAATAGTGGCAGTGGCGGCGCGTGAAAGTGTACCATAGATCACCGATTTTATATTGTTTTTTTGACACACAAGTATGTTAACCCTCCCCTCTCTACTTGGTTTGTTTGTACTCCTGTGCGGAGGTGTCGCATCTGCGGTGCTCTATCGAATGAGTGTTTCAAATACACAGCGTGCATGGCTGACGGTTGCGAGCATTTGGACTGTTTGGCTTCTCTCTGTTTTTCTCGCGCATCATTCGCAAGACTCACCCCTGCAACTCTGGTGGTGGTACCTCGGATATGCGGCACTTTCCTTTTTACCCTATACACTTGGACGCGCACTTCTTCCGGTGACACCCGCAGGTATGTGGGGCAGTACTTTGCTTTTTGTGTTCGGAGCGGTGTTCGTGCTGTCGCTTACCTTTAGCGGTCTTTTCTTCAAAGGAGCGTACTTTGTGGACGGTGTCGCTTACCTCCGTCCAGGCGTTTTTCAACACCTCTTATTCCTCGTGATTGTGCTATCCTTTGCGTGCTTCGTTGCGGTACTTATGCAAAGACTGCGGGAAGCGCACGAGTCTGTGCGTCAGCAAAAAAGAATCGTATCGATTACCGCATGGATGCTACTCCTGGGCATAGCGGCAGTCATGAGCATGTTGCCGGCGTACGGGTTGGTGCAGTATCGGCCACTGTTTGGATGTACCGTACTCATCCCCATCATGCTCATTTGCATGTCAATACCCCCTAGAAAGTATCAAGTTCGGCTCATATTCGCTATCTCCTTCGCCATACTGTACGGCAGTATATTCGGCATGTCCCTTGTCTCAAAAGGTGCGCCCGTCGTCGACACCGCTTCACTCGTGATGCTTTTCGGCGCTGCCTCTATTGCTGCTTTGTACCATATTCGCACACTTGCCCTCGACGAGGTGAATCGAGAAAAAGGTGAACGACTCGCGCGTTACCTTGCAAATGCGAACGCGAGACTGCGTGAACTTGATAAGCAAAAGACGGAGTTTGTTTCGTTGGCATCGCATCAGCTTCGCTCTCCCATAGCCGCTATTCGAGGATACACGTCCATGCTGCTTGACGGCACCTACGGTAAAATTTCACCAAAGCTCAAAGATCCTCTCGTGCGTGTGTTTCGTTCCGGTCAGCAGTTGAGTATCGTGGTCGATGATTTTCTCAATGTCACACGTATAGAGCAGGGTCGGCTTGCATACCACTTCCAAGACATGGATTTGCGTGAGCTTGTTACGGATGTTGCAAATGATTACGCACTTGCGGCTAAAACAAAATCACTCGAACTCGTCGTCGATATCGCGTGTCCGTCCGAAGTTCGAGTGAGTGGTGATGCTGCAAAGTTGCGTCAGGTTTTTTCAAATGTACTGGACAACGCCATTAAGTATACGGAACATGGGTCTGTGAAGATTGCCCTTCACGCGTTGCGCGAACAAAATTCAGCCGCTGTTACCGTAGCGGATTCAGGGCTGGGTATTCCACCCGGTGAGCAGGAGCGACTTTTCAATAAGTTCATTCGAGCATCAAATGCAAACAGCGGTACTGTGTATGGGAGCGGTCTTGGACTCTACATCGCAAGGGAGATAGTGCGTGCACACAATGGCTGGATTCACGTCGCTTCACCCGGAGTCGGGAAGGGTACGACGTTTACGATCGAACTGCCACTTGCGAAGGAAGAGGGGGAAAAGGAGTAGATGTTTTGGTGGTGGGGTGGAATTACAGTATGAGTACCGGTATTGGTGCAGTAATTCTTTTCCGAATCAAAACTCGCACCTACTTTTGCACAGCAAGACCCATCGGCTTCATGTATGCAAGAATCGTATCCATTCGGACAGCATCTTGCGATGAAAAAGACTACACTTTGTTCAAAGTAGTACGATTTGGTATTGTGAGTACATTTTGCCTGGAAGGTTCGCGCCGATGGGCGTTTTCTGGTATAGTCACGTGTAATGAAGCGGCTTCTTTCAGGAGTAAAGCCATCGGGTCGGCCACATGTCGGCAACTACTTTGGTGCCATGCGGCAGTTTGTCGACCTCGCACAAACGCATGAAAGTTTTGTGTTTGTCGCAGACTATCACGCACTGAACACGGTGCACGACGGCCCAGCGCTTCGGCAAAACATCATTGACTTGGTACTCGACTACCTTGCGATAGGTCTTGACCCTGCCCGTACGGTGCTTTTCAAACAGTCCGATGTGTTGGAACATACCGAGCTGTGTTGGATATTCAATACGCTCACCACCATGCCGTACCTCATGCGTGCACATGCCTACAAAGACGCCGAGGCGAAGAACAAAGAGATTAATGTCGGCACGTTTGATTACCCCATGCTCATGGCGGCGGATATTCTACTCTACAGCCCCGACGTGGTGCCGGTGGGGCAGGATCAGAAGCAACATGTAGAGTATGCACGGGACACTGCGGAAAAGTTCAACCGTACCTATGGCGACACGTTCTTATTGCCGGAGGCCTTTATTCCCACACAGGTCGCCATTATACCCGGCGTCGATGGTCAAAAGATGAGTAAAAGTTACCACAACACTATACCGCTTTTTGCGGAGGATGATGAGATTCGGAAGCTCTGCATGTCGATCGTCACGGATAGCAAGGGTGTCCAGGAAGCAAAAGACCCGGAGCAGTGCAATGTGTTCGCACTTCATCGGCACTTCAGTGCGGATGTGCTGCCCGAGCTCGAACGACGCT
This sequence comes from uncultured Candidatus Saccharibacteria bacterium, assembly GCA_964635195.1. GTDB lineage: Bacteria > Patescibacteriota > Minisyncoccia > Phycocordibacterales > UBA12088 > UBA12088. The sequence continues at coordinate 4,827 of CAZWNC010000022.1, read as the reverse complement.
ATCGCGAAGGTGGTATCGGCTACAAAGAGAGTAAAGAACTCCTTGCTGAACGTGTCTGTGCCTTTGTGCGGCCGATGCGTGAGCGACGCGTGGAGCTTGCGAAGACGCCCGGTCTGGTGCAGACTGTTCTTTCCGAAGGTGCCGAGAAGGCTCGTGCGATTGCTGGAGCGAAGATGCGCGAGGTGCGGGAGAAAGTGGGGGTGACGATCTAGTCGATAGTAAAATAATTTTTTATAGTGTCCCAATAACTCATATGCAACAAAGAACCTTGATAAAAGACCTACATGAACACATCGGCGAAGAAGTGTCGGTGTCCGGGTGGGTGCATGTCCGACGAGACCACGGCAAACTGATTTTTTTGGACATCCGTGACAGGTCTGGTATCGTGCAGGCGGTTGCTTTGCCGAATCACGCCGAGGCACGCCTGGTTGCGGACACTGTTCGGGCTGAATGGGTACTCCATATTACCGCAATGGTAAACAAACGGCCCGAACGCATGGTGGTTGCTGGTGAAGAAAATGGCGACATCGAGCTTGAGCTTTTGCATGTGCACGTCTTGAACGAATCAAACACGCCACCTTTTGAAATTACCGGCGATACCGCTTCTGTCGACGAGATCATGCGTTTGAAATATCGTTACCTCGATCTTCGTACCGAACGCATGCAGCGAAACATCCGCATGCGAAGTGAGTTTGTGCGACGGTGTCGTGAGCACTTGTTTGGACAAGATTTCGTTGAGATAGAGACGCCGCTTCTTACAGAGTCTACTCCGGAAGGGTCACGCGACTTTGTGGTTCCTTCACGACTTTCTCCGGGTAAGTTTTATGCATTGCCGCAGTCTCCGCAGCAGTACAAGCAACTACTTATGACGGGTGGCTTTGAGCGCTATTTCCAAATAGCACGTGCGATACGAGACGAGGATTTGCGAGCGGATCGTGGTTTTGAGCACACACAAATCGATATTGAAATGTCTTTTGTGGAGCGTGATGATGTGATGAATATGGTGGAAGCGATGATTACGCGAACGGTGGAGGCGATGGGGTTCACTATTAAAGAAAAACCGTTTCCACGAATTACCTACGCAGAGGCGATGCGCACGTATGGTGCGGACAAATTCGACCTTCGTACTGAAGAAGAAAAAGAGGCGGGTATTCTCGCGTATGCATGGGTGATTGAGTTTCCTCAGTTTGAGAAAACAGACGCGGGCGGTTGGACTTTTAGTCACAACCCTTTCTCAATGCCGTTGCCTGAGTACGAAAAAGATCTTTTGGAAGGAGTGAATGTCGAGGGTATTATATCTTCCCAGTATGACCTCGTTTGCAATGGGTACGAAGCGGGCGGGGGAAGTATTCGAGCTCACCGTGCAGATCTTTTGCGCGCCACGTATGCCATCATGGGAAATTCGCCCGAAGAGACCGAGAAGCGTATCGGGCACATGTTGGAAGCCTTTGGGTATGGCACACCACCTCATGGAGGATTGGCACTTGGTGTGGAGCGCAATATCATGAACTTGACCCGTGAGACACAACTGCGTGAGGTGCAAGCCTTTCCCATGACTCGCGGTGGACAGACTGCGGTTATGCACGCACCCACTTCGCTTTCACCGGAGCAGCTTGCAGAGCTCAACCTTTCTGTGACTACGAAGCTGCAGTAGTGTCTCTCGCACACGATTCTTTCAACAGGGTGTGTATATACTGAGTCGGTTTGGAAGGTAATGCGTGCATTCAAATACGGCACGGTGCTACAATACGCACATGGGATTGTATCAGCTTCATACAGACGTGTTCGAAGGACCGCTCGAGCTTCTCTTATTGCTCATCGAAAAGCGGAAGTTGCTCATCAACGACATCGCGCTTGCCGAGGTTGCAGATGATTTCCTGAAATACATCGAGCGGCACCCCGAGTTTCCTGTTGCCGAAACGGCACAGTTCGTGCTCACGGGGTCTGACCTGTTGCTCATCAAATCGCGTTCTTTGCTCCCCTCGCTTCGACTTTCCGAGGAAGAGCAAGCGTCGGTGGAGAACCTCGAGTTTCGTTTGAAAGCGCTCGAGCGGTACAAAAAACTCGGGGTGCAACTTCAGAGTACCTACGCGCTCACGCCGCTCTATTCACGGCAGCGGCGCGGGGTGTTGCAGGTGGTGTTTTCGCCGGACTCGGGTATGCATGTGGCGGGTCTTTTGGATGCTGCGCGAAGTGTGCTAAGGCAGCTGCCGAAAGAAAAGGTTGCTCTTCCGCAAGCAATGGTACAAAAGGTCGTATCGCTTGAGGAGATGATGGAACGACTCAGTGAACGCATTAGTGCAAGTATGGAGGTTTCGTTTCGTGATACGTCGCGCACCGCAGGAAGCAAGGTAAACACCATCGTCACGTTTCTTGCATTGCTCGAACTGGTGCGTCAAGGAGTGGTGCGTGTGGAGCAGGAGGCACAGTTTGGGGATATTCGCATGCGATCCGACGCGGTCGGTATTCCACGCTACGGTTAGGTAATCTTTTCCACACCGTGCGATGCACTGCGGTCGATTTGGTAATCTGTTACAATAATATCTATGAATTCACTTGAGCAGGCTCTGGAAGCAATTTTATTTTACGTCGCCGAACCGATCACGAGCGCACGCCTCGCCACCATTATGTCTGTGACCGTCGAGGAGATAAACGACGCAGCAGCGCAGTTAGCCGGCTCGCTTGCCGTGAGGGGAATACGCGTGCTCCATGTGAATGATACGTACGAACTTGTTACCTCACCGGAGGTGAGTGACGCTATCACCGCACTACGAAAGGAGGCGCTCTCGCGCGACCTTGGCAAGGCCGGAGCGGAAACACTTTCAGTCATACTCTATCGAGGTCCATTGACGCGAATCCACATAGAGCAGATACGGGGTTTGAATTGCTCGTATATATTGCGTTCGTTACTCATTCGAGGCCTTATCGAAAAACAGCCAGCTATAGACAATCCTAGAATTGTGTTGTATCATCCATCGCCTATGCTACTTCGGCACCTTGGCGTCACATCTGTGACAGCACTTCCTGAGTACGAGATGATTCGAGCAGAACTCATGGCCTTTGAAGCGGGCTCTGTGCAAAAAGAGGATGTGCCGGTAATACAGGAAACGAAAGTCGACATTGTGTGATGCTACTGTGTATGAGTGAGTGTACTGAAAAAAAAGAAGAGTTTGTATCATCTGATCGTACTGTTGTCCTCCGAAGCAGAGCGTCTGAAGAAGGATCTGAAACGGAGCGGATTCTGGAGCCTTCCCCGGTCGTGATACGAACACGTGACCACGTTCTTGCTGGTTTACTTGCGTGTTGTATAACGGGTAGTGTTGTGGTTGCGAGTGTCGTGTATGGGACTGGTGCGGAACGTGTCGTTCCAATTTCTCCTGAGGTAACACAAGTCTACAAAAAGGAGGCACCTGTTCCTCCCGCCGTTGCAAATCCGTACCAGGCGGTGTCTGTGGGTGCTGAAGCGTACGTGGTGTACGATGTACATGCCAAACGCGTACTTGCGTCCAAGCGTGCGGATGCGGTTAGGCCATTGGCTTCTCTCACCAAAGTGATGACCGCACTCGTTGCGCTTGAGTCCGGGTATGCTTCTCCGGTCACTGTTTCCCCGTACGCGCTTGAGACGGAGGGTGATTCGGGTCTTGCAGAGAACGAGCAGTGGCGTTTGCAAGATCTCGTGTCCTTCACGCTGCTCACGAGCAGCAACGACGGTGCGGACGCCATCGCGGCCGCGGTAGGGAGTCTCTGGCAAAGTACTCCCGAGACGCTTCCCGAATACGAGCGAGTGGATGCATTTGTCGATCGTATGAATGTGCGCGCACGTGAGTTGGGACTCTCTGAGACTTTTTTCCGTAATGCGAGCGGACTTGATACCTATAACGGCGAAGAGGGTGGTGCGGGTACTGCAGAGGATATGGCAAAGTTACTCGCATATGTGTGGCAAGAGCATGGTTCGATACTCGACGACACTGCGGATGTTGCGCGTCAGTATGTTTCGGAGGACGGCGTGACTCATGTCGCACACAACACAAACGAGCGTGTGTCAGCCATGTACGGGGTGTTGGGCAGTAAGACCGGCTACACTGACCTCGCAGGTGGTAACTTGACCCTGATGTATGATTCAGGCCTTGATCATCCGGTAGTGATTGTTGTCCTCGGCTCCACACGTGATGGGCGTTTTAAAGATGTCGAAAAGCTGGTTGCGGCGACGTATGGTTACATAGAAAGTGGGTGGTATGCGTACGACGTTGCAGGGAGTACAGATCCTCGTTTGTAGGGTGCTGTGTCTGCGACGCGAATCTCGCTGAAAAAGTTTGCTGGAATCAGGCTTGTTTTTTGTGGCCAGGGTTCAATTGTGTAAAATCACAGGATACAGGGGAGACCAAAGAAATTCTTCGTATCTTTTCGTACACCAGTCTCATAAGAACGTTGGACGTGGCTCAGACCCGAGAGGACTCGTCCCGCGATTGCTAAGCTTACATTTTGCACTTTGTGCTCATGTTCGCTAAGCATCGCTGGACGCGGCTCGCAGCCCCATTCCGCTATGCTACATGGGGACCCGCTGCTCCGCCGTTCGAGTCCTCTCGGGTCCTACCAGAACGCAACAAAACCGAAGTATTCGAGAGGACTCGGTCACTCTCGTGGATATTTTGTTTCGCTTCACTCACAAAATATCTCACTCGCTCGACCCCCACTCGGCGACTCGCCTTCTTCGCTTCGCTACGAAGCCGGCTTCGCGTCGCCTCGGTTCGAGTGCTCTCGGGGGCGTCCCGACCGCCACAAAAACGCACCGACACGCGGCGGGGTTGGGGGGGGGGGGGCCCGCGC
>CAZWNC010000021.1:0-16218 GCA_964635195.1 uncultured Candidatus Saccharibacteria bacterium | reverse complement strand
GAGACAAGGTGCCACTTCCAACCCGTATGGGACAGATACATTGGTCTACCAAAGTGTTTTGTACCCCTACGTATGTGGGGATTTTTATTTACGTCACACTAAAAAATACACTATATGATACATACCGCAGAAGCAGTCACTCGTGCACATCCCGACAAAGTATGTGACCAGATATCAGACGCACTCCTCGACCACTGTTTGACACACGATCCGTATGCACGTGTCGCCGTCGAAACACTCGGCGGGCACGGGCAAGTCACTCTTATGGGAGAAGTTACGACCGCTGTATCACTCGACAACGCAGCATGTGAACGCATTGCGCGTGAAGTATACCGTGACAATGGTTACACCGATGACATTTCCGTGTCGGTACATATTTCTCAACAAAGCCCTGAGATAGGGGCCGGCGTTGACAATGAAGGCGCCGGTGACCAAGGTGTCATGGTCGGCTATGCTACGGATGAAACGGCCACATTGATGCCACTTGAACTGCATCTTGCTCGATTACTCACGCGGGCAATGGGAAAACATGACGGCAAAGCCCAAGTCACCGTTGAGCATGGTCAGGTCACGAACGTGGTCACCTCACTCTGCGAGAGTGACGACATGTCCGATGTGGAACTCGACGCAATCTTCTCCGAGGAGATTGCCCGGTATATTGACGGTCCCTCAGACAGGGTGTGGCTCAAGAACCCGAACGGCGTATGGAAGCTCGGTGGTTTTGCTGCAGACACCGGCCTTACCGGTCGCAAGATAGTCATCGACGCGTACGGCCCGCGTGTACAGGTGGGTGGTGGCGCATTTTCAGGTAAGGACGCAACAAAGGTAGACCGTAGCGCCGCCTACATGGCGCGCAAGATAGCGGTCGATTATGTACGTAGGGGTGCACACCAGGCAACGGTCACACTTGCGTACGCCATCGGCCACCCGTACCCACTTGCAGCCGTTGCGCATGTGGATGGGCGCGAAGAAGTGGTGACCGGGTACGACCTACGACCTCAGGCGATCATAGAACAGCTCGGTCTTCGTGCACCTATTTACTACAAGACAGCGCAGAGTGGCCACTTCGGAAATGGTTTTGCGTGGGACAGGTAAGTGTTCACTCTCCGGCATAGAGAAACAGCGCGGACCACATTCGGCCGCATTGTACCGCAAAGGAGGATTGCCTCTTCTTTCCATCCAAAACGAACCATCGCCCCGAAGAAGGGGCGATGAAAGAGTTTTACTTTGTTGATTTCTGGTGATCATTCCGGGTCGTTTTCCTCGGTCGTTCAATGTACCAGGTGTACGCGAGTATGGCGGTAGAAATTGTGAATACACTTGCAAACCAGTAATCCTTCATTATGAACGAAAGAACTGTTTGGGCAAAATAGACAAACACGACCGCCAGGAACATGGGTCTCGGTATGTCCATCTCAACCTCGTTAATGGTGCGGTAAGGAACATATTTGCAGTGCAGTATGTCAGATGGCAAATAGTGTTGTCAATAACACGCATCAACTCACCTAATATGACACCGTACGTACTCTGTTTCGTCGCACCCTTGTAGCGCTGATATTTTCACATACTTTACTCACAAAACTCTGGTATTCTCAAACATACCTCTTGCCATGATGTCATACTTAAAAACATAAAACGGGGGGTAGTATACCCCCCGTTCACAATCAGTGATGCGATTATTGTTTTATTTTTTCTGCATCCGGGCGAAACGGTGATCGGTTTCCGTTAGGTACAGCAGGATTCTTGGTGTTGTTGCAGAATAGTGCCTCAACACTACTCAGTCGTTCCTGTAGAACCTTGAGTGAAGAGAGTAGCATTTTTTTCTTTTTATATTCGCGTGCGAAAAGGACTACGAACAACAACAAAAGTAAAAACTCGACTATGACAAGTAGTGTCAATGGCGATTCATTACTGTTTAGAGAATTTGCACAAAGAGCCTGTCGCGTCTTTGTTGCTGTGTCTTTCGCGATAGATGGCAAGTCTTCCTCGCTTGCCGTGTTGCTTATTTCCTTCGCGTAGGAGAGAACTGCTGAATGGGTCGGAATCTGGGGTATCGGACGCTCTGTTACCGTAGTTTGAACTGTGACATCTTCCTCACGGAAATTTTTTGCCACGCTCCCATGAGCATTTGTCCAATTCTCGTGATGGGTTCTTGAATCAGTGTTTACGGTCTGCTCGGCAGACGCGGCCGATTCTTGCTGAGGTGACTGGGTAGTCTGAATCGTAACCGATGATGCTGTCGTATCGGCCAACGCTTTCGATGGAGACTCAGACGAAGTTTCTTGTGCGGGTATGTCCACTACCGTCACCACTTTTTCTTGTGTGGGTGTCGTGACCGTATCTGTGGATGCATCGCGATCCGTCGTGAGAATCTCGTTAGGAAGTTGGTATGGGTGGTTTGACCACAGATGTCGAGCTGCACTTATGCGAACATCTTTGATCGATTTCCATTCATACCCGTACTGCTTTTTGAACCATTCCGAGTTGGCAAATAGAAATGTCTTCACGCAAGCCGTGGGCGAAGAGGTGGTGTTTTTTTCAGCACAAACACTTTCAAGCAACCTCTCTCCGGATTCGAGTCTATACTCCGCAGCGTATGTTTGCTGCATGAACGAGACTAGCAGTAATAGCATTACGGCCAATGATTTGTGATATGCAAACATTTCTTGCTCCCCTTTCTGTCTGTTGATGGTCTATATATTTTATATCATACATAAATACATAAGTCAATATTTGACCCCGCGCGCGCGTTCAATACGGCATGTGTAACGATTATGTATTGTGACCAAGGAAGGAATATTTAATCACGTACCCCTCGCAAAAACGCTTCATATGACATCTCTTTTTTTCCCTCAGGCACGACACGAGTGATTTCAAAGACGTTATGGGTAAAGGTTGCATCGAGAATTTTAACCCGTACCGACGCACCCGTGTCGGTACGGGTGTGGTGGTAGAATGTTCCAGGCCATCCATCCATGGCGCAAAATTGCAGATACTGTTGGTACGGTGTTTGCGTTCTATCGAGCTCCCCATCCTCTTTTATAAATTTTTTCGTGAACGTTGCGCGTGCGTGATCTTGTTCCTCTGGCGTAATCGCGTGTGTGATCCAGAGGGGAATCACCTCACCTAGCAGGCGTCCTCCCTCACGGAAAAGTATCTCGTCAAGTATACTTCCGCGCACCGGCCACTCGGGCAACTCAACGGTTGCCTGTGCCACGAGAGGACCGTGATCGATTTGCTCGTCAAGGCACATAATCGACACACCAATCGCATCATGCGCATCGTGTAAAATTGCACTCCGTACCGGCGAGGGGCCGCGAAGTTTTGGAAGTAGGGAGGGGTGTACGTTGAGTACGCCGTGTCGTGGGAGGTCAAGTACCCACCGCGGCAAAATGATGTTGTATGCCGCGACAATGAAAAGGTCCCAGGGCGTATTCGCGAGTTCGGAAACGGCATTTGGATCCTTAAGTGATGCTGTTTGCAGGACAGGTATGTCATGTGCATCCGCCCACACCTTCACCGGAGGTGGTGTAAGCGTAAGCTTTCTGCCCGTGGGTTTATCTGGTGTTGTTACGATAAGGTTTGGTTCAATGCCTTGTGCGTGGAGTTCTTCAAGCACCCACACCGCAAGGGTGGGGGTGCCGAAAAATACAATACTGGTATCTGCAGTCTTCATGGTTATACTGTTTTTTCGTCTGAGGTGAAAAACATCGGTCAGTTTTTTGCACTATCGTTCCGTACCGCAACGTCCCATAGTTCGTTGGCTTTGTCGACGAAAAGGACTCCGTCCAGGTGATCGGTCTCATGTTGGAATGCCTGCGCCATTAATCCACCTGCGCCTCGAGTGAACCTGCTCCCTTGCTCGTCGTATGCTTCTATCGTAACGTTCGTCGAACGTACTATGGTGCCGTACTTGCCACGCACCGAAAGACATCCTTCGTCGACACGATGTTTGCGTTTGGAGCGTCTTATAATAGTTGGATTGATGAATACAAAATGTGTGTCGCCCGCCTCCCGTACATCCTTTGGCGCAAAAACCTTTCGAGAGAGAATGAAGATGCGAAGCGGGACACCAATCTGCGGGGCAGCCAGTGCCGCACCGTCCGGCTCGGCGTCAAGCGCTTCCTCCATGCGTTTGAGGATTTTTTGTATATGTTTTCCGTCTATGTCATTGACCGGCACGTGCGCAGCGCGGCCGCGCAAGACAGGTTCTCCCATTTGGACGATAGTGCACATGGGTGCACTATAGCAAAGATCCGCACGCTTCTCCAGAGTTGTGGCAGGCTGCCCTTGTTTTGCTAGGGAACTATATGATTCCGGTAGGGTTTACCGTAACTTGTGCGGACAGGGGAAGCGATTGCAATATTGCAATGAGTTCGTTGTTCGGCCACGTAGCGCGTGTAAGACGAAGAAAACCGTGCATTTGCACTTTGTTTCCTGGAGTTTTTAAAACGTGAGGATACACGACGAATTGGTGCGGTGCGAGCAAGTCTTCCACCTCTTTCATGACTGTACGTACGTGGGCCTCGACTCCACTCACTGTGACCTTCACGAGTGTGGTGTAGGGCGGGTATCCCATACGTTTGCGCATTGCAAGCTCACTTCGATAAAAGCCCGAGAAGTTTCCGCTCAGTGCAAAAGTGAATATGTTCGTGTCAGGGTGTCGTGTTTGGATGAGAAATTCACGTGAAGCGATTTCGCGAAGTCGAGTAAGGGTGCTGGTAATCCGTTCATATATGTTCCAACTCGCAAGCGAAAGTAGTGAGTCGAGTGAGACTACCGCCACAACAGGAACGGTGTGGCGCACGTAGGGAAGGGCGAGTTCAGTACCGACAAGGATTGAGGCAGGAGTGGTTGCAAACTCTGTCGCAATGCGCACTGCAGACCTATGTGTTGTAGCGGTGTCGCTTGAAAGTTCGAATGAGGTCGTGTGCGGCAGTCCCGTATGGAGTTCACGCATAACTTGCTCAATACCGATCCCGAGCGTCTCGAGCCGCCAACTGTTGCAGTGCACACAGCGTTCGCGCGCACTGCGTGTCGCTCCACAGCTGTGACAGAGGAAACGATTTTCGGTACTTCCCGAGTGAAGCACGACGGACGCGCTGCATTCTCGACAGGTAACGACGGTTCCGCAATCTCCACACAATGTGACGGGTGATAGTCCACGTCGAGCTACGTAGAGAAACACCTGCTCACCTCGTTCTACTGCTGTCCCGATGTGTGTGCGCAACTCAGGCCCGATACATCGAAAGTGTTGTTTTGGAGGACGTGGAATTCCAACCTGCGACAGTATTTTTGCATCAGCGTCAAAACGGAAACGGTGGTGGCCTGTCACCACCTCTTCGTACTCGCCACTTTCTTTGCAGTACACACTCTCGATTGAGAGTGGGAGGTCTGCCAGATACAGTTGCCCACCGAGGGCGTTTGCGTATTCTTCTGCGAGAACACGAAGATCTATGATTGGATGTACGCGTGAGCGGTACGCACTACTTGCCTCATGGTCTACCACGATGGTGCAAAGGTCCTCCCGCGGAAGCGCTAAGAACGCGGGAGTTGTGACGATTAAAATGGGGTGTTTTTCCGTAAGGGCGGCACGAACCGTTGTGCGCAGTGTCGCGAGTGTGCGATCACTGTGGAGCAAAAAGGCGTAGCGTTCTATGCCGCCGCGCAGCATTTCAAAGAGTGATTCGGTGTCGACAATGGTCGGAGCGACAATCGCGACAGATCCCCCGTTTGCAAATGCTTCACGAATCGTACTGCGATAAAATTCGCAACGATGTTCAAATAATCCTTGGAATACTCGAGGTACGATATGTCCACGTATGCGAGGTCTTTCTGTGGTGTCGACGGGTACTAGGTCACGCAGGTCACGAAAGACGTGCGGTACGTACTTTCCAAGCAATGCGCATGAAGAAACGGCATGTCGCTCTGCCGTTTTGATAATCGCTTTGAGATAGGTGTGAGTGAGTAATGCGTGGGGTGTCTGCCGCTGGATTTTTCGGAGCGCGTACGCCGCAGTTCGTACTGTGCTGCGCGCGTCACGTGCTTCACAGACATTTGAAACGACACCAAGCACCTCTTTATTCCGCATAGGAACGGAGATGATTGCACCGACCGGATACGGAACCGCGCTGTAATACGTACATGCGTGTGCACCGCGACTTTGCGAGAGGGGGAGTACTTCTACCGTAAACATGGCGGTCGTCATTGTATCACAGACAAGGCGACCGTGTATCCCGCGAGATGGTCGGTAAGTGCGTCTGTAAGGAGCGAATAGGCACCAAGTGGTGTCATTCAGCTTCGTCCGTGCATGTTTCGTGTACGATGGTAATGTTCGCCCCGAGCGAGCGCAAGCGTCCGGCTATGTCCTCGTATCCTCTGTTGATCGAGTAGACATTGCGAAGTATTGATTTTCCACGTGCACCCAACATGGCAACCAGTAGTACCGCAGCAGGGCGGAGTGCCGGTGGCGTCATGAGTTCTGTTGGCTTGAGCGTGGTCGGACCCTCGATGAAGATACGGTGGGGATCAGCGAGCATGGTATCGGCGCCGAGCTTGTCGAGTTCGGTGAGATAGATGGCGCGTTTTTCATACATCCAGTCGTGTATGAGGGTTGTTCCTTTTGCTTGTGTCGCAATGACTGCAAAGAAGGGGAGATTATCCATGTTGAGACCCGGGTAGGGGCGAGCGTGTATTTTGTCCTCTGCGGCAATGAGAGTGCTCGGGTGAGTTCGGATATCAACGAGACGTGTACGTTTGTTGTACGAACGGTACCGACGTACGATGTCATACTTGAAACCCATTTTTTCAAGAACGAGGAGCTCTTGTTCCAAAAAATCAATCGGTGCGCGCGTGATGAGGATGGACGAACGAGTGACGATTGCTGCGGAGAGGAAGAACATGGCAACTACAGGATCTTCAGAGAGTTCGTACGTAATGGGTGTGGAAATGGTTCGCTTCCCATGAACGATAAGTGTCGTGGTTCCGACCCCTTCGATGCGTACACCACACCGTTCGAGATAGTGGCAGACTTCTTGCACTTGGTAATTGGCACTTGCGTACTTGATCGTTGTTGTACCCGGTATGCTTGCTGCGGCAAGAAGTACATTTTCGGTTGCCGTGTCGCTCGATTCGTACATGACCACCTCACCGGCATGGAGACCTTTGTGAGTCACATGCCACCAGTTGTCCACGGTTTCGATGGATACACCGAGTCGTTCAAGTGCGTAAAAGTGGGGACGTACGGTTCTGCTTCCAAGTCGGCACCCACCTGCGTGGGGCAGCATGAAGTCCGTCAGTTTTGAGATGAGCGGCCCGATAAACATGATAATCGAACGTGTCTTGCGAGCAGCGAGCTCGTCCAATTTTTTGAGGTCGTATTGTTTTGGTGGAACGATGAGCATGTCTTCTTTGTTCCAAGTAATAGAAACACCGATAGACTCCATAACTTCCACCAGACGCTTCACTTCCTCGATGCGTGGTACGCGGCGCAGGACAGTGGGTGCTTTGTTTAGCAATGCGGCCGCCATAAGCCCCATTGCGCCATTTTTTGAAGTATCGACTTTGATTGTTCCGGTAAGTGGCGTGCCTCCATGTACTACAAAATGTATAGTGTGATCCATATGAAGGAGAGTATACCATGTGGAGAGAGGTGACGTATACGTCAGCAATATGTCGGTTGGTATGCATGGTTGCTTGCGATACGGTACCTTCGGAGCGTATAGTGTTTGTATGGGAAATAACACGAAAGTACGTGCACTCGTCGCCTTCGGCCTCGCCGTTACATCAGCGGGTGTTGCGCTTTTCATCTTGAGTTACGCAATATGAGGCATGCGCGCGTGACGTGCGTGCTGTAACCATAGGTGGTACGCTTTTCATGTACCCTGGTACCGGGGCGTCTGGCATACACAGGATGCTGGATTATTCTCCTTTTTCTGTATATGCTTCAATGCGTATGAATTTCTTTGCACCAAAACTCGGTATAGACCTCGGAACAACCACGACACTCGTGTATGTCCCCGGCAAGGGTATTGTGTTCAATGAACCTTCGGTCGTTGCGGTGTCACTGCATGACCGACGTGTGCTTGCGGTTGGTACGGAAGCAAAGACCATGGTTGGAAAGACACCGGAAACAATCGTTGCATATCGCCCCATGAAGGATGGTGTGATAGCGAATTACCACGTGACCGAGATCATGCTCGCGTACTACATTCGTAAGGCTCTCGGTCGTTTTAGACCGTTTAAGCCGGATGTGGTGCTTTCAGTCCCGGCGGGCGTGACTTCCACCGAGCGACGTGCGGTTGTTGAGGCGGCGGTTAAGGCTGGTGCTCGACACGCGTACGTCATCAAGGAACCGGTACTTGCGGCAATCGGTGCCGGTATCCCGATTCACGAACCGCGCGGACATATTGTGACCGATATAGGTGGCGGCACTATAGACGTTGCTGTTATATCACTTGGTGGTATAGTCGCGTCGACGTCGGTGAAGTGTGCAGGGAATCATTTAGACCGTGCAATTCAGGATTATGTCAAAAAGAAGTTCGGTATCGCGATAGGGGAGAAAATGGCTGAAGAAATAAAGATTAGAATCGGTTCCGCACTCCCGCTTGAGGAAGACCTGGTTATGGATATGAAAGGGCGCGATATCATATCCGGTCTTCCACGGACGACTGAAATTGTAACGGCAGACGTGGTGCGGGCAACGAGTAAGGAGCTCCGTGAAATGATTGATGCCATTAAGGTTGTGTTACAAGATACACCACCCGAAATAGCCGCAGACATTATCGATAGAGGCATTATTATGACCGGCGGGACGTCGCAGTTGCGTAATCTCGATGAACTCATTCTCCGACGTACCGGCGTTCGAGCGACACTCGCCGAACAAGCACAGCTGTGTGTCGCGCGAGGAACAGGTATCGCTCTTACCCATCTTTCAGTATACAAGAGAAGTTTGACCATAAAGGGGTAATGGCGCTATCCACCTTGTTCCTCATACAGTCGCTGCTGTCATGCGGTATACTGGCAGCATATGTCCGACCAGATCGCTTTTTCACACGAACGTGGTGATACCCGTTTTCACACACCCGATGAAGAAATAGCATTTTTACGCGCACAGGTTGCCGAAAAAGAACGCCAGCTCCTTGAAGCAGGTCATTCTGTTGATCGTGAGGCATTGGCCCACGTTGAGTTGCGACAGTACAAGGAAATGCCGGCACATGACGTACTTCATGAGCGTCATCAACTGGCGACACCGGAAGTGGAGGCAATAGCCCTCGGTCTTCCTCCTGATAATGTTGATGATGGAGTGATGTGGGAGCTTATCGGAATTGTTCGTGAGAAAGGTGTGCGTAATGCGCTTGCTGTGGCGGAAAAGCTAACGAACCCGCACATTGAAGACGATTTTCATAAAGTCCTCGTACAGTATATTGCGAACGGGTACCCGATCGAACATTTGCCTTCGAGCGGGTCGTTCTGGCAAGCTCTGCACATGGCATTGTATGAGGTTACCTTACCGGATCCGGCTAAAGATGAACGTGAGCGTCCGTTGAAAGAAGTCATCTCAGCCATGGAGCAATTCTACTATGGCATGTTCTCACTTGCTGCAGATCTGTACGGAAAAGAGGATAGGTTTTTTTCCTTTGAGGTCGCGGTCTCTGGGGAACGAGAAGACATCGTTTTTTACCTTGCCATCCCGCGCGATAAAGAAGACCTCTTTGAAAAACAATTGCTCGCCGTGTTCCCAAAAGCTCGGGCTCGGCATGTGCCTCAGGACTACAATGTTTTTTTACATGATGGCGCAATCGCTGTCGCATCGGCTCGATATGCGGTTGAACCGATACTGCCTCTTAAAGAGTATGAGGATTTCGACCATGATCCGCTCTCCGCTCTCATTAATGCGCTTACAAAAATAGCGCCAGTCGGTGAAGGTGCGGCGATACAGTGTATCGTAAATCCGTCGGGTGATAGATACAACAAGCACTATCGAAAGATCTTGGAGAAGCTTGAGCGTGGCATGAAGCTCAAGGATGCGGTTAAGGACACTCCGGACAGTATCGGTGGCGAGGTGCTCAAGACGTTTCGAGATATTATTCGTACTGAAAAGCAAGCGAAGGAGAAAAAAGAAAAAGAACGCGAGCATGTCGACCAGATCGTCATTGAATCGGTCAAAAAAAAGTTGGCAACAACCATAGTCGGCATTAATCTGCGCATCGTCGCGAGTGCCCAAAGCGAGGTGCGTGCCGAGAGTATTCTCGCCGACCTTGTGGCAAGTTTTAATCAGTTTCAGAACACGTCGGGAAACCGTCTCGTGTTTGAGCGGAAAACCGGTAAGTCCGCACTTGCGCAAGCGAAACAATTCATATTTCGTGAGTTCGATCAGCGTGAGACGATACCTATGTCGGTGCGAGAACTCACAACCCTCATGCATTTCCCGACACATTCCGTTTCGCATACTCCACAGCTTAAGCGCGTGCAAGCGGCGCTTGCACCTGTTCCCATCGATATGCCGACAACCGGCACCAAAATCGGGGTCAATACGTATCGCGGAGTAAATACTGATATTTACTTAACGGACGAGGATCGTTTGCGGCACCTCTACATCATCGGGCAGACCGGTACCGGAAAATCTGGCTTCATTCGCACACTCATTCGTCAGGATATTGAACGTGGGGTAGGGCTTTGTTTTATCGACCCACACGGTACTGATGTGCAGGAAATACTTGAGATTATTCCTGAGCACAGGATGCAGGATGTCATATATTTCGACCCGTCGGATACACAGAATGTGCTCGGTCTTAACATGCTCGAGTATGATCAAAAAAAACCTGAACAAAAGACCTTTGTTATCAATGAACTTTTCTCGATTTTTAAAAAACTATACAGCAACAGTCCGGAGAGTATGGGACCGGCGTTCGAGCAGTATTTTAGAAATGCGACCGCTCTTGTGATGGAAGACCCGTCAACAGGCAACACTATGCTCGATATTTCTCGAGTGCTCGCAGACGCTCGGTATCGTGAGGTCAAGCTGTCGCGGAGTAAGAATCCGGTCGTAAATCAATTTTGGCGCGAGATAGCAACCAAAGCACAAGGGGAGGCCTCACTTGCGAATATCGTGCCGTATATCACAAACAAGTTTGATATTTTTACAGCGAACGATATCATGCGTCCGATCATCGCGCAGCAGACATCCGCGTTTCGTCTGCGCGATGTCATGGACACCCGCAAAATTCTGCTTGTAAACCTTTCAAAAGGATTGCTGGGTGACATTAATGCAAATCTGATAGGTATGATACTGGTCGGAAAGATACTCATGGCCGCACTTTCCAGGGTCGACTCTATCGGACTCGATTTGCCACACTTCTACTTGTATATCGACGAGTTTCAGAATATCACCACCGACTCCATATCGGCCATTCTTTCGGAGGCGCGGAAGTATCGACTGTCACTCACTGTCGCGCATCAGTTCATTGCGCAACTCGATGAGAGGATTCGCGATGCGGTTTTTGGGAACGTCGGCTCGATGGCCATTTTTCGCGTGGGATACGAAGATGCCGAGTTTTTGACAAACCAGCTTGCACCCGTATTTGAAACACAGGATATCATGAACATTGAAAATCAACACGCGTATTTGCGAATGCTTGCGCGCGGCACTCCACAAAAACCTTTCTCGATACAGACGCTTAGACTTGAAAAAGGCAGTCCCGAACGTGCTGAGTATGTGAAGCGTCTTTCTACCCATTCTTATGGACGACCGCGAGAAGAGGTGGAGCGTGAAATCATGATGCGGTATGGTGTTGGGTGATACCGTACATAGAATAACCTTTTTGAATACGTTCACACGGAAGTCTACTACAGTCTACTCATGTTTTCCCCCCACTTCTTGAAAAAAATACGCATATTCGGACCATACCTTGGTATCTTGTGCGCGGCGGTTGGTCTTTCTTATGCGACTGCGACAGTGCCGTGGATTACCGCACTTTTTTTAGGATCACCGGAACATGTCGGTTTTTATGCGGAAGGTTTTTACCTTTCGATTGCGTTGCTGTTCTCGGTCGGATATGGTCTCAACTGGTTTGCACCACGTACGGTGATACCGTCCTTCGTGTGGGCAATTGTGTTCGGTATGGCGTTGCAAATACCGCTTGCCGCTCTCACCACAAACACAGACAGTCTTCTCGTGGCAGTGGAATTGTTGGCGGCATTCGTACTTTTTGCGGGTGGTATTGAAATGCCGGTGAAGAATTTTAAGAAATACTTTGCTCCGATCGCTGTGCTTGCGTTGGGAGGGACGATACTGACCGTTTTTTTGTTTGCATACGCACTTTCCGGATTGACCACGCTTTTCGGACTTGAGGTACCGGTGATGGCACTTCTGGTACTTTCCGCGATTCTTGCCTCGATTGATCCGACCGCGGTAATCCCGACTCTCGATAGACTCCATTTCAGAAAACCGTTCTTGCGCGACATTGCGGTGTCAGAAAGTGCGATCAATGACGTGGTGGGTACCATACTCACGCGATTTTTCTTGGTAGCTGCAATCGGCACCTCTGCGGCGGTTGCAAGTGTCCATGAAGGGTTTTTCCCGATTCTTGCGCGGGACGTACTGGAAGGTTTTGCGCTTGAAGCGCTCTGGGGTGTGCTCGTCGGTATTCTCGGCGCATGGATCTTGCGCACTTGGGGTGAGTCGGTACGGACATTGCACTGGAGTGACCCGGCACTCTTTTTTGCAGTCCCCATATTTTGTTTTGCGCTTGGTTCGCTTGTCGGCGGTTCGGGTTTCCTGGCTGCATTTGTGGCGGGCTTACTGTTTGATTCGAAGGTCGAGACACGTGAAGTGCGTCACTTCTTCCATACACTGGTCGATCATCTGATAAAGCCGATTATATTCATACTCCTGGGTGCTCTGGTGCCAATGGTCATGCTTGTTGATACCGTCGGAATCGGTTTTCTTGCGGCTATTGTTTTTATGTTCGTGATTCGTCCAGTCGTCGTGTTTATATCACTTTTGCCCTGGATGTGGAGGGGAGATGATCTCATCTCTTGGCGTGAAGCGCTCTTCCTTTCTTTTATTCGTGAGACCGGTGCGATTCCCGCAATCCTCATTCTCAGTGCGGTTGCGGCAGGGCTGGTTGCGTCCGAATTTGTTTTTGCGGTAGGTATGTGGGTAATCTTACTTACGCTTATCGTGGAGCCTCCACTCACCTCACTCTTGGCGCATCGGCTCGGTATTTCGGAGCAGTGAATAATGTCCTATTTATATATTCCAAAAAAGTATGCCTGCCGATAAATATTCCGCTGTATGGGTATCACACACCTCGATGAGCGATTTTTTGCACTGTCCGAGAGCGTACTATCTCCGAAATGTGTACAAAGACCCCGCTACGGGACGCAAGGTGAGCGTGGTGTCTCCGGCAACCTCGCTCGGTATCGCGGTGCATGAGACACTCGAATCACTCAAGTTGATCCCTGTCGCAAAGCGACTCGAGCGCAATCTTGCACAGGATTTCGAGCGTGCGTGGCAAAAGGTTTCAGGAGTGATTGGCGGTTTCAGTACAGGGGAAGAAGAGGTGAGTATGTTCGAGCGTGGCTCGCGTATGATTGAGCGCGCGATACAGCACCCAGGACCTCTTGCACGACTCACCGTTCGTCTTCCGGAAACGCACAATGGCATGCCTTCAAATTTTTACCTTTCGGAAGACGATAATCTCATTTTATGCGGGTTGGTGGATTGGCTCGAGTATGTCGAAGAGACAGACTCCATTCGGATTATCGATTTCAAGACGGGTAAGGCACAAGAGCGTGATGACTCGCTACAGCTCCCAATCTATCTCTTGCTCGTTTCCACACTACAGAAGCGTGCAGTGAGTGGTGCGGCATACTGGTATTTGGAATACGCCGATGAACCAGTTGAGAAAGAATTACCAGCCATTGAAGAAGCAAGAAAGCGCGTACTCGAGGTGGCTCGCATGGTTAAGCGAGCGAGAGAGTCGCGCACCTACGAGTGTCCCAAGGGGAGTGCAGGGTGCTTTGCATGTCGTCCCTACGAGAAGGTTGTCGCTCAAGAGGCGACGTTCGTAGGTGTGGGTGGGTACGGTCAAGACTTGTACATGGTGACGTAAATCGTTCGGATTACATACGTCGCACTACGGTGCCCTCCTCCGTATCGAGGACGATGTATCCGCGCACCCCTAGCATGGTGCGCAGCTCGTCGGCACGAGCCCAATCTTTCGCAGTGCGGGATGCTTCACGTTCGTGCATGAGTGAGAGAATGTCTGCAGGTAATTCCTCACGCATCGCCACATCGATTTGCACTTGTTTTGTGCCACTCTTGGCGAGCTCACTTAGTCCGAACGCGCATATGTTATCAAAACGGAGCAGGGTTGCGCGTTTGTCCTCAGGTCGTATCGACGCGTCTTTCACTAATTGCCACATAAGCGCAATCACTCCGGGCATGTCGAGGTCATCGTTCATGCGTGCAAACAGGCTGTTTTCGTAAGTGGGATCAATCGTACCACGAGTGGTGGTCGACAATAGTTCCTCCACAAAGAAACGTTGGAGACGTTTGAGTGCTGTTGCTGCACCGTCGAGCGCTTTGATGCTGAAGTTCATGGTAGTCCTGTAGTGACCTGTGCAAACCCAATAACGGTATGCGATCGGAGAATACCCTTGGTCAGAAAGTTGGCGGATTGAAAGTGTGTTACGTAGGGACTTGCTTATCTTTGATCCTTCCATCATGACGTGTGCATTGTGTAGCCAAAAGCGTGCAAATGGTTTACCGGTCGCCGCTTCACTCTGCGCTATTTCGTTGTTGTGATGTGTTCCAATGTGATCGATGCCTCCTGTGTGAATGTCGAGCTCCTTACCCAGATGCTCCAAGGCCATGGCGCTACACTCAATATGCCAACCGGGAAAACCCCGACCCCACGGACTTTCCCACCCAAGCTCATTGTTGCGTTTCCAGAGCGCAAAGTCACTCGGATTACGTTTATGGGGATTTACGCTTACGCGAGCTCCTTCTTGCTGTGTTTCTACGTCGATACCTCCAAGTTTTCCATATTCCGGGAATTTTTTCGTATTAAAGTACACGCCATCAGGAGTACGGTACGCGACTTCTTTTTGCAGCAACGTTTCGATAAGTGCGATGTCTGCAGAAATGTGCTCGCTCGCACGAGGTAGGGCGCTCGGTCGTTTAACGTGGAGTGAGTCAAGGTCGGCAATCCATGCTTCAATATATTTGTCCGCCATGGTATGCATGCTTTCCAGGGTAAGCGGTAATCCTTCACGGCGCAGGCCAACAGTCATCTTGTCTTCACCTTCGTCCGAGTCCGAGGTCAGGTGTCCAATGTCAGTGATATTCACCACCTGCATCACTTTGTAACCATTCATAACGAGTACGCGGCGAAGAATATCGGCAAAGATGTACGAACGAAGGTTGCCAATGTGTGCATAGTCATATACGGTCGGACCGCAGTTGTACATACGTACAAAATCATCCCGCAAAGGAGAGAAGCGGTCTTTGGTACGAGTAAGCGTGTTAAAGAACTCGAGCGGTGGATGGGTCTTGAGTGCGGGAGTGTGTGCTGTGGATTCAGGCTTCATGTCAGGCAGTATAAAGGAGAAGTGACCGTAAGGAAAGGAGATGTACAGAAAGGCGCATGGCGGGTTTGTTGAACATATCAGGTACCGACTCTGACAAAATACACAGCCGTGGGTTTACCGAATGCTAAAAAGGCAAGTTACGAACCTATAGCCATCGCTTATATTTGAAATAGGTAAAGAATGAGAGTGCCATGGTAAGCATGACGCCGACAATGATCCAAAAATCATGCGGGCTTCCCACGATGGGGGTGACTTCCGTGTTCATACTGAAGACGGAAGAAATCAAAGTGAGTGGAAAGGTGACAAAGGCCATGATGGTGAATATTTTCATGATCTCGCTTTGTTTGGTTGTTACCAGTGAGTTGTTCGTTTCGCGAAGTTCGTTGAGAGATGATCGGGCACTCTTAATGGCGGCGGCGAGACGTTCGTACTCACCAAGTGCGCTGCGTAAGACCCTCGCGTACTCGTATCCGAACAATGCTACTCCCGGTGTTTCGATTGAACGTAACATGCCTGCGTGACTGTCGAGCGCTTGTGTGTAATTGAGAAGGTCTCTACTGAGACGACTGAGCTCCAACACCATCTCGCGTTCGTACCCACTGAAGATTCGTTCTTCCGCGA
>CAZWNC010000020.1:0-16740 GCA_964635195.1 uncultured Candidatus Saccharibacteria bacterium | reverse complement strand
CGCCTGATTCCCGCGGAAGCGGAAACTCGCTTGAGCTCGAGGCCACACGACACACAGCATGTACAAGTATGCAAAAACTTGATGTTAGTCCAGGTCAAATCATTGTATTTTCTCTTTCGTATCAAAGTACCAATTCTAAACAGGGCGGTTTCTATATTGGCCTAAATGGCACAACCAGTACGTCCATAAGCGAGCGATTACCAGTACCAGATGGAGAATGGCAATCCTACCGCAAACTTCTTGTAATCCCAGATGGGGTATCTAGCCTTTCACTTGTGCTGTACGCATACGAATCCGGAACCACGAACTCAAATATTCTGCGTTACGATGACGTGTCCTTTGTTGTGGTCGAAAGGATTGCAACAATAGATGCTCGGAAGCCCGACTTATTTATAGCAGAACCAATCACCAACGCCCCAGTCACCACCTTTGACGCGTTCGACCCAAATCGAGATCTATCAAACATTATTCCGAACGGTGACATGGTTGGTGGTTTATGGAATTCAGCTCCTGGAGACTGCAATAACTATGACAATAACGGCGCCCTCGGAATGCGGCTCGCGCCTGATTCCCGCGGAAGCGGAAACTCGCTTGAGCTCGAGGCCACACGACACACGGCATGCACTGGACCTGGTCTTCTTCCGGTAACGGAAGGCGCAACCTACCTTCTTTCCTTTGACTATCAAGGTGAGACCGAAGAAACTGAGGCTGGTGTTTATTTGGGCTGGGGCGGAACGTCAACCCGAGAAATATCCGAACGTATCCCCATCAAAGATGGGGAGTGGCACACATATAAAAAGCAAGTCGCCATACCGGACGGAGTGTCTACCGTGTCACCATCGTTGTTCTCGTACGAAAAAGATGGCAAGACACCCGTCAAAGTCCGCTACGACAACTTCTCATTCATCGAGCTTCCTGATATTCAGAATCGGTACTACGTCGTAAGCGACCCTCAAACAAACTTCGTCGAACCAAAAGAAATCACCTTCGACCTCATCAACCCCACCAAAAAGCTCGTGCATATCAAAGGCGCGACGACTCCATTCTATCTAGCAATGAGTGAAAGCTATCATCCACAGTGGCAGGCGCAGTTTAACAATAAGAAAATCAATGGCTTCTTCCGCTCATGGATCCCGTGGGTAAGGCCGGACATGATTCCCGAAGAACACCATTTTGAATTAAACGGCTTCCTGAACGGTTGGTATGTCGACACCGACGCATACTGTATACAGTCAACACTCTGCATAAAAAATGCCGACGGCTCCTACGACATTGAACTTGTCTTGGAATTCTTCCCTCAGAGGTGGTTCTATCTAGGGTTGCTGATTAGTGGGACTACCCTGCTCGGTTGTATAGGCTACCTCGCGTACGATTTTGTGCGTCGTCGTAAGTTGCGAGGGATGATTAAAGTGAGCAACAAATCTCAGGGTAAACAATTTTGACACATGCTATCACCAACGCATCAGGCATTAGAAAAATTTGATAACCAGCATGATTTTGAACGATTATGTGCGGATATTTTAAATTTTCTTGGTCGGAAGAATGTGACTCCTGTAGCACCACGGGGCGGTAGTGATGGGGGGAAAGACATTATATTCAGCAATGGTGCCAATGAGCAAGGGCTTGCATGCGTAACACTTCGGAAGGACTCGGATCAAAAATTTGATGAAGACTTTAGGGAGAGAAGGAAGGGTGAGTATGGGGAGTATTTCTTTTTTACAAATCAATACTTAACTGCAGGCCAAAAGCTGAAGTATGAAAAGCATTGTGTAAATGTGCTTGAAGCAGTACTTGTCATTCAAGATATCGAAGCGTTGCGAAGCTTGCTCGACAGCACACTGCAAGATGTTCGTAGTACATACTTGCATATAGCTGATGATAAGTCTGAATATGTTAGAAGGCAGATTATACAACTCATAAAATATCCTAACGTGACAGACTTAACAAATGGCACTCGTCATATATCCTTCACTGAAAGTACGATTTGCCTACCACAACAGGTGGAGCTTTTTTCACTCCTGCTTCAATCAGACGACAATGTGTTACTGGGAGTTTCCAACGTGGGTAATCTTCTTCTAAACTACAAGGAAAAGTACTATCAATACCAAGAACTGCTTAATCAAATTCAAGGTAAATGTAAAGAAGTAGTCTTTCGTCAGTCTTTTAGTCCTGTACAGCGCCAACATGGGTGGCGTAATATATTCTACAACTACTTTTTAATGAGACGGTACGGTTACGATAAAGGAAGAGCTCAAAAAGAAATTCGGACTAACTACGACATCACACCTAGTGATTGCGAACGGGTCTATGAAGTTTTTTGCACTGATGACAATGTGATGTCAGCGGTAGTAACGAGCGAGGCCCTTGCACAAGAATGCTCAGAGATAATAAGTGAAATCAAGTGCAAACTTTTTGATACTGAAAAAAAAGACCAATAATTCCAAAAAATACTAGTATTATCACTAGTATTTTTTCCACCTCGTATCCGCCACTCGGTAACCCGTTCACTAGTTCACTTCACCTCACTAGGTTACCCGTTTACTCGGTCACTTGGTAGCTCCCTCATCGCCTCTTGGTACGTCTTCTGCCCCTTGTCCTTCTCCGACACGAGCGGTGTCTCCACCTGCCAATTAATAGCAAGCTCCAAATCATTCCATAGTATCCCCCTATCCGCTTCCTTGTGGTACATGGCGGTACATTTATACGCAAAGATTGCCGTTTCAGAAAGTGTCACAAATCCGTGTGCGAAGCCAGCGGGTATCCAAAACTGTTTCTTGTTTTCCGCAGACAGGACGACTGCAAAATGTTTTCCGCAGGTGGGCGAGTCGGGGCGAATGTCCACGGCTACGTCGAGCACTTCCCCCTCCACCACACGCACCAGCTTGCCCTGCCCGTACGGGGGGAGCTGGTAGTGCAGTCCACGCAACACGCCACGCACAGACCGTGATTCGTTGTCCTGCACAAACGCGGGTATGCCAAGCTCCCCATACCGCTCTGCATTATAGCTTTCCATAAAATACCCGCGCTCGTCGGTAAACACGTCCGGCTCTATCACGAGCAATCCGTCTAGTGGGGTGCTATTGGTTTTCATATTTTTGCTTTACGAGTGTACTCGCGTGATAGAGGCTCGGCACGGTGCCCGCATCGGTCCAAAAGCCCTTTACAAAACGTGACTCCATCGCACCGGCTGTAATGTAGGCGTTGTTCACGTCGGTAATCTCCAGCTCTCCCCGAGCTGAGCGCGTGACCCCGCGTATTTTTTCATAGACCGTACTGTCGTAGATATAAAAGCCACTGACGGCATAATTGCTTGCGGGTACTTTCGGCTTTTCTTGTATCTCTAGCACACGCTCTCCTTCTATGGTGGCCACACCATACCGCTCAGGGTCGTGTACTTCTTTCAGAAAAATGCGTGCGCCTCCCGTAAAGTTTGACACGTCGAGGTCTTCTTCAAAAATGTTGTCGCCCAAAATGACCGCAACATCCGCGCCGTCATCGGCAAACTCTTCGGTGTGGAGCAACGCTTCCGCTATTCCGCCTGCTTCATCCTGTACCGCATAGCTGAGAGATACACCAAGGTCACGCCCCGAACCCAAGAGTTCCAAGAAGTGGCCCGCGTGCCCTTTGCCGGAAACGATCATGATATCTCTGATACCAGCATGGATAAGTGTCTGGAGTGGCCACATAACCATCGGCCTGTCATACACCGGTAATAGGTGCTTGTTGGTAACCTTGGTCATCGGCATAAGTCGTGAACCGGTGCCCCCTGCGAGAATGACTCCTTTCATATTACGATTGTAAATAGTCTGCTAATGCTTCCTGCCACGGTCTAAGTGGCGGTACTTTTGTGTTACGAAGTATTGCGCTTTTTGGACGTAGTGCTTTCTGCGGGTATTCGGCGGAGGTGCACGGTTGCAGTGTACACGACGTGTTTGAACTGGCAACAATCTCACGGGCAAATTCATACCACGAACAAATGCCAGTATTGGTGATGTGGTACGTGCCGTATGGCTTTCCAAAGAGGCCGACAATTGCCCGCGCAAGGTCTTTCGTGTATGTGGGGGAACCCACTTGGTCATTCACGATGCGCATTTCGCCTTTTTCTTTACAGACACGTTGTACCGTTTGCACAAAGTTTTTACCGTTCTCACCATAGAGCCAGGCGGTGCGTACGATGTAGTGTTTTTTATGCGTCGCACGTACAAGGGTTTCCGCTTCTGCCTTGCTTGCACCGTAAACATTGAGCGGGTGCGCAGTGTCGTCTTCGTCATATTCTCCTTTTTCGCCATCAAACACGTAGTCAGTACTTATTTGTACGAGCACGGCGTCACATTCGGCACACATCTGCGCGATGCGCTCGACCGCCTCGGCGTTGACTTGCATGCACGTGTCGCAATCATCCTCTGCACCATCGACATTGGTATACGCCGCACAGTTGATAACCACGTTGGGCTTCTGCTCTGCAAGCATGGCAACCTGAACGCCGTCTGTGATGTTGAGCGTATCGCGCGTATAGGCAAGTACTTCATGTCCGAACTCGCGAAGCACTTCGTGCATATCGACACCCAACATGCCCTCGCTTCCCAGCAGTACGACTTTCATAGCGTTATTGGTGTCGGTTTTCCGCTCTGTCCTTGAGTGGCTTCCACCATTCTTCATTCTCCTTGTACCATTCTATCGTTTGCTGTAGCCCGTCGGTGAAGTTGTGCACCGGCGTCCACCCAAGCTCTCGTGTCGCCTTTGCAAAGTCGATAGCGTAGCGTAGGTCATGCCCTTTTCGGTCGGCGACGTACTCTATGGTCTCCTGCCCCTTACCAAACTCTGCTAGGATAAGGTGTGCGATGGCGATGTTTTGTATTTCAGCGTTCCCTCCAAGACAATACGTCTCGCCGATTATCCCTTTTTGTATCACGGCATCCACACCCTTCACGTGATCCTCAACATGAATCCAATCGCGTACGTTTTCGCCCGTGCCGTACACCGGGACCTTCTTTCCTTCGATAAGGTTTGTAATGAATAGCGGGAGTAATTTTTCGGGAAACTGGTATGGTCCGTAATTGTTTGAGCAATTGGAAATGGTGACCGGTAGGCCGTAGGTATGAAAATATGCTCGTACGATATGGTCGGACGCCGCTTTTGATGCCGAGTACGGGGAGCGCGGGTCATAGGGGGTTGTCTCGGAAAACTTTTGGCTCGGGTCGGCAGGGAGTGAACCAAACACTTCATCAGTTGAAACATGATGGAAACGCTTTCCCCCGTGTTTGAGAGCTGCATCCAGAAGTACCTGAGTGCCAATGATATTCGTCTGTAAGAATATTCCCGGTCCTTCGATACTTCGATCAACATGACTCTCGGCAGCAAAGTGCACAATGAGGTCGACATCTTTCACGAGGCGATTCACCAGTGCGCCATCGCAAATATCCCCGTGAACAAACGTGTATCGGTCGTCTTCCGCGTATTTCTGGAGGTTTGCTTCGTTGCCCGCATAGGTCAACTTGTCCAAGTTAATGACCTGCACATCCTTCTGCGTATCGAGAATGTAATGGATATAGTTCGCGCCAATAAACCCCGCCCCGCCAGTTACTAAAATTTTCATAAGTACTGGAAATAGTACCCTATTTTGTTAAAAAAGCAATTGATTACAACGTTTTTCTGACCTCGGCCTCCTCATCTCTGGTACTACCCTGCTCAGCCGTATCGGCTACCTCGGATACGATTTTATCCGTCGCCGTAAGCAAAGGCACAGTAAGCCGATTTAGGAGGTCGGACCTCCTAAGTGTTGATAGTACAACAACATCCCCCGCCCTGATTCCACCCTTCGTCGAACCCCGCTCCGTCACCTTCGATCTCATCAACCCCACCAAAAAGCTCGTGCACATCCGTGGCGCCACCACCCCTTTCTACCTCGCGATGTCCGAGTCCTTCCACCCCCAATGGCAAGCCCAATTCTCCAACCCCCATATCGGATTTAGGAGGTCAGACCTCCTAAGTGTAGATGGTACACCAAATGACAAACCGAGGGTCACTTCCCTCTTCAATCTCCGCTCGTGGTCACCCTTTGTCGAGCCGGATCGCATCAGAGACGACCACCACTTTGAGTTAAACGGCTTTTTGAACGGCTGGTACATCGACATCAACGAGCACTGCATTGAAAAGAAACTCTGTACACAAAACCCCGACGGCTCCTACGACATCGAGCTCACCTTGGAGTTCTTCCCACAAAGATGGTTCTACCTCGGCCTATTAATCAGTGGTACTACCCTGCTCAGCTGTATCGGGTATCTCGGATATGATTTTGTAAAACGTCGCCGTACTCGGTAACTCATAACTCGCTAACTCGTTACTCGTCACCTCCTCATCTCTGGCACTACCCTGCTCGGCTGCATCGGCTACCTCGGCCATGATTTTGTAAAACCTCGCAAAATCCAACACACCAAAGAAGCAATGTGCTATGCTTAACGCTACCAACTGTAATTCATATGTCGATAATCATTTCTAAAGACGGCAACCAGGCGGTGCGTGTGTCAAAGCGCACAATGCTACCTTCAACCACCAAATGCAACACCTGTCTTCTGATAAAAGAACTCATACGGAGTGAACCCAACCTTTTGCGTGGCCTAGAATTAATACGGTACTCAGCCTGAGCTATAGCTTCATCTGATACGGTACTCCAGTCAGTACCTTTTGGAAAGAATCGACGAAGGAGACCGTTACAATTCTCATTCGGGGAAACGGGGATACTTAAATTCAAACTTGGGGAAACGGGGATAAGTACAATTGATTGCCATTTTGTGCGTCATGCTCACTCCCCCATCCCGTCGCAACGTTCGACATGCCGCAAAGTCAAGGCTTCGAGCAACATCCCCTCCCTTCACGAAAAAAATACTAGTGGGAATACTAGTTTTTTGTACCACTCTTTCGACTTTCCGGATTTTTAACTCGGTTACTCGTTCACTCGCTACGCACTACTCCGTCCCCTCCTCGCCCCCGACTTCCTCCGCCACCGTCTTGATTCCGCCCTTCGTCGAACCACCTTCAGCTTGTGCGGATACAAGTAGAAACCCCAACAGCACATCGCACTGTTGGGGTCTTCCGGTTAACTTGCACGACCACGTCGTGACACTATGAGCTTATCTATCTGCCACGTTGTGGTTGGTGGGTAGCTTGACCAGAGTGCCAGGACACACAAACTGCACCCCACGACACCAAAAACCTTCGTCTTTAACCCTTGGTCGGTCCTCGTTGCTCACAATGAACTTAAAGACACCAAAACCCCACCGATTGCCTAACTCTTCGGGAAGCCAGGATACGGTAGCCGTAAGCAACTGACGATTCACGCCCTCCACGAAGAACAGGTTTGGTGTAATAGGTTCGCTGACCAAGAAGCCTGGCGCACCTTTTGGCTGTGCCTCGATCAACGACGCGATGTCCTCCAGCCTTGAGAGACATTCGTCGGGAAGTTCTGCGGCTATCTCCCAGTCAAACGCACACGCCTCTAGCCGAAAAGACACATACGATCGCTCGGGGGTAGTTTCCACAACTTCCCTCACTGCACACCCAAGCAATTCTGCGGCCGGCTCCCTCACCAGCAGGTCATTACGGTTCTGGTAGAACGTTGCGGCACTGAAGGGCTCTTTGCGGGACGGAAGCACCAACGATGACACTGGCCTCATTAACTGTCCGTTGCCCATCACGAACACAGGATGCATGCTATCCACTGCGATACTGAGACTCATGGTACCACCTCTTTTCAATGAACATTTCCCTCATACGCCGGGAAACGTAGCGTATACTATATTCCATGACATTAGACTCTATCACAGAGATACTGTCAACAGCACGAGGAATTGGCGCTGGTGCGAGTAACGCGGTTTGGGATAAAAGGGTCAGGAGCATTTAATTGTTTGCGGTGCATATATCGGGTCAGCCACGATATCTCCATTTTATTTAGGAGGTCCGACCTCCTTAACTAAGGAGGTCATCTCCTGGGGTGGCATCACTACCCGTTTTTTAATTGGCCGTATTTCTATGTGAAGTCATCACAGCATAGACGTTGTCTTGCACAAGAGTGGCCGACTACTTATAGTTTAGTTCCAACAGCAACAACGCGTAGCGCTTGACATTTATATACAACATCCTATAGTACAAATAGGTGTTTCATATATCAGGAGTGTAGACAAAATGGCTACTAACAGAGTGCCCGATCCCTTAGACCAATTGACGCTTGAAAATATTGAGCATTCCGACATGTCGATGCTAAGGTCCGCATTTCAAGTGCTGGCTACCATGGACGATTCGGAAGTCATTGCTTTATTAGCAGCGTACGACTTACAAATCTTTTGGCCATGGGTAGCGAAAAGGAATCCTGCTCTAATGTGGGACAACCGCCCTGTTGGACGTGTGCGCATCGCAATGTTAAGGAGGTTGACGGCTATCGCACTTTTAAAAGACGACCCCATGAAAGTTGCTCGTTCGTATGATACCCAAGTTAATTCAACGCGCATACAAGAGTATGTCCATGCGGCACTAACGCGTAACTTGGGGGTGATACAGGCATAAAATCTAGCACAATCGCCGAACAGAAAACCGTCTGTCGGCGGTTTTCTTTTACGTAACTCACCCCACATTTTTTAAACGGGGGGTGAGTTTGTTCGAGACTTATCCGGCGAAAAAATTTTGGGCACCAGGAGACTGTGTGCGTGACTAATGCACACCAATCATCTTCAATAAGGCGATGAGTTGCTCCAACACAGTGATACTACTTGCTGTCATGTCTTTCCCCTGCAAGGCATGTTGCGTACCAAAAGCTGTCTGTATCGTCGCAGTCGCAACCCTTGGCTCAAACATCAGATTATCCATGCTCATCGAATATGCCTCCAGTGGTATATAGCTCACCTTTTTAATACTAGCACCATTTAGACTTTCGAAACCAATAAACCTCGGCACGCACGAAGTAACGCCCGTAGCACAAGTCGTGGTGGTGGCCTGCAATACTACAGCCCCAGATACGTCATGCGCGGTAACAAAAATACTTTTGTTTGGCCGTAGCTTTGTTTTATTGAACGGAGACCCAGACTGAATATAAAGACCCGCACGCTTAACCGGATTTGTAAATGTAATCTCCGTACCTGTCATACCCGTTGGTGCACCTGGTAACGTCGGTGCAGTTGACGCGGCGCCTATATACTTGTTCGCATACAACGTTTTGAACCCGTTTTTGCTACTGAATATAATGCCCTTTGACTGCAGCTGCGTAGTCAATGTGCCTGAACCACTGAACGTGTTAAAGTTTTCCAAAACCGAAGATGTGCTGAAAGAGTTAGCGGTAGTGATGAGTTTAACGCTCGTGGGTACACTTTTGATTACTGTAAAAGATGCATCCGACATATCGACCACAGATCCTACTCCTGTTTGATACGCAATAATTTGAATCTTGACATTTCTAGATTGACTTACTGACGTAGTACCAACGTTTACTTTCCACTTGTACGATCCCGTGTTGGGAATATTGTAAGCAATCCAATCTCCTGTCGAATACGTATCCCCATAGAGATACCCTATGGTTACCATATCAACATTGGTAGAATTCCAAGTGATCGTTCTCTCTTCTCCCACATAAAATGTCTCGCCACCGTTTGGCGACGTAATCGTGACCAACGGTGCTGCATGCACGTTTGAGGTAAATCCAAACAGTGCTGTCACAAACAGTAGCAAACTACTGCCACCAATTAAGTGCTTCATACGAAAAAAATAAACTACCGAATAAAACATTATTATCAATACACCTTAATAGGCACTTGATAAGTGTTTCTTAAGTATACTACCTAAAGCGAAGTACATACTGTGGACAATAGGCAGTATTGAGGGTTGGAATAAAAGGGTCAAGAGCATTTAATTGTTTGCGGTGCATACATTGGGTCAGCCACGATATCTCCATTTTATTTAGGAGGTCCGACCTCCTAAATCTACGCCTACGAAAAAGACGGCACACCACCCGTCAAAGTCCGCTACGACAACTTCTCGTTCACGGGTGGACTCGGTAACTCGTTCCCCACTCCGCAAATGCTTCGCGGGGCAAGCACTCGTTACTCGCTACTCGTTCACCCGGTCACCCGTTTACTCGTTCACTCGGCACCTCGTTCCTTACGCTACTACCTCGTCTCCGACCCCTTCGCCCACCCAAATGTAGGAGGCGAAACCTCCGGCACATCCACCTCTTCGTCCACCCCCCAATTTAGGAGGTCGGACCTCCTAAATGTTGATGGCAAAACAACATCCCCCGCCCTACATCGCGGACTCGTTCACTCGTTCACTCGTTCACTCGCTACTCAATAACTCATAACTCGCTAACTCGTCGTCCGTACTCGCTACTCGCCAACTCGTCACTCGTTACTCGTCACCTCCTCATCTCTGGTACTACCCTGCTCGGTTGTCTCACCTACCTCGCCTACGACTTCATCCGTCGCCGTAAGCAAAGGCACAGTAAGCCGATTTAGGAGGTCGGACCTCCTAAATTTCCATTACTCGAACAAGTCCACATGCGTGCCAGTGCGATGTAACGCAAGCACACCTTCTTCATTGAGATCGTAAATAAGCAACCAGTCCGGCTCAATATGACACTCCAGAAAACCCTTCCATTCTCCCGAGAGCCCGTGCGGACGCGCACGCGCAGGCAAGGGCGTGTCATGCACAAGCAACGCAAGGACGGCATTCAATTTTTCGACCGAAGCCCCACGCTTCATCATGCGTTTGTAGTCGCGCCTGAACGTTGAACTGTACTCAACAGAACGCATACGTTGCGGCTTGTATTATGCATCAAGCGATGCCTGGAGTGCGTCAAGTGAAGCAACCTTTGTATACTTCGCGCGCTTTGTCGCACTACGTGCATCCTTCAGTACGGTAGCTGTCTTAGTGTTGGGAACATGGAGAGAGAATGGGATACCTCCCTCTTCCACGACCGCACGATAACTCATGTTGATAAAGGTGCTGTGCGAAACACCCAAGCGCTTCAAAATATCCTCCGCGCTCTTCTTCACATGAGTCTCAATACGCGCCCGAACAACATCTGTTTTATGTAGCGTTGCCATAGTTTGTATGTTACCTATTTGTAGCTACATTGTAGCATATATTGCACTTCGCACAACCTAGTACATCGTGTACGCCAAGGAATCAAGGACACGATTGATTTTTCCAAAGTGTTTTCTAATTCTGACGAGTCAAAGCACTTCCCCTCCCGTCTGCCGATTTCGTAAATCGAAAAAAATACTAGTGACAATACTAGTATTTTTTCGCCTGCCCTACTCGGCACTTCGTCCGTCCCCACCCTCTCCCACTCGATTAAATATTAAGGAGGTTCAACCTCCTTAATTATTTAGGAGGTCGGACCTCCTAAATGTTGATGGCACAACAACATCCCCCGCCCAACATCGCGGACTCGTTCACTCGTGTACTCGCTACTCAGTAACTCATAACTCGTTACTCCGTCGTCGTACTCGTCACTCGGTAACTCATAACTCGGCCGAAGGCCGTACTCGCTACTCAGTAACCCACAACTCGTTACTCGTTTCCCTCCTCAGCTGTATCGGCTACCTCGCCTACGACTTCATCCGTCGTCGTCGCCAACGCCGTCCCATGTAGGAGGCGCGACCTCCTACAGACCCCGTTTCCACGGGAGTTACAATCCTGCACTGGCTTACACGAGGCTTATGGTGTACATTGTAAGTATGCCTGTGGGCGAAAGCCCCGTTCAGCCAACATATTCTGTAAGCTGAAGACAGGCATACAAAAGCATCGCTCGTCTGAGCGGTTTTTTTGTTTAATGGTCTAGAACATCATCAGAGGCCAGCGTATAAGACGATTTGCGTTTAAGATCTACATCAGACATGACGCTCCAAAAATGAGGTTCGCCGTTGCCAACTTTTCTTACGATTGCTTTAATTCTCATCATTATAGAACCCTTTCCTAAAATACCTTCAAAAGCAAAATATTCCATTTCTTTCATTTCTCGCGAACCATCGGTGTTTTTCTTTCGACCGACCGCTCCCCACTGCTTTCTGTACTGCTGGAGGGTGCCCGACGAATTGATTAACTCAACGGCTCCCGCCAATAAACTAAACTTATACATTTGGGCAGATTTTTCGCGTTCACTTCCCGCGACTTTATACCGTAGATGATGAAAACCATCAGAGTTAAATATCACGTTTTTCTTGAAATACGGACAGTACACCGACCCTATGTTCCGGTAGTAACCTTCAGCCTCCACTAACACTTTTTTATAGCGGGAAAGAATACCCATAAAACATAGATATTGTAATTCAAATTTTAAGCAACGCCAAACGTGACTGGAGAAAATATGCGTTACTGCGAGTATTGGAGGCAGTGTTGGGAGTATTGGGGAATCAGGGACACGATTGATTTTTCCAAGGTGTGTTCTAATTCTGACGAGTCAAAGCACTTCCCCTCCCATCTGCCGATTTCGTAAAATGACAGAAAATACTAGTGACAATACTAGTATTTTTTCGCCTGCCCTACTCGGTACTTCGTCCGTCACCACCCTCTCCCACTCCCGAATTAAGGAGGTTCAACCTCCTTAATTATTTAGGAGGTCGGACCTCCTAAATGTTGATGGCACAACAACATCCCCCGCCCAACATCGCGGACTCGTTCACTCGTGTACTCGCTACTCGGTAACTCTTTACTCATTAGTCGCTAACTCGTTACTCTTTTACTCTGTCGTCGTACTCGCTCTATTCGCCACTCGATTCCGCACATGCACCGGCGACTTGATTCGTACTTCTCTCTTTGTACTAACGGCAATAGACACGTCGAGTCTCAATCCAAGAGCATCAGCAATCTTTACGAGAAATGAAACACTCGGGAGTGATGTGCCACTCTCGATACGAGCAATACTTGGCTGTTTGGTACCTACACGCCGGGCAAGCTCCGTTTGTGTCATCCCCTTGCGTGCACGCGCAACTTCTATCTGTGTCCCGATCTGAAACGCGAGATCATGCTGCACATTCTTTGACACTTCCGGTGCGCGGGCATGTATCTTTTTTTGTAGGTCTTGAAGCTTCATGTACTTAGATGAGGTTGGTAATTCTCTGCATGGCAATGTCTATATCATGTCGCTTAAGCTTGTCTGATTTCTTTATGATGGCATGCGTCATGTAGAATGTAGCGCCCCGCGTAGTGCCAAGAAATCGGTAGCAATCACCTTTGATGCGCACCCTCATCTCAAAAAGCTTTCCTTCGATCTTTTTGAGATGTTCAGACCGCATCAGCTCTGCAAAACCAACGTCTTTGAAAGCTGCAAGTTTAATGAGCACTTTTTCCGCAGTCTCATCTTCAAGTGTCTCAAAAAACTTCACGACATGATCTACCCCATTACGGTCACGCAAGGTTTCAAACAACATATCGGACAATATATAACAATGCTGTTATACTTATAATACGCGCATCATGAGCTACGTCAAGCGGATTTTTGCTTTGGTATCCTTCGGAAATAGATGCCGACTTAGCTTTGAAACATCAAGCCACTTATGCTGGGAGTTCTTGAGTGAACCATAATAGAGATTGAAACCATCTATATATAGGCAATACGCATAGTATTACTTTAATCTGAAAATGCAGAAACCGCAACACAGTGGTTGCGGTTTCGCGTCCTGCCACCGAAGCGACAGGAGGTATACACGTATAGTACACCTACCGTCGGAAGGGTTCAAGTAAGCCGCTATAGCTAACAATAAATGATACCCAACGCATACTGGATATCTAATAACTAAGGTACCGTAGTTTCAGAATGGAGTACAGGGATACGATTGATTTTTCCAAGGTGTGTTCTAATTCTGACGAGTCAAAGCACTTCCCCTCCCATCTGCCGATTTCGTAAAATGACAGAAAATACTAGTGACAATACTAGTATTTTTTCGCCTGCCCTACTCGGTACTTCGTCCGTCACCACCCTCTCCCACTCCCGAATTAAGGAGGTTCAACCTCCTTAATTATTTAGGAGGTCGGACCTCCTAAATGTTGATGGCACAACAACATCCCCCGCCCAACATCGCGGACTCGTTCACTCGTGTACTCGCTACTCAGTAACTCATAACTCGTTACTCCGTCGTCGTACTCGTCACTCGCTAACTCATTACTCGGTAACCCATTTACTCATCTACTCGTGCATATCAAGGGCGCCACCACCCCTTTCTACCTCGCGATGTCCGAGTCCTTCCACCCCCAATGGCAAGCCCAATTCTCCAACCCCCATATCGGATTTAGGAGGTCAGACCTCCTAAGTGTAGATGGTACACCAAATGACAAACCGAGGGTCACTTCCCTCTTCAATCTCCGCTCGTGGTCACCCTTTGTCGAGCCGGATCGCATCAGAGACGACCACCACTTTGAGTTAAACGGCTTTTTGAACGGCTGGTACATCGACATCAACGAGCACTGCATTGAAAAGAAACTCTGTACACAAAACCCCGACGGCTCCTACGACATCGAACTAACCCTAGAGTTCTTCCCACAAAGATGGTTTTATCTAGGGTTGTTGATTAGCGGGACTACCCTGCTCAGCTGTATCGGCTACCTCGGATATGATTTTGTAAAACGTCGCAAAATCCGACACACCAAAGAAACAATGTGATATGCTTGATAGCATAAACTCCGATTCATATGTCGATAATCATTTCAAAGGACGGTGACAAGGCAGTGCGTGTCGCGAAGCGCTCCATAGAGAAAGAAGCCTACCTACAAGAGTACATACACAAGAATCCCGAAAGCATTCCCCTGTATGATATTTCAGAAGATATCCGCCTACTCATTCTTGCTCGCGAGTTTGCAACACACAGCGGCCCGATCGACGCGCTTGGTATCGACCAGAGCGGTGAGATCTATCTCATCGAGACCAAACTCTACAAGAATACTGACAAACGTACCGTAGTGGCGCAGGCGCTTGACTATGGCGCTGCGCTTTGGCGTCATGCAAACGACTTCGAGGTCTTCCTGCGCACACTCAACACACATACACAGAATACGTTTGGCGAAGGTGTATCGAGTAAGGCGGCTGGCTTCTTTCTGTTGAGTGAAGAAGAAACGTCGGCACTAATCGAGCGTATGCGCGACAACTTGGACCGTGGTGTTTTTCACTTCGTTGTACTTATGAACAGCATTGACGACAGGTTGAAGGACCTTATTGTCTACGTTAACCAAAACAGCCGATTTGACATATATGCGGTTGAACTCGAATATTACCAACATGATTCATATGAGATTGTAATACCGCGACTCTTCGGCGCCGAGGTCAAAAAGACTATTAATACGCAAGCCACAACACGAGCGCGTGTAGTATGGACACATGACTCATTTCTTGAACAAGCATGCGCCCTACTCTCCTCCGAGCAATACCAAACTTTTCATTTGCTTTACGACTACGCACGCAAACATGCAAATATAGTACGATATGGGTCAGGGAAAGTTGGATCAAGTAATCCTATCTGGAGTAATATATGTGATAAGTCACTGTTTAGCTTGTTTGCCAACGGAAAACTACAATTAAATCTGCACTGGCTACTTCGCGATGATGACTCAAACAAGGAAGCCGTCGACGGCCTTATCACCACACTGCGCACGGCCGGATTTACCATACCTACTAACTACTCGGAGACCGTTACCACCTACGACTCAGATGTGTGGATGCCCAAGGTAGAAGAACTTATGCAGGTTCTACAAGAGAATGTAGGGTGACCGGCACCACCCCCCTCGGCCGTATTGGCTACCTCGGATATGATTTTGTAAAACGTCGCCGTAAGCTAAGGCACAGTAAGCCAATTTAGGAGGTCGGACCTCCTAAATGTTGATGGCACAACAACATCCCCCGTCCAACATCGCGGACTCGTTCACTCGTGTACTCGCTACTCAGCAACTCATAACTCGTTACTCCGTCGTCGTACTCGTCACTCGTTTCCTTCCCCGAATTAAGGAGGTTCAACCTCCTTAATGAATTCTTATATCAGATACATCTGTAGTATACTTTTCTTATGCTCGAAAACGAACACAATACGTCGCAAACAAATTCTGGGGCAGGACAGTCTAAAACTCCGACTCTGTTGAAACAGGCATTGAAAATCTCTCTGTTTGTTAATCTTCCCTTACTCCTCCTCCCTAACATCGGTCTTATGTTACCGACATGGAGCTGGATTGAACTTTGGAGCAGATCCGAAGTAGTAACAGATCAGTTATGTTATATGTCGACATACGAGTGGATGATTGGTTTCCCGGTATCATTTGTAGGCATACACGGCAACGACAGTTGCACCGCAGTTTTTGTATTCAACATTGTTGGACTCGTGTTAACTGCACTCTTCTTTGTTGTTTTGGCATATACTACAAAATGGAAGTTGGTAGCATCACGCCACTGGTTAAAAGTGCTATTTTTAATAAGTGTCGTGGTTGTAGTCGCAATTGCAATCCGAGTATTGGTGGCAGCACTTATGCCTTTCTCCTACTCCTCATTTTACTGATTTGCAATCTCTTGACTCACATGGGGAAATGGGGACAGGCACAATATATTCACCGTCCTCCCTATCGCCTCCCTCGATTCCTCGCGCAGTCGTCCACTCGACCACTCGTCTACCCGTTAACTCGTTTCCCTCCTCAGCTGTCTCACCCACATCGCCTACGATTTTATCCGTCGCCGTAAGCAAAGGCACAGTAAGCCGATTTAGGAGGTCGGACCTCCTA
>CAZWNC010000019.1:0-17812 GCA_964635195.1 uncultured Candidatus Saccharibacteria bacterium | reverse complement strand
CTCCGGAGGGTTGTTTTGAGGCGTCACGACATCGACACTTCAAAAGAGCCCTTCAGGGGGCTCTTTTGTTCTTTCACTCAGGAGTAATTGTAATGACCATTCGCTATACACCACCCACCTACCGTTCCGACGGTACACCGATATGTTCGTACTGTGCCGAGACACCGTCTGACGCTGCTCCCTCGATAAGTCCTGAAATACTGTGCATCATAGTATCTCAGGCGGTACGCATCGCATATACACGCACAAAATGGTCGTCTCGACGTCGATATACGCATACAAGCCGCTGACGCGGCCATGCACTCCTT
Organism: uncultured Candidatus Saccharibacteria bacterium; assembly: GCA_964635195.1. Classification (GTDB taxonomy): domain Bacteria; phylum Patescibacteriota; class Minisyncoccia; order Phycocordibacterales; family UBA12088; genus UBA12088. The sequence goes on along the minus strand of CAZWNC010000019.1, from coordinate 17,504 downwards.
GAAAATACGCGGCCTTACGGCCGCGTATGTATATGTGAGCCCCTTATTTCACCGTGAGCTTCAACGTCAAGAAATGTGCCCCGCAGGACAAACAGGGGTCATAGGCGCGGATGAGTTTTTCTAACTCCCACGTAATAGCAGCCTCGTCACGCACGCCTTCAGCCCACAGCTTCTCGACCAGCCTGCCCGCATCCTCCTCGATATTGATCTGGTTTTGACCGGTTGGCACGATCACCTCACCATCGGTAATGGTGCCGTCCGCCGCAAGATGCACTTTGTGGTACAGTGCGCCGCGCGGAGCTTCCACCACACCGATACCGGTCGCTTCACGAAACGGTTTTTTGATCAATTCCTCTTTTTCTATCTTGTTGTTTTCCAAGAGCTCGATTGAATCATCGATCGAATGCACGAGCTCAATAGCCTGCGCAAGGTTGTTATGGAAAATGTCGGTCGAAGGAAAGAGCGCGAGCGCACGAGCACATGATTCCTTAGTCTTTTCATGGAGCTTGTCTTTCGCGATATTCATGCGCGCGAGCGCACCCACCATGTAGGGGTCACCCTTGTACTGATACGCACTCGCCTGCGAATACGGCAGCACGACGTGCTCCACAAGCTCACGGTACAACTTTTCATCATACACATCACCCCTACTCGTACGTATCTTGCCACTGATGTAGCTGTACCCTTCATCCGGCAAGAGTGCCATGTAGTCGGTCTTACGGTCGAAATGAAACGGGGCTTTTTCAAACTCCTCGACACAGCGTACCGCTGCATCACGCACACTCTTGAGCTTTTCTATCACCTCCCTCACCTGCTCTTCGCTCGGGAACTTGATGAAGCCACCGATTGTCGGATACATCGCATGTACGCTTCTGCCGGCAATCGTGACCGCCAGCATGTTTCCTGCGGCCTTAATGGCAAAAGCATCATGTAAAAGCTGATGCTGATGCGGATCGTTTTCGTCAAAGTCCAGAAACGCATCCTTGCCGTATATGTCCGGCATACAAAAGAGGTAGAGGTGGAGTGCATGGTCGCGTATCGTAAGTCCATGCATCGTAAGTGCCCGAAGCATCTCAGTCTGCTTGCTTGGCTGTATGTCGAGTGCCATCTCACACGCCTCGATCGCCGCCATGATGTGTGCGTTGCTACAGGTTCCACAGATGCGTGAAAGGTGCGCAGGTATCGCCATGATGTTCTTCCCCTTCATCGCTTCGGTAAAGAAACGTTTGTACTCGTCGATTTTGAAATTGACCTTGGTTGCTTTTCCATCCTCAAGAGTGACCGAGATGCTGCCATCTCCCTCTATTTTGGTGATGTGTTCGATGTCAATGGTTATTTGGTGCATGGTGAAAAAGAATGAGTGTGTAGAATGAGGATGAGTGGATGATGCTTACTTGAATCCAGAGCCAATCCGTGACACATCACGATACACCCAGCTCCGGTCGCAACTCCGCCACCAATCCATTTACCGCCTTCAGAAACATATCGGTATTCATGGGGCAACCGGGGATGGATGCGTCGACCGTGACGACATCCGCAACTTTTTTGACGCTCGGCAGTGCGCCAAAGCGGTCGACGAGAAACTGTATCGCCTCTTTTTGCCCTTCGGTAAAGGTATTGCGTTGACTTGCGGGCAAACCAGTCACGGCACACGCGCCAACCGCAACGAGCTTGGTACTGCGACTTCGAATGTCCTTCAGGTGCTCCTCATGTGCAGGGCTCGCGATAGCACCCTCGACAAACGCAATGTCGAATGCGTCGAATATGTTGTTCTTTTTAAGGACCTTGACGTGGCGAAAATCAAACAGTGCTTTCCACTCCTGCCAGTGATCGTTCATAAGCTCGGTAAACATGATGGTATTGTCCTCACTGCAGGAAAAGACGAACCATCCAATCTTAATCTTTTCAAAATTTTCGGGAATATGCATATAGACATATCATACCGCCAAGCGCACGAAGCGACAAATTCATCCTTGCCGACATGTCGGGTTACGTGGCACTGTCGAAATATGCAACTGCGCCGGGATTATCCTGTTCCACTCTTCGTTTCCCCCCATACGCATACCCATTACCCATACGTATTCTTATCCACTATCCCCTTGGCTGTATACGGAGTGTGTTGCTATACTTACCGCATGGAGCATGATCTTTCAACAGTGCGCACCGTCGCAATTGGTGGCGCTGCAGGCGATGGTATACGCGAAGCGTGTATCAGTTTTTCCGAACTGTTCACCGAGCTCGGCTTCAAAACGTTCGCATCATTCGATTACCCTTCGCTCATCCGTGGCGGTCACAACGTCGCTCGCATTTCCTACTCGACACGTGACATCTGTGCCGACTACCGCGAGCTGGATTTACTCATCGCCGTAAACGCTGAAAGCGTGCGTATCAACCGTCCCGCTCTCAAAGCGAGTGCACGGGTCATCGTAGAGGCGGCGTTTCGAAATGAGCTTTCAGACATTGACGACATCACGATCATCGCCCTACCCATGAAGCAGATCGCCGAAGAGTGCGGTGCGCCCTTGGTCGCACGCACCTCGAGTGCTTTCGGTGCGTACGGATACCTGCTCGGCCTCACACTCCCACATGTCAAAGATTTGGCACGGATTGTCTTCGCAAACGTCGGTGCCGAGATGAACATGAAGTTGGTGGAGCGAGGATACATGCACCTACGTGCCAAAGAGTATCCGCAAGAAAAACCATCGCTTCCATCTCGTCCGGAACAGGCGGGCGAAGTCATGGACGGTAACAAAGCAATCGCGAAAGGCCTCCTTGCCGCCGGACTCGAAGCGTACATCGGGTACCCTATGACACCGAGCACCAGCACCCTGCAGTACCTCGCCCGCGCAGGCAAAGCGCGTGGACTCAAAGTGGTACACCCTGAGGACGAGATTGCTGTTATCAACATGGCACTCGGCATGAGCTATGCCGGCAAGCGTGTGGCATGCGGCACCGCAAACGGCGGGCTTGCGCTCATGCAAGAAAGCATTTCCTTTGCGGGCGTCGCGGAACTGCCGCTTGTTATCATGGAGTCAATGCGTATGGGCCCCGCGACCGGTGTTGCAACACACACGTCACAGGGTGATTTACACTTTACGCTGCACGCAGGCCATGGCGAATTCCCAAAGGTTGTCATTGCCCCCGGAGATGTCGAAGAATGTTTTGTCTGTGCTGCGGATGCGATGAACCTTGCATGGAAATACCAAATAACCGCGATCATACTCTCCGACAAGCACTTATCGGAGAGCTATAAGAGCGTAGTCTTAGACGAAGCGAGCAAGGGTCCGGATATGGGCAAACGAGCACTCCATGTGGGCGGTGAGTACAAGCGCTACAAAATCACACAAGACGGTGTCTCACCCATGGCGTTCCCCGGCACACCAAACATTTCCGTCAAAGCGACAAGCTATGAACACACCGAAGAAGGTGAGGCGACAGAAAATCCACATGACATACTCGAAATGCAAGACAAGCGCTTTCGTAAGTACGCCGGCATCTACGAAGACTTCAAATGGTTCCCTACCGTAAAGACCTACGGGCGATTGGATGCCGATGTAGTAGTGGTATGCTGGGGATCGACGAAGGGTGCTCTCATTGAGGCGATACGGGACATCGAAACCCCGATCAAAATCGTGCAGGTACTCTGGATGGAACCCTTCGATGCAGACCGTGTGAAGGCCGAGCTTGCGGGTGCACGAATTATCATCGACGTTGAAGGAAATCACACCGCGCAACTTGCCGCACTTATTCGAGAAAAGACATCGATTGAGATTACGCGCAAGGTGCTCAAGTACGACGCACAGCCGTTTACACCAACGGAATTGGCAAAGGAGATTTATCGCTTTCTATAGTATGTCACTCAATCTTGCTACCGACACAAAAATCACGTGGTGCCCAGGGTGCCCAAACAGCCAAATTCTTGTTGCATTCCGACAGGCGGTTGACGCAATGGTTCAAGAGGGTGAGCTCGCACTCCACGAACTGGTTGCGGGTGCGGGTGTCGGGTGCCATGGCAAGATAAGCGACTACCTGCGAGTAAACACGTTTACCTCACTTCACGGACGCATCATTCCCGCCCTCACCGGCATCAAACTCGCGAACCCGAGGCTGCATGTGGTCGGATTTACCGGGGACGGCGATTCCTTCTCAGAAGGTATGAACCACATCACCCACGCCGCACGCCGCAACACCGATATATCTCTGTTCTTACACAACAACCAAGTATTTGCACTGACGACCGGCCAAGCGACTGGTACCAGCCCTAAGGGCTTTAAGGGTGGCACCACACCCGAAGGCAGCTACGACGAGCCCATGAACCCCGCCCTTATCATGCTCGTCATGGGTGCCACGTTCGTCGCCCGCACCTTCGCGTCAGATATCGCACACACCAAAGAGGTCATGCAAGCGGCGATGCGACACAAGGGATTTGCTTTTGTGGAGATCATACAACCCTGCATCACCTTCTTCGACACCCGCGAACATTTCAAGGAGCGCGTGTACCGACTCGACGCAACACACAACCCCAAACGCCTCGACTCCGCTTTCAAACTGGTGCGCGGAGAAAGGGACGATCGAGTGCCCACCGGTATCTTCTACCAAGTGGAGAAGCCGACGTTTGAGAGCAACTTCGGCTGATTCCGGTATGTAGAGGGCTTCAATGGCGCCCGGTTAGAGTTGTGCATTCGGCGCCTCAAGCGCTTCTCGCGTATACCTATTACTTGGCGCCCACAACATCCACGAATCAAGCCCCGCGTCGTATGTTGCATCTATTTGCGCACGCACTTCCGCAGCATCGTAGGTGCCTCCGTAGTCAAAATCTTGTAGCCACGGTCGGATTTTGTCTTTGTCGTACACCTGTTTTGTAAACAAGCCTGTTGGAACCTCTTTGGTGGTCGTTGCAGTACCGCTTGCAGTCGGCGGTATCACCACGGTCGTCATAAGCGCTTCCGCACCCCGTACGGCGATAGGTGAGCTCGTGGCAATCGTTCGTCGAACGGCTGAATCCATTACAAACTTAATCAAAGGGCCGGGCACCGTATTCGGATTATCCCAACCATTGAAACCTTTGGGGTAGTGTGACGGATATACCATTGGTGCAATGTAGTCAAAATACGGCAGTGCCCGCTCGAGCACTTGCCCAATATTAAGATCGTCATAATTTGTAGTAACCATGCCAAAGAGATCTGCCGATATGACCGGGGGTTCAACACCCTGCGGATACTTTGAACGATCCTTCATTGCATCATGCAGGTACACGAAAAAATCTTCAAGCACCTCTTCCTTCTTTCTCTCTTTTGCCCAATCGAAGGTGATATTCTTCATCGGGCCATCGGAAGGAAAACGCACGTAATCGTAATTGAGCTCATCAAATCCGATGGCATGCGCTTCTCGTGAAATCTTCACGACATGATCCCAATATGGTGTTGCTCCAACGTCAATAAAAGACAGACCTTTGTTGTCTTTCCACACCGCACCTGCAGGACTCGCAAACTTAACCGCAAGCTCCGGGTGTTTGAGTGAGTAGTACGGATCTTGAAAAACAGTGATACGTCCGATTACGTATATGCCCTTCTCATGCAAACTTGTCACAAATTCTCGCATATCACGAGCCCCGCACGCGTCAGAGACCGAATCTGCAAGTTCTGGATCGTCCGTCTCGAACGCCAACTTTCCTGTGTAATCCTTCAGATCAATGATGATCGAGTTGAGCTCTGTTGCCTCCACCAGTGCTACAAGATCGTCTCGGAACGATGGGGTACCTACAACACACTGACTCATGTAAATCGCTCGCACCGCATCGGGTATCGACACATACCGGGGCGTGCCCGAGGCGAAGTGCACAGGGGAGACCTGCTCATGTGGCATGGAAACACCCGCACTCTCTTCGGGGACGACCTCAAGATGAGGCTCCTCGGACACGCCCGCACCTGCTTCATACACGGTCGGTGTCCACAAAGGAACACCAAAAAAGAGCCCGGAGGAAATTGCCGCTCCCACCACGCCTGAAAAAAGCATGAGCGGTACAACGCGGTGCGGTACAGATGTTTGTCGAGTGCCCATAGCAGTACCACAGACCTCGCTTACGCATGCACATGCGGATCATGCTCCACATGCAGCAACTCTGTCTCGTCCCGCATGGTTCTGCGACGTTCGAGACGATACGCGATCGCAAGCAAGAGTGTACACACACCAACACCAAACTGTATCGGCTCCACCCACGTGAGCGGTAGTCCGTAAAACGGCATGCAAAACACGAGAATGCCAACAATGAAGAGGACGGTCTCTTTATACATATGCGTATTGTACCTCGAAGCGACGATAACCAAAAGCGTTGTGTGATATTCACGCAACCAAGATCACGCATTCTCCGCGCACTGTATCGGGGTGCTGCACGAAGTGCATGTGCACCTCGGCCGCACTCCCAGAGACTACCTCTTCGTGCAATTTAGTGAGTTCGCGACACACATACACCTTTCGCACCGCCGGCAGCACAGTTGCGAGCGACTCAAGTGCCTTCACCAAGCGATGTGGGGACTCGTAAAAAGCGACCGCACACTCGCTTTTTGCTACTTGCTCAAAAAAGGTCTTGCGTCCCTTTTTATGTGGCGGAAAACCGTAAAAATGAAACGACGTTGAGACAATACCCGAAACAGAAAATGCCGCAACGAGCGCACTTGGGCCTGGTACGGACTCAATGCGGACAGCGGGCAACGTACTCCGCACATGCTCGACAAGCTGTGCACCCGGATCGGAAATTCCCGGAGTTCCCGCATCGGTCACCAATGCAAGTGTCTTCCCCTCCAGAAGCAACGCTCGCACCTTTTCATACTTTGCAGGCCCTGAGTATTCATGATACGAAATGGTTGATGTTTCGATGCCGTAGTGCGTAAGAAGTTTACGTGTCACCCGTGTATCTTCACAGAGTATCGCGTCACACTCTTTAAGTACGCGCAGCGCACGAATGGTAATGTCTTCCAAATTACCGATTGGCGTTGCGACGATGTATAGTGTTGGTGGCATGCATACAGAGCATACCAGCGCGTACTAAAAAAAGAAAGCTGCCATACGGCCGGAGTTAATAACGACGATTGTCCAAAAGGTAAGTGGCCGCATCAGCATCCAACCAGATCATGCTTCATGCCATGTCTGGGAGATACCGTACATGAATTGCGCCTCAAAATATCGGCGTGGCAACATACGTCAGTGTCGTTCGATACTCCCGTGCCGCTTCCTGCATCACCGACGTCTCAAGCTTATATCCTACGCGTGTTGCGCCGATGTGCGCAGTCGTACCATCGGCACTCGAGGTTGCATACATCACTTCACGCGGAACACCTATAAAGTTGCCCGCATAGCGTGCCACGTCAAACGAATCTCCATCAGCGAGCGAATTATCTTCCGTGGTAACCCCCCAATGCCCGTACGTATCCGTATTCCCTGTATCTGCCGCGGGTTGTGACCACGGTGCCGGCACAGCGAGAGCGCTACCGTCTGTAAAAGAATCGATTGTTGCCCCTGCGTCTGATGCAAGATCGCCGGACGCTTCCACTGTCACCGTGAATCCGTTACCTGCATTCGTCGTCACAAAAAGGTCTTGCGCGAGCACATACTCGGTTTCGTACGTCACCAAACCGAAAGGGACTGATGTCGCAGTTGTCGTACCGGTTGTAAGCGTCAGATCACCATTCACCCCCTCTCCGAGAGGTACACCACCTACAGAAAAACCGAGATATGTTTCAACGGCACCCGAAGCGGTTACCGACTCCACTATGACAACCCCCGTGTACCCGACATCTTCCATAGAACCACCGACACCGATTTCGTGGTAACCGAGCGATACGCTGTTCACGACCTGCGCTGAACCAATACCGGACTCAACTGCATGTTCTCCTATTTTGACCCGCACGACGCTGCCCGGAGCGATGGCTCCGCCGCCACCGGTACACATTTCCACCGTAATAGTTTGCCCCGCAACACTTACGGCGGCCTGCACTGCGCCACATACCGGCCCTGTCGTGAGCTCAGTCCCATCATCGGCAACATCGACGTCATCTTCGTCGATGAGCGACACGTCAAAGCCGACCGGAATGTCGATGTCAATCGTCGTTCCGTCGGCAGGAACTCCGCTCAATGTTGTAAAGAGGAGTGTGTGATCAGCACCAACGCCGGGCTTGCTGGTGGAGAGCGTGTCACTGAAATCAGTGACTTGCAACGCCAGCGCACGCGAGAAAAAGGGTGCGCCCGAAGCCCAAAAAAAGACAGCGAGTATAAGCACTACCGAGGCATACTGACGCCTCAGCGCGCGTACGCGTGATGGTGAAAACATGACCGACCAAATAACTTATGCGATATTCTGTACAAAACAGGCGCGGTTTTATTTCACCGACCGCATGCAAAGTACACGAAAAAATCGCCGACGCTTGCGCGTGAGCGAGATCAGGGGGTACTAGGAGTATAGCACCCTCTTGTGGAAAACAAGTGTATATGGTGTGCAAAACTGTGGGAAACTCTGGGGATAAACACACAACCCGCACAGTGGCGGGTTGTGTGTACATTCGAATAAAAGAATCTAGCGCATCATCGCGGTCATTGACCCAACAAACAACACCATGATAATGACCCAAAGCGCGATACCTGCAAGAGCGATAAAGAACGAGATCTTTCCTGCATGTTCGATTGCGTTGAAAAACCCTTCCCGCTGCTCTTGCGAGGTGAAGGTGGCACTCTCATAGCCCAACGACCTGCCTTTCACCCCGAGGAACAGCATGATACCCAGCCATGCAAAAAAGTTCACGACCGGTACCAGTATAAGGAGGTACATCCAAAGATACATGTACTTCCGTACTGCAATGAGATAGAACGGTCCCAACATGAACGCACCCCACGACCATCCGTCCGGACCGGCGGGTGTCCCGAGTGGGATAAAAGACTGCGGTGCAGAGGGGGTGTTTTCAGTCCGTGATCCCTGCACTGGTGATACTGTATCCATATGTTGTATTACTACCCGTTAATACCTGTACTGTAGCATGCAAGGTGTCTCTGTCTACGCGCCTATACACACCAGAGGTCGTGCTTACCTCCGCACCCCAGAAGCTACTTACTCACGTCGCTTTCCCATACACACATCAAGATCGCTCGCCTGCAACAAGCGTATCGGCAACCTCGTACACATCCCCTGCCCCCATAGTAAGTACGAGATCGTGTGACCGAGGTGTCGTATTGCGTGTGAGGTATGCGACAATCTCCTCAAAGGAACTGTACGCTCGGGCGGGGGTACCGAGTGCAACGATCTTCTCCGCAAGCACTCCACTCGTCACCCCCATGATAGGCTCCTCGCGAGCGGGATAGATCGGTGCAAGGAGTACTTCATCCGCCTTCGAAAGCGTGGTCGCGAACAAGTCCATGAAATCCCGCGTCCGCGAAAAAAGGTGCGGATGGAAGACGACGACGAGACGTTTGTCCGGAAAGGACTCACAGGCCATCGCGATGGTCACTTCCACTGCCGAGGGGTGGTGCGCATAATCATCATACACAAGGGCGCCTTCGGGGGTTACACCCTTATACTCGAAACGACGCCACGTGCCTGCAAAATCGGCAAGCGAACGATCGAGCGCAGCTTCGTCCGCAGTGGGACAGAGTGCACGTACAGCGGCTTTGGCAGCTTGGGCGTTCGCGCGGTTAAAGGCACCTGGGACTCGAAGCACTGGCACTGGCACCTGCTGATACGGCACCACGCATGCCCGAACTCCGCGCACCACCGGCCCCACGTTCGGGAGGTCTGTGTTCGTCACAACCACTCCCTCTTCTGGCACACTCGACACCAATGTGCGAAACGCGTCCTGTACATCAGCAAGGTCTTTGAAGTAGTCGGTATGGTCGAGCTCAAGGTTGTTCACTGTAAGCACGTACGGGTGGAGGTGCAGAAAGTGACGCATGTACTCGCAACCCTCCACGACAAACAAATCAGGTCTGCCGGCACGAAAATTGCTTCCAAACTCGGTCATAATACTTCCACACACGACGGTAGGATCTTCCCCGATATCCGTAAGCACTTTTGCAATTATCGCGGTCGTAGTCGTCTTGCCATGAGTACCGGTAATGATAACGCTCCGACCCTCCCGAGTCGCATCGCCAAGCGCTTGAAAGTATGACATGGTTGGTGTACCGAGAGCGCGCACCGCCTCCATGAAGGTTGGCGCACGCGAAAGCCATGCGTCACTGTAGACAAAGAGGTCAACATCGCGCGGAATTTCATCAACGGAGACGGTGCACGAGATAGGCACCCCGAGCGCGCGTACGCGGTCGAGTGTTTGCGGACTCTCTGAGTCGTTCGTGCCGCTCACGCGATGTCCCTGGTGCACGTACAACTGTGCGAGTGCCGAGATGCCTATCCCCCCGATACCGATGAGATGTACGTGCATAGCGAAAATGATTAGAGCGAACGAACGAGCGCCACAAATTGTTCGCCCCGATCGTACTCGTTTCTAAAAAGGTTGTGTGACGCGCACCCCGGAGAGAGAATAATGATGTCTCCGGATACGGCGATACTCCTGCTGTACACGAACGCCTCATCAAGGGTTGCACTGTGTGTGTACAGGTCGGAAGAAAGAACACCCGTGGCAAGTAGTGCGTCCGTACCGCTTCCCGGCAAGAGTACCGTATGCTTGCAGATCGTCCGCAAAGCCTGTGCCATGCCGCTCATGTCGAGCCCCTTACTCACACCCCCTGCAATGAGTACCACGCGTCGCGCACCTTCCGGGTCAAGTGCTTTGACTGAGGCCAACACCGCGTCGGGAGTCGTGGCGTTTGTGTCGTTGTAAAAACGCACCCCCGCCACTTCACGTACGAGCTGGGTACGGCCGGGCAACGCTTCAAACCCCTCCACCGCACCACGAATGACCTCGTCGTCGATACCAAATGCACGTGCCGCCGCGATTGCAATACCTGCGTTGTAACGATTATGTTCGCCGAGTATACGCAAGCGCCAGTCACGTGGCACATCGGAGGCGTCTGCGACAATGACAGCACCGCGCATACGTGTCTTGTACGGCCGGAGTGCGTCCACTGCCTGACGACCAAGCACCAGCACGTCTGCATCACTCTGATGCATGAATATGTGCGCCTTATCGGCAAGGTAGCGCTCCATGTCACCGCGATAGTAATTCATGTGATCAGACATGAAACTCGCAAAGACGGCGAGCGAGGGCGAAAGCGGGCCTTGACGCACACTCGGAGCTCTCAGTGAACACTCCTCACCAAAACCCTGACATTGCCAACTGTCGAGCTCGAATACGCCGATACTTCGTGGCGAAACAACGTCAAGCAGTGCAAGGTTCGAGACTCCAAGCACATTTCCACCAAGAAGCGTCTCTCTGCCTTCCGCTTGAAGGATCGAGTGAAGCAAGTGTGTAATGGTTGACTTGCCTCTTGTGCCGGTCACTCCGAGAAGCGGTATCTGTGTAATACGCGCAAAGAGGGACGCACTCATATCAACCGGCACTCCATGCGCGTACGCATGCGCGATGTACTCTGAATCGAAAGGCACCCCGGCTCCTTTCAGCACCAAATCGCCAGCTTCAAAATCGGTGTGAGTATGCCCTCCAAGATGAAGGCGTACATTCGGATACTCCTTGAGACGCTCGACCGATGTGGCAAGGACGTTTTCCTCCTTAAGGTCGGTTACCAGCAGTTCGGCTCCATACTTCGCCATATACTCGGCGTCCCCTACCCCACGACCAAGCACCCCCAGACCCATTTGAGTAATGCGTCGCCCTGAAAAGACGTCTCCATACCGCGCGCCCGGAGTTGAAGGAGTTTCCATGCACCCAGCATAGCAGGAAATGAGCCGGAAGTCAGCGTACGTGCAAACGCTCAAAAGTATCGCACGCTTGCGGGTAAGGCATCACACACGTTCAAACCTAGAGTATAGTACGGCAGTAAGGGAAATAATTACAGTACCAATACAGGTATTCATACTGTAATTATGTGGTGGTGCGGAATTGTACACGTGCAAAGGTCTATACACTATATAGCTCACTTCGATCGACTCGATACACAACAGGTGTTGCCGGGGGCGACGGCGTCTGCCAAACGCCGAAACACCGCACTTTCTTGTGAGATGATGATACGCGTGACACCGCTTCCCGAAGTGTTGAACCGCTTGCACACCGCGTCAGCGACCGCTTCTGCAGGGTCGAAAAACGTAACCGCGAGACCGCACGCACGCGCAACATCCTCAAAGACACCTCGTACGAGCGGAAAGTGCGTGCACCCGAGCACAATGTGGGTATACCCTGCAGCAGCGTGTGGTCGTAATGCGGCATCGATTTCGGCACGCACCGCGTCACGCCCTGCTCCGGCCTCAATGAGTGGCACGAGGCCCGGTATTGCGGCGCTGTGCGCTTCCACTCCGACCATACGAAAACTTTCTGGATAGACTCCGCTCTCAACGGTTGCCCGCGTGGCAAGCACGAGCACCCGTGCACCGCTCTCTTTGAAGGCAGCTACGGTCGGCCCGACCATTTCAATAATGTTCGCATGTGGCAGATCGAGTATTTCGAACATCGGGAGTACGATCGACACCGACACACTATTGCACGCACTCACGATCTCGGTCGCACCTTCTTGAATGAGTTTCTCGATCCCCAACACGGTGAGCGCACCGAGCTCCTCCCTGTTCTTCTCCCCATATGGCGCGTTTTTGATATCACCAAAATACACCACGTCCGCGTGTGGCGCACGCTCACGCAGAGCCTTCAGTACCGACAAGCCACCTGATCCTGAGTCAAAGATACCTATCATACATTTTTGTGTGTGACTACTTCAGATGAAGGACTCATTTCATCTGACGCAACCGGGTCAATTTCAGGAGAGCCTCCCGGCGCCGGTGCTGTGCTGTTTCCGTCACCAACACGAGCGGGAGATGAAAGCGCCACAGACACATCGACTGCAAACATACGCACAACCCTCGCCACCTCCTCACTCGAGACTCCCGTTTCTTCCACATACCACGGAAGGTCGTGCATAGACAGCGGGGCAAAACGATTCGCCCACTCTCGCTCCACACCCAGGGCAATCGCGTATGGCACCTGTCGAGAGAACGTCTCGACAACACTCTCCCGAGACGTGTCGAAAGGTTCTCCTGCAAGTAAATATCGCCGAAACCCCTCGAGCCGTTCACGTGTCCGAACACCCGCGTGTGTCTTCACCGGCACAAACCACCCTGCCGCCATACAGATGAGACCAAACAGGAACAAAGATATACCGAGTGCTGCTTGGCTCAAAAGATACGCCACGGACGCAAGGAGACACAGGGCCACACCGAACACGTAGTACCGTGTACGCACCGCACCAGGCTGCTCCGGAACGTACCCGCGCGCAAGCACGTCTCCATACAGACGATCAACGATGGTGTCATATTCCGCCACGGGGGCACTGTAAAGTTTTGACACGAGTACGCCACGCACGTCCTTTTTTCCCACCCGTTCCGTGGCTAGGTGAGCGGGACAAAAAAGCTGTTCGAGGAGAGCCGCCAAGAACGAATCATTGGGTCGATCCTCCTTACTACTCTCAAGAAGATAATCGGTACGGCAGAGTGTTTCGGTATTCCGATCGATACGATATACCCGCAGGTACCCTTCCGTTGCAAGACGCACCAGTTCGGCAACTATCGTGCGTGGCCCGATACCCTGGTGGTATACCGCACCCGCCAGTGCCGGCGTTACACCGTCCGGAGGAACGACTTCATGCGTGACACGCTTCTTTTTACTCACGTCACGCGTACGAACATACCAACGATACACAAACATGCACAACGCCACACACGGCAAAAGCATAGGCACATAGGGGGAAAAGGGGATTACAGGGGTACGAGATAGCGCGGCAAAAAGTGCCGCGAATGAGAAGCCCTCTTCATCCCACGGCTTCTCGGTTTGTTCAATAACCCCCTTAGGAAAAACGACGGCAATTGCGAGACCCTCGCCGGGGGCGAGACCTTTCGCGTATGCACGGTACCCCGCTTGCTGTGCGTTCTCCAAACGCTCTTGCTCGTCACACGCACGCTCTTCGCCGGCTGTACCTCGAAAGCACACCGCGTCGAGCACCTTTGCACCGATGGGTAAGTCCACAAGAATGTTCGCTTCATCAATGCCGTTCTGCCACACGCCAGTCACATTCCAAAAGAACTCATCCTGCGCCGGAAAATAGAGAAAAGGCCCCTCCACAATGTATGAAAGCACGTACGTCTGCAGACCGGTCACGACCGTCTCGGCATCACCAATCTTCACCGTTAGTTCGCCATTCCCCTTACTTTCAATAAAAGGGAGTGGATTCCCCGCACCGTCATACACCATCACGGAGCTAATGCGCGCTTCGTACGTTGCAGTTTCCGCTTGGTAACTGTACGGGATTACTCGAAAGATGCCGTGTCGTTCGCGGTCTTTAAAGTCGTACACAATCTTTTCTTTTACCTCGACACGACGATCGCTCTGCACGGTCACACGCGCATCAAAAGAAGGAATCGTGTCTTCCTGGGCATGCAACAGCCCACATGGTGCCAATACCCCCAGGAAAAGAAGCATCGCGTAGATATGTCGAAACATGGCGTACAGTATACGCTACCTCGGGGGATTATTCAGCATTTGGTACATCCTGTTGCGTCTCACCTCCCTCCCTACTCCACGTTTTGTAAAGCCGGTGCGGGTGAACGGAATGACAAATGTTAGCCCTATTTGGACCGCAAGCGTCAGTCATAGATATCGTGATCCCCGATTCGGTAAAAGCGCACAGTATGTTCATCGACAAATTCGAAGAGAATACGATGTGAAAATGAAACGCTAAACGACCAGAAACCAGTAAGATGTCCGGACAGTTTATGTGTTTTAAGTCGAGAGTCAAATGGGTCAACACTAAAAAAGCTTCTCTGCCGTTTCAGCTTTTGTCTGCACCTCTTCGGAAAGCTTTTTGTAGTCGCGCGCAAAACGTGGGAGATAGTAAATCTCCATACGTTAGGAACGTAGCGTTTTCAGCGAGGTGCGCACGACGCCACGGCCGGCGGCAAACTCCTCTCGTTCTATGCGAAGCTCTTCTGCCAATTGTGTTTTGCGGTGTTCACGAATAAGATGTCGAAAATATTCACTTACAGACGCAAATCCCTCTTTTTTTACTTCAGCACGCACTTCCCGCGCAAGTGCGGGAGGAAGCGAAATATTTATAATATTGCGTTGTTTGGTTGCGGTGGTCATATTTTAGTGTAACAAGATATGTTACATTATATTACAGCATGCTTGCACCTGTCAATAGTGCATCTTACTGCCCACCTCCGTCCCTCCCCACTCCACGACCGTAAAACCGGTGCGGGTGAAGGCGTTCCAGAGAAACAGCAACGTGACCAGGCCATGCTCATATTTTTAAAACACCAGAAATTTTTAAAATCAGCCAATACAAAGCGACGATTGTGAATTGTACTAAAAGACCGAGTACCGCCACAGGAAATAGAGGTAGTGACTCCTGTTGTATCCACACATCCAGAGCCACCCACGTATGATTAAGTAGCAACGCGAATAGAGGCATGGGCGCCAGGGCAATCATGTTCGGTGCCAACTCACAGAAACTAGTACAATTGTGGTTCATCAAGACCTCTGTTAACACCAACAAGACATGCCCTGCGACCGAGAGTACGGCGAACAGTGTCACGTCACGAATAGTTAGCTGAATGCTTCTGCGATGTGCCGACCAAACACTGCACACCATCATCAATAACACTAATACGAGTGAGTACAGCAACCCCCCACCAAAAAAGACCGCAAGAAAAACCCCTTTGACAATATCATGTAGTACACCGAGTTTATACAACTCATATGACCACATGTACTGATTGTCTAAAAACAGTAGGCTGAGCAAAAATGCAGTATACGAAAACCAAATAATCACTGTTGCATGATATCTTTTTCTTGCAATGTTATTCATGATTTTTGTCTCACCTCCGTCCCTCCCCACTCCACGACCGTAAAACCGGTGCGGGTGAAAGGGGTGAATGCTTGCGGGGTGACGTCGACCGGGTGTGTGAGTGGTGTGTAGACCATAAAAACGCGGAGCATGGAGTCGGGAGTGGGAGTGATGGTAAGGGGTGCGGTGTCGATGTATTGCGTATCCGCAAAGTGGATGAGGTTGTACGGATTGTCTTTCATTTTCGGGTACCAGTATACAATGAACTCGTTGTACTCTTTGGGCGTCAGGCCGATATCGGCGAGCTTCTCCTGCAGGAACTCGCGTGTGTCACTTCCCGCGACCACAAAGCCGGTCGAGAGATCCCAATCTGTTGGTATGCGTGGTTCTCCTTCCCAGAAGAGGTAGCTGTACTCCTTGCCGTCGGTGTGATTGGTAAGGGTACTGTCGGGTTGTGCGGTCACACGCCAACCACCAATCTTGGTGTCATACGGTGGGTGGTCGGCAATGAGTGTGCCGTCGTAGTCGAGTTGTACCAAGACGTCGGTTGTGGTTTCGGGGTAGAGGTAGATGACGGGTTTTTTTAAAATAGGCTCGTCCTGATTGCGCTCGCTCGTGAACAAATTAGTAATTTCACCAAGAATACCGTCGGAGTACATTCTGCAGATATCGTATAGCTCATCACGCGGGTCACACCCCGTCATCAGTCTCGTAAATTGTGGGTAATACCCCGCTTCACTCACAACTGCAACACCGAACATGAACGAGCTCAACACTGCCAGGCCAATAGCCAAAGAAATAAACACACGATACCATCCGGGCCTGTTGGCCTTATGTGTCATATCAGAGGAGTGATTGTCGCACATACGGTAAGTA
Source organism: uncultured Candidatus Saccharibacteria bacterium (assembly GCA_964635195.1). Classification (GTDB taxonomy): domain Bacteria; phylum Patescibacteriota; class Minisyncoccia; order Phycocordibacterales; family UBA12088; genus UBA12088. Next base: position 683 of record CAZWNC010000019.1, on the reverse strand, counting down.
TAGCATTGCCCCACGCAGGTACGGTATAGTTACTCACATGAACACCGAAACCATCGTCATCTCAGTCGGCGGGTCGCTCATTGTACCCGATGGCATTGATATCACATTTTTAAAGCGGTTTAAGAAATTTATCTTCGAGCAAGTGGCCAACGGCAAGCGTTTCGCCATCATCACGGGCGGTGGCAAGACGGCCCGGCGGTACCAAGATGCCGCGGGCAAGGTGAGCACGCTCACCCCCGACGACCTCGACTGGCTCGGCCTGCATGCCACACGCCTAAATGGCCACCTCCTGCGCACCATCTTTCGCGATATCGCGCATCCGGTCATCATCACCAACCCCGATGAAGTGCTGGATATTCCCAAAGGTGCGAAACTCATTGTCGCAGCCGGCTACCGTCCCGGCGCTTCGACCGACCTTCGTGCCGTACAGATAGCGGTGCACCTCGGAGCAAAGCGCCTCGTGAACCTCTCAAACATCGACTACGCATACGACAAGGATCCCCACAAGCACAAGGATGCTCAGCTCATAAAAGACATCGATTGGCCGAGCTTCCGCGCACTCCTCCCCGACCGTTGGGACCCGGGGCTCTCCTCCCCCTTCGATCCCATCGCGGCACGCGAAGCTGAGAAGTGCAGTATCGAAGTCGCCATCATCAACGGCACAAAACTGAAGCACGTAGAGA
>CAZWNC010000018.1:0-20994 GCA_964635195.1 uncultured Candidatus Saccharibacteria bacterium | reverse complement strand
GTTCCAACTAGAACGCACGATGTCCACTAGACGCCAAAACCGAAGCGAACAGCTTCGGTTTTGTTGCGTTCTGGTAGGAGATGGCGGGTATCGACGATACGTCACTAACTGTTTTGCTTTGTGCCTCGCAAAACGCTAAGTGCGTTTCGTCTACGCTCGCCTGTCGCAAAGCGACATGGCTCCGCGCTTCGATACCCGCATGCAAGGTGCGCAGGCACCTTGCTCATCTCCACAGCTCAAAACAACAAACCACCCTGTTCGGGTGGGTTGTTTTGGCTGTGGAGATGGCGGGTATCGAACCCGCGTCCAACGAGAATTCCTTGGATGTTCTACAGGCGTAGACCGTTTGAAGATTTCGGAAGGGTAGGGCGAAACGGACAAAATCTATCCTTCCTAGCATGCTTGGTCTCGATGTGTTTGGAGATGCTACCCTCGCACACCATAGTCGAACAATATTACGCCAGTATCAGCATATCGACATTATCCAATACTGACGGCCTCTGGCTAACCTGTGCGGTTAGGCAAAAGCGAGCGAGCCTGCAAACGGACTCAATTGAATCGGTGAGCGGACTGCCCGTGCGGTTTTAGCTGCACGTATTGGTTCCTGGGTTTGTTTAAGAAGTTCCCAGACTTCTGCCTGCACATCTCAAAGAACGATCCCGCTGTCAAAGCCGGTCATCCCCGGAAAGTATTTGAGAATTCAAATACTTTCCGGGGACCGTATGGGGGAAGGGTATGCGTATGGGGTCTCAAGTTCCCAACGCGCTTCTGATTAGTCCATACGTTACTCGTACTGCTTGCTCAATTGCTCCGTCCAGTATATCAAAAGTTTCCTTTGAAATATATTCTAAATCGTACGCCGCTTGAAGTTGACTTTGTATTTCAAGTAACGAACCTTTCGCAATTGCGTAAAATTGAGCTTTATCTTTACCGGTCTGGCGCCCAAAGCCCTCGGCAATATTTGAAGTCACGGATATTGCCGCACGCCTCATTTGATTCACAAGCCCGAATTGCTCCTCTCTTGGGAAACTCTTCGTGCAACGATACACATGGAGTACAATCTCGTGCCCCTGCTTCCACGCGTCTAAGTCTTTAAACGTACGAATTGTCATATTCTTACAGGGATTGTCATCGCCCCATACGCATACGCATTCCCATACGAGCGCGGTATCTATACTCTCTCACCTTTCAGTGTCCTGCGCATATCTCTCTCAGTGTCTCGTTTCTTAATATCTTCGCGCTTGTCGTACTGCTTTTTGCCGCGAACAGAAGCGATTTCGACCTTCATAAGCCTTCCTTTAGTATAACACGAAAGTGGGATAAGTGTCAAACCCTTGGTGGATTCGACGCCAATCAGTGTGTAGAGTTCTTTTTTGGTGAGGAGAAGTCGACGAGGGCGTTCGGCTTCGTAGTCTTTCGGTGTGTTGCCGGGCTGGTAGGGCTGTATGGACATGCCAACAACGTACGCTTCGCCACCGCGCACCAAGACGTGCGCGCCGTCGAGTTTGCCACGACTTGCCCGCAGACTCTTTACCTCGTGTCCAAAAAGCTCGATGCCGGCCTGAAAGGTTTCGAGGATTTCGTAGTTGAGGGTCGCTTTTTTGTTTTTGATCAGTACGGACATGCGAAAATCATAGCATTATTCGACGTGCATGACACTACGGAACAGAGTTGTCGTCTATACCCATTCTTTGCTACACTGTCAAGTGTCACACCAGGTTGTGCGGTATGTTCTACGCATCCCGCTCTGCAAACCTGCCATGTTCTTACTCGGGTAATTTTTTATCATTTCATGACAATCCAAGACATAGCGTCAGCACTCGTGGCTCCCGGAAAGGGCATTCTTGCCGCAGACGAAAGTTCTGCAACCATGCAGAAGCGCTTTGAACCAATCGGTCTTGAGCCGAATGCCGAGAATAATCGTCGCTATCGCGAGTTGCTTTTTACCGCTCCCGAGATAGAACAGAACTTGAGTGGTGTGATTCTCTACGACGAAACGATACGTCAATGTGCTGACGATGGCACAGCGTTTCCTGCCTTACTCGAACAACGCGGTATCATTCCCGGTATTAAAGTTGATCAGGGTCTTGAGCCACTTGCGGAGTGTCCGGGAGAAGAGGTGAGTAAGGGGTTTGAAGGGTTGCATGATCGTCTCCATGAGTACTATGACCTGGGTGCACGATTCACCAAGTGGCGTTCGGTCATTCACATAGGTGATGGGTTACCCACATCGGCCGCGCTTCGGGCAAATGCGGAAGTGCTTGCAAAATACGCAAAACTTGTGCAGCTCCATGACATGGTACCAATGGTTGAGCCGGAAGTACTTTTCGATGGTTCGCATACACTTGAGCGGTCGGGAGAGGTATTGCGGGCAACGTTGCGAGCGCTCTTCGAAGCATGTGATGCGGATCGAGTTGAGTACGATGCGCTCATTCTGAAGACGAGCATGGCGCTCCCCGGAAAAGGATCCAATACGCCGCTTGTGCCTGAAGACATTGCATGCGAGACACTTGCGGCATTGCGTGAGACGGTGCCGGACAGTATCGCGGGTGTTGTATTCCTTTCGGGCGGACAAACCCCACATGAGGCAACCAAAAATCTGAATGCAATAGGAATGTCGGGCGAGCAGCCCTGGCCACTTACGTTTTCGTACTCACGCGCGATTGAAGAGCCGGTCATCGCGGCGTGGCGTGGCGATGCGGCAAACAACGCGGCGGCGCACATGACACTGTTGGAGATGTTGCGCGCGAACAGTGCCGCACGTGAGGGGCGTTTTATACCTACTGCTTTGTAAAAAACAGTATATGAGTACTCAGCTTGTGCAACGATCCTGTCAAACAAGAACTATTGATACGGTACGGTCGGGTACATTACTTGCGTTGTTTTCTTGTGTGTGTCTACTTTTTGTTTTTGCGCCAGTTTCTCCCGTGTTTGGAGCAACAATTCGTGCGAGCGATACGTACACGCTTGACGCGGGAACAGAAATCGAAGGAGATATCTATGCTGCAGGAGAGCGTGTGGAAGTGAAGGGAACAGTGAACGGTGATGCGAATGCACTTGCAACGAATGTCGTCATTGCGGGTGATATCGCAGCCGATGTCACCGTTGCTGGTGGTACGGTGGAGATCGGAGGCACTGTTGCGGGTGATGTCCGTGCGATTGGTGGTGTGGTAACCATTCATGGAGTCATCGAAGAGGATCTGTTTGTCGCAGGCGGTACTGTTCGTGTCGAAAAGGATGCTCGTATTATGGGGGGCGTGTTTGTGTATGCCGACCATGTCATTTTTGATGGAGTGGTGCAGGGTTCGCTTGAGGTGCGTGCGAACGCTTTTTCCATGAAGGGTGTTGCAGACCATGATGTGGTTGTACGTGTGAGCGACTCGGTCAGCGTGGTGGATGATGCACGTGTCGGGGGTTCATTTACCTACCAAGCGCCGCGTGAGATGTTTTTCTCGGAGACTGCGACGATCACCGGTGCAGTGCACCCTTCGATAGTTGAGCGAACTGTTTCCGTGTACGACACGCGTATATATGTAGGAATCGTGCAAGTGCTTGTACTTGCACTTTCAGCTCTTCTGGTCCTCTATCTATTCCCGCCGCTCAAAAGACACATGTCGGTGGACATGGTGCACGGCAGTGGTACACGCATACTCGTCGGGTTCGTATTTTTGTTTGCGCTTCCGATCATTGCGATCTGCATGCTTTTCACTATCGTTTTGGCTCCGCTCGGCGTACTGTTGTTGCTTGCCTATGTAAGTACGATGTTGCTGGCAATCATTCTTGCTCCCGTTTCCGCCGCATCGATATTGAGCACATGGCTTGCCGAAAAAAGTAAAGAAAAAGTCATGTTGTGGGTGTTCTTGGGTGCGACTGCGTTCATTCTACTTCCGTTCGTACCCATCGTCGGCTCTTTGGTGCGCTATCTTCTTGTGTTGTTTGCGTTCGGTTCATTGCTTATGTACCTTTATGAAGGTTGGACACATACGCGAGACGCACGACGTCGTGAAGAAGATACGTCTATACCTGAACCGGTTGTTGTATCTGCAAAAGAAGGCGGTGAGGAGGTGAAAAAAGTTGCATAATTTCATGCGTACGGTACCTGCTCCTGTAGACACGATGGCTTCGGATGAATCCCGCCAGAGTCTCGCACTAGCCGAAGCACGTCGCGTGCGTTTGCTTGCCCTCGATAGCACATTAAAGCATCTGTTTCCGCAGGTGCACATCGAGCTTCGCTACGGTAACGAATGGGAGCTTTTGGTTGCTGTCGTACTTTCGGCACAGTGTACGGACAAAAAGGTAAACGAGGTGACCGAGCTTCTTTTCAAGAAGTATCGTACTTTGGAAGACTATCTGCGTGCGACACCGGAAGAGTTTGAACGCGACATACACGCGACGGGTTTTTTTCGGAGTAAAACAAAGAACATCTTGGCGGCCGCACGCAAGGTGTCGAGTGAGTACGGCGGCGTACTTCCACGCACCATGGAGGCGCTGTGTACGATTCCGGGTGTTGCACGAAAGACTGCAAACGTGGTGTTAGGTAATGCGTTTGGTATTGTGGATGGGATTGCAGTGGACACTCACGTGAAGCGCTTCGTCATTCGGTACAATCTTTCTGACTCACGTGACCCTGTTCGAATAGAGCGTGACCTCATGTCACTTCTTCCGAAAGAGGACTGGTTCGGTTTTACGTACCGGGTGATCGAGTACGGTAGAAAGGTGGCTCCTGCGCGTGTATATGACATTGAGAAGGATCCACTCGTGAAGCTGTACCCACCGGCGGGAAAAATCTTTAGAGTGTAATGTGTCCCGTGTAAACGAACTGCGTATAGGATATTCGCAGACAGTCATTTGTTATCCACATGCTTGTGTGCATGAGGTGCATGTCACTATACTGGACATAGCTTCAGGGTATCTGCATATGTTGTCGAGCATGTGCACCCCGCTAAATCGAAGCTGCCTCGGGTCGGCACCTTTCGTATGAGGTACGTACCCAATACACCATGGCAAAAGGAAACGCTTCGGAAAAGAAGGAGGTAAAGAAGCCGAAGAAGGACAAGAAAGGGAAGAAATAACAAAAATGTGAGAGGGCAACCTCTCACATTTTTTGTTATACTGTCAAAATGATTCCGTACGTTTTTCTTGATGGTGCACACTGTTTATATTCTGGAGTGTCATGTCAGCTTCCTCACAAGACATAGAAACATTACGGTCAACCGTGTGGGCATATTACAAAAAGCACGGGAGACATGATTTGCCATGGCGTAACACAGTCGATCCATACCATATACTGGTATCTGAAATGATGCTTCAACAAACCCAAGTTGTACGAGTGGTGCCAAAGTATATTGAGTTTCTTAAAATATTTCCGACCATTCGGGCACTTGCGAGCGCGCCATTATGCAAAGTCTTGATTGCCTGGCAGGGTCTTGGATACAACAGACGTGGAAAAATGCTACACGATGCTGCGATGGTCATACAGAAAACATACGCAGGTGTCGTACCACGCACTATAGAGGAGCTCATGCGATTGCCCGGTGTCGGGCCGTACACTGCGCGTGCGGTGTGTGCCTTTGCGTATGGTCAGGACGGTGGTATGGTTGAAACAAATATTCGTACGGTTCTTTTTCACCACCTCTTTGCACATCGTTCAGAGGTGTCTGATGCAGAACTTTTGCAATTAACTACAGTACTCTGTCCCCAGGGTCGTGCGCGGGAATGGTACGCAGCGCTCATGGATTATGGTGCGCACCTAAAAGAGCAGGGGGTGCGACTGAATATGAAAAGCAAACACTACGCCATGCAGTCAAAATTTGAAGGAAGTGATCGGCAGATACGTGGCGTCATACTGCGTATACTTATCGGGGAAGGTGAGATATCCGAACGTGCAATCGTACAGAAAGTTGGCACTACTCCGAATCGTGTCCAAAGGCAGTTGGAGAATTTGGTTCGAGAAAGCATTATAAAAAGACAACTCAGGGGGCGAAAGGCTCTCTACTTGCTGTAATGTTGCGTTAAAAATTGCACCAGGAGCAATGCTCTGGTGCAATTGGTTCTTGCCTGTCTACTCCATCGCTGCATATTGCTTGATGAGGTCTCCAAGCGCGTTTAACATCAAGCGACGGAGTCCATAAGTGTCGTCCTCCGGAGGATAGTTGAGAGTGGTGTTTTGGGTGAGGTTGACGATGCGTCCAAGGGTCTCTCTGTTGACTGGTGGGATGTTGTCGATCGAGATGAATGAGAACCCGTTTGCTTGACGTAACATTTCTGCGTTGATGTGGCTAGGTACCGCTACTCGTGCTCGCAACACAATAGCTCTGTTGAGTACCCTTGTGCCGACAATTACGTCGAACGTCTTTTCGATGTTCTCCATACCCCTCTCCTCTTAAAAAGTACGTGGAAGTGCCAAGTACACTATTACCACTATAGGGGAGTCTAGTCAAGTAAGTCTTTTACGAACGGCCATACTCTATCTGTTTCGATATACCATTCATGTATCGTGTGGAACCGTTCACTTGGGTCTGTAAGTGGGTGTAGTGTAGTGTTGTGAATCGTGTTGCGTGAAAGGTACAAAAAGTCGGGCGCAAAGAGAAACACGCCGGCGTGTTCCGCTGTGATACGGTCTGCAAAGGTCTGCAGAAGTCGGGCGCGCTCTTTCTGGTCGAAGGTGGTACGTATTGTTTCCAGGATGGTGTCTGATTCAATGTCCGCATACTGTCCGATGTTGAGTCCGGGGTCATTGCGCTGCGAACTGTGCCAGAATGCGTACAGGTCAAGCTCGTGTCCTAAGTCCATACCGAACAGAAGTGCCTCATGCCGTCTCGGGCGTATAATACTCTGAGTGAGGTCATTTGGTTCGTACACTTTAAGCTCAACCTCCGCACCCATCTCACGCCATGCTCCACTCACGAGTTCCGCGACAGCAACGAGGTCTGGGGTGTTTACTGTACTGAGCGTGAAGGACATTCGGTCGGTCTTTTCATCTTGTGTGCGGGAGTAGAATGATTCCCCTTCAGCGTGGCTCCATCCGTCATCTTCCAAAATTGCTCGAGCACGCTCCACGCCCGTTGTGTCTACGGTTTCCGTGAGCTCGTTTGCGTCGTTTGTTGTTGTGGCGATTTCATTCGACTGATCAACGGGGAGCATGGGCGCATTAAGTGTTGTTGCGTAGCCATGAAACACGTGTTGCACGAGTTGTTCTTTCGAAATCGCTTCAGTGAGAGCGTGTCGTATGTTTTGGTCTAGGAATATCGGCTGCTTGTTTTGGTTAAAGAATATGCCGAACATGCGGAGCTGTGGTGTGCGAAGTATCGTCGCATTCTCACTTTCGGGACTTTGCAGAAACGCCGCCACATCAGGTGCAGGTATTCCGTGTACAGCGTGCACCACATTTTTTGTATAGGCATCGAACGCCTCGACTCGACTCGGATATAGTAGGAGATGTACTTTGCTAATATTGGGAGTACCGAATGCATACCCCTTGAATGCATCAAGTTCATAACGGGTCGGTATGCCCGACGCATCAACGACCACCCGTTTTATTTTATATGGACCCGCTCCCACGGGGTTTGTGTTGAGGGTACTGAAAGAGAACTGATCGTCGGCAAGGGGGTCCCAAATATGTCGTGGCAGGATACCGAGCGTGGTGTTCTCTATAAACGGGGCATACGGTTCGGGTAACGATATGGTGACAGTACGTTCATCGGGGGTGTCAACCGTGACACCTTCCCATGAGGTGAATTGCGGACTGCGCAAGTTGGGGTTTTTGATTTGTTCGATGGTGAATGCGACATCCGCAGAAGTGATGGGTGTACCATCATGGAATGTGATACCCTCACGAAGGATAAAGGTGTAGGTGAGGCTATCTTCCGAGAGTGTATATGAATCCGCAAGTTGTGGGATAAGTTGTCCGTCTCCATTCCGTGACATAAGCCCTGCGTATATAAGCGCGGCCATGTCACGGTCTGCACTCGACATAGCAAGGATTGGGTTGATGAAACGGGGTGTTCCGATAATCGCCTCTCGGTATGTGCCTCCGGAGCGTGGCATGTCTACGAGCGTATGTTCAGTAATTCCGCGCGCTAACACTACACCGGAAACAAGCAGTACGCAGCCGAAAAAGAACACCGAAATGCGTTGAAGTGGGCTGAAGTGAAGAAGCGTTTCGGTAAAAGAAAAACGCGAATGTGCATCGTATTCCCGCACTTGCTCACTGGTAGGATATGTCATATGCAGGCACGCGAGTGGCAAGCCATGATGGTGCCGGCGCGTGGCAGGAACCAATGTGGTTCTTTATTGGTGAATGAAGAGCGCAATGAACGCAGAAAGTGCGAATGCGACTCCAAGGACTATTGTCATAACAAAAAGCCCTTTTTCACCTCCGCGACGTGTGTAAAAGGTGGTATCCGCGTCACCGCCTCCAAACGCACCGCCAACTGATGAACCACGTACCTGCAACAAAACGGCCACGATGAGTAAAATCGAAAGGGTTGCCTGGACAAACGGAAGTACTGTGACTATGAATTGCATAAAGCGTATAATACCCGTTTGTGTACAGCTTGGCAAGTGCTGGTGATGATCATGAAGATGCTCGCCACAGGCAGTGGCGACAGGGTGCTGGTTGACGTTTTTTGATTTTCTCCTGTATACTTGCAGAGTGAAAGTTACTCCCGTAAGGATTTTGTCCGCATGTGCATTATTGCGGAACTGTCGGAGTAACGCTGCAATTTAGTAGGTAACCAACACTAATCGTATGTCAGAAAGCGAAAAACCAAACCTTCGCCCACTCGGCGACAAGGTACTTATTCGACCACTCTCCGATGAGGAGCTTGGCACCAAGTCACCTTCCGGCATCATTATTCCCGAGACGGTAGATAGGGAGAAAGCAGATCGTGGTATCGTCGTCGCAGTCGGTCCGGGGCGATTGGATGATGGAAAGCGTGTGCCCATCGAGGTGAAGGTGAACGATAAGGTCATCTTTCAGTGGGGTGACAAGATTGAGTATCAAAATACCAAGTTCTATTTGGTGAATGAGTCGAATATAAGTGCGGTTATTGAGTAGGGAGTGTGCAAATCGCCTCGATAGACCATGAGTTGTGTGTACTCGATATTATAATTATATGATTGTACACCATGCCAGTGGCCATGTGTCTGGCGCAGAAGGGTGTTGAAAAAAGTTTATTACGAGCTAAAAAAGATACTGTATGGCAAACAAGAAAGTACTTTTCGGAGAAGATGTTCGCAAATCTCTTAAGAGAGGTGTAGATGCGGTTGGTAACGCGGTGCGTGTGACCATCGGTCCTCGTGGTCGTAATGTGGCATTCGACAAGGGATATGGTGGACCAACCATCACCAACGACGGTGTGTCGATTGCAAAAGAGATATCACTCAAAGACAAGTTTGAGAACATGGGCGCGGAGATTGTGAAGGAGGTGGCGTCCAAGACGAACGACGCGGCCGGCGACGGCACCACGACCGCTGTCGTACTCACGCAGGCTATCATTCATGAGGGTATGAAGCGCACATCTTTAGGTGCAAATGCAATGAACGTTCGTCACGGTATTGAAGCCGCGGTTGTTGATGCGGTTGCGGAATTGAAAGCGATGGCAAAACCCGTCAAAGGTATTGAGGAGATTGAACAAGTAGCCACTATCTCTGCCGAGAGTGAAGAGCTCGGTAAGGTTATTGCACGAACTATTGAAAAGGTTGGCAAAGACGGCGTGGTGACGGTAGAGGAGAGTCAATCCCTCGGTATTGAGAGCGAAGTAGTGGAAGGCATGGAGTTCGACAAGGGGTATGTCTCTCCGTACATGGTTACCAATCCGGAGCGTATGGAGGCCGAGTATAAAGATGTTGCGGTGCTCGTGACTGACAGAAAGGTATCGAGTATAAAAGATATCCTTCCTCTTCTCGAAAAGTTGGCACAGTCGGGCAGAAAGGAGTTGGTCATCGTAGCGGACGATTGTGACGGTGATGCACTCGCAACCTTTGTCGTTAACAAATTGCGTGGACTTTTCAGCGTACTGGTAATTAAGGCACCTGGCTACGGCGATCGGAAGAAGGACATGCTGGCAGATATTGCCATAACGGTTGGAGGCAGTGTCGTTGCTGAGGAGCTAGGCCTTTCGCTCGATAAGGCGGAGGTCGCTCATCTCGGTAAAGCATCGCGCGTGGTCTCAACCAAAGACTCGACTGTTATTATAGGTGGTAACGGTAAGAAGCCCGATATTGAGGCTCGTGTGTCGTCCCTTAAGAAGCAGCTTGAAAATACTGACAGCAAGTTTGACCGTGAAAAACTGGAGGAACGCATTGCGAAGTTGTCCGGTGGCGTAGCGGTGATTCGGGTTGGTGCCGCCACAGAGACAGAGATGAAATATTTGAAGCTCAAAATCGAGGACGCGGTTAATGCCACTAAGGCTGCAATCGAGGAGGGTATCGTTCCAGGCGGTGGTACGGCGCTTACCAAAATTTCACACAAACTCAGTGAAGCGCTTAAGGACAAGAAGCATGATGCCGAATTTCGGGCGGGCTACGAGGTGCTTTTAAAAGCACTCATGATGCCTCTGTACCAAATTGCATATAACGCAGGTAAGGAAGATGGTGCAATGGTTGTTGTGAATAAAGTCGCACTTGAGAAGGGCAATACAGGATTTGATGCAAAGACAGGTGAGTATGTGGACATGCTCGAGAAAGGTATCGTCGATCCGGTGAAGGTCACGCGTTTGGGTGTGCAAAATGCCGCATCTGCCGCAGCGATTCTCTTGACAACCGAAGCAGCTGTTGCTGAAGAGGTTGAGGACAAGCCGACAGCCGGTGCACCCGACATGGGAGGTATGGGTGGCATGGGAGGTATGGGTGGCATGTACTAGAAGAGCGAGATTCGTGATACACAAAAACACCACGCATATTGGCGTGGTGTTTTTGTGTATGTGGTGTCACGTGTTTGATATACATCAAAAGCCCCCGAGGGGGCTTTTGATGCGTTACTTGGCCACGTGTGTGGTTTACCAGCGACGATCATCCCGTGCGGGACGACTTGCGCGGTGGCAGTCGCTGCAGCGGACTGGGCGGTCACCACTCGGTTCAAAAGGAAGGCGAGTGATTTCCTTGCCACAATCAGCACAGCTCCAGTTGCCCTCGACCATCGGTCGGTCGCTCCGTGCGGGGCGATCGCCAGTACGAGCGGGGCGTGAGTTTCGGTGGCAGTCGCGACACAAAAGAGTGTCGAGACGGTCCGGACTCGGCTGGAACGGAAGCTCAGTGATTGCAGCACCACAGCCGCTACAGGTCCAGTTACCCTGAACCATGGGCTTGCGCACGAAATCACCACGGTTGTCATTACCGTACATATGCTTGCGTTGTGTAGTTACATTCTATTAACACACGACCCATTAGAACGAAGCTACACACAACTACGATTGAGTAGTGAACCTTGCGGCGGTTCGTCTAACGTAGCTTACAGTATACACATTATACGTAAAAAGTCAAGCAACCCCGTGTGGATTAGTGCTGGTGAAGCGAGGTCGATTTTACACAATATGCACCATTGCCGGAGGCATTCTGTGGTATACTTTGCTTTGCAGAGATTGTGCAGGCAGCATTTTTATTAGATTAATTTTTTAGTACACAGTCTATGATTGGATATATTCTGGCAGGTATTATTGCGGTCGTTGTCCTGTGGGGTGTCGCAATCTATAATCGCTTCATTGCCCTCATACAACGGACAAACGAAGCGTGGTCTGACATCGATGTGCAACTGAAGCGTCGATACGATCTCATTCCCAATCTGGTGGAAACGGTGAAAGGGTATGCAACACATGAACGTGAGACGCTGGACGCAGTAACAGACGCGCGGGCGCGCGCAACACAGATGACCATCGATCCGAGTAAGATCACCCCGGAACAGATTAGGGCATTTGAGAGTGCTCAGATCGGCCTCGAGCAAGCACTCGGACGTTTGCTTGCAGTTGCGGAAAATTATCCGACACTCAAGGCGGACGGGAATTTTTTGGAGTTACAGCGTGAGTTGACGGATACCGAGGACAAAATCCAAGCGTCACGAAGATTCTACAATGGTAACGTACGAGATCTTAATACGGCGCTCGAACAGTTTCCCGGCAATATTATTGGTAATACCTTTGCGTTCGAAAAACGCGAGTTCTTTGAGCTTGAGGCGGACGAGAAGGTGCAGGCAAGTAATCCCGTAAAAGTACAATTTTAATGTATGACAGAACGTATCTACTACAACAAACTGGTGTGGGACAATGTCCCGGATATTATTCGCGCAAAGGGACATGACTGTGAGGTGCGTGAGCTTACCGACGAAGAGTATCGTATCGAGCTCCTTAAAAAGGTGGAGGAAGAGGCGAGCGCTCTGCCCGAGACCGCTTCCAAACAGGAACTCACTGACGAGATCGCAGACGTGATAACGGTCATCGAATACATAAAGAAGCTTGAAGACATTTCAGATCTTGATATTGCCGATGCGCTCGAGCGTCACGCGCGATTGCGTGGGCGTTTTGAACGTAAGCATTTTCTCGTGTGGTCGTCGGATAGTGAGTATGAAACCAATGAAAAATCAAAGACGGTTGTACGTCTTACGATACCGGACGTCGCTCCCCATGACGGTAAGGATGCCTCGTCAGGAAAATAAAGCACAATCCATGCGCTGTATGGCTTGGTGTGAGCATGTGCATGACACACTCCAGTAACAACACGACTGCTTCATACTAAACAAATCCTTACAAGCATTGACAATGGCAACGCTCTACACACATCAAACTTCAAATGTTCGAAAGACGTGGTTACTTATGTCGGTTTTCCTCGTCATTGTCGTATGCCTTGGGTGGGGAGCGAGTTGGTATCTGGGTGACCCGTTGATTCTCTATGTCGCACTTTTGTTTGCTGTTGTCACAAATGTGTACAGTTATAGAAACTCAGATTCGTTGGTGATCTCGATGACGCGTGCGGTAGAGGCGAATCCCACAGAGTTTCTCGAGTTGCATCGCATCGTCGAGAATCTTGCAATCACTGCAGGTCTTCCTAAGCCGCGGGTGTATGTTGTTCAGGACAGTGCTCCAAATGCATTTGCGACCGGTCGCGACCCAGAGCATGGTGTCGTGGCTGTCACGACAGGCCTGTTGGCTCTACTGGATAAAAGTGAGCTCGAAGGAGTGTTAGCACACGAACTTTCACATATTGGGAATAGAGATATTCTGATCGGTACTGTGGCAGTTGTGCTTGTCGGTTTTGTCGCTGTGCTCTCAGATTTTTTTACCCGCATTCTTTTTCATGGAGGCGGCAATAAGAGAAACATGTCAGGTCCGGTTTTGGTGGTGGCCTTGGTAGCCGCGATTATCGCGCCTATTGCCGCTTCGCTCATGCAGCTTGCCATATCGCGTAAACGAGAATTTTTAGCTGATGCCTCCGGTGCTTTGTTGACACGATACCCGGAAGGTCTCGCTCGTGCACTATTAAAAATAAAAGCGCACAGTCAAGAAATGCAGCATGCGAGCAATGCAACCGCCCATCTCTTTATTGCCAGTCCTTTTGGTGTGCGTACCGGTATCGGCGGTTCGTTTAACAAGTTGTTTGCAACCCACCCACCGGTAGAAGATCGGGTGACGGCACTGACCGGTACACCGATACTGTAAGGAAGGGTACGATTGGAGGGTGAGGGTGCAAAATTTCCGGCGTACGCCGCATGTTTCTGCAGAAGGTCGTGTGCATAGGTTTGTTTGCGGAAACTGCCCGTGCATGTACACTGGAGGGCATATGAACAGCATACATAGGACGGTTTTTCGTCCATCATTCAGGGTATTATTAGGTGTAGGGTGCGTTTTGTCTGCACTTTATTTCACAGCAACCATCCCTGTACATGCGGCGTGTACTGCGGAAAGTATGGTCGGTGCACAGTATGGTGCAAGTGGCGCTCAGGTTCGCGCACTGCAACAGTGTCTCATTGACGTTGGTTATTCGATACCCGCAGGCCCCACCGGCTATTACGGTGCACAAACACGTTCTGCGGTACAGGCATTCTATGCAAGTAGTGTTTCGATGCCCGGTTGGCATGGCAACAGTGTTGGTCCGGTTGGTAGAAGTGCGCTCGTGCGTAAGGCACAAGGTACGGGTGTGGCGCAGAGCGGGCGCGGGTACCGTACCGTTCGTGACGCTACCGATTTGGCCGCGTATGTTTCGGCACAGCGTAGTGCGGGATACGGGATACGGGGTGGTGATATGGCGTTCACTGCCGCACCGGCTATGGAAGCTCAGAGTGCAAGTACGGAATCCAGAACGCTTAAAACGTCGAGTGCGGACGAACGTGCAGACCGTATGTCTGGCACCAATGTTCAAGTTGCGGGTATCGACGAGCCCGATATCGTGAAAACGGATGGATCGAGCATATACATCAGTAACGCAGCAAGTACCTACAGATACTTTAATGACATGCCCGCACCCGCTGATGATCGAGCTGTTTCCTCTCCCAGCGTCATGCCTCCGTATCATGGTGAGTCCGGTACGCAAATCGTCGATGCGCTGCCACCCGAAGATCTTGCCATCATGAGTGAATCGATCAAAGAGACCGGTGACATGCTTCTAGTCCAAAACAAAAAGATACTGGTCGTTCTTTCGTATCCGGATATTGTTGGGTACAACGTCGCAGACCCGAAGAAGCCGCTCAAGGTGTGGGACTACTCTCTGAAGGAAAATACTTCCGTAGTAACCGCACGTCTCTTGAACGACACAGTATATCTTGTGACGAGTACGTACTTACAGAACACGGGACCGTGCCCCGTCGCTCCTATGAAGCGTCATGGAGTGGACATGGTTATACCCTGCAACACCATTATGGTGCCGGAACGTATTGAGCCCGTCGACAACTTGTATGCCGTACTCGCTATTGATCCTTCGAGTGGGGTGACACTAAGGCAAACCAGTTTTGCTGCAGATGCAGGCAATACGACCGTGTCAATGTTCGAGAATAATATCTACGTCGCGTCACGTGAACAGGGCACAGAGTCTCGCATTATGGCCGATATCTTGTTGACAGCGATGCTGCCCCACGTGTCGGAAAGTGCGAAAGCAAGAGCGCAAGCGATACAGGGGTACGACATTTCTGATGCCGGTAAGTTACAAGAAATTAGTAACGTATTCGAGGCGGAACTTGTCCGAAAGTCTGCCGACGAGCGTCTGCGCATAGAAACGGAAGTGGGTAACAAAACGCAAGAACTCCTGAAGGCACGTATTCGCGACATGTATCGCACACGTTTGATGCGTATTTCGGTCGATACGTTGTCGGTCGCGGCAACGGGTGATGTTCCTGGGCATCTACTCAATCAGTTTGCGCTCGACGAGTATGAGGGCAATCTGCGTGTCGCGGTAACTGTTGATGGTGGCTGGGGTAGCGCAGAGAGTGTGAATGACGTGTATGTTCTTAACAGCGCACTTTCGGTTGTAGGAAGTGTCAAAGACCTTGGTAAGACTGAGCGTATTTACTCAGTGCGCTTTATGGGAGATGTGGGCTATGTGGTGACGTTCCGACAGATTGACCCGTTTTACGTGCTCGATCTTTCCGTTCCGACCGCTCCCAAGGTGGCGGGTGAGCTCAAGATTCCCGGCTACAGCGCATACTTGGAGTACCTCGGTGATGATCGTGTCCTTGGGGTGGGACGTGAGGAGGGAGGTGTTAAACTCTCGATCTTCGACGTAAGTGATCCTGCAAAACCGACTGAAAAGTCAAAGTATGTCATTAAAGATAGCTGGAGCGAAGTCGAAGGGAACCATCATGCGTTCTTGCGCGATGCGGACAACAAGGTGTTCTTTATTCCCGGAAGTGAGGGCGGGTACATCTTCTCTTATGCGAACGGTACGCTCTCGCTCAAACATACTGTGTCGGGATATGGCGTGCGTCGCGCTCTCTATCTTGATGACAATTTCTATGTGTTGAGCGACAGTGCACTGAAGGTGTACAACATGAACACGTGGAAAGAGTTGAAGAGTCTCTCACTGTAAGCGTGCGAGTGCTTTCGTAAAAGCGTAAAGACCCCGCCAGCGGCGGGGTCTTTACATGCACGTTTCTGTATGAAATTACTACTCATAAGTTCATACGTCGTTCCTGTGTTACAATGCGGTCATGCGAGAGAGTGGTTCGGTACGAATGGAGTCCTCTTGGAAACAGGCACTTCAAGGCGAGTTCGCTTTGCCCTACTGGCGTATTCTTTCCGGCTTTATAAAAGATGAGTATCTGCACGCCGTGGTATATCCGCCCCCAAAACTCATCTTCAATGCGTTCGATCGATGTCCGTTCAATCGAGTAAAAGTGGTGGTGCTCGGGCAAGACCCATACCACGGGCCGGGTCAAGCACAGGGCTTGTGCTTTAGTGTGCCGAAGGGTGTTCGTGTACCTCCTTCGCTTCAAAACATATACAAAGAGTTAAAGAGTGATGTAGGTGTCGAGCTGCCTCAGCATGGCGATCTCGAACGTTGGTCGGAGCAGGGGGTACTCCTTTTGAACGCAACATTGACCGTGCGCGAGGGTGAGGCGGGAAGTCACCAGGGTAGAGGGTGGGAGACGTTCACCGATGCGGCGATTCGTACACTGTCTCGAGAACGGGAACACGTGGTCTTTTTGCTTTGGGGAAACTATGCACGCAAGAAGAAAACGCTCGTTGATGAACATAAGCACTTGGTGCTTGAAGCCGCCCATCCGTCGCCACTTTCCGCGCATACCGGTTTCTTCGGGTGTCGACATTTCAGCAAAGCGAATGAATACCTGCAGAGGTATGGGATCGAGCGCGTGCAGTGGTGATGCGGTTAGGAAATGCGACGTGCGCGCGGCTTCATGTCGGTACGTGCGAAACGTCAGAGTTGGCATTCCGACGGTGTGGGTGCAAAAAAAACTGACGAGAAAATTCGTCCGGGTGGTGAGGTGCACGCCGGTGAATGTAGGTGTGTCTCGACCCGCCCGTATCGCTTCTGCTATACTTCCAACATGATTGATGAATTTGAACTTACATATTTGGTAAAAGAGTTGCCGCCCGGTTTTTCATCGAGTGTCCGATCGAAGGAAATTATGGACATCTATGTACCTGCTTCAGTAGAGCATCCGACGCTTCGCATACGCATGTGTGGCGAGGAGTATGAAATTACGAAAAAAGAGCCGGTGTCTGAGAACGACTCATCGCACCATACGGAGAACACAATCCCATTGACTAAAGAAGAGTACGCAGACCTCGCGGTGGTACAGGGAAAGCGGGTGCGGAAAGTACGATACTACCATCAAGTGGACACTACTACCTACGAGATTGATGTCTTTCAAGATGCTCTCGCAGGACTTGTGCTTGTCGATGTGGAGTTTTCGGTAAAGGAAGAGAAATCCCTCTTCGTGCCACCGGCATGGGTACTGGCTGACGTGACACAAGAAAAGTTTCTTGCAGGAGGTATGCTTTGTGGAAAGTCGTATAGTGACATCGAGAAGTATCTCGTGCGCTTTGGGTATAGGCCGATTACGCTAGTGAGCGGACATCCGCTTCAAGCGTAGGGAATGAGGCGGTGTTGAAATGTCCCATACCTTCACAAGAGCGAAAGGTGGCACGAGGAAGTGCGCGAGCGTAGAGCTCGCCGTGGGTATAGGGCACAACCGGATCATCGGTGCTGTGATAGATGAACAGTCCGCCACCCTGTGTGTCGAGGAGGGAAAAATCGGTCGGGGGAAGAAAGTCGTTCAAAGATTCTCCAAGGTCGCTCTCTTGAAAAGGACCTGCAACAAGCATGGTGGCACGTATTTGTATCGGTGACACATGTTCCGAGAGGTATCGTGCAAGGAATACCGCACCAAGGGAATGTCCAATAAGTATCACTCCGTCCGAGAGTAGGGGAAGGATTCGCGAGAGGACGAGCTCCCATTCCGTGTAGACCGCATTGGTTCCGTTTGGCATACGTGGTGCTAGAACATCGTACGTGGGACCGAGTGTGTCTTGTAGGTTGTCCTTCCAGTCCCGCTCTGCACGCAATCGATCGAGTGACAACTCTTTTGTCCGCAAAAAAGTCAGGTAGTCGTCATGTGTGGGAAAGGTGACTCCGCCATGTATGTAGAGTACTTGTATTGGCATTGGCGCAGTATAGCATCATCTTTCTGTAGAGGGTACGGTCGCTCAGTTCCGTTTCAAAAATATGTGAAGAGCAAGAGTACCTGCCTCGATGTTTTATAGAAAAAGAGCATCACATTAATAAGCACATTGTCAAGTGTGTGTTTGACACCCCTCTTTTTTTCGCATATACTGTGTCGCGATGAATGCTCTCCACCACCACGCACACGACCATGAAGAAGAAGTGATTCTTGACGCCGACTCGGGCGAGGAGTTGGCGCTCGAGGAGAGTGAGGTAAGTGCCTCCGCACTCAAAGATAAACTTAAATTGATGCGCGAACAGCTTAAGGTCTGCCAAAAAGAGCGTGACGAAAACCTGGCCGGCTGGCAGAGGGCGAAGGCAGACCTTGTCAATTTTCGTCGCGTGGTCGATGAGGAAAGAGAGCGCGCGAGCGCGCGAGCGCGTGGCAAAATAGTGCAATCTCTTATACCCGCTCTCGATGCGTTTGCGTCTGCGACAAACGATGCCCGTTGGGGTGAAGTTGACGCAACGTGGCGCGAAGGCGTAGAGCGTGTGTTCGGCCAGATCCATAAGGCACTCGAAGCGGAAGGACTCTCCACGTTCGGAGCGATTGGCGATGAGTTTGATCCGGTCTTCCATGAATGCATGAGTGTGAAGCCGGCGGAAAGTGACGCGGCCGACCATACCATTGCCCAAGTGTTGCAACGGGGGTATAAAGTGGGCGATGAAGTGATTCGTGCCGCGAAAGTGGTGGTGTATCAGTGCGAGTAACGCCGTACTGACTGTATCGGCGGCACGTGCCGGAACAAGATCCCAAACCCTAAGCAAAGAATAGGTTTGAAATACATCGATACAACGTGTATTCTGAGCGATTATTTGTTTGGAGCTTGCGGTTTTGCAGCCGGACTTATCAAGTAAGTATCATATACATATGGCAAAAATTCTAGGTATCGATCTTGGTACGACAAACTCCGCAATGGCTATCGTCGAAGGCGGTGAGCCACATATCATTGAAAATGAGGAAGGTAATCGCACGACACCGTCTGTAGTATCCATCAATAAAAAAGGTGAGCGCGCGGTTGGTGTTATCGCAAAGCGTCAGGCGGTCACGAACCCGAAAAATACCATCTACGGAATTAAGCGTTTTATCGGTCACAGTTACGAAGAGGATTCCATACAGAAGGATAAAGGCATCGTGCCGTACGAGGTGAAGCGCGCCGACAACGGTGGTGTTCGTATTGCAATGGGAGACAAAGATTACAGTCCCGAGGAGATCAGTGCGGTGATTTTGCAAAAACTCAAGAACGATGCGGAACGAAAGTTGGGTGAAAAAATTACCGAAGCGGTCATCACGGTGCCTGCATACTTCAATGATAGTCAGCGTCAGGCAACCAAAGATGCAGGCAGGATCGCAGGTCTTGACGTGAAGCGTATTATCAACGAGCCAACAGCGGCAGCGCTCGCATACGGTTTCAACAAGAAAAAAGACGAACAGATTGTCGTGTACGATTTCGGTGGCGGTACGTTCGACATCTCAGTATTGGAGGTGGGTGATGACGTGATCGAGGTCAAAAGCACCGATGGCGATTCGCACATGGGTGGACGCGATATTGATCAGAAGATTGTGCGCTGGATTGCCGATGAGTTTAAAAAGAGTTCGGGTATCGACGTCACAAAGGACGCCCTCGCACTACAGCGTCTCGATGAGGCGGCTGAGAAGGCGAAGATGGAGCTCTCGACCGTCTCTGAAACAGAAATCAACATTCCGTTCATTACCTCAACCGACGAAGGGCCACAGCACTTGTTACTTCATCTCTCACGAGCAAAGCTGGAGGAGCTCGCGACTGAGTTTATCGAACGCTCCATGGCTATCACCAAGCGTGCAATCGAGGCCTCTCCGTTCAAAAAAGAGGATATCGATGAGATCATTTTGGTGGGTGGGCAGACACGTATGCCTGCCATAGTGGAAGCGGTAAAGGCGTACTTCAACAAGGAACCGAACAAGTCGATCAACCCAGATGAAGTGGTTGCGGCAGGTGCCGCCATACAGGGAGGTATCATGCAGGGTGATGTGAAGGATGTGTTACTGCTTGACGTCATACCGCTTTCTCTTGGTATTGAAACAATGGGAAACGTCGCAACAAAGCTCATCGAGAAAAACACCACCATTCCGACACAGCGCAGTCAGACTTTCTCGACAGCGGCTGACAACCAGACACAGGTTGAGATACACGTAGTCCAAGGAGAACGTGCCATGGCACCGGACAACAAGTCACTCGGACGTTTCATTCTCGACGGTATCGCACCTGCACCTCGCGGTATGCCGCAGGTCGAAGTTACATTCGACGTCGATGCCAACGGTATCCTCAATGTGAAAGCAAAGGATAAGGCGACCGGCAAAGAGCAGTCAATTCGGATAGAAGCAAGCTCGGGACTTTCCGATGTGGACATAGAACGCATGCGCACTGAAGCCAAGGAGCATGAGGCGGAGGATAAGGAGAAGCGTGAACTTGTGGAGACGAAAAATATGGCCGAACAGCTTCTGTACACTGCCGAGAAGTCTCTCGTTGATCATGGGGCAAAGGTGAGTGACGAGGTGAAGCAGGGTGTTCAGGCAAAGATAGATGCGCTTAAGACATACAAAGACGGTACCGACCGAATGGCGATACGCAATGCCACAGACGAACTTTCCCGTGAGCTCTCCAAAATAGGTGAGGCTATGAGCAAGGAAGGGGAGGCAAAGACTGAAGAAAAGAAAGACGAGGGAGGAGACGAAGGTCCTAAGGTGCGAGATGCGGAAACTGGATAACGTCACCTGTGGAACGTGCGCGCATCCTTTGTGCGTGTGTCATTGATATAACAACAGCATGAGCAACAAAGATTACTACG
>CAZWNC010000017.1:0-23408 GCA_964635195.1 uncultured Candidatus Saccharibacteria bacterium | reverse complement strand
AAATCACTACCATTTTAAGCCATACCGATCTCGACCTCACACCGGAAACCATCGACTGGGTCGTGACCCGCGCAAACGGTGATGCACGACAAGCACTCACGATTGTTGAAAATGCCTTGTCATTGTACGGCGAGGTGACCTGCGAAACACTCCAAAGTTCACTTCAAGACAAACGCCTCCGGTACGACAAGCATGCCGAGGAACACCACAACACCATAAGCGCATTCATCAAGAGTATGCGCGCAAGTCAAACCGACGCCGCAATTTACTATCTTGCTCGCATGCTCACCGCAGGTGAAGACCCGAAGTTCATCGCCCGTCGTATGGTCATCTTTGCAAGTGAGGATATTGGCCTCGTGCAGCCAACCGCGCTCGTGCTGGCGAACGAAGTGTTTCGTGCGTGTGAAACGATAGGCCTCCCGGAGTGTCGTATCAATCTCGCACATGGCGTCGCCTACCTCGCTCAAGCCAAAAAAGATCGCCGTGCCTACGACGCACTAAACACCGCCACCAAGGATGTTGAACAGTATGGCAACCTCCCGATTCCACTCCACATCCGCAACGCCCCCACCAAACTCATGAAAGACTCGGGGTACGGGAAAGGGTACGAGATGTACCCCGAGGACGGCAAGAGTTGTTTGCCGGAAAGGTTGACGGGGAGGAAGTATCTTCAGTAGAAGTTACACGCATACCTACTAAACGCCTATACATAACTAACCACCCTATGTATACTTAGTATGCATACAACATGTTTTTAAAACTTTTTTCCAAAACTGTTAATATAGAGCTTTTCTTGTTGTCGCAGTCGGTACTCCTAGCATATTTACTGTGCCTACCAATTTTTTCATGGACATTGCTAGTATACCTTTCGACGGCGGGTTTTGTGAGTATTTTTCAGACCATATTACTTGTGGGTAGTGTGATTTTCACACTGCTACCAGTACTGCTGGGTTTTGGTATCTCCTATCACGCGATACGATATAAGCGGCTTCATGTTGGCGCATTATATACATGGCTGGTATTGCATGGTGTATGGCTTGTGTATTTTAGCGATATATGGATGATGTTAGTGCCAGTAATCTTGGTTTCTGTTCTTGTGGGGATATCGACCATATACTCACTGTACCCGAAAACGTACGGTGTGGTCTTGAAACCGTCGAAGGGTATATTAGCTCGTTGCTTAGTAGCATTCGCAGGAACATTCATTGCTTCATTTTTCTTTTGGGCAGTGTTGCTCTAATACGAAAGTTTTCCGAACTTCTGATAAAAGAAGTGGGATCACACATGGAAGGCAGTAGCGGATGCGAGCTCTGATTTCAAAACATTATTTGAATCTACCAAAAACACGCACTAGATACTGCAAAAAATTCAATCGGAGTTTGATGTTAGTTTTAATTGTGATTTAATCATACACAGAAGTGTTTTTTCCAAACTACTCAGTAACCCCGGAAGGAGTAGAGCATGCGTACTCGCATTCTTGTTTGCTTGGTGTATTTGTCCCTCCTTTCCTTTTGCGCCCAAGCGACTGAAGTATCGGTTGGTTTCGAGTGGCGCAATCGGTACATCTTCAACCCCAATGTTCTTGTCGTTGATGAACCTGTTGAAACAATCAACCTTCATGTGGCCTTTGTAAGTGGCCTCTACTTCAATACTCGGCAAGCTGCACCAAGTGTCGAGCAAATGACCGAGGGCGACTATACCATCGGCTACGCTTTTCCACTTTCGGAAACTCCTTGGAAATTCGACTTGTCGATCAACTATTACGACATGTTTGAGGTTGGAGAATATGTTGACGGTGATGTTATCACCCCAATCGGACGTGTTGACTACAGCCTACCAGACCACCTTTTACCGTTCAGAGGTAGCGCTACGGCTTTTGAGGTATTCGAGGGGTATTGGTACCTCGGGGATACCTCAAACGTGGGGTATGCTGCTCGGGATGGCTTCATCACTTACGCAGGCATTGAATGTACCTGGTCATCGTGGCGGGAACTCGAGCTAACCCTTGGTGCCCAGTACGGCTATGCGACCGTCGACTTCTATGACAGTAGCTTCGTCAAAGGGTGGTTTGGAATCGCGTGGTCATTTACACCAAAGACTTCCCTCAAGGTCGGGCATGAGTACTATATCGGAACCGACGCTGATGTCGGTGGATGGATACTTACTCTTTCTCATACCTTTTGATTGTCTCGCCCCACACGCCCCACGAAAGAGTTCTACTCTCTCGTGGGGATTTTTCTATATTCTCTGCGCAACGAAATTTTATGTGGCTCCTTTGTGAGAATCTCCCACCACAGAAATGCAAAACTCCTTATCGAAGGAGACAGGCGTACAGGTAACATCGCTCTGCTAATTCTCTCTACTCCCGACATTGAACCAGTCTACCTTGCGCGTGAGAAACATCACGATCGCAAGGAGTGCGAAGAGGAGGAGTGCGCCAAAGAGGAGCGCGTAGTCCTCGAGCTTGAGCACGAAATACAAGTACCCGTAAAGTGCAAAAAGTTGCACCCCTACGAGAAGCGCTCGTGTTTTTTGTTTGAGCACGCTTGCGCTATAGCCTACGATAAGGAGTGTGGTCATCGTGGTCGCAATGAGGTAGGCGTACAAAAAACCAATCTGTTCTGCCAAGGAAAGGAGGAGTAGGTAAAAGAGTGCGAGCGCAGAACCAATAAGCAGGTACTGGATTGGGTGCACCCGCACACTCTGCAGTACTTCAAACAGGAAGAACACCGTGAACGTAATGACGATAAACAACACCGCGTATTTAATACTTCTGTACAGTTCCGTATACAGGTCGACTCCCTCAAAGAAATCGACCCCGAACGCCGATTCGTACAGGGACGAGAGCATCACTGAATCGCCATCCCATGCTTGTGGGTAACTGCGTCCAAAGGACGATACTTGCCACGATGCGTTGAAACCATCATCTCTCATGGTACGCCCGGACGGCAGGAACGCGCCCGTAAACGCCGGCGTCTTCCATGGTGAAGTGACAGCAACCGTGGTTTCCTTCCCCACCGGCACAAAGAGTGCTTCACCCGTACCCTTGACGGTAAGCTCAAACGAGAAGGGGTACTCGCGAGTCAAGGCGGTATACGGCACCACGGCATGAATACCTATGCCGTCGAACAGTCTCGCGTTTGGCCCCGGACTAAACGGTATCGATGCCCCATTCCACATGAGCGACACCTGTGTTTCGATACTTCGTGTATCGCTCATCGACACAGCGAGGGTTGGTGTGGAAAGGGATGGCACCCCAACCATGTCTTCTGTTGTGAAAACTCCGCTCACCTTCAGTGTTTCGGTGTACACCACGGTGTTGTATATACCGCGACTCCGCACCTCGGGCGTCAGCACGCTCTCCACTTTGAGTGACCGTGGCAGGACGTACTGCTCGACTGGTGTGGTCGTGTCTTTAAGCGGAGGTTTCGTGAAGACCAGCACCGGACCAAGGAATGTCTGCGGAGCACCCCAGGTGGCACTCACCTCACTCTTTGCCTCTTCGTGCAATGTCTGTCGCTCAGACACCAACCCCAACACAAGCAAACTCGCCACCAAACACATCCCGGCCACGATCCCGATCGTAAGCAATTTAAGAGTGATGCTTTGCGAAAACATGTAGAGGCAGTATATGCCTCATGCGCAACGACGCAATACATAGTGTGGTGACCTCTCTACTTATTGCTTCTCAGACCGCATTCGTATGACATACGAATATTTAAGAGAGTTTTTAAAAAAATTACCACTTTCCACTTGCGCCACCGCCACCGGAACGCCCGCCACCGAAACCTCCAAAACCGCCACTTGAACGAAAAACACCGCTTCCAAGGCTTCCGCCACCAAATGCTCCACCACCAAAAGATGCACCACCTCCACCCGAACCTTTTGTGGCGAACGTGATAAACATAGCGAACACACCCGCAAAGAACGAGAGGAGGAGTGAGCTACCTAAATCATGCGTGCGAAAGTGCGTCCAAACACCCACCACACACATAATCGCAAACGTACTCTCTGCACACTTCCGGCACCTCCGAAGGTATAGTGGCAACATAATAAACACGCCACTGAAGAGTACGTAATACAATACAACCATGAAGGTTGGTTGCTCTTGTGACGGGACCACACTCTCGCCCGTCCCGCCGACTGTAATCAGGGATGTGATTACTACAACCGCACCCTCCAATCCGACATAGTATTTCCCCTCCTTGAATTGAGGTGTCATGATGTCACGAATGATGTCGGCCGAACGTGAATCGGTCAGTATACCCTCCAGTCCGTACCCAACCTCAATGCGCACTTCGCGCTCTTGTACCGCAAGCAACAACAATAACCCATTATCTCGCTCACTCCCACCGATTCCCCATTCCTCGAACAGCTTCACTGCGTAGTGCTCAATATAATCCCCACCCATATCAGGCACGGTCACCACAGCAGTCTGCGCACCTGTTTGTTTTTCAAGATCAGCAAGCAATCCCTCGAGCGACGCTTCCTCCGTATCGGTAAGCACCTGTGCGAAGTCTGAAACATACCCCTCAGGATTGCCCGGCTTCTCGTACGCAGATACACACGATACCCCAAAAAGGAGTACGGCAGACAATGCAATCACGAACTTCATGCCCATACGCTCAGCGGACATACTTACATTGATACCGACGGGGCAATATCAACCACCGGTGCAATCTCAGCACCCTCCACGGCCTCATAGTATGCACGTTCAGAAAAGCCCGAAGCGGACGCAACCCACTTTGCAGGAATACGCTTGACGCGTGTGTTGTATGCTCGAACCGTGTCATTAAAGCGCATGCGTTCCACACTGATGCGATTCTCCGTTCCTTCGAGTTCACTCATGAGGTCTTGCACAGTATCAATCGAACGAAGCTGTGGATAGTTTTCAATGATAACGAGCAATCGTCCGAATGCGCTATCAAGTGCTGTCGCGGCACGCGCCTTCTCATCTACCGTACCTGCTCCCGCGTACCGAGTGCGCGCTTCCGCAATTGCTCCGAATATACTCTTCTCCTGATTCATTGCACCTTCAACAGATGCAACCAGGTTTGGAATGAGATCGAGACGTCGCTGATACTGCGTTTCCACCTGCGCCCACTGCGCATCTATCTTCTCGTGTTCCGTAACAAGACCGTTGTACACGGTCATCATATAGCCACCAACAAGCACTGCACATACTAGGACTGCGATAAGGGGTGTTTTCATAGAAATATTTTAATTATACACATGCTGTAAAAAGTATACCACGCAGAGTGGGACTGCTTTATTCTTCGGTGTGTATGTGGTGAAAAAACGTTGTCGTGAAATCTGTCCGACAATGAAACATCCTCGTCCCCGAAGAGCTTTCTCCTGTCAATGTTCAATTCGAAGCCACACCATGTTCCGGTACAACTTCTTCAAGCTCGAGAGTGGGTATCTTCGGCAGTGCGACAAAACCGCTCAAGTCTCCATACATACCCGCAGTGTTCATAATGACTTTTTGTAAATGCCTTTCACGTTCCGACCATATTTTTTCATACGCACGTCGCTCGCTGTTCAGACTATTCTGCATACCGACAAACGCTTCGACAATCGCCTCAACGCGCTGCTTGAAACCAGTTCCGGTAAGGTATCCGTAAAGCACTTCCATCTTCTCGTTCTTTCCCACAGACATGCGTCTTTCTTGGGAGAGGGCCAACATGCTTGCACGCAGTGCCGTTGCGAGTGCCGTTGCGAGTGAAACCTCACACACCCACACGCCATCTCGGTGTACAAAACCCTGCACACCGCTCGGCATGGCCGTGCTCACCAACACCGCCACATCTGCATGAACCTTGCGCTGATCGTCCTTGAGCTTCTGCACCCACCCCTCGCTCCATGCTTTTGTTTTTTTTGATTCCCAAACAATAGTGCCGCATTCAATGCCATTACGATCTCTCACGGTTTGTGAAACATCGGCACCACTCATACCTTTGGGGACAGGGGTGATGGTGTCGACAGGAAACGCAAACCTGAGCACCTCTTCAAGCGCAAGCTCAAGCACTTCACCCTGGGTTTGCTGTGAACCCTGTTCAAGCTTTCGGGCGAGCTCATCTTTTGCTTTTGTTGCGTCGGTTAATTGCTTCTTCAGCTGTGCTATAACGTACTGAGTATCTTCGGTCGCCTTTTTCATGGCATCCTCCACTATCACACGCCGTTCCTCATCGAGTTGTCGTTGCTTCTCAAGTTCAAAATTCTGCCGCTCTTCGTCCAGTTTGTTTTTTTCTTTACGCAACTCCAGTTCTTGTTTTTGAGCAACGAGGATACGTTCATCCTTTTCACGTATTCGTTCTTCCAGCATCTTCACCTCTTCCGCCGCCTGCTTGTCCGCGTCCTGCTGCGCCTCTTTACGCAACAGGTGACGTTCCGCCTCAATCCGCGCCTGTACCTGTTGTGCAACTTGTGCTGCCGTTTGCTTCTTTTCATGCTCAAGTGAAGCACGCAACTCGTCCAACGCAGTCTTCTCTGCCGCAAGCGCTCGCTCCTTATCTTCCGTCTCTCCACGCAGCTTTCGTACGATACGCTCCTCGATCTGTCGAGTCAGCACGTCGTCAATAGAAATCATCGCATGACATTCCGGGCACGTAATTTCTTGTGTCGTTACCATACTAGTTCTCTTTCGCTTAGAATTAAGGCACTCCGAGCATGGACTCGGTTTACATCACAGGACTCCTTACCACCTCATCTACCTATATAGGTAACTAACTATGGCACCATCTCAAACTTTTCGCAATGAAACAGTACGCGAGCGTATGTGAGCTCACACCCAGGCACATGAAATTATTTTGATTCGAGTCCAGAATGAATTACAGTGTTAGTACCGTCATTCATTTCGATCCAAAAACTCCTCCGATACGTACCTGTGTTATACTCCTGACTGTGAAATATGGATATGCCTAGCACGCGAGACGCCCAGACAACACACGAACACTGGATAGACGTTGCAAGAAAAATCGCCGGTAGCGCGACCTGCGCCCGTGCACAATGCGGTACGGTCATTGTTGCAGACGGTATCGTAATCGGTCGCGGTTTTAATTCGCCTCCGGGTGAACACGGCACGCAACGGCGATGTCTCGTGCAAAAAGACTCGTACGATCGAAAAGTGACAGACAAAACCTGCTGCGTCCACGCGGAACAGCGCGCCATCATAGATGCGTTGCGCACACATCCCGACAAGCTCGCGGATTCGACACTCTACTTTGTACGCCTCGACGCACAGGGTGCCGTCGCCCCTTCGGGTGCTCCCTATTGCACTATCTGTAGTAAAATGGCACTTGACGTCGGCATCGCATACTTCGCGCTTGTCCACCCAGAAGGTGTACGGCTCTATGAAACAAAGGAATACAATACGCTTTCGTACGCATATCGCAGCCCTTGATGACTCCACCTGTAACTACCTTGGGGAACTGCACTCATTGAGATGCATGACAGCAACCAATACGAGGCGCCGAGGAAGACTGCTCCGGATAAAATCAACTGTGCAAAATGGTGCGGTGCAAGAGTAACTTTACCGCCTCAGAAACAGCAAGGTAGAGAAACGCAAGACCAACGATCAAGCCAAGATGTGAAAGTGTCGGCGGGGTGAACTCAAAAAAAGTAGCGGTTACTTCCATGAAAGGAATGGTAATCGTTGCGATGAATGCTGCTGCAGAAAGCCATACGATACAGGGAGCAGGCATTCCGGCACGGTAGATTGGCAGGTAGGAGCGGATTGAAAAAAGTAAAAGTATTTCAGTAAGCACGCTCGCGATAAACCAGTTGGTATGTAGAACCTGTGGCGAGATCATGTAAAAAAGTCCGAAATATAAAAAGTCGAACACGGTACTCACCATACCGAGCACAAAGAAGGTAATGTACAGGCCTTTGAAATCGTACCGTTGTGGCTTACGCAGTTCAGCTGTGGATACTCTATCGAACGCAATCGCCATCATGGGGAAATCCGAAAGTAAATTGAGGAGCAGAAGTTGCTTAGGTAACATGGGAAGAAACGTAATAAAAAGAGAACTCACGGCAACCGCATAGAAATTGCCAAAGTTTGATACGAGTGTGGCGCGAATGTACTTAAGCGTGTTTGCGTGTGTCTCACGTCCGAAACGTATTCCCTCTACTATGACACGCAGGTCGCTCTCCATAAGCACGATGTCTGCGGTCTCGCGTGCAATGTCGGAAGCGCTTTGCACGACAAGTGACACATTCGACGCCTTGAGTGCCGGGGTGTCATTTATTCCCTCCCCCAAAAAGCCAATGGTATGTGAGCCCTTCAGCATCGTAATGATATGCAGTTTTTGCTCCGGACGAGTGCGTGCAAATACTCGCACCTTTGGTGCGAGTGCGTGTTGTTCCCCTATAGGTAGCGCAATAAACGCAGAAGCATCCATAACCTCACTTTCATGACGCACGAGACCCACCTGTTTACCGACAGCTTCCGCCACCGTACGTGAATCACCGGTAATGATAGTTATATCAACGTCGAGTTTGCGCGCCTCTGCGAGCGTCTCGATTGTTGATGATTTGAGAACATCCTCAAAAGAGGCGAACCCTGCGAATCGAGGCCCCGTGCCCTCATCCACACTCACGCCGAGCACTCGCCTTCCTTGTTGTTCTTCATCAGCAAGCCATACTCCAACAGAATCAGTATCCCGTGTCACGATACCTTGTTCAAAAAAATACTCGGGGCTCCCGCGACGCACATGGAGTACTACGCCGTCCGCATTACGTACGACAGCGCCATTACTGCGTAGCTCTGGATCAAACGACTCCTCATCGATGAGCGTGAATGTGCCGGATACCAAACGCTGCTCAGAGGTAAGTGCCGCCTCGACAGCAACGTCAAATGGTTCCGGATTTGTTTCATGCAAGTCGTGTGCGGCAAGCCGCATATACACTAAGGGGTGCTGAGTACCTTGCACAAGGTACTCATTTCGATAAACCAGTCGATTTTCAGTAAGCGTTCCTGTCTTGTCGGTGCACAACATGTCAATCGATCCAAGGTCTTGAATAGAGGTGAGGCGCTTTACTATTACCCCACGCTCTGCGAGACGCAACGACCCACGAGAAAGTGAGAAGGTCATCACAAGTGGCAATGCTTCCGGCACGACCGAAACCGCAAGTGCGATTGCAAATATGATAAGTGTTGGGAGTGTGGTTAAATCTTGCTCGATAAGCAAATTCGCCCCAACAACCGCCACGAGCGTGATGAGTGTCGCTCGTAAAATGAATGCACTGATTTTATTGACACCTTTCGATAGCTCACTTTCTTCATGATTGGCAGTAACCATATGGGCTATTGCTGCGAACCGGGTAGTGACACCTGTCGCAAAAACTTCGGCATATGCACACCCGCGTATGACATGGGTACCCTGTAGCACCACCACACACTCTTCGCGCTCGTCACCTTCCGTGGCGCGTTTTGAAACAGGTACACTTTCGCCGGTGAATGTTGTTTCGTCTACAAGAAGTCCGCTTGTGTGACGCACAACCGCATCCGCCGGGATGATGTCACCGGATTCAAGCTTGAGTATATCTCCCGGAACAAGTTCTTCAATAGAAACTTCGACGTCGTGCCCATTTCTAGCCACAGTGATTGTACGCATCAGAAACGAACGAAGTTTTTGTGATGCTCGATTTGATTTGTATTCTTGAAAAAATCCCAGCCCCGCTCCAAGCAGTACAAAAAAAATAATGAAGTATGCATCTATAAACTCTCCCAGCAGAAAAGAGATTGCAGATGCACCGAGGAGTAGGTAATTAAAGGCTCCTTCAAATTGACGCGCTAACAATGCAAGCGGTCCAAGATGTTTCTGAGGCAACACATTCTTGCCGTATTTTCTTTGACGTTCCTTTATCTCACTATCGGAAAGACCTTGTATCATGCTTTCATGATATCACGACAACCCCTGCAAAAGACACGTGGGTGTTCGAACATTTTTGGAACATACGATACGTAAAAACATCCAAGAAGATACCTGCGTAACACTTCGCCAAGAATGTTACACGAAAGATAAGATCGTCGTCCGCATGAAGCGCAATGATTCGAGGGATTGATTCTGGATAAAACAACACACAACAAAGCCTCGTGTAGGTTACACGAGGCTTATCGGTTTCTACCTACGTAGTATCAAGGTGTCGTTCGTAATCGCACCTGCGATACCGCCTTATTAAGGGTAGATTCTTTCCCAAGAGCTCGCAACATTTCGCGAGTCAAGAGGCGTTCCTTCAGCATCCACCTCAACACCAATACCTGAGTGTCTATGGAAACATCCTGTTCGCCAAGATGCCGAATGATATTCGCATAGACAATCTCTTTTTCGGCCATACGTACGTGCCCTTGACACATCTCTTCGTACGCTGACACTCGAACTTCTCGATAACAAAGGAGGCCGGATAGGTCGCGTACCGATAGGCTTTTGTAGATGGTCAAATATCGGAACATTTGACAGCGCACCGACGCAACATCCCTCATGAGAGCAACAACATTTTCGAGGTCTGTTTCCGGGTGTGAAACATAAGCTTCCATGACCGCATCCTTGAGTGGACGAGGAGGTTCGGAAGAATCACAAAGAGCCCATCCCCCACGCAAGACCTTTCTTAAGAACAGGTGCATCTCGCTCGTCGAAAGACGGTCATGCACACACTTGAGCAAGTCCCAAACACGCGCAAGTCTCTCACCGTGCGCCGAACAGATAAGTGAGTTGAGTACACCTGATTCCCTCAGTTCACAGAAAACGTCCGGGTTGGTAAACCTGCGTGCAAGTTCGGTACGTGCAGTTCGCACGACTTGCTCACGAGCGAACACAATACTCACAAGGAGCGAGGTATTCGCATGCGTCACGTCAGTTTCTAATTGCGCGGCTACCGGGTTTCCCCACAGTCTGTTACTCACGTAGTAAACCTCCTATCGAAGTTAGACGAACTACCACCGAGAACAAATAAATCATACTCTTGGAATCGGGTCAACAGTACGCCAGTACGTACTTTGAGTACTATATTTTTTTACCCACACCACCATCTGCGGTAAGGGGGAACGTGACCACGAATCGTGATCCTTGTCCCTTGATTGATTCGACAGAAATGGAGCCGTTCATGTGTTCAATCATGAATTTTGTAATCCACAATCCAAGGCCTGTACCTCGCACACCCTTTGTTTCTTCATTCTCAACACGATAGAACTTTTCAAAAAGCTTTTTCTGCTCTTCAGCAGTCATACCCATACCGGTATCACGGACAAAAATATCGAGATACTGACCACGCACCGACTGACCTATCGTTACCGTACCGTGTTCGGTATATTTAAGAGCGTTCGACATGAGATTCACCAAAACTTGCTTCAAACGCCCTTTGTCAAGAGATACCAACGAGGTGCGTACTGTTTCGTTTATTTCAACACGCACTTCTATGCCTTTATCCTTCGCCGTCGCAGTGAACATTTCCACAACATCACCGAGGAGTACCGCAGTCTGTACGGGCTCGGGTGTAAAACGCAACCGCCCCATTTCAATACGCGACACATCTAAAATATCATCGATAAGTTGCCGTAGTTCCTCGGCGGAGACATCAATCCTGCGGAGAAACTCCTTCCGTTGCAATACTTCAATAGACTCATCGTGTAAATACTCTATGTACCCGCGAATGACCGTGAGTGGACTCTTGAGCTCGTGACTTGCCATGGAAAGAAAGCTGTCCTTCATGCGATCTATCTCAACCTGTTTCCTATAGAGAGTAGAGAAATCAACAATACGTGCGTGGCG
This sequence comes from uncultured Candidatus Saccharibacteria bacterium, assembly GCA_964635195.1. Taxonomy (GTDB): domain Bacteria; phylum Patescibacteriota; class Minisyncoccia; order Phycocordibacterales; family UBA12088; genus UBA12088. Next base: position 11,637 of record CAZWNC010000017.1, on the reverse strand, counting down.
AAAAAACAACAACATGACACCAAGCAGTATGCACGCGAGCGTGATGTTGCTCCAAAAAATACTTTCTTCAATACGTCTATCCGCTTCTGAAAGTTTGAGTGTCGAGACCATGAGCGCAATCGGAACCCCCATGGAATCAGTAACTGCGTTTGCAGTTACAAATCGTCGGTTGTCTCCCCTTCCTATGGCGATATAAAACGGTGGCTTATTTGGCTGAGACCATGCCGGACGCAGAATAGCAGAATCAAGTGTATTTAGAAAACTCATATCTTCGTACCCTTCGCCGGTCGTTACCTGAACTTGCCAGGAATCCGGACCTTGCGGAGTTAACACAATAATTTCTTGCAAATTCTCATTTATTTCGACCAAAAACCGAAGCCTTTCACGTAAAAGCCCCGGATTGCTTACAAATTCAGGAGCAAACGTAGTAACGCCGTCGAGCAACCAACCTGAGCGGTCGGCAAAAAGTTGTTCCTGTGCATCAAATGCAATACGTGTGAACCATAGTGACATTGCCACGTAAGCCCCACAGATGATGAGTGCAACGACTGCCGTGAACCACAGTTGTGGGTTGTCACGAAAAAATGAAGCACCGAGCAGTAAGTACTCCTTAATAGTGGATTTTTGTTTCATAGCTCCTTGATGTCGATATGACGTGAGCGCCAGAATCCCAGAAGCACCAGGCCTGCCGTACCGAATATTCCAATCAATACGAATACGATAACGACCATGTTACGGGCTGCATCATCAACCGGGTCATACGAGACCATTGGGGCTGTGTATTCAATCGCTTCCGCGGTTTTTGTGAATGCAAAAGGCTGACTCTTTGCAATAATGCGTCCAGACCTGTTCACGGTTGTCACGTACACTTCGTGCGATCCATCCTCTACAACCTCATCGAATTCATAAGTAAATAACCCCACCTCATCCGCTCGCACCGTTACAACAATTGGGGTCGAAAATACGTACAATGTCACGAACGAGAACGGGGTCGCAAAACCTTCCACCCTTACAGACCGATACCCTGCAGTGCTTGTCCCTGCCGCATCGGAAGAAGGCGCGTACTCGATATTGAATATTTTAAAACGATCTTCCTTTTCCATATGCACCACCTTTGGCGACTCGACCGGCACCACCTCGTACTGCTTACCCAGTGGATCAAGGCCAAGCAACACCCGTTCACCATCTGTGAGTAGACCGCCCGCTGTCGCAGGATTATTGGGATCCGTGTCATAGAAATACACCTCATCGTAGTCACTCACTCCATCACCATCAGTGTCGCGCATGATACCAGCTTCATCGCGCATTTTAAAATTCTTTTGCTGTTCGGTAAGTAAAATATCACTACTCGTTGCGTACGCACTATCCTCAACGACTATGCGCGCAGGCAGTGAAAGCCCGGCATCACTCACAATAGAGGTTACCGCAAGAACGCGCTCATCGGCACCTCCTTTGTTTAGCTGAGTAAAGATGCTTTCTTGACGTTCACTTTCCACATTGATCGGGACATGCGTTTCGGGTGAGGTCGTATCTTTTTTGATCTGTGTAACACCTTTCGGTACGACAACAGGAGTGCCGGCGGGTTGAAGTGCAGGTGGTGCACTTTCTACCACAGGAACGACGGGTGCCACATCCGTGACCGGAGTGTTCATAGGTACCACTTTTTCCTCCGGTTCAAGGGTGGTGGAAACTGCTTCAATTCGATCAAATGCCAGACACAACACTCCATGGGCAGAGGCAACGTCGGACGGATACCGTGCGTGCATAGCCGACACGACCGCAACATCTCGATCAATGACGAATCGATCGGACACCTTGCTCACAAACTCTGTCGTCCCGTCCGGCACATCACGTGAAGGTGGTGTTTTTACTATCATCTTACCTGCAGAATCAAAGAGCAAAGCGTACCACTCCTGATGTGCGGCCGGGACGACGTTCAACCCACTTCCGTAGGAAGCAAGACGAACGGTATACTCGCCCGCCGGAATACGAACAGGATATGGCCCCTTCACCGCATCCAACCTCGTCTTATTTGCAACAATACTAAGTGTACGTATCGGCACGGTTCCATTGTGAGTGAAGTCGACTATTGTACGCGTATTTCGTCTAGGAAATGGACACGATATGAACTCACTAGCTTTAGGTTCCGGCTCCTGAGTAACGACTTCTTTGACCGGCTCTTGTTTGATCACGGAAGTTTGAGGTATCTCCGTTTGCGATGTTTGCACAGTGGTCGAGGATTGTGTGTTGCTTGTTGGTACTGTTTGTGTGTATAGGGTGTCTATCCTCTCAAAGAGTGCGCAGAGTGGCGCCAACTCTTGTGTGGAATTTACATCCCTGACACTGTGCTTTGCACGGGCTTTCGCTACCAAACCATGTATCGCTGCGGAACTTGAAACAAGCTCGGTAACAAGTGATTCTGAATCACCTATGTCCCGCATGTTGGGAGAGGTGAAAAGTATATTACCGGCGGTATCGAATAATTCCAGATACCACTGTTCACTATCCTGCCTGTACCATCGCACTGCAGTGGAGTGATCGTCATATCCCGCAAGAGAAACTTTATACGTCCCCGGCGGTATGACCGTTTCCAAACGCAATAATCTCTCGGATTCTGCAGTGGTGCCGTTTGCAATGATAGTGAGTTCTCGCACTGATCTGCTTCCGTTCTGGGTAAAATCAACAATAAAAGCGTTTGCACTCGAGGCGCCCGGCACAAGAGGGCACTTCTTAAATGCGTCTTGCTGGAGCACCACACCTGGTGTGGGTTCCGCAGGAATTATGGCCGTAGTTGTCGCATTCGTAGTAGTTGCAGAAGTGGTACTTTCCTGGACAGCACCGGCATCCGAAAGAGTTTGTACCACTGTGGCGCGTTGCTCGTACGGCACAAGAGAAGTGACAATCGACAAAAAAGCAACGGTTGTAGCGCCCAGAAAAGCAAGACGTATTCCATTACGTTCCATTGCATACAGTATGCGGCAGCATGGCGACCATACCCAAATGTCAGAGGTGTATAGCTCGACAGCATACACCAACGAGGTGTTCCAAAGAGACACATTGGTCGCGCGCCTCACTTCAAAGCACCCGTTGGCGCTATCCACGATAACAAGAAGCGTGGATTGACAACCACCCAGCGATAAATCGCGGGGGAAAATACAGCGGCAAAGGTAATGTTCCCCGCAAGATGCATGAGGGTAAAGGGTATCTGACCTACCAAAGCGACCATAAATGACTGGCCCCATACAAGTGGACCGATTGTGAGACCGGTCACCGCATCATAGAAAAGGGTGCCAAATAGAGCGAAAATAACATAGTTACGTGTAGTACTCTCGCGAGTACGGAAAAAAAAGTATGCACCCGCTCCAAGTACGCCGTACGCAAGCGCGGTTATCAGTGTCCACACACCCCACCCGCTCGTGACAGCATCAAAAAGGACTATAGAAAGTGACCCAAAAAGAAAGCCGCCCCACGCACCGAAATGTTTTGCAAAGGGCATAGCTGTAGCCAAAACTGGCTCCACGTTGGGTGGGCGAAACGGCAAGAGACGCACGGCAAATACAATCGCGAATCCAAGGAAATATTTGAGGGCATGTGTATCAAGAAAGCGCATAATTCAGTATGAGCAATTAGCACAAAATGGACTTGGCGTTTGTCATGTCCGTATCGCACCTATGTTAATTTTGGCACACATGTACCCCACACCATGTGGTACCAACTAGCATACGTGAGAACGAACAAAAACACAAAACCCGCCGAGTGGCGGGTTTTGTGTTTCCGATAGTAATCAGAATTATTTGACTGCATCCTTCAAGCCCTTTGCTGCGCGGAACTTTGGCACACGCATTGCCGGGACATCGAGCGTCTCACCGGTGCGAGGATTTCGTCCTGTTCGCGCGGGACGAACTTTTGTGGCGAAAATACCGAGTCCTGCAATCGACACCTCATCACCCGCTTTCAATCCGCGAACGACCTCGTCGATCATCGTCTCTACCGCCCGAGCGGCATCTGCTTTTGTACCATTAAGCACTTCCTGAACTTTATCAATGATATCTGCTTTATTCATAGGTTACGATAGTTGTTACACGCTGATAAAACGGCGTTCACGTGATGGTGATTCCTGCAAAGAAGTATACAGAAGGCCATTCCTTGTGCAATAGGTATCCACACCCCCGCGCAAACACAGCAGCTAACACTGACTTTTACAACAAGAGCGCGTCACTCTACGGGACTGACTCCAAGATCATGACGCGCTCTCAATACTCTCACTTTTCACTGCATTAGAGTCACATCTTGGGCGATAAACATGTGCGCATTCTTTCGACTGTGCACTAACAGACATCACCATGCACGAGAGTGCACGGTGAAAAAAGCATATATATATGGCTAGAAAAGGGCATATTTTAGCTTTCATGCGCACGCACGCGCGGCTCCCTGCAGGCGTAAGAGACGTTGGTACAACATAAAAATGTCACAGTGAGACGTGCTCGTCTGCATCACCGGGGATACCGGGATGTGTGCAGTGGGAAAGAAGGATATATAAATAAATCGATGCGCACCGCCTGCATTACTTCGACCTTATGAAAGAGTTCCAAATACTTCCGATTTTATGTTCCACAATTTGTTTTTACACTTGGCAAGAGACTCTACCCTACTCTCAAAATACTTTTTTGGTGAGTCTGATGGCGGAAAACAAGAGTTTCGGATGCTCTTGCGCATTACCGGAGGTGGTTCTCATCAAATGTATGTTTCTTGTAATTTGACATCATGCGCGCATAGTATAAGAGGATTCGAAGTGTGCAACACTCAGGTCGCACCTTTATCGTTCATTCACAACACGTAGGAAAAACCGATGAAACATTACCTGCTCGCTGAATGGCGACACATCTCTGACCTTATATTGCGTTGGTTCTGGTTTTCTTACCGAATCAGCGCAGTGACAGGACAACCGCAGTTCCACGATACCGAAACGCACGATTTTCGCACATGTCCAAACTGTCACACTTTCCTTCGCACCTTATCTCTCACGCACCAACATACCTGCCCCGTGTGCGGTATCACACCATACCAACTCACCACACAAGGTGTTGTCTATGAAAAGAAGGTGGGGATGTTCGCCACTCATACACAGCGATTCGTACTTACACACACACTCCACGACCCATATAAAAGTTGGTTCGTGGTGCTAGTCACATGCATAAGCATCGTACTCAGCACATACGCTTCGAGTCTCTTCAGAACACCCCTCGACGACTGTGTTGGCCGGCTTATGCTTCTGAACGAATCCGAACAAGCGCACCTTTTTGTGGCTCTCGTAGCACTAGCAACATGCTGTCGCATGACATGCGACTTACTGCACAAAAAGATGCACGAACCACCACGGCTTTTCGCTGCATTCCTGGCGCTGGTAGTACTTACGCTCGGAATTATACTCTATGGAGCGTTCCACACACTCACGCGCGGTGGAATTCCGTGAACCGGTATTCACGCAGAGCGCCGGCCTTCGGGAGGGCGGTGACCTCACCACCACTTTTCCTACACTAGACCCATCGTGCCTGGTGAAAAAAACACTGAACGATAGTAGAACGGCCTACGAGCAAGCACCCTAGATAGGTATGCACTTCACCTCAGGTCTCCTACGAGTTCGCACGCTAGTCGAATCGCACTGTTTTTCTAGCAAAGCCGTAACATGGGTGATATAAAACAAAAAGCCATGAGAAATGCTCATGGCTTTGTTTTTTATATCCGAACATTCCCTACCTCGCAAACTCAATCGCCCGGTTTTCACGTATAACTGCAATCTTGATCTCACCGGGATACTTGAGCTCCTGCTCGACGCGAGTGGCAATAGAGCGTGCAAGTGTGCGCGCCTCGAGGTCAGACACTTCTTGTGGGCGGACGAAGATACGCACCTCACGACCGGCTGCAATAGCATAGCTCTTTTCAATGCCCGGGAAACTATTTGCAATCTCTTCAAGTTCTTGCAAACGCTTCAAGTAGTGCTCAACACTGTCACGTCGTGCACCCGGACGACCACCTGAAATAGCATCCGCAACCTGTACGATGATGCTTTCCGGGGTTTCATAAGGATACTCCTCATGGTGACTCTGCATGGCCTTAATGATACGCTCATCGACATTGAATTTCTGCAGGATACGTCGCCCAATCTCCACATGAGTGCCTTGTACATCGTGGTCAACAGCCTTTCCGAGGTCGTGCACCAGTGCGCCCGCTTTCGCAACCTGCACATCCGCACCCAGTTCCTCCGCGAGCATACCCGCGATGTGTGCCATTTCAATTGAATGATAGAGGACGTTTTGTCCGTAGGATGTGCGAAAATGTAACCGACCAAGTATCATGAGTACCCGAGGGTCAATATTGAGTACGCCCGCTTCATAGGCTGCTTGTTCTCCCTTTTCTTTTATAATACGGCTTATTTCTTCGGTTGCTTTCTGGACTGACTCCTCAATCTTTACCGGCTGAATGCGGCCGTCCAAAATGAGGTTTTCAAGAGCAACTCGTGCAATTTGTCGACGCACCGGATCAAAGCACGAAAGCGTGATTAGGCCGGGAGTTTCGTCTACGAGGACATCCACACCGGTTGCACGCTCAAACGCTCGAATATTGCGTCCCTCCTTCCCGATAATCTTTCCCTTTATCTCCTCGTTTGGTATTGCGATCGATGTAGTCACCACATCCGTCGTCACTGCGTTCCCAAGTCGGTGGATCGAGCTGGTAAGTATCTCCTGCGCTTTTCGCTCGAGTGCCTCACGACCAAATTGATCTAATTTCTGCAAACGCACAACGAGATCGTGCTCGCTTTCTCGCTCCATTCGCGCAATAAGCTCTACCTTGGCATCATCTTTTGAAAGACTCGCAACACGCTCAAGTTCTTTATCGGTTTGTGTCTTTGCTTCGTCGACACGAGCTTTGACCGCATGCACTTCTTCTATCTTCTTCTTAACTTGCTCGACTTCACGATCAAGGTCTTGTTGACGTTTATCTAGAAACGCTTCTCGGTCAAGAATGCGCCCCTCCCCCTTCTTCATGAAGTCTTGCTTTTCCTTGAGTTCTCGCTCCATTTCATGTCGCTTGTCCTCGAGTTTCTTTTCCGTAGCCTCCTCTAGTTTCTGTATCTTCTCTTTTGCATCGAGCATTAATTGCTTGATTTCGAGTTCGATTGAACCTTTTCGTCCTGCCGCTACAATAAAACGTAGGTAGTACCCGACAGAAACACCGACGCCCGCGACGACGAGTGTAATGAGTATCGTTATGGCTGGTGACATAATTGTGGGACGAGCTCAGTCCAATCACCCCCGCTTATTGTCTTGTATTGCCAAACCAATTCCCCGTGCAACATGAATTGTGCTACCGAAATCAGAAAAAAAATTACACAATGAAAACAGGTCTTTATAGTTTATGCATGACAGGAAGCGTGCGGACGGGACAGAGCATCAGTGATTATTCTATAAATATCACAATAAAAATCGTATGTTTGCATAGTATCAGAGATTTCACAAAAGACCAAGTATGTATATTATTCTATATGTGTCATTCCGAACAATGAAAAACCGCCCTGAATGCGGGCGGTTTTTCACTAATCAACTTTTTGTCTAATAGGATTCTTCCATGCTCTCATCCTGGTCTTCTCCCGGGGGAGAAGACTCGCTCAGATCATCCATGGACGAGAGAACGTCCTCACTACTTGGTGCTCCAGATTCATATGTTTCTTCATCCATATTTACTACTTGTGTTATTTTATTATTCATTCAACAAAACAAAACGCGCTCGTAGCAGCGCCCTCAATGAGAAGTATACACACCCACCACAGGGGGTTGCAACCAGGTGTTGTGGGTAAGTGCCACTCAGACCACTTTCACCTCAGTACACCACTTGGAACGAGCTTGATGTAGTGGCAGACGATGCATCGCCGGCATGAAACACGCGCGGGTGTATTAGTAGAGCATTTCTTGTGCACCCTCAAGTGCGCGACGCAGGAGCCCGTGTCCCAATCGATCATCCTCTTGTGATTTTACAATCGACGACACCTCCTTGAGAGACCATGTGACGGCTTCTCCGTTAAAGAATACCGAAGTGAGATCGGCTGCCACGGGGGCTGTGGTAGTGGCACGATATGAAACTTCACTCCCCCCAACACAAACACCCTCATCGATTGCCGGGGTGGTTGTGAGTTCGAGCGAGAGCACGGTCTGTGGAACTTCCGCGGACAAAAGCTTTGCATGCACAGAGACGCATGAGGTGGCTGGAATAGTACCCTCGTACGTATGTGTTGATCCCTCAAGCGAATGTAGGACAGTGAGCGAGGAAGGTGTGAGGACATTCATGGAATGTTCTTCTTCAGGAGGTGTCTGCCCTTCCTCGTGCGCGGGATTTGACAGGGATTCGGGCACATTTTGCTCACCCTCGAGTAAATCCTGTGCCGCCATCGCATGTGCTTGTGCTTGTTTGAACAACATGGCCGCCTCATCGGACTTACCTAAAGAAAGTGCTATATCTGCACGAAACATACTTGCCGCCGCGTCCTTCACGAGCGTGTGGGCACCTAACGCAGCATCAGTAGAATCAGTGTTACGTTCCACGAGCATATTACGGACTTCCTTGATTATGTCTGCCGCCTCTTCACGCGTAACAAACTCATGCTGCGATGGAGTCCCGGTGGAACTACTCGTAACGACATCGCGCGATGCAGCACCAATAACATCACTATGTTCTATATTGGCTGAAGTGAATGTGTCCGACACAAGGGAATGTTCCTCGAGCATACTCATAGTAACCTCGGGGGTGTACGTTTCAGCAACCTTTAAAAGGGCAATAGTCTTGTGAAAAATACTTGCAGCGCCTCTAAATGCAGCATATGCACGAGAGAGATCACCATCAGCGAGCGCAGCATCACCCTCACTCACTCGGACAGTTCCGGCGGCCACGTGACTCTGTGCCAATGAAACGAGCTCGTCTGTTTGAACCTTTGCTACAACCAAAGCCTCCGCCTGCACACGTAAATCGACCGCACGGTTGCGTGCACGATACGCTGCACGACCGTTCCTATCCTGAATTGAAAGCTCGGCACCCTCCAGTACGACAACAGGTGTGAACGTGGCGATGCTGAAAATTTCAGTGCCCGATGCTGCAGTGTTACCTTGCTCACCGTCAGACGTACCGACACCACTTGTTGTTGCTGTTTCGTTCACATCACCGAACGCAAGGTTTTCTTCTGTCTCATTGCGCAACACCTCCGCGTCATGTGCCACACGATGCACTTCTTTGACGAGCGTGCGTGCCCCCTCCTCAATCGGCCCTTCCGCTTCTTGCTCCACCACCATACGTGCAAGTACCGCCTTGTGCGTATCAAGTGTATCCGCAAGCTCTGCACTGGCCTCCGCAGCCAACACCGGATCGCGTTCCTCGATTTCACGCACTTTCCGCACCACGGCTTCCGCCTGGATCACGAACTGCTTTGAAACGACATCTTGAAGTTTTTCATCAAGACGGCCTTGCGCCGCAAGTGAACTTGCCTCTTCAAGGCGTAGTTCAACCCGTTCACGCTCCCACGCAACACGTTCCTCATCGCCCGAAGTTAGTACCGTCTTCACACCTTCGTTAACATGCACTTTTACCGGCCACAGCAAATCCCCCGGCAGGGCTTCGGTAGCCGCACTTGTGACACTGTACGTGGTCGTCGTCACCATAAGCGCAAGAGCGAGTGCACCAGCCAGATGCCTGCCATTGGGAAAGAGTGACCACCGGAGGAGAGGGGCAGTTTCTACAACCGGCACACGTTCACGTGTACGGGGAAGGTACTCCATGTACTCAACAAGCCGTTCACGTATCGCATCATGCTCCTCATGTGACAATGCGACATTCATTGTGCCCTTTTTCAGCTGTGTTCGGAGCGATATCATGTGTGTCTTAGTTACTCCTTCTGACGTCGATACCTCACTACTCTTAATTATGTCGTAATTATCGTCACTTTTGTGGCTCAACGTACTTTACCAACCACTGAAGACCTCGATGTATACGCACGGACACCGAGTTCACCGGTTCGTCTAACATTTCAGCAATTTCGGCTGGCATGAGGCCATCGATATAACGCATTACCACCACTTCTCGATAAGCTTCCGGCATTGCCTCCAGTAGTTCGGGAACACGTTTTGCATCAAGCTCCCACTCAAGCTTTTCGAGACTCCCGTCCACAAGCTCCTCAAACACCCCCGAGGGGACGTGTTCATCTTCAAGTAATGCATCCAGGGATTCTGTCTTTTTTTTACGATACTCATCAATAATAAGACGATTGAGAGTTCGATAGAGGAAAGGCCGGAAGTCATCCACCACATTACCTTTGCGGATATAGTCCCACGTCTTCATAAACGCATCCGCGACTAAATCCTTGGCCTTTTCACGGTCAGACACACGAAAATAGGCATGCCGATACAGTGCATCGGAATACACATCAAATGCCTCTAAATAAGCGTCCTCTTGGGTCATCGGTACTCCTTATCCTACCGCTTTTTTACGAGAATAGTAAGAGACATGGGTGAATAAGCACCGCACCTCTTCATACCTGATGATTGTGCGAACGAATTGGTTACAAAAGTGGCTGTCGCACCAATACTGAGTCGGGATGCCGAGAATCGAACTCGGGTCACGCGGTCCCAAACCGCGAATACTACCATTGTACTACATCCCGACTCAACATTTGTGTCGACTCGATTCGCACCAACTAGCACCCCCTTAATCTAGCATTTTTCTTCTCTGTCCGCTATTGTGCAGACATGGACAACGCAACACGGCAAAATCAGAAGGCGTATGACGAGGGAGCCGCAGGCTGGAACGAGGCGATGCAGACAAACATGGGGCACCTATATCTGGAAAAACCCGCCATGGAAAGAGGACTCCCAGACGACCTCACTGGCAAAAAAGTGCTTTGTATCGGTGCCGGCTCAGGAGAAGAGTTGGGTTCGATACTCACCCGCAACCCGATCAACGTGGTAGCGACAGACATTTCAGTGAAACTGCTTGGTATGGCACACGAACGCTACCCTGAGGTCAAGTGCTACGCCATAGACATGATGGCGTTAGGACAATGCGGCACGTCTTACGACCATCATCCTTGTGAAAGCAAGTATTCAGAAATGAACCACAAACCCATGGATTCCCGTCTGCAAATGGGTGACGAGGCTACGATTTCTGGAAACTCCTTCGATTTCATTTACTCTTCTCTGGCTTTTCACTACGCGAACGATTGGGATCACCTCCTCGTAGGCATCCGACACGTACTGAAACCCGGTGGTACACTCCTTTTCAGCACCCATCACCCCGGCTACTGGGCGAAACATCCCACAGGGGCGTCTCACACCAACCCTCGTGGGGTGAAACTCACCGAACACAGTGCGACCCTACCTGGCGGGGTGGGTATAACCTATTACAACCACCCCAATACCGAGTCGATACGAGAAGTCCTCACTCATACCGGCTTCACTGTCGAGCACGCCTATGCACCGAACGTCGTGCCAATACCACTCGACACCCTCACCCTTCCCGACCGAAAGAAATACAAAAACCTCGTGAAAACAAACGCAGAAACACCACTGTTTTGGGTGGTGCGGGCACACTCGTAAGAGA
>CAZWNC010000016.1:0-24262 GCA_964635195.1 uncultured Candidatus Saccharibacteria bacterium | reverse complement strand
AAAGCCGGAGCAGCGGGCCCCCGCCCGGAGTGTAGCGGAGGGAAGGGGCTGCGAGGCGGGCGTAGGTTTTGTTACGAGGCACGAGTTAGAAAACCAAGTGCAAAGCCCGAGAGTGCCTGGTGTTTGAGGAGTTTGCGACGAACAACACCTAGCAACTCGTGACCAAGTCCCTTCGACCGCGCAAAGTCTATAATCCACAGAACATTCGACGGACTTCTGCGTGATGCTGGTAAACTAGGTGTATATGGATACCAACAACCAGCAAACGTACATTACCCAACAAGCACCACAGGCAGTCCCGGGTGGTGAAAGGTATAGAAAGTCGAGGTTATTTTTGTTTTTTATATTCGGAACAACGGGAGTTATCGGCTCTGTGCTTGCGGCAGCGTGGATTTACTTCAAGACCAAAGTCAACAAACGAAACAAATACATTGCGGTCGTCGTAGGATTACTCCTAACCCTAGTTGGGGGATTTGCTCTACAGCAGTTTATATTTATTCAGAATCCCGAAACGCGTGACGTGCATAGTGCGGTGCAAGATGTACTTGGAGAAGGTCGGACATTTGTGGGTGTAGGCTGGAGCAAGACCTGGACAAATGGTGAGACGTACACAACGCGCAGTTTATCGATCAATCATTTGACTCGCCACTTGCTGACAGCTGATGAATTGCATTCAGCAGCACTCGCTGCATGTAACGTGGTGAATGAGAGTGGACAGTCCTATGATGTGGTTACGATCGAGAGTCAATCCTCAGTCCTGTATCCGTTGACCGTTCCTTTTGTGACAATGAGCTTCCATGGTGCGGCACCTTGCGAGGGTTGGAACGATGAACAAATGCTGCAACAGTTGCAGCAGATACGCTCATTTATGAATGGGTAGCCATTTGGGTCGTACGAATCCTAGTTCCAACTTCGCATCACAAGGGCACTCGTTGTTTTCTAGCTTCCTCTGGTCGTAAGAAAACAATGTCGTCCACGAGCCCGCACATATGAAAACATACATGCAGCCTGTTGGTGTTTTCAGTAGGACAATGAGACGTTTGTGGGGGCTAGGTACTTGACTTGTTTCGTTGGCAACAAGCGTGTAGTGTTTGTGTTAATTTACATAAAGTTTAGATAGACTATGTGACATGAACATAACCAAAGTCGTGATAGTGTTTGTTGCGGGAGCAGTGGTGGGTATAGGAGCCTATGCGCTCATACTTCGCACACAAAAAACACCCAGCACAGTGGCACCAGCGGAAACTTCGGACACATATATATCCCAGACACCCGATGTAAGTGGAGCGGAAGTGGAGACACCCACAGAGATCCCGCCACTCAGTCTGCCTGGCTCACTCACAACGAGTACAACGGGTGAGCTGGTGTACACTAACGAACAGTATGGTTTTCGATTTACCGTACCGCCCCCCCCTTTCTATCGCATAGGGGATGACAACGTGGTGGATGGTACGCTACAATTCTTTAACTATCCTGAAGTCGAACAAGGAAAGGGAGGACCTCGTCCCGGTAAATGGAAAATAGAGGCGGGGATTTCCGACCTTAAGATGCTTGCCTCAACCTCGGCTGAAGGTAGGGATGGTGATGCAAGTAAGTTGATTTCTCAGGATAAAGAATTCGTCACAGTCGACGGACAAGAGGCGGTACGCGTCACTGAACATCACACCCCCTACAATACTGTATATTACAATTACAGTATCATGTTGCCATACTCTACAAGCACTACATTTTCAATCGGCTCATTTGTCCCAGGGAAAGAATCGCCCGAAGTTATGCAAGCTCTCGACAAACTCATTGCAACGTTTGAGTGGCTTGAGTCCTGATTTTTACTTTCTTGCAAAAAGAAATCCCGCAGAGACGTGGGGTTTTTGCCGTACGTACGGCGGTTATTTACTAGCGGAAGGGTACGTAGCGACAATATCTGCGGAACGCCTGATACAATCTTGCGCGCGGTTTGGTAGCCCTCCATGATCCGTGTGTCTTGACACACCAATATACCATAATATATACTTTGGTATATGAACACCTCTACCATTTTAAACGTAAAGACTGACAAAAAACTTAAGGCCGATGCGAAAAAAGTCTCGGCAGAGCTTGGCGTACCGCTCTCTACTGTGGTGAATGCTTTCCTGAAGCAGTTCGTTCGCGACAAGGAGGTAACATTCTCGGCGAGCGAGTATCGGCCAACACAGTATCTTGCGGAAATCATTGAGGAAGCTCGTGCAGAGTATGAGGCAGGTGACTCAGTTGGGCCGTTTACGGGGAAGGGGTTGATTTCTCACCTGAAGTCGCTCTAGAGTATGGAATACATACTTTCACGCAAGTTCGAGAAACAGTTCGCGCAGTTACCAAAAAGAATCAAGGTGAAAGCAATTCGTGCGTTTGAGGTATTTCTCCGCGACCCGAGCGACCCAAATCTACGGGCGCATATGCTCGCGGGGAAGTGGCGCGGGTATTGGAGTATCGATGTGACGGGAGATTATCGCGCGGTCTATACGTATGCTGATGAACGCGTGGTGCGCTTCGTCGCTATCGGAACACACGGTCAATTGTACGGGTAGGTGTGCACAGATGCACCCTTGTGGTGTGGCATGGGTGGTATCATGAATGCATGTCTGATGAAGCGACACCGCAAGCACCTCCCGAACAAACACTACTCGACGTCGTACCACCGAAACGCGAGAAGTGGTACACCCCGCTCACTCGCGTCACCCCACTTTCGAGAGTGCTCGCTGCGGTGCTTTTTGTTGTTCTGCCGTTTGTGGGTTTTTGGTTGGGGAAGGTAGCGACACATGAAAGTTATTCTGAGCAGAGTGTGGTATCTGGGAACGATACGCAAGCGTTCAATAGCGAGTCCATAGATCAAACAACGAAAGAAGTATACGGAGTTAAAGTATCTGAACAAGTAATTGTGATATCAAAGAGTGACGGCACTCTGGTGAAGGAAATCACGCCACGGGATGTACCACCTCAGTCGACCGGTACATCAAAAGGTGGACCTGGCACGCTTGATAATCCTGAGAGAACATATGAGTTTCGTCCACTCAATGTCGAACAGGAGAGTATCATTGACTCATCTCGTGGTCGTGTATACTTCCGTGTCACCAACACTGAGAACATAGCACCCATGTCTCTGAAGGATATGCTCTACGTTTATGATATTACATCAGGTACAACCTCATTGGTTATACCGCCCGTGTTTCAACTCAATATTCTAGCTACTGGTATTGCACCTGACCTTAGGTATGTCGCATACACAGAGTACCACTCAGTAACGGTGTACGATCTTGTCACTGCGCGACAGGTAACCAGCATCGATGAACCAGACACGTTGGGTGATGATACTGGAATGCAAGTTAAAATTAAGGGGTGGCCGAACTCGTCAACGCTCGAGTATGAGATATACCACATTACTCCTATTGTAAATACCGGTTACAAAAAGTTAGTTTCCGAAGATTCTGTTTTTACGCTCGCCGATACGAAACGTATTGACGTAACAACATTGAACAGTCCCGGCACGACGAATGTAGGTGACATGGAACAATCTCTTCAATATGAAGAGTATTCAGGAACGTTTTCGACCGAGCTTATTGTTGATGGGGAACGGTATCAGGTGGCGCTTGTTGCGGACAATCTTGTGACGGAGCAGGCCGATCGTTCATTCTGTGGATATGACAAGGGAGTGCTCACGAAAACCGGTACGTTTCGACTTGTGAGCAGGAAAGACGGTCGGGAAGTTGGATCAATTGCTCTTGATAATGCGCGATTGTTTGCTGATGGACAAATGCATGACGGGATTCGGCTTATCGAGGAACCGAAAATAGGTGCAAAGTTAATTGGCATATATCAATATGAGAGTTGTAATACAGAATCACTGACACTGTATCTTCTTGCAAGAAATGGTGACCTGACGCCGGTACCCTTTGTTCAAGAGAAGGATGGTAGCGCGGTGTATGAAATAGGAACTTCACACGAAGGCATCGAACATGTTCCTGAAGGTTTGCGTGCGTGTACGTACAGTAATGCCACCTTTACGACATTTTGTTCAACATATAACTTTACTGGTTCCGCCATGCAACGTACTCATTATGATATCTATTCCGAAACGAATATGTCCGACACCAGTTCAGGCAGACCGTAGCATACGAAGAGTGGGATTATTCCAAGGCCGTCGATACATTTCATGCAATCTGCTCACAGGAATCGTATGTGTAAAGTTGCGGGAGATGCTCTAAGGTGATGTGGCTTGTGTGGTGGATATGATTCATACTGCTGTCTCATTCTGGCACCTATGTATCAACGTAACAAAGAAGGGTGGTGGCACTCATCACTCCTTGAGCTTGTTTCTTTTTATAAATGTGTTTTAATACGGTAACATGCATTGGCTGGAGATACTGTGATGTCGGAAACAGGTTGCGTCGGTACGTCTCCCGTATATTGTTCGGGAGCAGATTTGCGCAGTGCGTGCGCAGGGAAACACGGGAAGACCTTTTGCATGAAGGGCGTGCAGGGATTCTGGACGTTTTTGTACGAGGTGCCGGGTGATTCGCATAGTGCGGTGTTCAGGGACAATGCGGGGGTTACTCAGATGCGTGAGTATTCTCAAATCGCACCATTGGTATCATCGGTGAAATAGAACCGTATCGGCAAGTACACAGGAGGCCTCTGGCCTCCTTTTTGTATCCTGTGCGCAACCCGCTTTCTTAGAGCTCAGATGTTTCGTATACTTACGGTATGTATCTTAAATCTCTCGAGTTGATCGGTTTTAAATCGTTCGGGAAAAAGAGTGAGCTCGAGTTTTCGGCGCCGGTAACGGCGGTTGTCGGTCCGAATGGAAGTGGAAAAAGCAACTGTGCAGAAGCGTTTCGTTTTGTGCTTGGTGAGCAGTCCATCAAGAACATGCGCGGTAAGCGTGGTGAAGACCTTATCTGGGGTGGTTCCACGGCTTTTCCCCGGAGCAACCGCGCATCGGTGAAGGTAACATTTGACAATACGAAGCGTCTGCTCGATGTTGATTTCGATGAAGTTGTGCTTGAACGGGTGGTGTTCCGCGATGGAACGAACGAGTATCTCATAAACGGCTCTAAGGTGCGTCTGAAAGATGTTACGGAGCTTTTGGCCGGTGCAAACATTGGTGCGTCGGGACATCACATGATCTCACAGGGTGAAGCGGATCGTGTGCTTTCCGCGAGTCCGCGTGAACGACGCCATATGATCGAGGATGCTCTTGGTTTACGGGTCTACCAATACAAGAAAGAGGAAAGTATAAAAAAACTCAGTCGAACCGAGGAGAATCGAAAACAGGTCGAGTTGCTTCGAAAGGAGAACGAACCGCACCTTAAGTTCATGGAGCGACAAATAAAGAAAATCGAGAAAGCGCAAGAACTACGTACAGAGCTGGTCACCAAGTATGCCGAGTACTTACGTCGAGAGGAAGACTACCTTTCCTATGAGCGCGAGCTCATAGACGCGGAACGCGTTGACCCAACGAAACGAATCCGTGACGTGCGCGATCGTATTGCTGTACTGCGTGAAGAGCTTGCGGAAAAGAAGAAAGAAACTCCCGAACATGCCGACCTACGGAGGGCTGAATCGGCGCTTGTGGCACTCCGTCACGAGTCACAGGAGCTTGTCCGCCAGATGGGAAGACTGGAGGGACAGATCACATTTGAAGAGCGGCGCATTGCCCAGGATGGAAAGAAGTATGAACAAGAGGAGGGCGAGCCCGTACCATACCGATCTGCGAAAGAGTTTTGGGATAAGCTCACTGGTATCTTAGACCACGCGCATGCGTCTAATGGAGAGCAGGTGGAAGCCCTCAAGCGGGCGGTGTTCGAAGCGCAGAAGCTGCTTCGTCTGTTTGTGAAGCGTTTTCATGTGGAGGAAAAGGGTCGGTATGTTCCCGACACCAGTGAACTGGATCGTTTGATGGAAAAAAAAGCTCATGTTGCCTCGTCTATCTCTGAAGCGGAGTCACACATTATGGCGGCGCAAGAACGTGTGCAAGCACTCATGGGCGCAATAGAAGCGGGTAAAGAGCATGATCATGAGAAGGAGCGCAAACTCTATGCGTTCGTGCAGGAAGAAACGGAACTTCGGGGCGTACTCACTCAAATCGACATGCGGGAGCAGGCGTTTGTGCGTGAAGAAGAAGCATTCAAGCATGAGTTGCGTGAAGGGTCGGTCTTGATTGGACGTGAAATCATGCAGTATCGAGATAGGTCGCCGGACGTGGTTGATCTGGACGCGACCTCGAGTGAGGATCGTTCGGTGCAAACAGAGCGGAAGCGTGCTCTTGAAAAGATTAAGATCCGCCTTGAAGAGATGGGAGGTGCAAATGTAGAAGATCTTACTCGTGAGTACCGTGAAGCGAAAGAGCGTGACGATTTCCTGGCACGCGAGCTTAAGGATCTTGCTGGTTCTGAAGAATCGCTCCGCAATCTCCTTGCTGAGCTTGAGCGCGAGCTTGCAAGCAAGTTTGATTCCGGCGTACGTGCAATCGGATTGCAGTTCAGTGAATTCTTCTCACTCATGTTCGGAGGCGGTAGCGCAAGTTTGGTGATGACCGGGGAAAAGAAAAAGAAGGGTATTGTGGATGCACTCATGAGCGAGCTCCTGCCTTCCACAAAAGATGCTGAAGACGAGGAAGAGAGTGAGCAGGGTGTCGAGATTGAAGTCTCGCTACCAAAAAAACGAGTACAGTCCCTCATGATGCTTTCCGGTGGCGAGCGCACACTCACCTCCATCGCACTCATTTTTGCCATGAGCCAAGTGAATCCTCCTCCCTTCATTATACTCGACGAGACTGATGCCGCACTTGATGAAGCGAACTCGCGCAGGTACGGCGACATGATAACGCAACTCTCGCAAAAGAGTCAGCTTATCTTGATCACGCACAATCGCGAGACCATGAGCCGTGCGGGTATATTGTACGGTATCACTATGGGTATGGACGGAGTGAGTAAGATCCTCTCGGTCAAGTTCGACGAAGCGGTGTCTGTGGCGAAGTAAGCTCGGTAGCTCGTCACTTTGACGGCGGAACACTTTCTTGTGTGTTGCATTCCAAACTTTGCCTTTCCATCTCGTACCCGTTATACTATGTGCCTTAGTGGTTAGTCGTGTGTTACAGGAACATATTCACCTGCATTATGAAACAACTTTACATCATTGGTATCGCTATTGCCGTTATACTCATGCTCTTGCTTGGTCTTTCGAAGCTAAACAACCCACCCGTTTCACCTGTGGATGAAGAAAGTGCGAGTGACACGGTATCGGTAAACGAGGATACGGTTGATGCGATAGATGAATCCATTACTACAAAAAAGGAAGAAATAACACAAATACCTATGAATGAATCTGCGAGCAGTACGACTGTTGTCATGAAGACAAACAAGGGAGACGTGACCATAGAACTTTATACCAAGGATACACCGATAACTGCCGGTAATTTCCTCACCCTTGCACGCGACAATTTTTATGACGGAGTGAAGTTCCATCGCGTGATTGACGGGTTCATGATCCAAGGAGGTGATCCGCTTTCAAAAGATGACTCCATGTCGGCACGGTGGGGTACTGGCGGCCCGGACTATTCGATTGAAGATGAATTTGTCCCGGGTCTTTCGAATGCGCGAGGTACCCTTTCGATGGCGAATAGTGGTCCAAACACCGGCGGGAGTCAGTTCTTCATAAATACTGCCGACAACACGTTCCTCGACAATAAGCATGCCGTGTTCGGTCGCGTCATCTCGGGTATGGATGTCGTTGATGCTATCGGTAAAACAAAGACCGCACCGGGCGATCGTCCCATCGATCCAATTGTTATACAGAGTATCAAAGTACAGTGAGTGGTCACATATGCAAAAAACGCCCGCAAGACATCTTGCGGGCGTTTTTGTGAATAAGCACATTGTCGAGCACCTTGTACGAGTGGTACGCTTCAGGTAAGCGCGTCATGTATCATTCTCATACACATGTCTCATGACAGCGTTATTAATTTTTATATATGGGTTTTTTTACACCACGCAAAAAGGGGATTACGCCATCAGAGTTGAAAAATCACACCTTCAGTTCGGGAGTTCCCGGCAAGGTGTTAAGTGCACTTAAAAAATCCGGGAATAGTACAACAAGCGCAAAAACGAAAAGCGGTGCAGTGCTTGGCGTCATCGAAGGTGCCATGGCAAGTGGCTATGGAAACCATAAGGTGGCTGAAAAGGGTGAAGTGCTTGCAGGTTTGGAGACACTCGAAAAGCATCACGTCATATCCGAAAAGGAACGTGCAAACATTTCTGCGGCAATGCAAAAAGAACTCGAGAATTAAAATCGATACTCATTCGGTTACTAGTTTCCAGTCAATGGTTTTTTGTTCGATGTCGACCTTGGTAAGACGAACGCGTACTTTGTCGCCAAGCGAGTAACTTTTTCCGGTTCGTGTGCCGATGAGGCGGAACCCGTGGTCGGTAAGTTCGTAAAAGTCGTCACGCAAGTCTCGAGTGCGTACCAAACCTTCAGCCATGGATTCGTGTTCCTCAATGAACATGCCCCAGTCGTTGATACCCGAGATAACTCCGTCAAATATTTCACCGATGCGTCCCGCCATGTATTCAACTTGCTTGAGCTTGATCGAGTCACGTTCAG
The DNA here is from genome assembly GCA_964635195.1 of uncultured Candidatus Saccharibacteria bacterium. Lineage (GTDB taxonomy): Bacteria > Patescibacteriota > Minisyncoccia > Phycocordibacterales > UBA12088 > UBA12088. Next base: position 15,628 of record CAZWNC010000016.1, on the reverse strand, counting down.
CTTCCATGGCGGCGATTTCGCGCTCGGTCGATTGTGCGCACAGGCGTTCGTACCAAGGGTAATCCTGCTGTGCGGTCGATTGTCCGAGGAGATGAAGTTTTACGACGCGATGTACCATCACGTCAGGGTAGCGTCGTATCGGGCTCGTGAAGTGTGTGTAAAAGGGGAATGCGAGACCGAAATGTCCGATGTTTTTGGTGCTGTACACTGCCTTTGCCATCGAGCGAATGGTTGCCGTTTCTATCATGTCTTGTTCGGGTGCGCCTTCAATTTGAGCGAAAAGCGCGTTCAAATCACGAGCCGTCACCATTCCGTTCTTGTGAGGAAGGTCATATCCAAGTGCGGTAAGAAAGAGTGCAAGCTCCTCGATACGTTGAGTTTTTGGTGTGTCATGGACACGCCACACAAAAACACCACTCTTTCTCTTTTTGATTTCTTCTGACATCCACGTCGCGACTTCGCGGTTCGCAAGGAGCATGAGATCCTCGATCATGAGCATAGTGTCCAGTCGTTCTTTACGAAACGCGCGTACCGGCTTGCCATGTTCGTCAAGTTCAAACTTGATCTCGTCGGTTTCAAAACCAATCGAGCCATTTCGAAAACGTGCCTCGCGCAAATTACGCGCGATGGTATCTGCGGTAAGTAATTCGCTGTATAGCTCACCGCGTCCGGCAGTGAGTATGTCCTGTGCCTGTTGGTAGGAGAAGCGGCGGTTGCTATGTATAACGGTCTCGCCATACCACATACTAAAGACATCTCCCTCCATGCTCATTTCGAAGACAGCACTCATGGCGAGTCGGTCTTGTTCCGGTACGAGTGAACAGAGGTCGTTTGAGAGGACTTCGGGCAGCATGGGAATAGTACGGTCTACCAGATAAATACTCGTGCCACGTTTTTGCGCTTCGCAGTCCATGGCGCTGTCGCGCTGTAAATATGCGGATACGTCGGCTATGTGCACGCCGAGTTCGATGTGTCCGTTCGGAAGCTCTCGTATGGAGATGGCATCATCAAAATCTTTTGCGTCGGCAGGGTCGATAGTGAACGTGGGAACTGACCTGAAATCACGTCGCTTGAGCGTTTCCGACGCAAAGAACGATGTTGCGTTTGCATGTATCCGTTCTGACTCTTCGGTTACGTCGGAGGGGAAATGCCAGTCGAATCCTTGCCCCGCAACAATACTGCGCATTTCCGTTTCATGTTCCCCTATGGGGCCTAAGATTTCTACGATACGGACAAGAGGGTTCTTTTTTGGGGAAGACCATCGCACGAGATCAACCGCAACTTTTTGGCCGATTGGGACTTTCTCTCCTTCACCATGTTCGAGTATGAAGTCAACATATACGCGCGTGTCATCGGGACGGACGAAATAAAATCCATTCTCTTTTTCCAGTATGCCCACAAAGCGAGTTTTGGCACGTTCGCGTATCTCCACAACCTCACCACGCAGTCGTCCGTTGTAGCGCTTTGGGTGTGGTACGACCAGCACCGTATCTCGATGGAGTGCGGTATTGAGAAGCTCGGGTGGTACTTCGATGTCCTCACCGGCTCCTTCGGTGGAAACATAACCGAAGCCACGGGAGTTTATACGAATCAAGCCCACGAGTTCGGTAGGTGTTTCCACATGCGAGGTGTGAGAGTGTTGTGCGGTGTGTTTGTGAGAGTGGTGTGTATTCATGAAAAGTAGTATAGCTCACTTCGTATAGACTTGCACGTCCGTGGTTTGCATGGTACTGTGGGCATAAGGTGTACTGTCTTTGTATAGCATTCCCCCTGCTAGAAGCCCCCGGTCAGTCACCCCATTTTTCGCCGATACTTCGAGTGTCGGCGTTTTTTATATGAAAAAAACACACTGTCGATTTTTATGACCGACAGTGTGAAAAATAAGCGTTATTTTTTGGTTAAATCTTGCCAACGAGGTCAAGTCCCGGTGTGAGTGTATCTTTACCCGGTTCCCAGCTTGCGGGACAGACTTGGCCGCCATGCTCCGCGACAAATTTTGCCGCTTGGAACTTGCGGAAGAGTTCTTTTGCCGAGCGACCTACTCCATCAGCGTGTACTTCCATGGCCTGTATGACACCGGTCGGGTCGATAAGAAAAGTTCCGCGAAGCGCAACGCCTTCTTTCTCTATGTACACCCCAAATGCGCGCGAGAGTGCACCGGTAGGGTCTGCAAGCATGGGGAACTGTATCTTTTTGATTGCGGGCGACTCATTGTGCCATGCTTTATGCACCCAATGCGTGTCGGTTGAAACACTCATCACTTCAGCGCCCTCTTTTACAAAGTTTTCGTACAGTGTTGCCATCTCTTCGAGTTCGGTTGGGCACACAAAAGTGAAATCGGCCGGATAAAAAAACAAGACAAGCCATTTGCCTCGCTGTTTTGCAAGCGAAATATCCGTAACGTCGTTTTTATGGTACGCCTTAAGGGTAAAGTCAGGTATGTGTTCCCCGACTTTTATGGCGCATGTGTATTGTTGTGTATCACTCATAGTGTCTTTAATTATTTTCTTACTATGAAGAGAGTATACCATACTCGTAACGGTGGTATGGATATGTTGCAGTGAGGTCTCGCTGTTACGAAGACAAGGTAACAGGCATAGGTTTTATGTATTGTCTGCTTGAAATCTGGTACAATCATTCTATGAAATGTGTCGCAGAAATACGTGTTTTGATGACATACGTACTTGTGTTCGTTTTTCTTTTCTCCGTATATTCGTTTCCCGTCCAGACGTATGGTGCTGAAGCGTCGCAACTTCGCGCCGAGTCCATTATGGTGTATACGAACATCGAACGCTACACGCGAGGCCTGCCACTTTTGCGTACATCCGCACAGTTATCCAAGGTTGCTGAACGAAAGATGCGCGATATGTTTGCGCGGCAGTATTTCGCACACGACGCTCCCACAGGCGAAGATGTGAGTGATCTTGCGGATGGGGTGGGCTATGCATATCTTGCCGTGGGTGAAAATCTTGCTATGGGAGATTTCACCTCAAGCAAGCATGTTGTACGTTCGTGGATGGAGAGTACAGGGCATCGAGAGAATATTCTCGCGGAAAAATACAGTGAGATAGGTATTGCTGCGGGGCGGGGTAGCTATAAAGGAAATTCGATATGGATGGTGGTGCAGTCATTTGGGACGCCACGCTCCAGTTGCCCCACAGTCGATGAGACCGTACGTAAAACATTAGGTGCAATTAAGATGAAGCTTGCTATGCTCGACCAATTACTTGTGTTGCGTGAGGAGCGTGCTCGTGATACGTCACTACCAAAGAAGGTGCGTGAAGAACGAATCGTCGAATACAATAAAACTGTGAAATTATATAACGAATATGTCGCGAACTATCGAGAGCAATTGAGTGTGTATAATAGTACAGTAGACGCATTTAATACTTGCCTTACGGAGAAGGTTGGTCAATAACCTCTGGGTTTTGGGAGGGGGCAGGAGTGTCAATTGAGGGTGTGTACACGCTGGTGGTGGCTGAGTCATTCCCGGTCGGGGTGGTGCTTGCGGCGTTTGTTTCCGTTTCGGTTTCTGCGGAGGAGGTTGCGATTTGCAAAGCTCCGCTTCTCTCGACAGGAAGTGTTTGTTCCACTGTTTCAGCGTCGATATTCGTACCCGGTTCTTGGGAAGCGCGTATGTTGCGTCGCATGGTGCCGTCCCACTGCATGCCGTAAAGTGTTGAAAGAGTCAGAGTTCCGCCGCTGATTTCCGTACCGTCTGTTGTTTTTGTGACGTTTCCTTTCTCACGCACTTCGAGTGCGATAACCGGCAGGTAAACACGCTCTCCGTCGTGCGGATGTAGTGCTGTTTCCGTCTCGAATCCCGCAAGAAGGACGGTGGTGGTATCCTGGTGAACGCTAAACGATATAGGCAGTTCGATGATGTTATGCAGGAGTGCCACTCCTTCCGGTGCAGTATCTCCCTGCCAGGCATTATGAATCTCAGGACTTCTTAACGAGAATCGAATACCGACATAACTACCCGCAGGTACTTCATTTGCCACAACCGACTCAAAGAACGGAGGTGTATGTAATGGTATTCGCGGTGTTGCATGCACCGGAATGAGAGTGCCGTCCGCTCGAAACAGGGTCATGTCATCGAACCCAAGAATGAATTGCTCGTCTTGCTCGTCTGCGGTTGGTTTCGCGTAGATCAGAAAAGATAATTCTCCCTGCGCCTCCCACGGCAACAGCATGAACGGACGTGTACGGTAGACCCATACAGCAAAGACGCAACAAAAAAGTACACTGCACACAAGTACGAATGTCGTGCGAGGAGTTATATGTATTTTTGCACGTCGCATGATGGTACATACTATAGCATGTGCATAGGGGCTTTGCGTTCATATTCATAGATGCGGTATACTACAAATAATGGATTCTTTTTTAAAAATGGACATTTTTTTTGCCGTTACCACGTTTGCGGTGATGGTACTTCTTGTGCTTGCAACGTTGATTGCTTATTATGTGGTACAGGTTGCACGAAATTTGCGCGACATTACTCGCGCGGTCAAGAACGAGGCTGAAGACACCATTCAGGATTTCCGTGCATTGCGTGCCGATGTTCGTGCTGGGGTGAAAAAGGTTGACGAGTATCGAAGAGTATTCATGGGTGTAAACATTTTGCGCGGCGTCACGAACATGATGCAATTATTTGCCGAACGTGATTCTGGGCCGGCTGAAACACCAAAACGGCGTCGGCAAAAGAAACACGCACCTGACATAGAAGGGGAATAATTTATTATTAGTTTTTAAGTTAAGCTATATATTATGGCAGAAAAGAAAGGAAACGTAGGTTTACTCGGGGTCGCAGCGGCTGCTGCTGCAGCTGCTGCAGCAGGATTTTTCCTCTACGGACCAAAAGGTGCCGATAATAGACAAAAGGTTCGAGGGTGGACACTCAAGGCAAAGGGTGAGGTGCTTGAAAAATTGGAGGACGCAAAAGACCTCAGCGATGAATCATATGACATGATTGTCGACACGGTGACCGCGCGTTACGCAAAACTCAAAAAGGTTGGTGAGGAGGAAGCGAACAAGCTTAATAAAGAACTTAAAAAGCATTGGAAGTCCATAAAAAAAATGGCTTCAGAACAGCCCACCAAAAAGAAGCCAGCTCCAAAGAAAGTAAAAGTCGATGTGCAGGAGTAGCGTTTTTTTGATACGTGATTCGGTTACGTACACACACCCCGCCACGCGCGGGGTGTGTGTTGTGATGGGTTTATCACCACACAACAAGGGAGAGTCGCTTTGTTCGTTGTGGAAAGTCGTGCGACAATGTAATCATGTCGGAAGCGAAACTCGAGGGGTACTTTTTTGTCGCACTCTTTGTGAGTATCTTGGCATTGGTTGGTTTTATTTTCACTCCGTTTTTCGGAGCGGTCGCAACAGCTGTTGTGCTTGCGACGCTCGTATATCCACTTTACGAACGTCTTGCACGGTGGAGTAAGCGGCCTGGCCTTGCCGCGTTCATGTCGACTGTCATGGTAACGCTTGCGATTTTGCTACCAGCGGCAGGCGTGTTTTACTTAATGATTGGCGAAGTCCAGGGCATCACACATTCGATGTCCAAAACCGAGCTTCTCTCTCTACCGAATAATGTCGGAGTGTTCGCTGGAAGCGTGCTCGATGCCGTACCTGCGCTCGCACTGATTGATTATGTGACACTGACGCAACGTGTAGTTGAAGCGGTTGGCACGAGCGTGGGTGTTCTTGTGACGGGAACGGCCGATACTGTCTTTAAAATGTTCATTACCATCCTCGCACTGTTCTATTTTTTGAGGGATGGAAAATATTTCTTATTCGGTCTTATTAAACTTTCTCCACTTACCGACGATGAGGACGTGCTCATAGTGAATAAACTCAAAACAGTTAGCGTGTCACTCATTCGCGGTACATTGGTCGTCTCGGTACTTCAGGGGTTGTTGACCGGTATTGGGCTCGCACTTTTCGGTGTTCCGAATCCCGTCCTTTGGGGGAGCGTTGCCGCAGTGTGTGCACTCATACCAACGATTGGTATTGGCATTGTCACACTGCCGGCAATCTTGTATCTGTTTGCAACCGGTGACATTGTCGCAGCATGTGGCTTTACGGCATGGGCTGCATTGTTTGCGGGTACGATTGATAACATACTTGGGCCAAGGCTCATCGGAAGTGGTGCAAAGATGCATCCGCTCTTTGTACTCCTTTCGGTGCTTGGTGGCTTGTTTGCTTTCGGACCTGCCGGCTTTTTGATCGGCCCGCTCTTGTTTGGTTTATTGGTCGCGCTCTCCGAGATATATATGACCAAGGTTAAGATGCTCCACTCACTTTCAGCACATGCGGAGTAGTGTATAAAAAAGAACAGACCGTGACTACTAGAGTCAGGGTCTGTTTTTGTGAGGTGTATATGCCGACCCTTAAAAGTCGAGAGCCGGTCGGATAATCTGTTCGCGCAGCGGCGTTTGTGGCTTGATGGCGCGTGTTCTAAGTACGAGCACCAGTACTTCTGGTAGTAACACTGGGTTCTCGTCACGGGCGGTATGCATGTTCCACACATCACCCGAACGACGCCAGTACATGTTCATGGGCTCATTCTTCCTCGACCTCTGTCGGAACGAATAGTGACCATGCGGGATGATTACGTGCGGCCATTCATGCGGAATGTGGTAGGTTTGCAGAAACACTTCCATATCCCTTTGGTTCGGGTGGCCGGCAGGGAATACCGGACAAAGGGCGTCCAGTTCCGAAATTTCTCGCGGTCTTCCACCAGGGTCTTTCAAAAAGTTTAGACGAAACGGCTTCCCGCTCATTTTGAAATCCTTACCGAGTGGTACGTGCATGAGACTACCTCGCTGTGGTTGCTTTGTTTCGTGAAAGATCAACTTTTTATATTATACCATAAATAAATGAATAGTACAAATTTTGTGAGGGCGAATGCAACCTCCTAACCGAACGGTGTTAATAATGCCTTGCTAGGGGTACTCCTGTGTCTCTTAGAGAAGCATGTCGGCGGAAGTCCCTCAAACGCTTGTCGATGATAGTGTTATCTTATTGCGTCCGAATCTGCGCGCCGTTCATCAAGCAGGGTGAGGTTTTCTGCTATGTGCGAAAGTTCCTCGCGCAAAAGCGCGTGGACTTTTGGCGTAATCATGCGACGTTCTGCAAACTCTTCGAGTGTGCGTTCTTCAACTCCCAAGATGCTGTGCCGTGCAATCCTTTCCGACTCTACCTCACAAGCATGTGGATCTGCGTTGTACGTCTTTCGCATCTTTTCAGCAGATCGTTCAAGGAATGCGGTATACGTGGTGCGGACATGTTCGAATGCGTCACTACCGAATATCGCACCGGTTGGTTTTTGTTCCATACGTCCAAATATATCGATGACTGCTCGCGAGAGTACCGTAAGTGCTCGATAATACATATACCGGTCTCGAATCGTGAGCGAGTGGTATTCGGGGAACAGCGAGTTGCGAGCTCGTATAATCAGTGTGCGCACGAGTCCCACTGCATGCTCGTCAGAGCGTGCAGTACCCTCAGGCATGTCGTAGCGGTCATACTGATACTCGAGTTTGGCAAGCGCTTTACGATACACTCGCTCGTTAACCTCGCCGTGCACATAGATGCGACGTAGCGCATCGCGTTCAAGTCCGATTGCATACATGCGCAACACTCTCTCCCCGATGGCGGAGCGACCCGAAGTATCATTAGCGAGCTGGGCACAGCATGCTTCCGTAGAACGATCCATACGCTCACGGTGTTCTCGACTGAGGCGAGACATGACCTCGACGCTCACGTGCCCTCGTTTGCAGAGTGTGTCAATTTTTTCAAGCACTCGTTCGTGTACAAGAGTGCGTGATTCCTCGATTTCAAGATGTTCGATGTCGGTAAGCGCACTTAATCCAAGCTTACGCATGAATAGCTGTATGGTTGTTGCCTTTATGAAGAGTGTTGCAAAGATGCAACCAATCGTGAGGGCAAGTATGAACTGTTGAGGTGAGTACACATAGTTCCAGCCGGCAATTGCAAGGTCGGAGGGAATAAGGAGGACCATGGTGACAGCAAGTGCGCCACGTAAGCTACCCCACGCAAGTAAGTGTTGCCATGAACGGGGTATGCGTTCCTCCTGAGTCGTACGGTTAAGCACTGCAACGACAGGATAAATTGAAATAGCTCGTGCTACCGCGACTATGACGACCGAGAGTGCGATTGGGAGAAGTAGAACACCGAGATCGATTGGTATCGTTGTAAAAATAAGACCGATGAGTATGAATACAAGCGAATTTGAAAGAAATGCCGTTTGTGTCCAAAATTTTTCAACAAACTCCTCAGCTCGCGGGGTAATTTTTGCTCGCCCGTAGTTACCAAGAACGATTGAAGCAATCGCTGTGGCGATGATCGCCGACAGGTGAATACCGTGTCCACCGACAGTAAGGTGTGTACTGATGAAGTCTGTAAGGATAAAAGTGAGGTGTGCCATGACCAGCATGAAGGTAATCTGTACGAATTCATTATTGCGTGCCACACCAAGAGTCCATGAAAAGATGGTTCCAATCACACCACCGATAAGCATGCCTCCAATGACCATGATCGTGAACATGCTGAATCCGTTCAGTATTGATTCCGTTCCCTCAAATCCATGAGTAACTATGCCAAGTACGACAAGGAAAAGAGCGACAGCGGTGCCGTCGTTGAAGATGCTCTCACCTTCAAAAAGTAAGGTCAGGCGGCGTGGCGCGCCGTATTCTTTAAAAAGGGCAAGTACGGCCACAGGGTCTGTTGCACTTATGAGCGAACCGAATAAAAAGCACAGGATGAACGGGACGGTGATACCCACAAACGGAAGTAGGTAATAGAGCGAAATCGCGATAACTCCTGCAGAGAGGGTGAGTGACACAACGGAAAGGATGCTGATTGCCCACACGTTCTCCATGAGACGTCTGATGTTGATGTTGTAAGCGGATTCAAAAATGAGCACCGGAAGGAAGACGTAGAATAGTAGTTCAGGTGTGAAAGAAAAATCGAGCAGGAATGAAAAGAATGGAAGCGTGGTGAGGGGGTACAGGGCTAGTCCCGATGCAACAAGAAGAACGGTGTAGGGAAGGCGAAGTCGTTGTGACAAGAAATACACTCCTCCGGTAATGGCGAGCAAGGTGAACACGGCGAGCAGGGATGAAAGAGTGAAAAACATACTACAATGGTGTGTGATTATGACGTGCGTTTGCAGAATGTGCTGCATAGCGACCTCGTCATGCTTTTGTGATAAAAGATTGCTGTGTTGTGCTCGCGCCGTTTTTACACAACAGGGCATACGGTACACCTTTATCAGCCATGCACGCAAGTCTTTTTTTCACATGATACTACGTGATGTGCGCGGGCGGTGTCGAAACGGAACGGCTCACGACGGCAGGTGACTGGACAGGAGATCAAAACTACGATATACTTATAGGATATTGTAAATACTCCCCGTTATGGACATCCGCAACATCGCCATTATCGCACACGTTGACCACGGCAAGACTACGCTGACTGACGCTATTTTGCGTCAGACGGGTGCGGTGGGTGAAGGTGTTTCCATGGACAGCAATACCTTGGAGCAGGAGCGTGGTATTACGATCTATGCAAAAAATGCCGCATGTATCTACAAAGATACGAAAATCAATATCGTAGATACCCCTGGTCATGCCGACTTCGGTTCCGAGGTTGAACGGGTACTTCGCAGTATTGATTGTGTGCTGTTGGTAGTGGATGCTCAGGAGGGGCCGATGCCTCAGACACGGTTCGTGCTCAAGAAATCCCTTGAACTCGGTCATCATCCGATCGTGGTCATCAATAAGATCGACAAACCTGCGGCGGATATCGACCGAACACACGATCAGGTCTTCGATCTTTTTGTTGAGCTCGGCGCAACAAACGAACAGCTCGAATTTCATACCGTCTTGTCCATAGGTCGGCTCGGTATTGCCAAGATGGCAGTCGAAGATGACTCTCATGACCTTTCCCCTCTTCTCGATCTTGTACTGTCACATGTGCCTGTCGCTTCCGGCCACGATGATAAACCTTTTCGCGCCCAGCCCTTCAATCTCGCATTCGACACGTACCTTGGTCGTATGGGTATCGTGCGTGTGTATGACGGTGTCTTGAAAGTGGGTGATACGGTTTTTGCGCGTGGGTCAGATACTCTGCATAAGAGTAAGGTAACAAAACTTTTTACCTTTTCCGGCCTCTCTCGTATCGACGCCCCGGAGGTGCGTTCAGGCGACATTGCAATCATTGCCGGATTGCCGGACATATTCATTGGTGAGACTATTTCGCATACCGACACGATACCACTGTTGCCCGTTATTGCGGTCGATGAGCCAACTATTGAGCTGTCGATTCTGGTGAACAATTCTCCATTTGCAGGCAGGGAAGGTAAGTACGTGACTAGTCGTCAGATTCGCGAGCGACTTGAAAAAGAGCTTGAGGTCAACGTTGGCTTGCGGGTGTTGTTTGATGATGGTGGTGGAGGAGAGCAATGTACCGTGCGGGGTCGCGGGGAGTTGCACGTTGCGATCCTTCTGGAGCAGATGCGTCGTGAGGGGTATGAGGTGCAGGTATCTCAACCAAAGGTAATCGAAAAAGTTGAAGACGGTGTGCGTATGGAACCTTTTGAAGAGGTGACTATCGATATACCTACTGAGTGCCAAGGTGTCGTAATCGAACGCTTGGGCGTGCGTGCGGTTCGACTCATTTCCATGACCACACACGAAACACGGGTTCGATTGGTGCTCGAGGGACCGACGCGGGGTTTGTTCGGGTATCGCAATCAGTTCATCATGGACACCAAAGGTGAGGGTATTCTCGCAACGCGTGTCATTGGTTTTCGACCATATGCAGGCCAGATATCTCATCGAGAGGTTGGCAGCATGATTTCGGCGGTCACCGGTAAAGCCCTCGGGTTTGCCCTCGACAATCTCCAGACGCGCGGTACGCTCTATATCGAAGCGAACACCGAAGTGTACGAGGGACAAGTGATTGGTAATACGTCCAAGGGGGATGAAATGACGGTGAATCCAACAAAAGGAAAACAACTTACGAACATGCGTGCGTCGGGCAAAGACGATGCAATCAAGTTGGTTCCGCCAAAGCTCCTTACGATCGAATCGGGTTTGGAAACCATGTCCGAGAACGAATATCTCGAGGTCACCCCGCGCTCGGTGCGTTTGCGTAAGCAATACTTGACCGAGATTGACCGCAATCGTTCGCGACGAAAATAAGGGCGACATGAGCGCAGAACATCTCGGTTCTCGAGGTGTCTATGATACATGGTACGCAAGACGCGCAACAAAGAACACTACATGCCTCGCATCGACGGCGAGCTTGACCTGCATGGATGTCGCAGCGAAGAGGCGCGGTATGAGCTCGCCACCTTTCTTGCCGAAGCACGTGCAAATGGTTGGTCGCGAGTCCGTGTTATCGTCGGTAAGGGTATACACTCCGAGTATGGTCAAGCGGTACTACCGCACGTGGTAAAGGGGTACCTTATGCGCGAAGGGCTGCGCTATACCTATGCTAAGCTGCAGGAAGGTGGTGAGGGTGCACTCGTGGTGTGTTTATAGCATGCTCGCGTTTTTACGTATGCTCGCATGTGACCGCAGTATTGGCAGGGGTGCGATGTGCGCGTATCGTGCCGGTCATACTTGGTGGAATAGGTAGCTCCATGATCGAGAGTAGCGTGGGTGCGATGTCGGGAAGCGCACCATCGGTGAGTGTGTAGTCGGTTTTTGTCAGAATACAGGGAACGAAGTTTGTGGTGTGTGCCGTATGGCGAACGTTGGCGGTTTCATCAAAGTTTTGTTCGGCGTTCCCATGATCTGCGGTTATGAGTGCAAATCCGCCGCGTGCGTGTACAGCGTCAAGCACTCTGCCAAGCGCCGTATCCACGGCATGCAGCGCCGTGTGTAGTGCGGGTACGTTTGCGGTATGCCCCACCATGTCCGCATTGGCGAAGTTGATAAATACGAAGTCGACACCCGCTTCTATACGTGCAATCGCGGCGTCCGCTATGTCGCTCGCGCGCATCTCGGGTGCTTCGTCGTGGGTGCGCACGTCTTTCCTGCTCTCAATGAGTACGTGCTCTTCGTTGGTATGGGGTTTTTCTCTCCCGCCATTCAAAAAGTATGTCGCATGCGCATATTTCTCAGTTTCCGCCACGTGGGTTTGTCGAAGGCCTGCGTGTGCTAGTACGCCTGCGAGTGTCGCCTCCGGTCGAAATGGTGGAAAAGCGACGTGACAGGGAATTGTTGCATCATACTCCGTGAAGGTTGCGAAGAAGAGGTTCAGTTCTTGTGTTCGTTTGGCGATACTGCTTGCGAGCATGCGTGCTCGGTCTGCTCGAAAGTTGAAAAAACACACCGCATCATCTTTCTCAATCGTACGCGATGACCCTGTGTGGTCGAGGAAAAGCATAGGCTCAATGTGCTCGTCAAAGATGCCCGCGTCATATTGTTGACGTACGGCGGTAGAGGGTGAGGTTTCGTGAAAGATCCTTTCTGCGCGCGCGTGGTACAACACGTCTTCGACACGCGCGAGTCGGTCTACATTGTTATCGCGATCCATGGCATAGTATCGTCCCGAGAGACTGGCTATAAAACCTTTTTCACCACCTGTGAGATAGAGTTCGAGCTCATCAAGGTAGTGTGCAGCGCTTTGCGGAGCAGAGTCCCGTCCATCTAGGAATGCGTGGATCGCTATACGTGAGACGCCTAACGTTTCGGTTGTATGCAACAGTGCGTAGAGGTGGTCTGCGTGACTGTGGATTCCCCCGGGTGAGAGTAGTCCGAGTATGTGTAACGTGCTTTCATGCTCCCGTGCGTGCGCACAGAGGTTCACTATCGTCGTGTTTGTTGCAAAGGTATCACGTTCGATCGCCTTGTTGATACGTACCAGATCGGTGTCGATTGGAGCACCGGCACCGATAGCCATATGCCCTATCTCACTGTTACCCATTTGGCCAGAAGGGAGTCCAACGGCGACGCCGCTCGCGTCAAAGTGTGCGTGTGGGTAGTGTCCCCACGCATAATCGAATACCGGAGTATGTGCGGAATGTATCGCGTTATGTGTCGTGCTTTCGCTCAAGCCCCAGCCGTCAAGAACAATGAGTGCGACAGGTGTTCGAGTAGTATCATGCTGAGAGTTCACGTGGCACAGTATAGGGTGTTGACGGAGTGTGTGCAAATGCATGTAGATAACGTGTATCGACCTGCATATGTTACGCATGTTTCGTGTTACAGTGTGAGTATCACTCGCGGGTCTCGAGATGTGCACCTTGCACTGTGAGTAGGTACTCGCTTGTTGTATGTAATAGAGAGCGTATGATTGTTTGTAAGGTGCGGAGCGGTGCATGTTCGCATCAGAGCACATATTATAAATAAATAATTTTTTGCATACCATGTCAACACAGAAAATCCTTATTGTCGATGACGAAATAACTACCTGCGCCGCGTTGTCTGATGAGCTTGTTAAAGCGGGATATGAGACGGCGAGTGCCTACGATGGCGCACAAGGTTTAGAGATGATCACCTCGTTTAAGCCGGATTTGGTACTTCTTGATTTGCTTATGCCGGTCACGAGTGGGATTGATCTGCTGCGTACCTATAAGGAGTCTGTTTCGGAGCCTGAGCCGCACTTCATTATCATTACCAACATGGATGCAATCGATGCGATGAATGCGGCATTCTCACACAAAGTGACCGATGTGGTTGCAAAATCAAGCGCCACCGTCAAGGGCATTGTTGCGCTGGTGCAACAGCGTCTCATTGAACGTCAGGCGCAGGGTGTGGTCTAGCTTTTTGGCGGTAAATCATTCAGGCTATTATCGGAAGTACACAGCAACACTTACACTATGAAAGGTTTTCTTACACAGATCGAGCGCGAGACGCTCGAAAATAGTAACTATCGCCGTGTGCTCTACACGAGCACACATTCGCAGCTTGTGGTAATGAGTATCGAACCGGGTGACGAGATAGGTTTGGAGACACACCACCTCGATCAGTTTATTCGTATCGAAGCGGGAGCAGCACGCGTGACGCTTGATGGTGAGGTGCATCAAGTAGAAGCTGATTGGGCAATTGTGATTCCCGCAGGTACCGCACACAACGTCGTCAATGCGGGTGACATGCCTCTGAAACTTTATTCGGTATACTCACCTCCGGAACATAAAGACAAAACGGTGCATATGACCAAGGCCGATGAAATCGAGGAACATTGGGACGGTATAACGAGTGAGTAAGTTCATATTGTAAGCTACACAGCAGTGTGTCGGGCTGGCGTGTCATGTTTTACACGCGTGCATCACTATGCGACTTACGGCAAGCGGAGTATACTTCACGTATCATTAGAAGTATGTGTAACATCCGAACGATGTGCACATTGTTTGTTCCATAATATATCTATGTCACACGAACATTTCATTTTTCGTATAGGATGTGCCGCACTTGTTGTTGCCGGTCTCTCTGTCGGCACGACGATGTATGCTGCCCCCGTCTGTGATTTTAAACGCGACCTTGATGTCGGGGTGGAGGGGAAAGACGTGCTCTGTTTACAAAAGTGGTTGAATGCAGAGGGGTATGTGCTTGCAAAGACCGGCCCCGGTGCTCCCGGTACCGAAACAGAACGTTTCGGTATGTTGACTAGAGAAGCGCTTGTGCGTTTCCAGAAAGACAATTCCATCACTCCCGCACTCGGTTTGTTCGGTCCGCGAACACGGGCTGCGGTACTTTCCATGCAGGGAGGATCCACCACACCCGTCTTGCCGCCCGAGAGTATCAACACGTCCGCGACAACACCTGCAAACAATACAAAAGACCCACTTGCGCAGATGAGTGGTACGGATCGTGCCAACGCGGAAGCGTTGATCGCGCTTCTGGAGAGTAAGGACATTGTCGAAAAAAAAGATGCAGGTGAGGAAGAAGATGAGGAACAAGCGGACGACGATTCGTTTGGTGACCGCGTTATTGCAACAATAAACATGATTCGCGAAGCCGAGGACGCCATACAGGATGGTGACGCTAGTCCGGAGCAGCTTTCCGCCGCACGAAACAATCTCGAAGATGCACGAGGAGATTTGATTGATGCATTGTACGCGTATTTTAAGGGTAAGTCAGAGAAGGCGACAGAGCTTATCGACGATGCGGAAGGAAACGCAGAGGATTCTTTTGAGGATGCCGGGGGTGTAACCCGGAGCGATGAAATGAGCGATCGGCTCGATACTCTGGAAGATGCTATAGATGAGGCGCGGGACACACTCGATGAGCGAGATGATGCAGGTGATGACATTACCGACGCCGAAGAGACGCTTACGGAAGCAGAAGCGCTTCTGGAGGACGCTGAGGATGCTCTTGACGAAGAAGAATATGACGATGTGGAGGAAATGCTGGATGAGGTGGAAGACTTGATCGATGATGCACTTGATGCGGTGGTGAGTGAAAAAGAGGAAGACGCAAAGAAGGCGATCAAGCGAGCACAGAGTGCAATCGATGATGCACGTGACGCCATAGATGAAGCGATTGATGACGGTGAGGACACGGATGATGCGGAAGACTTGTTGGAAGATGCGGAAGACTTGTTGGAAGATGCGGAGGACTCGTATGATGATGAAGATTTCGCGGAT
>CAZWNC010000015.1:23301-26479 GCA_964635195.1 uncultured Candidatus Saccharibacteria bacterium | reverse complement strand
ACGGGCGAGTTTCATGCAATGAGTATAAAGAAAGCGAATGCTTTGTTGGAGGGGTGGGGGGTATTCCGTTTACACAGTATGACCGACACCGAAAGTGTCAAGAATGCAAAAACATTTCTTACTTCCAAGCGGGTTCTTTGTTGAGACTCAAGATTGATCCCCGGTCCTTCTTAAATGGTGCGGATTCTACGTAACTAACCTTTTGGTATTCGTCGTCTTTGCGAGTCGCGATGAAGCAAACCAGGTTCAGGTTGCTTCGCTTGCGGGCTCGCAATGGTGAGTCGGTTACTTGCAGATGGTAGTTAGACAAGCCAAAAACCCTCAGGGAGTGGAAGGGGGTCCTCTTCGTGTGATTCGTGAGGTGCTACAAGCGACACGGTAGACATAATGCCAAATCCGACAAGGAAAGCGAATGCATATGAGAGTGCGCGCTTCTCATGCTTGGCGTGTGACATGATGCTTGGCAACAGGTCACGCAAAAGTATGTAGGTAAAACCACCTGCTGCAAAGGGGACCAAGAGATGTCCTATCTCCTCGATTTCGACCAGTGTGAGTGAAAGTCCGATACCTGCGAGAATTGTTCCGGATACAACAAAGTTCCACATGAGTGCTTTTTTTGCCGACCACCCGGCTTCACGCAAAATGAAGAATTCTGATATTTCCTGCACGACTTCATGGAGCAGGATACCTGCTGCGGTGCCAAAACCGACAACAGGTGATACGAGGAATGCAGGCACCAGAGCAAGGCCATCGTGTATGTTGTGTATTGCGTCACCGAGCATGACTCTCCGTGCATCGATAGGTGTGTGATTGTGCTCGGGGTGTGGGCCGTGGTGGTGATGTGTGCCCTTGGGGATGAGGCGCGTTAATATTTCAAGAAATAGTGCCCCGAACACAAATGCACCAGCGATTTCGAAGCTTAGCCCTTCGTGAAGTGCTTCTTCGCCAAGGCCGAAGATGATGACTGTAAATACGCCTGCCGCCAGCGCCACCATATAGCGCAAACGCGCCGCCAGCCAATCGCCGAGCACTTTCCAGGTGAAGAACACTCCCGCAAGCGAGGCGAGCATGATTGTGAGTGCCGAAAGACCGATATACCAGTACACCATAAGTCAAAAAGTTACTTGCAAATAAGTTGCATTTACTATACACTAGGTGTATGAAAAAAACAAGCACATTTGCACATTCGGAGAAAGAAGTACCCGATGTGCATGACATGCTTATAACGGCAGGGCTTCGGCGCACAAGAGAGCGAGTGCTCGTACTTTCAGCGATGGTGCGTGTCCACACTCCGTGTAGTGTTGATGCGTTACAGTCGGAAGTGGGGGGTGCGGTGAACAAGGTTACGCTGTACCGAATGCTTGAGCAGTTTGCAGATGCGGGTTTGGTGGAGCGTGTTGCACAGCCTGATGGGGTGCGACGATACGAATACCAGAGCGAGCACCACCACCATATCACCTGCACGGGGTGTGGTTTTCGTGCCCAGATCAATGTATCTGAACGCACACTTCTTGATGCGGTCAAAAAAGCTTCCGAAACGTTTTGTGAAGTTACTTCACATACGCTGGAGTTTTACGGGGTATGTACGAAGTGTGGGGTGTAGAAGATCTAAGTATCGGACTTGGAATACGTTGGCTTCGCTACGCACGTTCGCGAGTATAATTGGCATGGAGTGTAGAGCTACACAAGTGTATATATACCGCAAGAGGAACGTGTTGTATGATGTAAAGAAGTACGAGCACTTGCTACAGATACCTTGTGTCGTATGCGATAAATAACATTTACTATGAAAACTACAATCTCGGGCGTGACATTTTTAGTCGTTTCTGGACTCATGCTTATCCTGGGTGGCGTGGCAGGGTTTACATTTTCACAGTGGTCGATTGACGGTGGTGGATACATGAATCGCTGGGATAGTAAGGAAGATCCTGTCGGAAAGCCCGGAGAAGAAACACAATTCGCTCTTACCTGTACGAATAACTATAAGATACTCGCGACTTATCCCGAGGCGCGTGTCCAGGGTATCGCACAGAAACTCATCCTAACCGTAGAAAATGGTGAAACAGTGACCAAATATGAGATGACACCTGCGCAGTCTGGAAGTGGTGCACGATTTGCAACGCAAGACGGAGTGTATTCCCTCTGGGAACATCAGGACGAGTTCCGCTTCATGGCAAACGAGGAGGACATGGCCTTGTGTCACAAAACAGTTGAAACAGATAAAAAACCAAATATCGTAGTGCCGGAAGTGACAACAGGCAACGAGCTCCTCGGAAAGACGTGGACGTTCCTCGAAGCCACAACACCGGAAGGCAAGACGTTTCGTCCCAAAAAAGAGGGGGTGTTTACGTTGCGTTTTGAAGACGGGGAAGGTGTGAGTATCGGCACAGACTGCAACAATGCAAGTGGCGCTTACACACTGTCCGGGAGCTCGCTTGAGATACGGGACGTCATGACCACAATGATGTATTGTGAAGGATCCGAGGAAGGAGACTTTACGTCACTCCTATCGTTTGTGAAGGGGTATGCTATCGCGAACGGAACACTTCGTCTTGAGCTTACGGGAGGTACGGGGGAGATGCGTTTCAACTAAACCGGCACGCCTGCGTGTGTACGACGTTGAAGGGAGCCACTCCGATTCGAGTCTCGCACACCCGAATGGATACGCATGAACGAGTGTGAAAGTGTATAATATATTAATAACTAAGAGTATCACTATGAAATCTTTCCTTGCAGAATTCAAAGCGTTTGCCATGCGGGGCAACGCCGTCGACCTCGCAATCGGCGTCGTCATAGGTGCGGCATTTGGAAAAATCGTGACATCGCTTGTCGATGATGTGATTATGCCACTCTTGGGTTTAATGACGGGCGGCATAAACTTCACCGGGCTCGCATGGACCTTGCGAGAGGCCTCGGGTACGGTGCCCGCAGTCATTTTTAAGTACGGCGCCTTCTTGAACACCATCATTAACTTTCTCATTATTGCCTTTGCCATCTTCATCGTCATGAAGCAAATGAATCGTTTCATTAAGAAAAATGAAGAGAAGAAGGTTGAAGAGAGTCCGAAACCGACCAAGGAGGAGATGCTTCTGACGGAGATACGAGATTTATTGCAAAGTAGAAAGTGACGAGTGACGAGTGACGAGTGACGAGTGACGAGTGACGAGTGACGAGTGAC
>CAZWNC010000015.1:0-23201 GCA_964635195.1 uncultured Candidatus Saccharibacteria bacterium | reverse complement strand
AGTGACGAGTGACGAGTGACGAGTGACGAGTGACGAGTGACGAGTGACGAGTGACATTTTATGAATCACACATTCTTGCTTTTGTAAACACTTTTTCTGTGATTACAAATCACACACATAGTACGATGACGGCGAACATTGTGGAGTGTGAACTTGTTGCGCACGCCTCACCGGAACGGGCAAAGACTAACTCGTGGTTTTTTAAAACCAGGCCGGGGCAGTATGGAGAAGGTGACCAATTTATAGGAGTGACGGTGCCGGACGCGCGCAAGGTGGCAAGACACTTTCGTGACCTCCCGCTCGATGAGGTGGCGAAATTGCTCGCAAGCCCTCTCCATGAAGTGCGACTCACGGGTCTCCTTGTCCTCGTGGAGCGCTACAAACACTGTCAGGGGCAAGTGGGTGTATCGCGTCTACACAGCGCTGACGCATACACACACGGTCGTGAGCATGTGCTACACACGAAGCGTGAGATGCAGGCAACAGTGCATTGTTATCTTGCGCACCTCGACCGTGTGAACAATTGGGACTTGGTCGATGTGTCTGCCCCGCAGATACTCGGAGTGCACTACCTGACGTACGGCGGTGAGCGTAAACTGTACATGTTCGCAAAGAGCAAAAACCTTTGGGAGCGACGGATAGCTATTGTGGCGACATTCGCGTTTATACGAACAGGTCGTTGTGAGCACACACTCGCGATTGCGGAGCTACTCCTAACTGATATTGAAGACCTGCTTCACAAAGCGACCGGTTGGATGCTTCGCGAGGTTGGGAAACGAGATCGGCGGGTGCTCGACATGTTCCTCGCTTCACACGGAGCACGTATGCCTCGCACCATGTTGCGGTACGCAATAGAAAAACACCCTGAATCGGAACGTACGCGCATACTCACAGATTTCCCTTGCTGGCGCGAATACGTTGCACAGCGCGCCTCGTAGAGGCTCCTGGTGCCTATGTGGGACGATGTTTCAAGATGATTTATTGTACGTGGTGTGTGCCACAGGCTTGAATCTGCTGGCTTTGCCCTGCGCGTATGCTACTATCGAACACAATGAACTGGGGAACGATACAAGATGCACTTCGTGCGGAGCCGGCATTTCGCCTTAAGCAGGTCCGTAAGGCGATTTTTGTCGATCTCCTCGAGGATTGGGATGCGGTGAGTGTACTGCCGAAAACGTTGCGGGAAAAGCTGACAGCCGAATGTCCGCTCACCATTCACGCAGAGCAGCTGGTGTCGGCGGATGGTAATACCGTAAAAGCGCTCCTGACGCTCGAGGATGGTAAACGTATTGAGACGGTTCTCATGCGTCACGGCGACAGGAATACGGTATGCGTGTCGACTTTGGTGGGGTGTCCAATGGGATGCACGTTTTGTGCGACCGGCACTATGGGGATGGTGCGCAAGCTCACTGCCGACGAGATTGTGGAACAGGTGCTCTTTTTTGCACGGTACCTCAAGAGTGTTGGCACCCGTTCCGCTGACACCACTCCCTCGAGAGACCGCTTCAAAGATACTTGCACCAACAGCACTTCTAGTTTTGTCATGAGCAAAGCTCTCACAAAACAATGTCGCACGGTCGCAGTCCCTCGGCAGGGTAACGAGCCGGACTCACTACGTGCAGAATCACTAGCGAAACGCGGAGAACAGTCTGATGAACGTGTTGGGAGCGTTGTTTTCATGGGGATGGGTGAGCCGTTTTTGAACTATGAAGCGGTGATGGATGCAGTACGGTTTCTGCATGACAAGGATACGTTCAATATCGGTGCACGGCACATTTCAATCTCGACATGTGGAATTCTTGACGGCATCAAACGACTTGCCGACGAGGACTTGCCGGTAAACCTTGCAATTTCGCTTCATGCGTCAAATGATGCAACACGTGCACAGCTTATGCCTATTGCGCGGACATACCCAATGAGCGATTTGCTGGCAACTGTCGACGAGTACATTGCGAAGACCAAGCGCAAGGTGATGTTCGAGCACTTGCTTGTCGAGGGGGTGAATGATACCGACGAGTATGCACGCGAGCTTGCACTCCTCATGAGGCGTCCACTGTATATGGTCAATCTCATTTCCTACAACCCGACGGGGAAGTACACGGCGACGTCAGAGACACGCATCAACTCCTTTCGGGATATTCTTAAAAAAGCCGGTGTCGAAGTCACCATACGCTACCGTTTTGGACGTGACATCGAGGGAGCGTGCGGACAATTGGCGGTGGATACGGTACGCACCGTATAACGGTTCTTGATGTCCTTGTACACAAGATTAATGATGTCAATGTTGTGCTGCGTGTCTCGGTATTTTCGGTCTGCTTGACATTGCTCGTATGTTCGCTTACTCTGAAAACATGTCGATAGCAACGGGAAATCAATGGTACTTTTTTGCTTTCCTCGGCTCTCTGTGGGCGGTTTTTCGTGGGTAGCATAAGATGCGTAAAAAGACCACGAACAACCGCCCCTCATGGGCGGTTGTTCGGTTTTGTCCTACGTGGATGATGTTCGAATGGGAACGTCTTCCACGCAGCGCAAGAAACGTGTTGCGATATGTTCTTTATCAAAGTCCATACGGGGGTATAACGTGAATATAAAACTAGCAGCGGAACTCGAAGTCCTTACGACGTTGGATGGCGGTCGTAGCCCGTTTCCTTTTCGACACCGCATGGTTGAACACAGTGCGAAACTCGCTCAATACGGCATCGGTTTCGAGCTTGGGTATTGTCAGGCGGAACTGCATTCGTGTGTATCCGACAGTGGTGCGGAGGTGGCATCTTCGCTTTCCGACCGGCTACAGGTACTCAAAGATCTGTTGCCGGAAAATGGGCACATCTCCATGGAGCAGTATGTGCCGGAATTTGCAGTCCCAGGCCTTGTGATGCTTTGGGATCAGACGTTGTCAGTGCGTCACAAGGCAATCTTGTCTGCACTTCGCAAAGAGGAACCGAGTCGCTGGGGACGAGTGGGAATGATAGGGGCTGCACAGTCACTTCAGTATCATATCAGCTTGCACGATGCGGATGGAACCGCGTGGAGTTTCGACCCGCGAGACGTGACCGAGGCGAGTGAATGTGCGAATCTCTTGGTGAATTACCTGAATGCGGTAGCGCCATATTTTGCATGTAAGATTGCTCGGCGATATGTACTTCCCAACCCAAACAAACGTATACGGTTGTGGTTCGAGTACTGTAGCGAATGGCGCAAACCACAGTACTGGTGGCACACGCGCGAATCAAGGATTGCGTGGTTCGATACGTTACCACGCCTTATCGAATGTAAGGTTGGTACGAGTGGTGAGCGGGAAGGTGATTGGGAGTTGTTACCATCTTGCGGTTCCAAGGTATGGGACGTGGTGGATGCCGGTCTCCAGCGCGATCTTGCACGCCTGTCGCCACCGAGAGGGGACAAGCCGTGGACGATTGAATTTCGACCACTTTCGACGTTGCGCGAGATGGCGTGGGTTGCCGAGGTTGGTGACGAGCTTGTTGAAATCGTTCAACAGGTGTGTGAGTACGTGACATCAGACAGTGTTGATACCCCCGACCTTTTCCGCGTGTTGGGGGGGCGATTCGGTACGCTTCCATCGAAAAAACCCACGTACAAGGAATGGATTCGGCAGCTCGATATACGAGCATGATGTATGTGTGGCGGCGAATGCGAATTCGCCGCCACCCTAGTATAGGATATGATACAGAAGATATGACACTCGAACACTACCTTCACAAACTTATTTCGTTTCCGACTGTAACCGGAGATGCTGGTGCGGCGAGTGAGCTGTTTGAGTGGGTCAAGAATGAATTGCAAACCGTCCCGCTCTATGTGCGAGAATACGAACACGGAGGGCTTCCATCACTCGTTATTACGCCCACGAGACGCAAGCATGCGAAAGTGTGGCTCGCAGCACATATAGATGTGGTCTCTGCTCCTCAGGAACTTTTTCATGCGCGCCGCGATGGTGCAAAACTTATCGGCCGGGGTGCAATCGACATGAAATTTGCCGTCGCATGTTACTTGCAATTGCTTAAGGATATAGGTGTTGCTATGCGGGACTACGACCTCGGCGTGATGCTTACGGCCGATGAAGAGTGGGGTACTCCCGGAAGTGTTAAGTATCTGCTAGAAGAAGAGGGGTATACTGGAGATGTTGCTTTTCTGCCTGACGGTTCCGGGTGGTGGAAGTTTGAGGAATCCGCCAAGGGCATCTGGGGTCTTGAAGTTACAACGACCGGTGTTGCAGCGCATGGGAGTAGGCCGTGGCTCGGTCGTTCGGCAATAGTTGAGCTTATGGGTTTTTTAACCGAAGTTCAAGCAGAATCGGCACATGTTTTAAAACAGAGTGATCCGGAGCATTGGTATACGACACTCAATGTGGGTCTGATTGAAGGCGGTGCCGCGTTCAATATGGTTGCGCCAACTGCGCTGGCGACGATTGACGTGCGGTATGTATGTGAGGCCGATCAGCAGGCACTGGAGCGCATGTTTTCGGGTGTTTTGAAAAGGTATCCAAATACAGTGTATACCGTGACCCATAGCGAGCAACCGTATGGTATACGAAGGGAGAATGGGTACGCTACAGCCTTTGCACGTATTGCACAGGAGCAGTGTGGAATAACCTGTGGATGGGTGCGTGCCCACGGAGCAAGTGACGCGCGTTTTTTCAATGCCGCGAACATCCCAACCCTCCTTATAGGCCCACGAGGCGGGGCGTCACATGCCGACGACGAGTGGGTGGACATTCTTGACTTAATGAGGTATTATGGCGTTCTTCGGTCGTTTGTAAATGAGGTTGCCCATAAGAAGCGTTGACCACTTTCAATGTCTGCATTCAGCCTGAGGTGACACAAATAATATGATACAACAAGGAAAAAATTATATATATGGCAAACATGCGGTACGTGAGGCACTCATACATGTACCGAAGACGGTTCGGCACGTGTACCTGGTAAGTGGACACGATACGGAAGAGTACCTTGCACTTGTTCGAACACACAGTATTCCATACGATCACTGTGATGCGAAACATCTCCCGCAAGGTGCTGATCGCGAGGTTGTGCATCAAGGGGTTCTTGCGCTCGTTACTCCGGAAAAGATCTTGCGTCAATATAAAGAATTCATTTCCACACTTACGGTCACCAACCGTACGGCACTCGTACTTCTCGATGAGCTTACCGACCCGCAGAATGTTGGTGCGGTGATACGGAGTGCTGCGGCGTTTGGTGCCGCTGGTGTTCTTATCCCCGAACGTCGTCAGGCTCAGATTACCGGTACGGTGGTGAAAGTGTCTGCAGGTATGGCGTTTACGGTGCCGCTGGTACAAGTGGGAAATGTAAATGTGGTACTGCGTGATTTGAAAGAGCGTGGTTTTTGGACATATGGACTGACCGAAAAGGGCGCAACGCTTCTCCCGAACGAACGCTTTACCAAACCGAGCGTCTTCGTGCTTGGAAATGAAAGCAGGGGTATTCGTGAAAAGACCGCCGATCTTTGTGATTTTAAACTCTCAATACCAATCGATTCACGATGCGAGTCGCTCAATGCTGCGGTAAGTGCCGGTGTGGTGCTGTACGCATGGGCAAACCAGCGCGATGCTGTGCGTGCAGAGTAATACCGTCTCCGATTAACCATTGTGAAGTTTCGGCCTAAAAAAGAACAGAGGGTCTTTTGGTTGCGCATGTGTTTTGTTGATTGTAGGGTGGCTTTCGTGTGATACTGTAGGTATGTGGTATATGTTGAAAAAAATCTTTCGCGTTGTTTTCTACACACTCGGTGTCATTTTTTTCATACTCTTATGTGCGGGAGCGTATTTGTGGTTTGCTGATCCATTTGGAATACGGCCGCTCGTTGATGCACTTACAGGTAATGCCAAGGCCATCACGACGGAGGTTATGGACGGAGTCGAAGAGCAAGCGACCGCAGACAAGAGTCCCGCATTGAACGCCGCGCAGGAGCGTGCACTTGAAGTGGTGGGTATCGACCCTGCAAAAGTACCTTCAAAGATTACTCCTGAACAAGAATCCTGTTTTACAGAAAAACTGGGCGCTCCTCGTGTCGCAGAGATTAAAGGGGGAGCCGCTCCGAGTGCGACTGAGATCTTTAAAGCGCGGGAATGTTTGGAGCCTTAGGTTTGCATGTCGCGACAGCAGGTGGAAAAGTCACGTAAAATTCAATCGAGACATTTTTAGGTGATGTGTTTGTCTGTAAAGAGTGCTGCCATCCGCATGTCCTCCAAGATGCGGCATGGTACGGCACAAAGACTGGTGTCTGTAGCGAGAGCTTTGATAGCGTTTTGTTTATCTGCACCGACCGCGTAAACCACAGCATGATTGACATGACGCCGCATATACGTAAGGGTGACGGTCGTGCGTTTTGTGTGTCGATTTGTTTGTGTCGGTAGGGTGGTATACCCGCGGATACAGGTGGTGGTATGGAGAAAAAGAGCACTGAACATCTTTTGTTCGTGTGGCATTGGCAGCACACCCGCCACGTGGCCATCTTCGCCGATACCCACTGTAGCTAGCACCACGCCGTTGCGATGGGTCACGTGCCAGTGTTTAAGTGCAAGATCAAAGCGTTTTGCGGTATCGTGCACGTTCTCGGGCTCATGTGGTCGGGGGTCGATGTAGGCGACACCCGCTTTGAGTGCCTTGTGCCAAAAGGGTAGGGCGACCAGTTGTGCAAAGTTGCTATCCGTTTCCTCATAGGTCCAACGTTCATCCAGGACGGACACGGTGACATGCGGGCCGAGCAGTGAGGTGTCAAGGTGGTCGGTAAGAGCAAGGGCACTTCCGCCCGAAAGCAGCAAAAGGATGTCTTTCCCGCATGCCTCATGAAGGAGTGTGTTGAGCTGTGCGGAGGCCTCTTCAAGTGGATGTTGCGACCGATGAATAGTGAGCATGGTTTGTATTGTGCACACGGAATGCTACTAGGCACTCGTACTATGCCCTCCAAACTGATTGCGCATGACGCTTACCACTTGGCCTTGGTAGCTGGGTTTTTTTTGACTTCTTTCGCGCGCCTTCAGGGAGTCTTCGATTACGGGTACCGGCACGCCGAGTGCTTTCGCTGCTTCGACCGTCCATTTACCTTCACCGCTCGCGCTCGCGCTTCCGGTGATGCCCGCAAGGTCTTCACCGTAGGCTTCATAACCGCTCTTCAGCCATCCAACGAGTCGAGACTCAATCACACTTCCATGATTGTATAGCTCTGCAATGTCCATGAGGGGAAGCGTGTATTCGCTCGTACGCATGACGTCAAATCCTTCAGCCAAAGCTTGCATCATGCCGTATTCGATACCATTGTGAACCATTTTGACGAAGTGTCCCGCACCCGCAGCTCCCACGTAGAGGCAACCACCCTCGACTGAAAGGTCGGAAAACAATGTCTCGTATTCGGTATATACTGTCTCATCACCACCCACCATAATGCACGCCCCGTTTCGTGCACCATCCGGCCCGCCGGAGACTCCGGCGTCGAGAAAACGAATGCCTGCTGCGGTGAGTTCACGTGCTCGTCGTTTTGTTTCGGTGAAGGGTGAGTTGCCACCTTCGATTATGGTGTCGTGTTTAGAAAGGAGTGGTGTAAGTTCTTCGAGCACCGGACCAACCGCTTGATGCGGTACCATGAGCCAGACGGTTCTCGGTCCGCGCGCACCTTCGATGAGTGCCGGGATGGAGTGACTTATGTCGGCTCCGGATTTTTTCGTGCGCTCTCGGGCTCCCGCACTGGGGTCGTATGCACACACGGTATGTCCTTTTTCGAGCAGACGTTCAACCATGTTGTGCCCCATCTTACCGAGACCTATGTAGAGAATATGCATACTCTTTATGATTATTATTGTAGTATCAGCCCTTGTGTTATTTATCGCGCTCGATGTCAGTGTGGGTGGTATCATTCCATACGTTGAACATGTGCGCAATTTCTTGTTGCAGGTCCGATGTCGGCCCGGAACTATATGGTTCGTACGGTTTCGGTTCGATATCTTTCCAAAGTTCAAGTATTGTCGTTATGTATTTCCATGCCCCCTGTTGTTCAGCGCTACTGACGAAAAGTGTCTGATCACCGCAAATAGCTTGGGAAAGCACCTCTTCGTATGCATCTACTATCGGAATACCATTGATGCGCGATGACTGTTCTCGTTCAAAGATGAGGTCATTCGGCTCGAGGGTGTATTGGGTGCCGGGCATACGTACCCAAAAACGGACACTGATCTTTTGTTCGGGAGATATGGAAAAGCGTACAAAGTTGGGGTGTTCGTGTGGTGTGCGTTCACCGCAGATACAGTTTTTTGCACTTCGGAATCTTATAGTGATGTCACTCACGCTTTCTTGCATTGCCTTGCCGTGCTCAAGGTACCAGGGCACACCCTCCCACTGTTCCATAGCGAGGTATGTTTTGAGCGCGAAGTATGTTTCAGTGCCGGAATTGGCAGCGATCCCTGTGGTGTTGCGATAGCCGGAGTACTGACCCTTTTGTATGTGCGTACCGTAGTCTTCTTTGTGTAACATCTGTAAGTTACGTAACACTTCCGCGCGTGCGGCGCGCAAGGAGGCAGTATCAAGCGAAAGTGGGCGATTCATGGCAATGAGGGCGAGCATTTGGAGCATGTGGTTTTGACCAACATCACGAAGGGCACCGACACCATCAAAAAAAGCGCCGCGCTCTGATACATCGAATCGTTCAAACACACGCACATACACGCCCTCCACGTACTCCTTGTTCCACTGGTCTTCAAATAAACTGTTCGAAAAACGGAAGGCAAGAATATTTTGGAGCGCATCCTTGGCGAGATAGTGATCGATGCGATATACTTGTTCCTCTCGGAAAAGTACCGATAGTTTATCTTCGAGCATGTGTGCATGAGTGAGGTCGCTGCCGAACGGTTTTTCGACAAGTATGCGCACCCAACCTTCTCCTTCAGCGCAGGGTAAGTCAAGGCGAGTATGAGCAATTTGCTCAAATATCGTGTCATAGAAAGCGGGTGGAACGGCAAGGTAAAAAAGTTTGCTCGTGCACATGCCGATGCTCGCATCGTACTGCTCGAGTGCGGTACGGATACGTTCAAATGATCCGCGATCGTCGAACACCCCACGTACATACTCGATGGTGTCAAGAAACGCCTCAAGAGTTACGGCGTCATGGGTGTGGTTATTTTTTTTAACATGCTCACGTGCAAATGAACGATACTCTTCTTGCGTAAGCTCATCTTTCGAGAACGCAATGATATGGAGGCGACTCGGAAGTGTACCGCTTGCGAACAAATCCATGAGTGCCGAGAGTAGTTTTTTGCGAGCCAAGTCGCCGGTTCCTCCCAAAAGGACAATCTGCGTCGGAATGGCAGTCTTTTCAACATGGTGCATGTGAACAGTGTAGCACACTGCGGTGAAGTGTTAACGGCGTTCATAACCCGCTTCACACATAGTGTGTCAATAATACGTGCAGAGTCTACCTGAGTTGAGGTATACTACAGCACATGAACAGTAAAAATGGTGCTATCTTCGGTGTCATGCTCGCACTCCTGTGGGGTGCCTACGTGGTCGGTGTACGTACAGGCGAGGGTACGGTGCGGGATGAAATACAGCTTGCAAACGTGGTCAACACTCAAGGTGACATGCTCAGTTCGTTGGGAATGGCATCTTCTTCCGATCCGGTCGATTTCTCCCCGTATTGGCGGGTGTGGAACTTGTTGGAGAAAAAATTCATTCCTTTCAGTACCACGACCGACGACCGTATTGCCTCCGAGGATCGTCTGTACAGTTCGATTGAAGGTCTGGTGTCCAGCTATGGCGATCCGTACACCGTTTTCATGCGCCCGCAGGTTTCTGAAGATTTTAAGATAGCCACACGCGGATCGCTTGAGGGGATAGGTGCGATTATCGGTGATCGTGATGGGAAAATCACTGTAGTCCAGCCAATCGAGGGTTCTCCGGCACAGAAGGCCGGTCTCCTAACGGGGGATCATATTCAGGCGGTTGACGGCACAAGTACCGAGCGTATGGTTGTGGAAGAGGCCGTGGGTCTTATTCGCGGGTTGGGGGGTACCGAGGTAGTGCTTATGGTGCAAACCGGTGATGCAGAGGCGCGCGAGGTGCGTATTGTGCGCGGTACAATCGAGATACCGTCAACGGCACACGCGGTCGTTGAGCGTGAGGTGCCAAAAGTCGCCGTTGCTGGGAAAAAAACAGACACTCCCGACACCGACACGCAAAGGGACGAAAGTGGTGTCGTTGCGCCGGCTGTAGAGACGGAAAAAAAGGATTTCTATCTTCTACGCTTGTTCAGTTTCTCACAGACGTCGGTTGCTGCATTTGAGCGAGAGTTGCGTGACTTTACAAAGAACGGAGCGGATTCCCTCATTATCGATCTGAGGGGTAATCCGGGCGGGTACCTGGAGGCTGCGGTCAATATGGCGGGGTGGTTTTTGCCGGACGGTGCGGTCGTCGTGCGTGAGTTTCGCGGTCCTGCCAAGGAAGAGATAGTGCACCGTGCGCGTGCGAAAGACGTTTTTGGCGAGCGAAAGCCGCGTATCGTCATTTTGGTGGACAAATCGAGTGCGTCTGCCTCGGAGATACTTGCAGGTGCGCTCAAGGAGCACAACGTGGCAACGGTCGTCGGTGTAAATACGTACGGCAAGGGGAGTGTCCAGGAGCTCGTGAATGTGAACGAAGAGCTCACACTCAAAGTGACTGTTGCGCGATGGTATACGCCCAACGGCATATCCATCTCACCCGGCGGACTGACACCGGACATTATCGTTGACGTGCACGCAAGCAGTACCGCAAGCACGACAGCCTCGGCAGCATCTGTTGATCCTTTCGTGGAGGCGGCGATACAATACTTGACCGGTGCATGAGAGGGGTGACCGAGTGGTGCTCTAAGTGTGCTCTTGGTTTTCGTGTATGTATTTTCTCTACATGGTCAGATGTGCGGATGGAACCTTTTACACAGGCATTACCACGGATATCACGCGGCGAGTGTCTGAGCACAATTGTTCACCCAAAGGTGCGCGATACACTCGAAGCAGGCGCCCGGTACAATGTGTCTATGTACGTTCGCTTCCCGACAAGATGACCGCGCTGCGTGAAGAGATTCGTATAAAACGTCTGTCACATGAACGGAAGCGTGCACTTGCAGTGACATAGAGTGACTGATGTACGCAGCGTATACTTATAAACAACAGCACTCGCTTACATTACCTATGAACAATAAAAAAATCGGCATAGTTGGTTCCGGAGACGTCGGACAGGCGCTCGCGAAAGGATTTATATTTGACGGATATGACGTCATGGTGGGGAGTCGGGATGGGCATCGGGCTGCTGCGGTCGACGAAGCGCTTGGTATAGACGTGGCAACCGGCACGTTTCGTGAGGTGGCGGAGTGGGCTGAGCTTGTCATTTTGGCGGTGAAGGGAAGTGCGGCCGAGGGTGTGGCAGGTGAACTTGCCGACGCGCTTGCGGGTAAGGTGGTAATCGATGTGACAAATCCAATATCGGATAATCCGCCAGTCGACGGTGTTTTGAAGTATTTTACTTCACTCGATGAATCGCTCGCGGAACGGATCCAGGCATCAGCCCCTGCGGCGCGCGTGGTGAAGGCCTGGAACACTGTGGCGCATCGTTTTATGATCGACCCTGATTTTTCCGAGACGCCGACCATGCCTATTGCGGGAAACGACGAGCATGCGCGAAAGGAAGTGGCGGACATCGTCCGATCATTTGGATGGGAAGTTGTCGATATGGGCGTGCTCACTGCTGCGCGTGCTATCGAGCCGCTCACGATGCTCTTGTGTATTCCCGGTTTTTTGCGCAACGACTGGAATCATGCGTTCAGGATGCTTCGAACATAAAAATCCATCATGCAAGCGGCTCGCACGATGCAACTATCGGAAGTACAGTGTGTTGCGTACACTGTGCGTAAACGTCGTGGGCATACCCGCATGACCCTCTCGGTGAAGCGTGATGGTACGGTCACCCTCACGGTGCCGAAGTGGGTTACGCTCGGGATGGCAGAACGATACATGTCTGAGAAACGCACTTGGCTTGAAGAAGCACTCGCTCGTGTTGCCCCCTCTCTTGTGTCGCAAGGAGTCACGGGAGGAGCTGACGGCGCTCTGGAACGAGCAGCGCACTACAAAAAACACAAGGAGTCTGCACGCGTTCTTGTACATGATCTATTGTCCGAGTTGAATAAACACTACGGATTTTCGTGGGGTAGGGTGGCGATACGCATGAATACCTCGCGCTGGGGATCGTGTTCTTCAAAAGGCAATCTCAATTTTGATTATCGTATTCTTTTTCTCCCGCCCTATTTACAGAAATATCTTGTGGCACATGAGTTATGTCACCTCCGGGAAATGAATCATGCACCGCGTTTTTGGGCGCTTGTTGCACAAGCGGTTCCCGAGTGTCTTGCATATCGGACGGAGCTACACACAATACCTCGAATGCAAGACTGAGAGGAGGGGTAATGACCTACGTGTCTCTACTGTTTCGTACACCACGGAGAAATTGTTCGGTGCGAATCAACCGTTCAATATGATGGTTGTGCTTGGAAGAGATGCGCGAATAATCGCGATATCTGCCGGTGAGCATTGGTTGCCGGTGAGGTCGAGCACTTCGAGTTTTTGGAGGTTGCCAAGTTCGTGCGGGAGGCCGGTTAGGCGGTTGTGCGAGAGGTCAAGGTGTCGCAGGTTTGACAACTGCCCGATCTCTGCGGGAACTCCGGTGAACTGGTTGTACGAAAGATCGAGCCAGGTGAGGGCTTTAAGGTGCCTAATCTCGGCGGGCATTGCACCCGTAAGCGCATTGTGGGACAGGTTTAAGATAACAAGATCTGTCCGTTCAAAGAGGTTTCTAGGAAGTGTCGCAAGTGCCTTCTCACTCATGTTGAGCGTGGAAACGATGTCGCCAACCTCGGGAGCCGTCTCAGGTAGTATTTCCGGGACGTCTTTTTTTTGTGGCTCCGCTTCCGGCAAGGCGTCTTCCCGTACAAGCTTTGGCTGTTCTTCTTGCGCTGCTGTTGTTGTCTCTACTTCGCTCTTGGTCTCGACTTGTCCAAGTAAGTAGCCGACCCCTAGCCCTCCTATAAGTAGTATACCGATACTTACCGCGATGGTTGTGTTTGATAGTTCGTGCATATGGTATTGAGTATACCACGAGTATCTGAAACATCGAGTTTTTGTACGCATGGCAACAGCACATAAAGGTAAAGTTGTTTCGGCATGGTGTGCTGCATGAGAAATCGAACAATCGGCTCTTTTCTTTTATCAAACAGCCACCGACCTGTGAGAGGTGGTGGCTTATCTACGTGGATTTGTTCCTCAGGGGACTCGAAAGAAACCCGCGAGTCGACGAAGTGCTTTTTGTCGAATGATGCTTCCTTTCCGTGAGCCTTTGTAAAGTTTGTGAGCTTTTTCGGGCGTGTCGGCCAGGCGTACCATCATATCTTCCATAGACTCCAGTTTTATCCACGCACGTATTTTTTGTTCATCTTCTTGCATGAATGCTGCCATGCCAGAGATGTCGATGTCGTCGATTGTCATCTTTTTCCTCGCGGATTCGTCGTGTACGTATACGCATGTTGTACATGCCACCTAGCTGTGATACTAGTACATTTTACCTATAGTGTCAAGTGCAGCCGTCGTGCAACACACGCGTAACCATTGCGTATGGTATACTTTTTTTTGCGCCCGTTTTGGTTATCTAGCCTCGTCGGCGATTTTGTATGTCCCACCCACTCCTCGACCAACTTTCCGAAAAAGTGTTTTCGGTCTCCGAGTATTTGGAGCTTGTGAATAGCATCATGTCTCCTCTCGCGGTTGAGGTGGTGGGGGAGGTGAGCGATCTCAAGGTACTTCCGCAGTGGACTTTTTTTGCACTGAAAGACGCAGAAGACGGATCACTCCTACGTTGTGGTATGCACTCTGCGGTGTATCGGCGGATAGGGGTACTCCTTGAGGATGGTATGCGTGTCAAAGTGTATGGGTATGGAAAGATCGCGGCAAAGAGTGGTAATTTCGGTTTCTGGGTTTCAAAGGTAGAACCGGTGGGTGAGGGAGCTTTGCGTCGTTCGTATGAACTGCTTTTGAAGCGGTTATCGGATGAAGGGCTTTTTGCTCGCAAACGTGATTTACCGTCATTCATTTCACACATCGGCGTTATTTCCAGTCGCAACGGAGTGGTGTTGCAAGACCTACGTAATAACCTTCGCAAATTAGGGATTCGTATTGATTTCCTTCATTCCGGCGTAGAAGGCCAGGATAGCGCACGCGAGTTGGTGAGTGCGATCGAACATTTTTCCCACACGGTTGAGGTGCCGCAGGTACTTGTGCTGATTCGTGGAGGAGGATCCTTAGAGAGTCTACAGGGTTTTAATAACGAGCTTGTGTGTAGGGCGCTCTTTGCGGCACCCATGCCGGTACTGGTGGGTATCGGGCACGACGTCGATGCACCCATTGCCACTCTTGTGGCGGATTGGAGTGCGAGTACGCCGACCGCGGTTGCACACGTCATCAATGAATCATGGTCACCGCTTACCGATAGAGTGCCCCTTCTTGCGGTACGGGTGCATGGACGTTTTACGGCTCGGTTGCAGACTGCCGCACAGTCGGTACCCTTTACCGTACATCGGGTTTCCGCCCACATGAGGCAACGTCTCCGCGCGGTGTCACACCGGATTGAGATCATTTCTCGCATTGCAGAGCACGCGGTCGCTCAGGTTGTGGGACGCTTTCGATCCTACGAGGAAGTGCTTTCGTACGCTCGTAAACGCATACCTGTTCGTTTGCGTGACATTGAGCGGGAGGAGTCCTCGCAACTTCGCAGTACGTTCGGAGCGCTGCGTACGCGCGTTATCGCCTTCGACAGAGGACTTACGGAGTATGGACGATTACTCATCGCACGTGACCCGGAGAAGGTCTTGGCGCGTGGCTATGCGCTCGTGCATGGACCGGACGGCAAACTGGTGCGCGACGTCGAGCAGGTTTCGGTTGGGGCAATATTGAAAACACAGCTGCACAAAGGTACTATTCAGAGCACGGTCATTGCTAAAGAATACTTGTAAGAATTCAGGTATTAGGTACTGTTATTATTTTTTTCGGGTTTTTTATTATATTTTATATGTCACAAGATACTATACGTTCGCAGATGAAAAAATTGGAAGAAATAGCCGCATGGTTTGAGAAAGATGATGATTTTGATATTGAAGAGGGTTTAAAAAAAGTGAAAGAGGGTGCCGAACTTGTAAAGAAGCTCAAAGAGCGTATCAAGGAAGTGGAGAATGAATTTCGAGAAGTTGAAGCCGACCTCAAGGCCGGTAGTGAATGAAGTGCTCTGAGCTTCTTGAGCTGGGTATACTGTGAAGCGCTTCAGAAGCTTGGTCGTACCATGTTACTTCCTTGTAGCGCTTAAGCCATGTGAGTTGGCGCTTGGCGTAGCGACGAACCTCACGAATCAGTGTGTCGCGTAATTCCGATTCGGGAAGTTCACCGCGCACGTACTGTGCACAGACGCGGTACTCCATGCCGAGCTCATTGATACGTTTCCACGAGAGGCCGAGTGTGTCACGGAGCATGCGCGTTTCCGCAACCAGTCCTTTTTTAAGCGCTTCATCGAGACGGGTCGCGATGCGTTCTTCCAACAGAGGGAAGGGTGGGTTAATTCCAATCCATGTCACATCGTAGAGAGGATTTTTGTGAGTCAAAGTCGGTACTTTGCCGAGTGCTCGTGCAATCTCGATGGCACGAATAAGGCGACGCGGATTCTCTTTTTCTATTGTACGCGCTCGTTCGGGATCAAGTTTTTGGAGTGTGGCGTAGAGTGTTGCCGCTGGCATTTTTTCAAGCTCGCGTCGCACTGCCATGTCAGGTTTTACGGAAGGGAATTCAATACCGTAGAGTAGGGCATCGATATAGAGACCAGTGCCACCTGCTACAATGGGTATGGAACCTCGTTTAAAACAGCTCGCTATCGCGTGCTGTGCATGTCGTCGCCATTGCTCGACCGAGAATGAACGGCGGGGAGAAGCAATGTCTATGCAGTGATGCGGAACACCAGACATTTCTTCTACGGATATCTTCTCCGTACCAATGGTGAGCTCCCGATAAATTTGTCGCGAGTCGGCGGAAATAATTTCACCACCTAAACGTTTGGCCACAGCAACCGCTAGCCCGCTCTTACCACTAGCGGTTGGACCGAGTATGACTATGAGAGAGGGTTTGTGGGGCATGTTTTTGTTGAGATTGGAAATATGTAGGGATTCGCAATCTTGTGACAAGAAATAGTATCAAGAAAACGTGCGGTATCCTTTGAAATACGCACAACGTATTTCGTGTGTTCCCTGTGCCTGGTTGGATGCCTTGTGTAGCAATGAGGCAGGTATCCTAGTGAAATAATCATTTGGTTCACATCCTCTATAAGGGGTTGTGTGATGGTCGTAAAATTTGCCATAAGGTATCCCCTGTCTGCATAGATGCTCCCATCGGTTATGAATAATCCGCGGAGACACGCTTTTGTATATTGCGATTCTTAATAATCCATATAGGCACATGTACTTGTTGATGGAA
Organism: uncultured Candidatus Saccharibacteria bacterium; assembly: GCA_964635195.1. Lineage (GTDB taxonomy): Bacteria > Patescibacteriota > Minisyncoccia > Phycocordibacterales > UBA12088 > UBA12088. Next base: position 6,646 of record CAZWNC010000015.1, on the reverse strand, counting down.
CTTAGTGCCAGATAATGCGTTCCATCCTAACAATTCTTCCCCCAGTGGTTAGAATAACAACTCACGTCAACACAGTTTTCCGTTCGTTTTATAATTGAAACTTTGTTGTGAGGCATGAGTACGGCTATTGCCGATTGTATGTCCTCAATCACTCGCTTGTACTTAACGTCGCAAGTTACACGTAAACGCACGGCACGTCCATTTGGGTTAGAGAGATTACCGTCACCCAGCGCGACGCCAACAACAAACGCAAGAGTCTCAAGTGTGCCGGAGGAGGGAATTGAACCCTCATGGCTTTCGCCACGCGATTTTGAGTCGCGCATGTATACCAATTTCATCACTCCGGCATTTTTTCGTGCCATATACGTAGCCACTGTGGGTACAGTATACTGCTTGGCTCATCCTGTGTGGGTCACCCACAACAGTAGTAGTGTACCGCATTTTACCCTAAGAGCAATAATCTTTCATGTGCGAAGAATGTTGTAGTCTCTGCACCGAGAATTGGGTGTGTATGCGTGCGTTGTGCAACTAAAGTAGTACGCGGTATACTATACACGTCAGGGCTTTTTAGCGCATCGTATGCCCGTGCGCCGTAAGTACCATCACGCACCATGAGCGACATGTATCGCGACTCGATTTTTTGGGTGGAGGTCGAGCGCATCAGTCCGAACCCGTTTCAGCCGCGCAGGGAGTTTGATCAATTGAAACTCCAAGAACTTGCCGATTCGATCCGTATGTACGGATTGCTCCAACCACTTACGGTGACACGTAAGGAGATACAGCGTGCCGATGGTGGCCTTACTGTTGAGTATGAGCTTATTGCGGGCGAACGACGTTTGCGCGCGAGTAAGCTGGCAGGAATATCGCAGGTACCTGTCATTATTCGCATGGGCGAAGATGACGATAGGGTAAAACTCGAGCTCGCTATCATTGAGAACCTGCAACGTGAAGATTTGAACCCGGTCGACCGTGCACAGGCATTTCATAAATTACACAAAGATTTTGGCTTTACCCACATAGAGATTGGCAAGAAGATGGGTAAAAGTCGCGAGTACGTCTCGAATACCTTGCGCCTACTTACTCTACCCGAGCAGATACTGCAGTATTTGACCGAGGGTCGTATCACCGAAGGGCATACCCGACCACTCATGATGCTTGCTCACAAGCCGGAGGAACAAACGGTGCTCGTGAAGGAGATACTGCTCAAGAAGCTCACTGTGCGTGAGTCTGAGTCGATCGCACGTCGCATCGCGCAAGACAAGGTCACTGCACGCCATAAGATCGACCCGGACATCTTGCAGGTTGAGCGCGTATTGACCGAAAAATTCGGTACGCGTGTGACTATTGAGCCGCGAGAAGTAGGTGGACGCTTGGTGATAAGTTTTTTTTCCGCACAAGATTTGCAGTCGCTTCTTGACTCCATGCGCGTCGATGACGAACGTGCTATCGTACCCAACGTCTTTAGCGGCGTGCCACAGAGTGTCGCTTCAACAGGTGACCTTGTGGCGGACGAATCGTTTGCAGTCACGGAGGAAGTTGAAGAAGACGAGCTACTTGACGAGGCAGTTGATGATGTACCTACGGTCGATCGTCCGGAAGAGCAAGATCTGGAATCATTTCAGCCAATCGTGGAAGCGGATCCTCAGACGCAACCACGTCAGCAGTCTGAAGGTATTTTCGACTCGTTCTTACGTTCAATTGGCAGCATGCAGGAGCGATCAAACGCCGTACCGTCCGAACCCACCGTCGCATCCAGTATGCAGGAGCAGAAACCGCCAGTTGCTGCGACAGTTGTAGCCAGTTCTGAGCGGCCGTTACCAGAGGCTGCCGGCATACCTCCTATGGCACGACCCGTCGTTGAACAGAAGCAGGAAGATGACACCGACCTGTATTCGATACGCAATTTCAGCATTTAGAGTACTCACTCGCATATGGAAAATACCAGTAGGAATACTAGTATTCCTACTGGTATTGTCCATATGCGTTCCTACTCTATGCTCACAAAAGTGGACGTATGTCACCGTTCAAAATTGTCGGTCGCATGCCAAGTATTTCTTCCAGGTACGTAGAAACAGTTGGTAGTTCATGCAAGATAAAGATTTTCTTTCCCGCACCAAAGGCGTACCCTATCTCAAGGAACGTATTGCCGCCGATGTAATGTTCCACCCCATGTTTTAGTCCCACTAACTTGCGCGAGTACGACGGCTTGGTTTTGTAGCGTTTTGGTCTGCTGCTGCCTGAGCTGCTTTTTTCGCTTCCGCTTCCGCAGCGGCTTTTGCGTCCGCAAGAGCTTTTGCCTCTGCAGCAGCCTTCGCGTCCGCAAGAGCTTTTGCAGCGGCATCCTGAGCAGTTTTCTGTTGTGTGGCAAGGCGTTGTTTTTCTTCCAACTTCGCTTGCGCGTTTGCGGCATCTTGAGCACGTTGAGCGTCTTGCGCCATGACACGTTCGGCCTCTGCCTTGAGTCCGGCTGCTTCAAGTGCTTTCACAAGTTGTTGTTCAAGATCAGCTTGGCGTACTGTAAGTGTGTCAACTTGCGTGCGCAACTCTTCCGTAGTCATGCGCTCCTGCGCAAGTTGTGTTGTTGCCACCTCAAGCGCCACCTGTGTCGCTTGAGTTTGGCTTTGGTAGGTAGAGCCGATGTTTTGGATGCTCGCATAGGTGCTCTGTGAGCCGTACAGGACAATCGCAATGCCGGCAAAAGTAGCGAGTACGTTGCGTGTGTCATGAAGTAGGGTCATAGCAGTGTGGTATTGTTTGTATTTGTGTAATTATAACGGCTCTGAAGGAGGTGTACAAGGTCGCTTTTCATACACCCACACTGTTGGCATCACTATGTAGATATTTCTATAGCCCATTAAGAAATTATTACTTGCCGCTGAAGAGTAAATATGTGGTTGGTTGAGCGTATTGACGCTTGTGTTACTGGAAAAACCGGGTACCAATTTTTCAGAAAGACCTGGTATACTGACTTTATGATGGAAACGGAACGGTCTTTACTGAAGGAGTACGAATTTACCTCAAAGCTCATGGGGTGCGACGTCTTTGGGTCGATTGTGCATGATAATGAAACCGAAGCGGGTATGGCGTACGAAGCCAGTATGGATATCGGGCGTCACTATGAATGTGTTTTCTCACGCTTTCGTCCGGATAGCGAATTGTCGCGATTAAACTGTACGAAACGAGGAAATCCATCAGCGCTATTCCTCAAAATGTTTACACTCGCACAAAGATTGTATAGAGAGTCACACGGGGTCTTTAACCCGCTGTTGCGCGCAGACCTTCTTGGATACGACCGTACCTTTAGTGAGGTGGAGCGTGTAGTATCGTCTCATGTACCTACGTACGATACGGATTTTGATGCGGTCGTTTTGCAAGAGGAAACGGGAACACTGATACTACGTGAAGGGCAGGTGTTGGATTTCGGTGGTTTTGTAAAATGTTGTGCAGCTGAAGCAATGGCCAGAAGTATCACGGGTGTGCGAGGGTGCATTGTGAATATAGGTGGTGACCTTTTTAGTACAGGTTCCGATGCAAATGGAAAAAATTTTCTTTTTTCGGTATATAACCCCATTACCGACGCATATCCACTCGCATTACCCGCACACAATGCTGCCGTTGCGACAAGTGGCACGTATCGACGTGTGTGGAAGCGGGGCGACACTGCGATGCATCATATTCTTGGAAGCGCTACAGACAGTGCTCGTTCCGACGTCGTGTCAGCCACTGTGGTGCATTCTGAGGGAGCGTGTGCCGACGGCTACGCCACCGTTGCCGTAGTGCTTGGAAGTGAGCGCGGAGCTACTTTTTTACAGGAGCGTGGAGTACTCTTTGCTCTCATTACCAATACCGGTGACATTATTCACAACACGACAATATGATACGATACATACTATTCATTAAAGGACTTCAGAACGTGCTCGTAGGTAGCTCGGTACTGTATCTCATGGCAGCACCCGTTGTGCTTGCGCTCTTTCCTGCTCTCGTCCCCGCGTCGTACATAAACACTGCGTTTGCAGTTTCATTGAGTACGGCCACATTCGTGATGGCGATACGCCCTCTTGCCGATATGTTTCCGAAGGCTAGATGGTTACGTTCTTTGGTCATATTACGCAAGGGCTTCGGTGTTGTGTCTGCTTCGGTTATTGTCGGTTTCATTCTTACTCGCATCATGCAAAACGGCCTTGGTGCATACCTGTTGTCATGGCTTGAGCCTTCATACTGGTCGCTTGAAGGGTTCGCATTGTTTGCTCACCTTGGCGATGTTACAGCCATCGTTCTCTTGGTCACATCGAACAATTTCAGTAAGCGAAAGCTCGGTAAGAGTTGGAAGCGCGTGCAAAAACTGGCATATGTCTATTTTTATGCGGCAGCTTTATATAAGGTGCTTGCGTTCGATAGTGTGTTTGCAGGTGTCGCACTTGTGTCTGTCACGGTGCTGGTACTTATGGCGTTTGTGCGCAACAAGATAACACGCTTGACTCCAGTAAGTACGTTAGCCTGATTTGTCCATAGAATTATAAAGATATACTCGTGTAACGTTGGCTATATCCCAATCCTTGAATTCAGTTTGCTAACTGAACACGTATTCGCTCAAGTGCTCGCTAACGTCAAGCATTTTGGAGTCACTCACGTGTAATAGCGATAAGTGAGACGGCACGTTCCGTCCGGCACTTGGGATTCGTCTCATAGAGTAGAACGGAAAAAGCGCACGCATGTGAAGCTTGCGCGGAACGAAGACTTGTTCCTCGAGGTGTCTGTCCGCATGGCAGTCCCCCACCACGGGGTGCTGATGTTAGAGAAGCGATGGGCGAGGACGTCTTCTCTGTACAAGAGCTCATGAATAGCAAGCCACGGAAGGCGCTTGACCGAGTGACATACACTGGGGCATTATTAGCATTGTTCGGTGAGGAAGTTGCACTTGGTGGTTGAAGGTAGCCCCCAGAAACTAGACAAAGTATACTAAATATGTTATAATATACACATGAATACTCTTTATACTGCGCAGTCGATTTATAAGCTTCTCGTTCTACTCGTGCTTGTGGCGGGCGTGCCGCTTTCTGTGTATGCACAATCGTATACTTGGGGAGGTCAAACGTTTGCGACGGAGAAGGAAATGAATGCGTACATCCTTGAGTATGTTCATGCCTACAAAGAACTGTACGGAACGACAGATGGAATCACTAAAACCCCCCAAGCATCCAGTGCAAAAAAGACGGTAACATCGACACAAAATATTCGAACAACTTCTGATGTAAATACGCGTGGTGCGGATATGGTTACCACGTCGGGTGTGCGACTTTCCGGTAGCGTGAAGCGTGCGGTCACCGGCACAACGAAAGTATGGTTCATGTATGGTACCGACAAAAATAATCTTTGGTTCGCCACCGCTCCGGAAGTGCTTAAGAGCGGTTTTGGAAGCAAGTATTTCGATCGTCAGGTAAGCGGACTTGTGCATGATACTACATATTATTATCGGGCGGTCATAGAGCGTGATGGGCTTCGCTCATATGGTGCAGTGCGCTCGTTCGTCACACTCGTCGACGTACGTGATCGTTCTTCGAACTTACGTGTTGGTTCGGTTGGTGTGAGTGAAGTTACAGACAACCGCGCGATTTTTACAATGAAACCATCTCTTGGAAAGGAAGGAACGTATGCGACCGTATGGTATGAGTATGGCGATGATGCGTCCGATCTCTATAAAAAGACTCCTTCGCGGACACTCTACCAAGGCGATCGCGCTGCTGAAAACATGACGTATACCGTACGCGGACTTGAAGATGCCACAATCTACTACGTTCGGGCTGTCGGATATGATGAACGTGGTGTGAAGAATTACAGCGCGATACGGTCATTTAAAACACGCGTTGATATCGTGGGTGAAAAACCTCGCGTTGAGACGTTCCGTGCTGGAGATGTAACACAGTATTCCGCGACACTCGGGGGACGTGCGTCGATGAATGATTTTCGGAATGGAACTGCATTCGTTGTGTATGGTGAAGACAAGAATGCTATCATGAACGTGTCAAAGCTTTATGATAGGTATGCCCGTATCAAGACCGATGGCGATAGTTTGCAAAAGCTGTTACTCGACAACGACCTCGATTCGGAAGATTCCTATACGGCAATCGTGGTATCTCTTGACTTTAAAACAACGCATTATTACGCGCTTGGCGTCGAGTATACGGATGGTAATAAGTGGATTGTACTTGGTAATATCCAGAGTTTTACCACGAAGCAGCCTTAAAATTTCAAGTGTATTTATTCGAGTGCCATACACAACATACGCCTGACGAGTTTTACTCGTCAGGCGTATCGGTTTGTTTGCGTATCCATCTACTTTCCTCTATGCGTTGAGCCATGTGGCTGGATTAGCGTCACGGTACTTTTCCGCGAGACATTGACAATGACCGCGACCCATGATGTTTGGGCTCGTGTAGGCACAGACGCATGCCTCAAGTCCTTCGTCTCCTGATCTACGAGGATCTCTTCCTCGAAGTAGTGCACGCGCGTAGCGCAGTGCTCTTTTACTCCGTGTTGCATGTCGGGTTTGCTTGAGCATGTCCCGCAGCATCTGTACCTTCGTAGTGTCGCGTTGTGCGATCCCTAACGCAATCTGGGCGAGTATGTCATCGCGCCAACTTTTGAA
>CAZWNC010000014.1:0-31117 GCA_964635195.1 uncultured Candidatus Saccharibacteria bacterium | reverse complement strand
CCAAGCCCGAGATGTCTTGCGAACCACCGTCACCGACGAAGTAGCCGGTTTGCATCTTATACTCCACTGCCGCCCGTGCCCGCTCGATACCCAAAAACTGCGCGATGTTGTGTCGATACACCACCCCAACGACCAGAAGCACGCACAACGCGAGCGACGCGCCAAAAAAACGCATGTTGTACACATGTCGCAATCTTCGCACCGTTCTCGCTATCTTTTTTCGCATGTCACTCACGTCTGTTCACTTACCCGCATCAGACTACTGCTCTCCCCCCTCACCTTCCTTACTCACCTTGAGCGCTGTCGAGCTTGCAGCAGCCACAGGAGCATCCGGAATCTCTTCCTTGGGACTCACAGGCACGACCGGTTGCGGGTTTGCCTTCGTACCAAGCTCCATCATCTCGCCGCTGTCGAGGTCGTAGCCGATCGTCTCAACATCGCCGTTTGTATGCGTACTGTCAAACAGGAGCACGAAACGAGGATTTTCGTACTTCGTATCTTCGTTCTTTTGAAGCGCATGCTCTTTGCTGGTCTTGAGGTCATGCACGATTACCTCCCAGCTTGCTCCCTGCTCGTGCTGCCAGGTGACCATACCGTCAAAGAGCTGTGGAAACATGTCGTGCACCGCATTGTCCGTGAGTCGTTCCACCACGTACTCACCGGTAGTATCGACATCGGTCATCATCACTTCCCAATTCGTATCCACCCATTCTTGCCACACCACTCGATCACCCAAAATGTCAGGGTTACTGCTGTTTTGTTTGCCGGAGGTAATTTGGCGCGTTGTCTTTTCGGTAAGATCGTGCACCATAATCTGCGTACGGTCAAACACGCTCGCCTGCCACACAATGCGTCTCGAGTCGTTGTCAAAAACCGGCGCAAAGTCGTCATAGCTGTTGTTGGTAATTCGCACCACTTCGGCACCGTCAAAATAGAATATCTCTCGGTCACCTTCACGATCTTTTTCGGCATACACGCGAGGGTCGGCGTCCGCATGGTGTCGTGTGGTTGGTGTCACGCAGTAAAATTCGCCTTCCGCAACAAGCGTACAGTCGCCTTCGCCAAACGTATACTTGCTATCACCTTGCCCACTTAGCAGCGTGACCGGGGTTGCGTCGGTATCTTCTTCTACACTCTCCGTCTCAACCGACTCATCGACAGTATCGACCGTCGACGAGGACACCGTGCTCGCGTCCGTTCCTGTGGCATGAAGCGCAACGTCGGTTCCGGACGTATGCGAGACAGTATCGGCTTCTTCAGCCGCCGCACCGTCTTCACTGGTCGACACCTCGAATGGTGACATGTCGGACGTGGTGTCCCTGGAGTCTTCACCCTCAGTCACCTGCTCCTCTCTTGTTTCAGACACCTCACCTTGCAGTGGCTCCTGAGATTCGATCGTGTCCGTCTGGTCATCCGCAGCCACGTGCGACGGCGCTTCGACAGGTATCTCATTCTCATTCTCGGACTCGGAAGCAGGTGTCTCGGTACTCGCTTCCTCCTCTTGTGCACTCGAGATGGAATCGCGCTCCTCTTCTGCTGCAAACTCATCGGAGCCGCTTGCGGTCTGCCCCAGGGAGTCGACCATGTCGAGCTCGGCACCAAACGCGACATAGACCGGCTGGAAAAGCATGAAGACGATAAGGGTACGTGCGACGACGCGCGCAACGTACCCGTCAACGCCAAAAGGCATCGAGGGTCTTTCTTCTCGGTGTGGAGTGTATGTCGCTTGACTGATACCGGTGTGCACCCGACCACGCGGAACGGGGCGCGGTATCGTATGTTCGGGTGGCGGGTGACGCATCACATCCCGAGGAGTGTGAAGCGGGCTCAACACACTCACTGTACGGCCGGCAACATGTGCAGCCGACCGTGATCGGAGTACAACCGTTCGAGTGTGGGGTGAATGTTGTGACGTCGGTGATGGCATACAGGCCTTGCACATAGCGGTCTTTCGACAGCATGTTTTTCACATATATAGTATCACCTCTTTGCAACATCACGCGCATCGTTTATCCACATGCAGTATGTGTGCATGTACCATACAAAAAAAGAGTTTTTTGTATGGTCGTGCATGGCATACGCACCACCTATTCACACAGTACCAACACGCTATACACACACTATCCACAGGTTTATCCACATGTGACACGCTTACCACACTTCCTCATGGCTATGCGAGACACCGCATGAAAAGTGTTGAGGCGCTCTGGGCTGCATTGCACGAATTATGAAAAAATACTTCACAAATCGTCCCCGGTGTCTCTTTCCTTACATATAAAACACCCCACCACCCATTCTCTAGAGAACTCATGTGTACAGAACCGCTACATAGTGTATACTGTTGCATATGGCAAAAAGAAGCACCGGCCTGGGCGGCAACCTACCAAAGGCTAAAAAGACACAGAAGCGTCTCACGATCAAGCGTGAAATGTTGGCCGCACGAGCAAGCAAGAGAATCCTCAAGGGGAAAAAGCAAAAATAATTTTTATTGTTTTTTGTACCAAAAAAACCACAGGCGGACGAACGCTTGTTGTTTTTTGTTGTATACCATACTACTCAGTCAAGCGACCTTTCGTTGCAGGATATGCTACCTTCAACCAACTATCGAGAGACTCCGTCGTTCGTCTTTACGAGTAAAGCGCGTAGTCCCCGAAGCGAAAGCGGGGGTAGGAAACAATCTGGAGTCGGCTGCAAGCGTGGCTAGAAATTCGTTGGGGTGTTACTTCCACCTCGCGAAAGTTGCGTGCTCGCCAAGGAACTCCTCGATGCGTAAGAGCTCGTTGTACTTTGCAACACGATCAGTCCGACTCATGCTGCCAGTCTTTATTTGCCCTGTAGCAAGTCCTACTGCCAAATGCGCTATCGTGGTGTCTTCCGTTTCTCCTGAACGATGTGACATGACTGCGTTCCACCCTGCTTCATGTGCGGTATCCACCGCGTCGATTGTCTCAGTCAGAGTACCGATTTGATTGACCTTTATCAAAATCGCATTTGCTGCTTTCTCATCTATCGCCCGCTTCAGAAAGGACACATTCGTAACAAGCAGGTCGTCTCCAACGAGCTGCACTACTTCTCCCATGCGACCCGTCATGGTCTTCCATCCTTCCCAGTCCGACTCGGCAAGACCGTCTTCGATGGAAACGAGCGGGAACTCGTGGATTAGCGTACCGTAAAAATCGATGAGCTCATCCATGTCGAGCGTCCTTTCCTCGCTTGCAAGTTCGTACCGATGTTCTCCGTTCTCAAACTCGCTCGCAGCGGCGTCGATTGCAAATGCAACGTCTTCACCCGGAACGTACCCGGCACCTTCGACGGCGCGCACAAGTAATTCAAGCGCTTCTCGGTTACCGTTGCGAACGCGTGGTGCAAAACCACCCTCGTCTCCCACCGTGGTACCGTAACCTTCCTTCTTGAGCACCACCTTAAGTGCATGGAAGACCTCAGCGGACATGCGCACCGCGTCCGAAAATGTGTCAGCACCAATGGGCAGTACCATAAACTCCTGAATATCGGTACTGTTTGCAGCATGCTGACCACCGTTTATCAAATTGCACATCGGAATTGGCAGAAGCGGTGTACGCTCGATGCGTGAAAGACCCGCTGCGTACTCATAGAAGAGCTGTCCACGCGAAATCGCCTCAGCCTTAGCGGTTGCAAGTGACACCGCAAGGATTGCATTTGCACCCAAACGCTCTTTATTTTTAGTACCATCGAGCTCTATCATAGTGCGATCGATTTCGCCTTGTGTGCCCGCATCCATACCCACCAGAACCCCGGCTATTTCTCCTGTCACGTGCGCAACAGCATGTCGCACGCCCTTTCCTCCATATACATCATCGCCATCACGCAACTCATGTGCCTCGTGACTACCTGTCGATGCGCCACTTGGCACCGCTGCACGACCCATCGAACCATCTTCAAGGAATACATCGGCCTCGACGGTGGGGTTGCCCCGGCTATCCAATATTTGGCGTGCTACGATAGAGGTTATATGTGACATACGTTATACTGTGATATTCATTAAATACGGATACTACCATCCTCATGGCGATACCGCACACCTGTGCTTCCTTAGAAAAATACCTAATACGACACACGAGTTGCGCACCCCAAGTATGCACGCACATACGGGGGTGCGGCTAGGTTGACCGACCGATATCATAATGCTATAATTTAAAAAGACCAAACAAAAAAGAACACCGGCATTCATGCCGGTGTTCTTTTTTGTACTAATTTCACCTCAGACCTGTTTACATTTGCTTGGCTTCCGCCTCTGCAATCTTGGGGAGGGTCTTAATGACCGTATCTGGAGTGAAGGACAGGCTTTCAATACCCAATCCTACGAGGAACTGCGCAAACTCGGGGAAATCACTCGGTGCCTGACCGCAAATACCGATATACTTCCCGCGCTTCTTACATGCGGCAATAGCCGGCTCAATCATGCGTTTTACGGCTTCGTTATTTTCGTTGGCGATATGTGCGATGACGTTATTGTCACGATCCATACCCAACACCAATTGCGTGAGGTCGTTTGAACCTATTGAGAAGCCGTCGAAGCGATCGAGGAATTCGTTCGCAAGTAATACGTTTGCGGGAATCTCACACATCACATACACCTTTACCCCCTTGTCACGATCAAGTCCGTGTTCCTTCATGACCGCAAGCACTTTATCCGCTTCTTCCAATGTCCGACAGAACGGTACCATCGGAATCACGTTATCGAGTCCAAGCTCGGTACGTACGCGATGAATCGCCTCACACTCTAGACCGAATGCCGCCTTGAATTTTTCATCATAGTAACGTGACGTACCCCGCCAGCCGATCATGGGGTTCTCTTCCTCCGGCTCGTATAGATATCCACCGAGCAGTGTGCGGTACTCATTGGTCTTAAAGTCGCTGAAACGAATGATGACGTCGTGTGGGTGAAATGCCGCAGCGATCTTTGCGATACCTTCCGTAAGTTCGTCGACATAGTAGCGTGTCTTGTCAGTGTACCCTTTAGTCAGGGTATCTATCGCGGCTACAAGTTCTTGCTTGTCGACCTGTCCTTCACCTGCCCACCACTTAAGTTTGTCATACTCCATAAGAGCGTTCGGGTGAATGCGAATATGACTCATGATGATGAACTCCAAACGACCCAAGCCCACTCCCTGCACCGGCAAATACGTGTTCTTAAAAGCCTCTTCCGGTGAACCCACATTGACCATGACCTTCGTCTTCAGTTTGGGGAGATTGTCCAGTCGGTGTTCAATGATCTCATAGTCGAGTATACCGGCACGCACCATGCCTTCCGCACTTGAACAGTCGACAGTGATATCCTGACCATTCGATAGTATCGCGGTAGCGTTGCTTGTGCCGACAATGCACGGAATACCGAGCTCACGGGAAACAATCGCTGCATGACTCGTGCGCCCGCCCTTGTCGGTCACAATCGCACTTGCTATCTTCATAATCGGTTCCCAGTCTGGGTCGGTGATTTCAGTCACCAGTATCTCGCCTTTTTGGAATTCATGAATATTCTTCACTTCCTGTATCACGCGCACCTTTCCGGTCGCTATCTTTGTGCCCACAGCGGTTCCCTTTGTGAGGACGGTACCGGTGCTCTTAAGTACATGCTCCACGAACACGTTTTTGTCTCGGGTCGACACCACTGTCTCCGGCCGTGCTTGGACGATGTACAATTCATTTGTCTTACCATCCTTAGCCCATTCCATATCCATAGGCTGATACCGTCCATGTTTTTGACTGAAATGCTTTTCAATTTGAAGCGCGTAGCGTGCCAAGGTCTCAACTTCACTATCGGTAAGACAGAGTCGATCGCGATCTTCTTGCGGCACATCAACGATAGTACCCCCCTTTTCACCGTAGATCATTTTTACCTCTTTCGGGCCAATATCACGGGCTATGACAGCGGTAAGACCCTTTTCAAGGGACGGCTTGAAGACAGTAAAACTGTCCGGCGTAACCTTGCCCTGCACCACCATTTCCCCCAAACCGTACGAACCGTCAATGATGATTACCTTGTCAAACCCGGTCTCCGTGTCAATCGAAAACATGACACCACTTGTTCCCATATCTGAACGGACCATCTTCTGTACACCGACCGAAAGTGCGGCATCCGTGTGAGAAAAACCTTTATCCGCTCGATAGCTGATCGCACGATCTGTAAAAAGTGACGCAATGCACTTCTTCGTTGCTTCAATGACGTCGTCCACACCAACCACGTTAAGATACGTTTCCTGCTGGCCAGCAAACGATGCGCCCGGCAAGTCCTCAGCGGTCGCACTTGAACGCACCGCAACATCTTCGGCACCCTCAAGGTCTACCAAGTCTTTGTATGCGGTCGCGACTGCAGTCTTGAGATCTGCAGGTAGTTGCTCGGCGAGAATCATGTCTCGGGTCGCTTTTCCACGAGCTTGCAGATCGCGCATGTCATGCGTATCAAGTCCCGCAAGCGTATCGTTGATACGCTTGCGGAGATTGGTCGTATCAAGAAAATAGTTATACGCGTCTGCGGTAACCGCGAAACCGTTTGGTACACGTACGCCCAACGGCAGCAGTTCGCGCACCATTTCGCCAAGTGCGGCATTCTTTCCTCCGACTTTTGGTACATCACCTATGGTAAGGTCTTTGTACCAGATGATGAGCGGCCCGTGGGTATTCGACATATGCGTAAAGAGTAATTAATGTGGTAATGAACGTCGTGTGCGAGCTAACCACTCGCGCATTTCATACCGATGATAAGGTCGGCAACATTTGCTCCAGTATACCCTGTACACACACCCTGTTGTAAGGTGTGGAAAAAGGTGTATGCGTCGTTCGTGTATAAATAATCGCTCACAGATAAACCTGCCTGTTTCGCAAGCTCTCGCGTGACACGGTCTGCAATACCTCCCGCATATTCAGTATTATCTCTCCCGTCGGACGCAATCGATAACACCAGCTCGTCATCCTTGAGTACAGGAAGAGCACCCAAGGAAAGCTCCTGATTTCTTCCTCCTTTGCCGGGACCGGCTACTGTGACTGTGGTTTCTCCTCCGTACAGAAGTACCGTGCCTCCATGTGCCGCATGTAGCTCGTGAGCTAGCATTTCTCCGACTTGTCGCGCCTCCCCCTCAACACCGGTATCGCGTACGAGAACACGGTAACCCAAGGCGCTTGCCCGCTCCTGCATCGCATCGAGTGCGGTGCCGTTGGTAAGCACAAGCTCATTGTGTACTCGGGAAAACATAGTGGCAACTTTTGGTGTCTCAAAAAAATAGTCTTCTTTGAAGCCGCAACGCTCTCCGTAGTATCTGCGAAAAACAGACCGCGCGTCATCAACCGTACTTGTGTCCAGAATAGTCGGCCCGCTTGCGATGATTGAAAGGTCATTACCCGGAACATCTGAAAAGATAAGCGCAATAACCTCGGCAGGATACGCGGCGGTCGCAAGTTGTCCGCCTCGTGCCAAGGATAAATGCTTCCGCACGGTATTGAGATCATGGATGGTTGCACCTGCCTTGAAGAGGTGCTGTATCAACAGAGACTCTTCCGATGGAGTATGCCGTTCGGGTTGGCACAAAAGTGCGGACGCACCCCCCGATATCACCATGAAGACGAGGTCTTTTTCTCCCCCCTTTCGCACGACGTCCAACAGTGTCCGCGTGTGTGCGACATTCTGCGCCGATGGATACGGGTGTGTACCCATAAGCACCTGCATTTGGGGAAGCGCATCACCGTCTCGTACGTCAAGCAATACTCCTTCCGTCAAACTGTCACCCAGGATATCCACAAGCGACACTCCCGCATCAAGCGCACACTTCCCAACACCAACAAAATAGACGTGGTCATACGCGGCGAGGTCGTAATTGACTCCACGTACCATAAGGATATCACCACTACGTATCACTGAACGCTCAATGATCTGCCGTGTTTGAATGGCTTCCAAACCAGCCTCGGCGATTGCGAGGAGATCCGATCGTGCGGGATTTGCCGCAAGCGTTGTCACGTTCCGTATAATGCCACCTCCTTCCATACTCGCAAGTATAGCACCGGAGGCCACCCTACTCGTGTATAGTCTATACACACCCATTCCGGTGCGTCGGGCGACTTTTCGTTTCGAATACTTGCGTGTACAATACACTTCATTATGCGCAGAACACACCCTATACCCAGAGAGTACTTCCGTGTCGGCCGTGCAAGTGCGGGGCTTGGTCTTTTTGCAGTCACACTCATCGAGCCCGGTATGTACATTGAATACGTGGGCACTATTATTTCTACATCAAAGGCAAACAAAATGACCGGGGCACGGTACTTGTTTGAGATAAACAACAGTTGGACTATAAATGGGAGTGTTCGTACGAATCTCGCACGTTACATCAACTACTCGTGTGACCCCAACTGCGAATCGACTCAGACCGGCAATCGTGTGTTCATAAAAGCGATTCGCTATATCCTTCCGGGAGAAGAACTCACCTACGACTACGGCGATGAATATGTCAATCAGTTCATAAAACCGCATGGGTGCAAATGTCTGGTGTGCGTTCCGAAGTAAATGACACGGTGCCATCATCACATCGGAAACGACAATTGTCACAGCGACGTAAGAACTCACTCCACCACTATGAGGCACACTGAACAGAGGACGTACAGACAGAACGTCTCAAAATTGTGTAAACGTTCTATTATCTGCTAGTAGTTTCGGAGGCACTTCGCCATTTCATGGTGACGAATCTTCTCGATAGCTTTCGCTTCTATTTGACGAATACGCTCACGAGTAACTCCGAACTCGCGACCTACCTCTTCCAGAGTGTGGTAGATGCCATCTTCGAGCCCATGTCGAAGGAGTAGTATCTTACGCTCTTTTGGTGAGAGGTCGTCCAGTATCTTGTGTAGCTGCTCGGTGAGGATATTGTGCGAAGTCTCTTTGTCAGGGGAATCAATCGTGTCGTCTTTTATGAAGTCTCCCAAGGTCGAGCGATCATCTTCATCCGAACCGACCGGGCTTTCAAGTGAAATGGTGTCCTGATTAATTTTCTCAATGAGATAAATTTTTTCGACTTCAATACCCATTTCTATTGCAACTTCTTCCGGTGCGGGATCACGACCAAGGTCTTGTGCAAGTTGACGAAATATTTGCTTATATTTTGCTATGGTCTCCACCATATGCACCGGAATTCGGATAGTCCTACTCTGGTCTGCAAGCGCGCGTGTAATCGCTTGACGTATCCACCAGGTGGCATATGTTGAAAACTTGTACCCCTTCGTGTAGTCGAATTTATCAACAGCCTTGAAAAGACCTATGTTTCCTTCCTGAATAAGGTCAAGAAGTGTGAGATCAGGCGATCTGCCGATGTACCGCTTAGCAATGGAGACAACGAGGCGCAGGTTGCTGCGCGCAAGCAAATTTTTCGCCTCCTCTTCCCCTTCCATAACACGCTTAGCGAGGTCTCGCTCCTCCACTGTTGAGAGTAACGGATACTGACCTATCTCACGCAAGTAAATCTGAATCGAATCATAATTCGACTCTCGACCACTTCGCATGGTCTGCCGCAAATCATGCGGGAGTTCCGGTTGCTCTTCACTGAGTATGTTCCCACCCTCAAGAACATCAACGTTCGCTGAAGTAAAGCGTTCATACAAATCTTCAAGAAAGACGATGTCTTCTTCGATTTTTGGGAATTCTCGAAGTATTTCATCGTATATGACGTATCCACGGTCTCGACCCTTTTGCAGAAGTGCTGCGGCGCGACGCTCACGCTGAGCTAGCGCAGGCGTAAGAGCGACTTTTTTTACTGTCGGCTTGTGCTGTTTTACCGGCACAACCTTTTCTTTTTGAGTTTCGGAAGTTTTTTGCGGCATCACTTTTTTCTTCTTTTGTGCAGACACTTTTGTTGCCGCTTTTTTTACCACCGCGTGCGTAGCGGTCTTTACCCTCTTCGAGGGGGTGATAGTTTTTTTCTTAGCGAACGCCGAAGGCGCACTCTTTTTTGCGACAGGCCGTGTGGTCTTCACTGTCGCGGATTTCTTTGCCGTTGGTGTGGCTGTATGTTTAGCAGCTGTTTTTTTGACAGCCGCCTTCGTAGGCGTATGTTTTTTTGTACTGCTTGTAGACGCCATTGTGGTATGGTTCGGTGCGATTATACTACAGGCCCCTTTGAACAGCAAGCATTCCTATGCACACCTCCCGCATGTTGTTCCATCTACTCATGCTATCGAGCGAGCATCTCTATGCGTTTCGACACTTCCTGGAAACGAACCAGGATGTCTCGGGCACGCTCTTCGTCATGTTCACGTTCAGCCATTCGCAATTCTTCAGCAAGACATGTACGCTCATGTATCCACCGGACGCGCGCCACTCGGTCAAGCAACTCATGATATACCTCACTGTAGGCCGGGTGATCGGCGTAGAGTATGTCTGTTTGAAGAATGAGCTGATCTCGTTCAGAATCGTATGTTGCAAGTATCGTTTCAAGCGGCACATCGCGCTCACGCGCAGAACGTGCGACATCTTCGTGAGAAAGTGAACGCTCATCTAAAGAATCGAGCCAAAAAAGTAATCCCGCGAGTGACCGCTCGAGCCCGTGCTGTGGCGTTTCGACCTTGTACGTCGCTTGTTCACGTTGTACCGAAGGTGGAGCGGTGCCGGGTGTTTCCGAACTGGTATGCGCCTGAGTGTGTGCACGTACATCACGCCACACCGCCTCCTCGGCAATCCCAAGTTTGTTGGCAACGTTGCGTACGAAATGTCCCTGTTCCACACCGCTTTTCACCCGAGCCACATATGGGAGTACCGTATCACGAACGGAAAGTGCGAGCGCTCGCTCGTCATCACCGGAGGTCTTATGAATCGTAATGGCATTCTGCATAAAAAAATCAACCACATGTGATGCTTTTTCAACCACTTCTCGCCACAGTGCAGCACTCTCACGAATACAATCTGCAGGATCCTTACCGGTAGGGATTTGCACAGCACGTACCTCCATACCACGCTCGAGCGCCAGCATTGCAGCTCGTCCGGCAGAAGCGAGTCCCGCCGCATCAGCATCAAAGGCGAGGATGAGATGGTTCGATACGCGCGAAAGCAGTGTGAGGTGATCGGCAGTGAGTCCTGTTCCGGAAACGGCAACCGTGTTCACCTGCCCCGCCTGATGACTCATCACAATGTCCATCTGCCCCTCCACAAGTATCGTGCAGTCTACCGACCGAATCGCCTGTTTCGCTTTGTGATATCCGTAGAGCGTTCTACCCTTATCAAAAAGTGGCGTTTCGGGTGAATTAAGGTACTTTGCATTTGCTTCATCTTGTGCCGCCTCGCCAAAGATACGGCCACTGAAAGCAATCACACGACCAGCAGGATCCATGATTGGAAACATGATACGCGAACGAAACCGATCATAGTAACTCCCTCGATCGCCTTTTTTTACCAGTCCCGCCTGCTCCAGCTCTTCAAGGTGGTACCCTTTGCCCGTAAGAAAATCTCGCAATGATTGCCAACCGTCCAGTGCAAAACCCAAACGAAAAGATCGCTGCGTCCCCTCTTCAAGCCCTCGGTCACGCAGGTATGTGTGTGCGGCCTCATGTTCAGAAAGCTTGGTCTCAAAAAAGCAACATGCGTCCTCAAGAGCACTGTAGAGCCGTTCTCGCGCATCTCGCGCATCTTTACTCTCATGCACAAGTACGACTCCTGTACGCTCAGCAAGGAGTGCCAGGGCACCTTTAAAATCAAGCCCTTCCATTGTTTGGACAAATGAGAATATGTCACCTCCCTGTCCGCTTGAAAAGTCGTAGTACATACCCTTGTCGGGGGAAACGTAGAAGCTCGGAGTCTTTTCTTTACGAAAGGGTGAGAGGCCTTTGTAATTTTTACCCGCTTTGGTGAGTTTGACGTATTGACCAACCACCTCGACGATATTTGCACGCTCTTTAATTTGCTGAACAGGGTCTGACATGAATAGTATATTATGTGGCAAAAATGTTAAGGGCGTTGCTCTATCGTACCTCGCGATACCATAGAGGGAAAGATGTTGACGGAACGCGTGATATGTAGCAAGTAACGAATACACACTATCGTAGTCCTGTATATTGCAAACGAGCCTCTGTCGTATACTCCTTCGTTGTGTATAACCCAATGCGTACAGTATGATTGCATGGGCATGGGGAAAAAAAAGCAAAAGTACCTGATATTCGCGATCACATGCGCGGGAATCCATCTTATTACGATTTTTTTTGGCGATAGTGCGTGGTGGATCGACATATGGTCACACTTCCAACTTCAATTGGCCGTTGTGCTGTTTTGTGTCGCACTGTCACTATTGCTCTTCTCAAAAGCAAATAGACCATATGCCTATGCACTGGCATGTTATGCGTGCATCGTATCTGGATGGGTCGCGTGGAGCAACGATCTTCCGCAACCACACGAACTGGCGAGTACCGATCGAGTAGATATCTATTATCAAAATGTACTCTACGGACAGACACCGGCCGCACACAGAACCATGGCCTCGAACATCTCACGATACCCCGCTCGAGTCTACGCATTTGTCGAACCACACCCGCGATTCATCGCGAATATGCATGACATCCTTGGTGTCACTCCACTTATATACCACGCACAAGGAGGAGCAAGCTGTGCCGTCTTTGTGACCGATCCTGCGCTTGAAATTCTTTCTGCCGAAGTGCACACTGACCCGCACCATGACCCACTCTGTCATGTACGCTTTTCATCTCTCGACCTTTTCGTAGCACACCCACTCCCACCACTCAATGCAGAGCGATACATGCGACAAGACGCCTATTTCACACTGGTGACATCGGAAATACGTGCAACTGAAACGGCTGGTCGTGCATGGCTGTTGGTTGGCGATCTCAACACAAGCACATACAGCGCCCGATTCCGTAATGCGTTCGGTGCATACACACACAGCGGTCACTACACATGGCGTACCAATACCCCACTTCTACTTCCAATAGACCATGCGTTCGGTACCATCCCGCATGACATCAAAACAACACCTTCTTTCACGTCAGATCATCAAGGACTCGTCGTTATGTTTACTGAGGGTGCAGATTAGATTATCTGCATCTATCAAACAAAAATGTCATCCCGTCTTTTCCGGAGTGTACGATTGTGGTACCATGACCGTACTTCGCGCCGAAAAGTGACGCATCTCCAGTGGCGTATACGAAACGTGCGTCCTGTGACTTTTCCACTCACCAGAAGCGCGACATAATCAACAAAATCATATGGCATGGACAAAACGTATCATCCTCTTCGTTATTACAAACATAGCGGTTATTCTACTTGTATCGATCGTATTGAGCGTCTTTAATGTCGCACCCTACCTGTCGGGCTCAGGTCTCGATTACACTAGCTTGCTCATATATGCGGCACTTTTTGGTTTTGCCGGTTCATTTATTTCGCTTTTCACCTCTAAGTGGATGGCCAAACGAGCCTTCAGTATCGAAGTCATCACTGAACCACGCACTGATGATGAACGCTTCGTCAGAGACACCGTAGCCGGGCTCGCACAACGTGCCTCGATTGGTGTACCGGAAGTCGGCATTTACGATTCGCCTGAGGCAAACGCTTTTGCGACAGGATGGAACAGGAACAACGCTCTCGTGGCGGTTTCGACAGGCCTCCTGGCAAACATGACGCGCGACGAAGCCGAAGGTGTACTTGGTCATGAAGTCTCGCACGTGGCAAACGGGGACATGGTCACCCTGACACTCATACAAGGTGTCGTAAATACGTTCGTGATCTTTTTTGCTCGTATCGCCGCACATGTAGTCCAGACATTTATGAGCCGCGACAACGAGGGAGGAGCAGCTGTCGGGGGCTTCGCGTATCACATGATAGCTATGCTGTTTGAAATTGTATTCGGCATCTTTGCAAGCATGCTTGTTATGGCGTTCTCACGACATCGAGAATACCGCGCCGACGCAGGAAGCGCATCACTGTTGGGTCGCGAAAAAATGATTTCTGCACTCACCAAACTTCGCGCACTCCAAGAGACGCTCGTTGACCCACGCGGGACTGCGTTTAGTGCCATGAAGATAAGCGATAAACCATCTTTCCTTTCACTTTTCTCAAGTCATCCACCTCTTGAAAAACGAATCGAAGCGCTCAAAAATAGCAGGTAGGACCAAGTACCACACATCTAATTGAGGAACGAGCATATTTACCGCTTGCACAAAAACAAAGCCTCGTCTGGCGACGAGGCTTTTTTGCGAATCAAAATGTCTTGTGACCTCCGGGAGTCGTCAGGCCGATGATACGGCCTCGCGAGGAAAAGGTGATCTGTAGACCTTTCACTGGAGCACAGCGAAGTGTGGTCGGTGAAGGTTCCGCACAACGAAAGATAAGCATCTGCATCTCGCGCTGGGAACACGCACTATCTTCGTCCTCATCCCAGCTGGTACTGAGGAGCGCTTGCGCACATCCGACACTGACTCCGGTCGTTTGCGCGACAACTTGAGCAGGTTGTTGGATATGACCACCCGCAATCACCGAGGAACTCATCAATGAAAAGAGCACGACACATATTTTGTACATTTGAAATCACCTGTAACAGGGAACGCTAACGAAAAAGTCAAATAATATTATACATATAATATCTTTCTTGTCAAACTTTTTTGGTACTGTGCTTGCACAGTACCACATGCGTACTTGCTTTTTTTGAAATGTATTATATAATATACGCATGACACACGTCCGTCCACGCAACAGCACCTCCACGAACACGGCTCATCGTCGCGCTTCACTTTCTCGTACGAGACCCGTCAAAAAAGCCGCCTCCCTCATCGCACATACACAGCAAGCCGCTTCAGCAAGTAATCCGTACCCTATGCGCATTAACAGGTACTTGGCGCAACAAGGATACGCAACGCGAAAAAAAGCCGATGAACTCATCGCTGCCGGCAAAGTGCTTTTGAATGGGACTCCCGCAGTACTCGGAGACAAGGTGTCAGAACACGATTCCGTCCGCGTGCTTTTTCACGCACCTCGCAAGGGGCTTATGTATCTCGCGTACAACAAACCTCGAGGCACTGTGACACACGGAGCGCAGGCCGGCGAGGTTGAAATACTAGACCATATCAAAAAACGAGATCCGAACATTGAGGTATTCCCTGTCGGAAGACTCGATAAAAATAGCCATGGACTCATCATTCTCACCAATGATGGACGCATTGTTGAGCCAATGCTTTCCCCGGAGCGATACCACGAAAAGGAGTACCGGGTACGTGTGAATGAGCGACTTCGTGCAGACGTTGCCGAACTGCTTTCGCGGGGTGTAGAGATAGGCGGGTACCTCACCAAGCCTTGCCGCGCAGAACGGGTCGATGCACACACGCTTCGAATCATTCTAACAGAGGGCAAAAATCACCAAGTGAAGCGTATGTGTGATGCACTCGGATATACCGTGCGAGATTTGCAACGCACTCGCATCATGCACATACGCCTCATGCGCCTCAGACCTAACACGTATCGACACTTGCGTGCGGAAGAACGCACTGAACTCTTTGCATCACTTGGTCTATCCGAACGCCCACACACATTAGACTAACCCAAAAAAGGTACCGAGGTAGAGCAGGCCGATACTGAGAAGTATCAACGCTTCGCCAAGCACCGCCCATTTGGTGAAGGTGCCATTCATCATCCACAGCTTGAGGCGATACGCAGCAAGTCCAAAGATGATGAGCTCGTCGAGCATGTAGAAAAGTACGAAAAGAGCAATGTACACCATGTGTGCAGCAGTGGAAACACCTGCATCGGCAAGCATACCCGCAAAGACAAGTGGAACGGCGGCTGAACAAGGAAACTCCACAATAGCGACTACCGCCGCAAATACCACCACCGAACCAAGCACACTCACAAGACGTGTGGTATTTTCGAAGGCCTTACCGGTACGCTCGGTAACCTTCGTGATCCATGTCGATTCCTGGAACGTGCAGACCGCGCCTTGCTTACGCATGCGCAAGTACTCTTTAAGGAAGTACCCTCCGCCGGCAATAGAAAGGAGTGCTATAGCCACCTTGAGTCCGTTTATGTAACTCGCAAGCAGGTCAAAAAACTGCGCCCACAGCACTATGAGACCACCGTACACGACCGCGGTCGTAAGGATGAACGCACCGCCAAAAAGCACGATCGCTCGTCGACGCTGGAGCTTGAGCGTGAGTCCGATGATGAGCATGAGTGCCCCGAGTGAACACACGTTAAAACCGTCAAATGTGCCGAGAAGTATGGCAAGTGCCGCAAGCGAATACTTGCTCGGGTCTACTTCTCCCAGCAGTGCGACCTTGATTGTCTCACCCTTCTCTGCCTCAGCAAGATCCTCCTCGGTACTGACTCCCAAGACTTTACGCACTTTGCGTTCCAACTCAACACCCGATGTTTTATCGGTGTTATACCCCATCATAAAATCATCCCCCACAAACACGAGCGGCACACTTTTGTACTGCTCAACGTTGTGCTGCAGTGCGAGGTCTCTTAACAAGGCGCGGGAATGTGCATCTGACACCTCATAGCGCCGTATCTCAAGCTGTGGGTACTTGGGGACGATGGTCGAATCGAGAAATTTCATCAGTGCTGCACAATGCGGACAGGTTACACTATGGAACACATACATGACCGGCTCGTCGGACACTGGTGCTATCACCGGACCGGTTTCGTCCATAGGCAGCGCTTCTATGGACGTCTTTGCCTCAACAGTATCAACTCCGCCAGACATAGCTCGCTCTTGCGCAAACGTCGACATTGCTCCAAGACACACAAAAAGCATCATGACAATCGAAAACGAAAAGAAACGTTTCGTCGGGGATGTTTTCAGAAAATTCATGAGATAGGTTAACATATTTGCGTAGTAATTATTACATAAATGATTGGATCAGTGCCCCCACCCCATACGCGAGTGCTGCCGCAATACCCCCAATAGCGAACATTTCGAACCCTGAATTGAAAAATCCACGCTTTGTTACCACAGTACGAAGTCCACCAACTACAAAAAACGTGATACCCGCTCCGGTCGCAGAGACGACAAACTCGTGCCCTTCCGCAAATGAGTTGAGGAATGGCAAAAGCGGTATTGATCCTGCGATTACGAACGCCGCAAATGTGACGAGCGAACGGGGTGCGGCATGATTGTTTTGACGCCATCGAAACACGCGTTTTACTTTCGCCACATCCTCCTCGGTATGAATCGCGAGGTAGCTGGAAGCACCCATAGAAAACCCGTCCGCAATAAGGTTTGCCACTCCCATGATGATGACCGTCTCACCGGAAAGACCCGCTCCGGCCGCTCCCGAAACAACTGCAAAGGTGGTAATAATCCCATCATTGGCACCATATACCGCCTCATCAAGATACTCACTCCAGACCGTTTTTTTGTGTGTAAACATCTTCTGTAGTATACCACTTGCGCCACAGGGTTATCTACAGGCGGCAAAGCGGATGGAGTATAAACCTGCTACAATATATAGTGTGCGCCCCATAACCATGTTCTACTACCACATCAAACGCCATCGTTACACGATCGTTGCGGGCGTGCCTATTGTCGTACTTGTTGCCTCATCGCTTTCCTTCGTACAACGACCGTACACCATGTACCTGGCACCGGAGGAACACCGATACGTCACCGTTGGTGAACAGGTGACTCTCGATCTTGTCATCAAGAGCGATCAACCGATCAATGTTGTCAGTGCCACCATGCATGTACCAACCGAACGACTCACAATCGATTCAGTTATAACCGATACGTCAATAGTCAACCTTTGGTCGGAAACGCCTCGCATGGCTGACAACACTATATCGTTCTCCGGAGGCATCATCAGCGATACGGGATTTATGGGGACAGGCACCATACTCACCCTCGTCGCCACACCGCATACGGAAGGTGAAGCGACATTTTCACTTGATAACGCAACCATTCTTGCGCACGATGGCGTGGGAAGTACGGTGGCTCATTCTAAACATACATTCACCCTGTGGGTACGTGCACCCGAACACCCAAGTCCTGACGTCAACAACGATGCGAAAGTGAATATCGTGGATGCAGGTATCATTACCGGATACTTGTACTTTCGCTACAAACAAGAGTACGACCTGAACAACGACGGCGTCATCGACCTTGCGGACATGTACATCGTGTTATCAAACATGTCGCGAGGTGCGTCCATCGAAGGGCTTGTTTCAAACATACGACTCCCCCGCTTACTCCCCTGAGATAGCTCGCGTGAACTGCGGGAAAAGGGCGTTGTGTCGTATCGAATTTTTCACCTCGCCTCGATACGAACTGTATGACCCGGAGAATGTATCTGCTCTTTGAGATGTGAGGAATGCGGTACGCGTGTATCGGCAGCACTGTTACCACCCTCCCGATACTTCCGCAATGTCTCGTGTTCGACCTTTTGCTCAGCTGGAGCAGTATCTTCAAATCGTTCGATATCCGCTATCTCGTAGGCAATGCGCTTCTCAATCGTATCGAGTCGTCGTGAGAGATCGGTGAAAATTCGCATTTCTTCACGTGTTAACTCGCGCGACAGCTGTGCGCGCTCAAGTGTACCGATCTGTTCAACGAGCTCTTTACGTAACATTTCAAACTCCTCATTCACCACACCGTATGCTTCACGTGTCTCGCGTTTTACCCGGTATCGATAACCGCGCACGTATACAAGCGCAAACCAAAGAACGAGACATAAGAGCAGCACCAGAGCAACAAGAGGTACAATGACCGAAAGGTAGCTTACTGCGCGCGACCCGAAAAGCATAATAAACGGCTGTGTTGCAATAATACTGCGCTTAAGGGACAGCGGACTCTGCGCACCCGAACTGTCCGTAACGGAAAACCATACCGTATACGTTCCCGCACGTGCACCTTCAGTAAGCTCGGCCGAGAATGCACCTCCGGCGTCAGAACGCACCGTAAACTCACGCGCATCACCCCCATCGAACGAGACATACATCGACACGTCGGCGTCGGGGTATGTCGTTCCTGTCACCTCGATCGGGTCACCAGTAAGCACACGGTCAGGCGCGGACACGAGTACCGGAGAGGCGATAGCTGCAAGGGTTAGTAGTGTGTCGGTGGTCGTACTGTTACCGGCGGCATCCTCGACAGACACGGTAAGTGTGTGTACACCAACCGAGACGGATACATCCGGCACATACACTCCGTCATCCGGCCGCTCCCATACGGCAAGCTCACCTCCGTCGAGACCGATCGCGTAGGACACAACACCCGAATGACGATCGGTTGCTTTAATCGTGTATCCTTTCCCCACCTTTCCGTCGTCTCGCAACACCGGCTCAACCAAGACAGCATCGGGTGGTGTTGCGTCCACTTTGAATGGCACGGCAAGTACCTCGCCCCACGCCTTGTTACGTTCATACTGTATGAGTACATACTGTTCGCCGTCTGACAATCCCTCGAGCACTGTGCTACTTACCGGTACCGGATACAATTTCGAAGGTATTGCGGTCGAGCTCGTCGAAACACCGATACGCATAGCACCAACGCCGGTCGGAAGTGGCCATGCCACCTTTACGGTCGATGTCCCAATCCAACCACTACTCTGTGGAACAGGCTCAAAGGTTACTTCTCCCGCGCCCGCTGCGCCTATTGCGGCGAGTACTCCCTGAGGAGGGAGCGTCTCTCGTGGTACCAACGTGTACGTTGCACTTTGTACGTTGGATAAAATGTCCTTTGCGGTTGCAACCGATGCGGAAAGTGCAAGCGGAGAACGTGCCGAACCCTGCTTAATGCGTACTTCGGTAACAGTTTTCTCAAGCGGCATAAACGTTATCATGCCGATGCGCCCATCTGTGCCTGTGTAGGGTTCATCCGTGCCCTGTATGAGCGCAGACAAGTCTATCTCACCATACGCCCTGCTTGAATCCACAAGGAGTGTACTGAAAATCGACCCTGAGTCGGAAACCGACACGAAGGAAATCGTACTCGGATCATAGGTTATGGTCGCATCCACCGTCCCCACCGCAACACCTCCCGTATCTACACGGAGCTCCACCGTGAAGGGTTCGCCGATTACCTGCACGGCGGTCGCCGGTACAATCGATAGCGCCGCGCCTGCGGCATACACGTTCGTGGTGAATATACCACCAGAGAACGCAAAGAGTATACATACTGGCAATAGGTGTTTCATCATAGGGTACGCGACTGATCATGCATGTCCGGATGTGCCGTATCAGTAGTAGGTGCCTTCGCTGTGCCGCGGACTATAATAAAGTGCTTCCATACGCGTCGAAACGCATACACAAAAAGGGCGAGTACCGTGACCAATATCAAGGTGCCGCCAAACAGTAGCGCGAACGTGCTCGGACGCACGAATTCACGCACCAACGATACACTCGGTTCGTACGTGACGACACGCTCATTCCCATTCCTGTCGACAGCGCGGACCATAATACGTGACATGAGCTCTTGGTCTCGTAACACATAGGGACTTTCGGCACGCACCCAATGCGCTTCACGAGGAAACCACTTCAAAAGTCCGAACCTGTCGGGGTCAGTCTCAAGCACCTCATAGTGACTGATACCACTCTGTTTGTCGACTGTAGAAAAGGCGATGTAATCACGAGCATGCCCCAAAGAAGGGCCTTCAACGAGAGTGATCTCAAACAACTCCGGTGCGATTCTGTCTGCATGAACGTCCCCCTGCCAGTAATCGACCGGTTGGGCACCCTCCACAATCGTCAGCGAAAGCTCGGCACCAAGCAATGTGGTGTCGAGCGGGGTACCGGTACCGTCGTGTCGATACAGCATGGTTTCCGGTGACACCACGAGCGTGGTTGTCGAAAGACCCCCCACTGTCTGTGCCGCAGGTGCACCCGTCACAACAAGGTCTGCAAGTATATTTGTGAGCCCGGGATCACCTTCGACTCTACCGCAATATCCACCTGGTATACCGCCCGAAAAACGGACTGCACCTGCTTCATTACCCTCCGCGTCGCGATCGATACTCGGTGATTGTGTCCAAAGTGTAAAAATCGAACGACTTGTGACCACTTCTCGCACAGAAATCTCACGCGGATCGTACGCAATCACAACCGTTGCCGCGTTCAGGCAATCACTCCGCGCATCAACACGAATCGGGATATAAAATGTATCACGACGATCGTACAATTTTGCATCGACATCAAGAAATACCTCTGCGGCAAAAGCCGGTGACACACCAAACACACCTACCCCGCACAGCAGCAACGTGAGCGCCTTTCCAATCATGTACATAGTATAGCGCACTTCGAACAAAGATTTGATTCGAAAGTCACACCCTTGGAGGATAACTTGTTGAAACGTCATCATGTCGCTTTACTCCATACACTCAAAAAAACCACACATCACCCCGTCCAATTAAACAGCATGATCGAAAAGTCCGGAAGCGACACAAGTCCGTCGGTGTTGATGTCCGCCGTCGACGCATTGGTGTTCCAATTGAACAAAAGTATGGAGAAGTCGGTGAGATTCACGCTTCCATCTTTATTGAGGTCTGCCGTCACCGCACTGCCGGGATTTCCGGTGCCGACATAGAAACTGACCAATTGACTGAAACCACTCTTGAGATCCACTCCGGAGCGAACGTACTGCGCACGCACCGTATGTGAAAGTTCCGGTGTTAATGTTGCGGTGTTGTACGCGATACTCCACGCACCCGTTCCAAGTACCGCGGCAATTTCCGCCCGTTGCTCAGCGTCAACAAAAGCGTACAGCTGTGCATTTGGCGCAGACGAGCCTTCGAAGGTGACGGTTCCTCCCGGTGCCACACGATCCGGAACAACCACAAGTGTTGGGGGAATGAGTATTCCCGCAAGACTGGTAACCGCATTCTGCACAACCTGAAACGTCGCGGCATAGGTTACCGAACGACGATTTGCACGATCCAAAGCCCAAAAACCATACGTGGTGATGCCGGGTGTTTGGTCGGAAAGTGCAAGCTCAAAATCACCCACACTGTCAGCCTCCACAACTCGAACCACATCCCCGTCTTTCAGGATGGTTACTGTCGCGCTTGGGTACGCAGTACCGCGAATTGACACGTTCGTCTCGCCCGTAAAAGCAATCCCACCCTCGGTCGATGCACCCGGAATACCATTTGAAGAAAAGCCGCTACTTCTCCCGCCACCACCACCCGAACTGCCTCCTCCGCTCCCTCCCCCTTCGGTTACCGGCGGTGTCTCGTTTTGACACGTCATGTCACACAAATCACCGATGGTATTGTTACCATCATCACATTCTTCGTTATACACAAAATTAGTCACATAATCGCCACAATATGGCCCATACCCATCACAATCCGGTTTGCAGTTTCGTCCGGCAATCGAATTTGCGTAGTATCCGGTATTCGGCCCATCATCGCACGACTCAGCACCCGCAACGATTCCATCACCACACACCGTAAGAGAAACGGTTGTAGTCGCAACATATGCCGCATATGTTGCGTCAGCAATCGTCATGCCGGCGATCACGCCAAACATGAGCAAAATAGGTACCCTTGACGCTCGCATATCCTTCAATAAGCGCACCACATTACTGGACCCGCCGTCTTCCTGAGAGATCGACAACGCCTTGACGTGAGACGGGACGCACTGCAGGCCGATAGGTCGTTTCAGGTGGACTGGGGTCGTCATGGTCGACCGTTCCATGATCACGTGGTTTTCCGGTACCACCCCTTCGTTTATGACGACGATGTCCCCGCAACACACGCACAGCGGCTATGAGGAGGAGTGTGACCGCAAGCAAGGCAACCGGTATGACGAGCGAAAGTTTGTCTCCGAACGAAAGACCTTCAAGTCCATACCCTTCGTATCCAACGACCGTTCCTTTGGGCAGTATCGAGAGCGTGAGCTCGCCGGTACGTTTTACCTGATCTTCAAAATGATACACGGAGTACCGTACAAAGTATGCGCCGGGTGGTAGCCGTGTAGGCAAATAAGCGACAACGTCTCGTGTCTCAAATGGCAGCACTGGTTCAAGCTCGTTTGTGTTTGTGACGGATTCCAGTACTTTGTTGCCGCGCTTGTCGTATATGTCGAACTGCACGCGCGAAGGAGCGGTTGGCGCATTGCCGGTATTTTCAATACCAACCGTAAACGTCATTTTTCCTGGGTATTCAAGCCACCAGAAACGACGCGGCTCTTCTGCTTCACTCAACTTAACCCGCTTCACTTCAAAGTCACGGATTTCGTCAACGACACGAATATCGACGTCGATTTGAGCTCCAAGAGCAATAGATACACCGCTTGCCGGGTCGGGAGACACGGTACGAACACGGATATTTCCTTGGTATCGTTCGTACGATGCGGTGTCCGGAACACGAACTGTGACACGTATCGGGACTTGCTTCTCTCCCTTGGGGAGCAAGAACTCAGTACCGCGATCGATCGTGATCCAATCCTCTATACCGGGAGTCATGACCGTAATTTCTGCCTTCAGGTCTTCAACGGGGTCGCCACGGACGAGAATAATGTCTTGTGTAAAAGTCGAGCCCTGCGTCAAGCGATCGTTGCGCACGTAAGGCGGTGTGATACCAAAACCTGCGTACGCGGCGTCAGCTGCAAAAAAGAGTACGCAAAAAAGCACGAGGGATAGTCGCATCCGTATGAATCGGTATAAAATTGTATGCTTTTCGATGATACGCAGTACGAGGTTGTCCTCGTGGTACTATTGTACGGCCAAAACACATAAAAACATACCGAGACCTGGTGACAACCTGTTGACAGACTCCTAACATACAAAAAGCCGTTTTGAAACGGCTTTTTGTATGTCTGTACCAATTTACACGGTTACCATTCAGAGCTTGGTGCGACCACTGCATCAATGTAGTTCTTCCCGATGTAATCACCCGCGTAAGTAATACTGAGCGGGACTTTAATACCCCAGTAGGTATTAGCTGAGTTCGGTGTCGAAGTACTTTGCGTCTTGGGAAGTACAATGTTCACAAAGGAAGTCTGTACCGTGGAAGTTGAAAGCACGTAGCCGCTCGCATAAGGTAACGAAGAGGAAGTCGTTGCGTAGTGTTGCGAAGGAACCCATATCGTTGATGTAGCATTGTAGGTACAGCCGAGAGCCTCTGTGCACATAGGATCGCCGGAAAGGTACTGATTGAGGCCTGTATTTCCTGTCGCATAGACGGTGGTCGTTGCAGGATGGTAATCATTACCAATACCCGGCTCAAACGAACCGTACGCAATAGGGCTTCCTGTCACGTTAAAGGAAAGGAACTGCAGCACTTCAGCTCCGGTGTTCACGCCATGGTCTTCGGTGGAGAAAACACCGGCAAGTGTATTGTTGTCCGTCGCACTGACGCTCGCTCGCCAGTCAGAGCCCGCATTTGCACTACCGACATCAGTTGGATCGACAATATGCCACAACGGGAACACGCACTCCCACTCAACCGAAAGGGTATTTGCGGTACAGGGTGCGCCGGGGCGTTGGTAGCAAACGGGAGTCCAGTTTGAGACATCATCTACGTAGCACCGGTTGGCATTAAACTCACCGGAGGAGTCGCAGCCAAAGCCGTAGGTGGACCCGATGTCCGATCGAAAAACATTCACTCGAGCACTACTAATTTCATTGGCACTTGAAGTACTCAAACAACTGTTGTTGTCTGAGACTTGGAAAGCAACAACAAAGTTCTGTGTTTCTCCTTCGGGCACCGTAAGGACGAGGCTCGTGGTACCGGTTGTACTACCAAAGACACCATAGAGTTGTATCGTACTCGATGCGATATAGGGAGCCACATTATCGACGGTCAAAAGCGTGTCATTCCCTTGGTACCCACCGAGCGCAGCATGTCCATGCTCATCCACCACATACACGTACGAGGCTAGGTTTCCGTCCTGAGTTGGAATAGGTATAGTGGTGGTGGCAGAAGGGTTTGAGGTTGCAAAAGAAGAGGTAGCCCACTGCGCCCCTGTGCACGAAGGTATTGTCGGGTCAAAACCTACCGCACGACACACATGAAGCTGAATGGTGTCGTCGCCACCCAGCGTGTCTGCATCATCCGCTGTCGAAGTCCAGGTGGCGATTGCCCCCGGTGCTACTGAGGTATCGGCTGCAAGTGTGAAGGTAGGTCGACGATTGATGGCAAAAGGTGATGACGTTGCGCTAGCCGGCCCTGCTTCGTGTAGGCCGTTGTACATAGACAGGTTACATTCCGGATCGCCCTCGTTTGCATCACAGATGTAAGCATACCAATCAAAAGATTCTTTTCCGGCATCAATAACCCACTGTTCGACTGTGGTGGTGCTTACGGTGGCTGCAACTCCACTGTCGGTCGACGGGGAGACGCCCCACTGGTCATCACTGCCTCCACCGCACTCCGGTATTTCTTTGTCTGGAGCAAGAAACGGATGTTGCGGCGTTGAGCTCGACTTACAGATCAGCAGAAAGAAATCTTCAGCGTTATTGTCGACAGCGGTACCCGTCCAGGTGACGCTGGAGCCACTGTTTGTCGGCGAAGTTGTCGCAGACGCAACCTGCTCACGTGCGAACACAGACCATGAGGGTGGCGTGTTGAGAACGGTTACGGTCGTGGTTGCGGTGCTTGTTGCCTGCACACTGGTTGCATACCCTCCGTGACGCACGTCGAGAAGTGCGAGGCACGCAAAGATGGCGATCGTCGCAACGACCGCTAGTGACGCTTTTCCTCCGGAATGTGACGATGTGCTCATACAGCGTGTGCTTTTAGATAAAGCTAATAATATATTTCATAGACAGTATAGCGCGATTCGCACATATCGGGGCATACAGCGTGTGGATAACCAATTCCACTTGTGCGGTGCTGTCTCTCGGTAGAGAGGTAACGTGGTGGTACATACGTGAGGTACTTACGTTTATTTATACCGAATAGCGTCGAGCGGGTTTAACGCGGCGGCTCGCCGTGCCGGAAAGACACCGGTAAGAAATCCGACAATCGCAGAAAACGACGCGATAAAAAGCAAAAAGGCCGCAGGGTACGAGAAGAGCGCGACGGACTTCCCTCCAAAGCTGGATGCCGCCACGTTGACCATGGTGTTGAGGGTAAAACCGATACCCACACCAATACCGATACCCACCATACCTCCCAAAAAACCGACGATGATCGCTTCGGCAACGAACAAAATTTTAATGTCGTTCGCTGAAGCGCCAAGTGTACGCATGATCCCAATCTCCCCTGTTCGTTCAAGGAGCGTGACGGTCATCGTGTTGAACATACCAATAGCAGATACCACCAGTGCAATACCGCCAAACACGGCCAGTACCGCCTGAATGCCTTGGAATATCTTATTTGCTTGTTCCACCGTTTTACTGAGGGCTGTCACCCCGTAGCCACGCTCTACGATCGCGGCAGTCACCTGGTCGAGAAAACTCACCTCCTCAACGCGCACTTGGACTCGTTCATACTCACCTACCGCAAGTTGACTTGCGAGCTCGTCAAGCAAAATGGTGGCACCTGGCCGACTCTCTTCACTGCTGATACCGACAACTGTGTATCGCTTCTTAATTTCCATTTCTACCGTCTCCGTCGTTCCCTCTTTTGGTACGAACACGCGGAATGAGACCTGCTTCCCCAGTGCGGACTTCGGGTCTTCCACTTCAAAGAGTTTGAGCATGGCACTCGTCAGAATGACGCCATTTCGATCCTCCTCAAGCGTTTCGTCCGTAAACAGTCGACCTTCCGACTCCTTGGTGCCGGTGAAGCGAAAATAATTGGGATTGGCTCCTTGTAAAAAAGTGTTTCCGGTAAGTCCGTCAAAGGTAATGAGTGCTGCAAAACTTGCCATAGGGGCAACATCTTTCACGTGCTCGATCTCCATAAACTCCTGCACCGACTGCGGATTGAGAATGACTGATCGTGCGGGAGGAGGCGTGACGTTGAGGGACAAGAGTGTATCTCCGAGGACAATCTGCTCAAGAATGATGTTTTGCAATCCGAACCCCAGACCTACCAAGGTGACGACGGCGCCCGTACCAACGCCCATGCCCAAAATGGTGAGCCACGTACGTGTCGGGTTCGTTTTGAAGGCTCGTGTCGATAGTTTTGCAATGTCTGCTGCTCGCATGGTGTTCGGTGATTATCTTTGGTAAGGAAACGCGTGAACGAGTGAACGAAAGTATGGACTACTCGACCGTTTTCTTACGGTGCAACCTGCTTAATATCTTACTGAGGAGGCCTTTGTTCATCTCCTCAAACTTTTTCGCTTGTTGTGCGTGCAGGTTCGCGGAACTTGGTTTGGCTTCCTGGTGCTGTGAGAAGTGCGATATTCCCTGCGCAATGAGCTTCTCAAGGTAGCGCGAGAGGTCGGACGCGAGATAAATATCAAAACCCGCACCACCGCTCTCCCGAGGCAATCGCAGCTGACGATGAAACTCCTCTCGGGTGATATACCCATACACTCTGTTTGTGACCATCTTGGTGAGTATTTCAAGCAGTATGGAGTCTGGCTCAACGTGGTACTCTTCGACCATGTATCCGTGCACGTGCTTTATCAATTCCATCTTGACCATATCGATGGTATTCGCAGTTTGATGGACCCGTCGAAACCTGACAATATCTTTTGACTGTTCGAGCATTTGAAACATGCGTCGCGACATTTCTTCAGCCTGTTTTGGCTTGATACCGCAGCCACCTTGTTCATAATCCGTCGTCAAAATGGATCGAAATTGCTCCGAGGAAAGCACCCCCTCAATCACCATCTGGGTGAATTTCTCCAATCGGACTACCTGATCGAACGATAGGTTCTGTGTGAGGTAATTCACGATTGACTTCACGCGAAGTTGATCCGGCGTGTCATAGGGATAGATACGTGCCAGCTGTTCTATTTCGGTCACAATGGTTTCGCCGGGACGTACTTTCTTGATCTGCAATTTTTCCGGGTTCACCACAACGCGATCGATCTTGCCATAATCCAGATACAGTACGCGATGCGCATACGGAAGGTACTTCGCATCGTGCGTGACGAGAAGAACGGTCTTCTTGT
Source organism: uncultured Candidatus Saccharibacteria bacterium (assembly GCA_964635195.1). Lineage (GTDB taxonomy): Bacteria > Patescibacteriota > Minisyncoccia > Phycocordibacterales > UBA12088 > UBA12088. The sequence goes on along the minus strand of CAZWNC010000014.1, from coordinate 3,159 downwards.
CTTTCAAGTTGATCTCATCCAACGTATTCATGACCGCTTCCGCGGAGACTGCATCGAGGTTACCGACCGGTTCGTCGGCAATCAATATTTCGGGGTCGTTCACCAAACTGCGCGCGACCGACACACGTTGCTGCTGTCCACCCGAAAGTAAGCTCGGGCGTTTATATGCGACATGCGCGATACCGAAACGCTCGAGTAGGTTCATGGCCTGCCGCTCACGCACAGAGGGTGGAAGGCCGGCGAATATAAGCGGCAGCTGTACATTATCGAGCACCGTCAGGGACGGAATAAGGTTGAAGGATTGGTACATGATACCCATGGTCTTGCGTTGGTACATCACGAGCTCCATGGGTGCGTAATCATAGATAGAATCCCCCTTCACGATTACCTTCCCCGAGGTTGGAGCAAGGACGCCAAAAATGGAATACAGGAGTGTCGATTTTCCGCACCCGGAAGGACCGAAAAAGATAATGTACTCGCGGGACGCAATCTCGATCGAAACATCGACGAGTGCTTTAAATTCGTTGGACTGACCTGCATTGTAGGTCACGTCGACATGGTCTGTGGTGATGATGTTACGCATACGTTCGTGCAAGGGGTTCGTATACGGGATTCGTATACGTCCAAACCAATCGTTCCCGTATACGATTCCCGTTCCCGTATACGCTATACATTGTGTACCTAGTCATATTATTTCCCTATATTCTTTACCCACCCGAACGTACCTTCAAAGTTTTCCAAAATAATGTCGATGATGCTCTTCTCCTTTTCCGGAGTAAACAGCACGAAATCTTCCGATCGAGTGACATTCTCACCCCGATCCTCACACGTCACCCAAAATTTGTACACGGTCGACGGTTGAAACTCGGTCACGACTCGCACGTGATCAATCGCGGGTTCCGTATTTGCGGGCATTTCGTTTGCACTTTCAGCACCCCCAAGACCCTCATTGTAGTGGAATTTACAAAATGACGGCTCATCCGTACCCCACGAAACGATCGTTTGTATTCGTGTCTCGGCACCTGGGTACAAGGTTGACTCATTGTTAACCCTGCTGATAATAGGCGGTTCAACGTCGCGCACCGTAGTGAAGGTGATCGGCTCACTTTCCATCGCCTCACCTTGCTCATTTTCCGCTCGAACAGTGGCGACATACGTCGCGCCGAGCGTGAGATCCGTAAGACGTACTGTCTGTGTTGTTAAAAACTCGGGACTTCCTTCCGATCGTATCTCACCTGTGACCGTGTTTTCGTACACGACCGCACCGGCTGCAGGTATGTCCGTCGACCATGCAAACGTGGCGCTATCCTCCTCTATCTTGATAATCTGCACGTCTTCGATTGTTGGGACCGGTGACTTGGTGACGAAGGTTATATCTTCACTCGTCCCCGAAAGGCCAAACTCATCTTGCGATTCAACCTGGAAATGGTACGTCGTTCCTGCAGAAAGACCGGTCAACAGCACTTCATGATCCTTAGTCGAATCATCAAGACGCGCTTCGGTGCGGACATACGTACTCCCGTTCCAACCATACTCGGACGCATAGCGCACGAGTGAGTTACTGTCCCTACTTGTCGCCCAGATTATTTTTGCGGAATCGGCGGTGATGTCGATTGCACGCGGACGTCCAATCACTTCCGGTGGGCGCAACAAATCCTGCGCTTGATTCGTTACCTGCTGCTGAATCAATTTGAGTGCTTCGGGATCGGTCACCTGTGAAATGAGGTCAGCCGCACGCCCAACGAGCGACTGTTGCTCGTCCGAAGAGACCTTTTCGATGTCTTCAATATCTTCAAATCCCGGCGTCATGAAAACGAAATCCCCTGAAACAGCCTGATTCCCTGTCACATCAGCCGAAGAGACACGGAAATGGTATATAGTCGAGGATTCAAGCTCATCGAGTGTCACCGAGTGTGTTGTTTTGTTGGAAATCGGGTCGCGTACAACACCATAATGCGGTTGCCTGCCGAAGTTCACAATGGAATCCGCCGCGATGTTTGTATCCCACGTGATGACAGCCGCATGTTCGGTAGAGGATGCGACTCGCACGTTCGTTATGGTGGGGGAACTCTGAGCATACAACCGCACACCGGCGATTGTTGCGCCAATACACACACAGAGACATACGAAAAATGAAAAACGAACAAACATACTCATACTCGCCCTTGTACTCAAATCGTTACAACATACTTTTCCAGAATACAAAAAGTGCACGCACGGTTTTGCTGTGTGCAACAGAAGACGCGTCGTACCGCACAAAACCGTACATATATTCTCTCAACGTATTCGTACGATACCAGTATACTTGAAGTATGGTGTACGATTCAAAGATGCTGTCCTCATGCATCGTACCGATAGGCACCATGCACAAATGTTGAGCACAAAACAACAGAACACATTATCTCAAGGGGTTCAGAAAGTGTTCTTATTGTTGCATTCTACCGATAAATAAGTACAATTATGGTATCCGCCGTCGGGGCGGCTGTACATTCATATTTCGCACGCGTTCAAGCCGACACTGCGTCGATGTGTCATGCACCGACACAGTAGAGACTTTGTCTCACATATGACTTTGAACTACATGCGATCCATAGCATATTATTCCGCGGTAGCTCAGTTGGTAGAGCGGTCGGCTGTCAACGGCAGCCTTGCGTGGAAACACGCAAGTGCACAACGAGGTGAATTGTCTGGAAACCCTACCCTTTCTTGCAGAGAGAAAGTCGAGGGCGATCAGCAGCCAAATCCCGAGAGAAATCAAGGGAGAGGTTCAGAGACTATCCCGTTTGCATCTTTGTGAGATACAAAGAGAGGGAGTAGCGAGGCTTAGAGGGCCTTGCGAAGCGCCTCGCACCGCCAGATATGATACCTAATTGGTGTCATATGTCGGTGATGATATAGTCCATCCCCTTCAGTAATGTTGGGACAAGATGTAACCGATTGGTCGCAGGTTCGAGCCCTGCCCGCGGAGCTAGAAACAGTTTAACCCTAAAGCATCGCTTTGGGGTTTTGCTGTTTCTCTCCGCGGGCAGGGCTCGAAAGACGAAGCAGTGGGTCCCCGCTCGTAGCAAAGCGGAGAGTGGGGCTGCGAGTCGGGGTCGAGAGTGCTTAGACCCTATCTCAATAATCCCGCTTGTGCATACGTAATGTACGCAAGTACAA
>CAZWNC010000013.1:0-32239 GCA_964635195.1 uncultured Candidatus Saccharibacteria bacterium | reverse complement strand
ATCAAATGAGTTCATATACACGTAAGTGTAAACTCTATTGCTGCAATGTTAACAAGCTTACCCCCTTACATTCTAGTTTGAAAGTGGCATAATTATTCCTCAAATGGAAATGGAGATTATTAGCAAAAATTAAAGAATAAATTATATGAAAACAATACTTGTAGATGCAGTAGACTGCTTTGTTTCTCCTGGGGGTAAGGTTTTTGAGGAGATGTTTTCTCTTCTTGAAACTTATGAAAATAGGAAGATCATCCTTACGGGAGCAAATGACGAACAATTCAAGAAATTTGGACTAGATAAAATGCCTTACGAGGTATTCACTCTTAAACATGATCCTGAGAAGACTGACCCTACATATTTTGAAAAGATGCTAACTCATTTTGAGCTAACCAAAGATGATGTAATTTATTTTGAACATAATCATGAGGCAGTAAATAGCGCAAAATCTTTAGGGATAACTAGCTGGTTCTATGACAATGATAAGAAAGACTTGGTCGCCTTAAAAGCGTTCCTTGATGCTAACCTCAAGGAACTGCGCTAAAAACTATGTTTGAGAAATGGGGGGTAGGAAATGGGGATAAATTTAATTTAAACCCGAACTGCAACACTTCCCGAACACTTCACACGGGCGTACGTGAGTGGAGGATCTTGCGCGGTCGGTGGTTCAATTGCTACACGACTTTTGCAATGTCTTCATTCGTTAGTGTAACGAACTTTTATCCTTTCGGATAGTGCCGGCGAACGAGTCCATTCATCCGCTCGTTCGTACCCCGTTCCCATGGTGCATAGGGATGTGCAAAATAGATCTTCGTACCAATGAGCGGTTTCTCGGTTTCGTCCCACCAGGCAAACTCACGCCACGGTCGAATGAGGGACGCTAGCGAGTTTGAGATGTTGCGGAATACTAGCACTAGTTACGTAACTAGTACTAGTATTTCACGTCACTCACGAACGTGACGCATCACAGAATATATGATGCGTTTCGCGCGCACACGTGTGGTCACGAGTTACTGAGCATTCTGTTTGCACTTGATGCTCAAAACCGCTCAATGCTCGTCGACCTCGCCTTAGCTAGGCATAGCAGCATGCACACAAAAAAATTTGTATCTTATCTACTGTAACCTTACCGGGAATCGACAATGCGTCACTAAAACGTATCGTCGTTCCTACTCAAAACCTAAGTGCGCGACAGTGTTTTGTTACGACCGAAGGGAGTTAGAAAACAAGGAGTACTCTTGTGGTGCTTCGTCTCCGCTCGCCTGTTCCTCCTGCGTCGGGGAATCGAACCCGGATTACCGCCGTGAAAGGGTGAGCCATGCCGGGGGCATGGTGCAAGACTCATTGAGGACTTTTGTGAGTGAGGTACGAACGAAGCAAAAGACCCAATGAGTGGACAGGCCCTGTAAGGGCGCACGAAGTGCATCCTGCTGTCGCCCGCCACGGTGGTCATTTAGTCCCGCACCCGCGGGTGCCTCGATACGAAAAGACACCCGAGCTGGGGTGTCTTTTCGTATCGATGTGAAGATATGCTCGCCCTTGCGCGAACCTTTTACGAAGCGAAGTGATGAACATACCATGGTATGTTCACGCTAGACGCGCGTGGTGACTCCACATCGCGCGCCTCCGTCGCTCCGTCCTCACTCCGTCGTTGCCAAGCGCGCCCTACGGGCACACAAGGCACCGCCTCCATTCGTCCTCCGCTCCTCCCGCAAAACGTCCCCGTTCTTCGCTCGTTTTTCTGCCCCCACCCATCGTCGTCGAATCCGTCGAAATGGAGAAGAACGGGGACGTTTTGCGGCGCCCACTCGGCTCTCCAGCATACGCTCCCAACGGCGTGACCAGCACGCCAAAGGTCGCGCATGCCTCCGAGCCTCGCGGTCGGAGGCGCTCCCTTCGAGGGTCTGTGGTAATACAACTTCCGCTCACACACGCCACACCTCGCACTGGCAGCTCGCTTGCGCTCGCTAGCCTGCTCGGTGTGGCGTCGTGTTCGCTCCTCGGCTTCGTAGTCTTGTGGTGGTATACGATAGAACACCAGAGCGTGTGACTCAGAATTAGTAACTAGTCAGTAGCCTCACTGTCACCGTTCTTGATAAAGACCTTCATGAGTTCCAGATACTTGTCCTGCAATTCCTTTGGAATATTTTGGTGCTCAAGAGGTGGAATATGTCCACCGGACTGCACGATGTCCGATACCTTACCAAAATAGAATGCCTCTTGAGTAGCCACAAAAAGAAACGAGGGTTTCCAAGATTCAAACATCCGTTCCGCAATCTTAAATATGTCGTCTTCTTTCAAGTGTCGTCGGTATTTTACTTCGATCAAATGCACATCATGGGTCTCGTTGTTAATGACAGCAAAATCAGGTGCACGGCGGATAATCTCCATAGTCTGCTCGGTTTTTACATCATGCTGGCGATGCATGAGTTCAGGTAGAATGTTCTCGTACCCAAAAGCAAGAACCGTAAAACATCCCGCGTCACGAAGCATTTGTTCAAATATCATTTCAGCCACGCGCCCCTTGATGAGCTGACGTGAAAAGTTGATTTGGTCAATATTCATACAGTTTCTGTCTATTATTTTTTCCAATCCTCAATCACGAGGCGCTTGCTGACACGGCGGATGGTGAGCTTTTGGCGTTCTTTCCACCCAAGTTCTCGCATGAGCTCTTTGGGAATGTTGACGTAGTAGCTGTCCCGACCGTTCTTTACAATTTTTCGCGCGTTTTTCTCCATGTGTTCATTTTACCATGAACATACTGTGGTATGTTCACTAAGCTGTGAAAACGTGTTGAATATCAATACTCGTTATACCCGCTAACTTGTACTCCTTCACTTGGTTGCATCACGCATACTAGGGGTGAAGCCTGTATTTCTTCTGACGCCTACTGAAAGCTTCCTCACCACCCTCAAGGACACTAAGGAGTTTTCTACGAAGACTTGGATTTTCTAATGATCCCGATACATACGAGACTTCACCCTGGTCACTGCGACAAGCAATGATAACTTGATCTGCATCGCTGTTCACAACCACGTTTCCATTGTTGGATACGACGATAACCTGTCGGTACAGCTTTGCTTGTCGCAATGCCTTGACTAGTTCATCCATAATAAATTCATTGTCTAGGTGATCGTCATGTGAGTCGATTACGATAGGACTCTCTCCTTGCGCAAGGTAGATTTTTATAAGCACAGTCGCCTTTTGTCCCAGTGACAATTTCGAGAGGCGAACCTTTTTGTACTTCACCGACGGCATCACACTGAGGTAATCGGCAAACACCGAATCATAAATGGTGCGGCGACTGATCGTCTCCGCCTTCTTTTGGTTAGGAAGTATTTTGTTTAGCAATTCAATAACATGCACATCCGTGACTACCTTCACATTCTCCTCGGATGAGTCCCTTGTGAGAGTATCCATCGCTTCCATAAAGAATGCGATTTCGGAGTCTGCATCGTTCACCTCTTTTATTTTTATCTTTCGCAAGTCAACCAACTCCGACATTGTCTCGAACAAGCGAGTTCTATCAAATATCAGCTCCGCTGTAAATTCCAAGTCGTTGAGTATGTCGCTCTTATTCGCAGAAAAAGCTGCGATGATAGCGAGATATTTATCGCGCTGCTCAATTCGCTTCTTCAGGAGTTCCACAAACAGGTCTTTGCGGGCGGTAACTGCATCTAAAAGTGTTTTCTTCTTCTCTCCCAGTATCCTGGTCTTGTCATTTACCTGCTGAATCGCTTTCTCGAGCTCCTTTTTCTTATCAAGAAGCTTTGCATGTTCTTTGATACCCTTTTCTTTTTCTTCGAGCTCTTTCTGGAATTTCTCAATATCACCAATCGTCTTTCGAAGATCGGTTCGTACTGTCTCTATAAGAGCCTTGAGGTTTTCCGTGTCAGTGTACTCGACTTGCTTGAATTCATGTGCAAAATTCAGTTTGTGGGCAAGCTCGTTTATCTTCCGAACCTCGTGATTGAATCCTACTAGGTTTTCCTCGGTAAATTTGAGAGCAGATTTGATGGTAAGACCGAGCTCATTAAGCTGGGCCTTATTATCGCGTAGCTCTGTGAGTTGCTTTTGTTTCTCCTCGGCCTCTTTTACCTTTTCAGCACTCAGCCCCTTTGCTAGCTCCTCTATCTTCTTTTCGGTGTCTTTCAGGTCGGTGGCGAGCCTCTTTCCATCTTTCGTGAAATCTTCTTCTATCTTGGAATCCGTCTCGTTCTCAAGAGTGAAGATGTTCTTGTTACTTTTCTCTATTTTGCCGTTGATATCAGAAGCTTCATCATTGATGTTCTGGTAGTCAAACAAGAGCTCACTGTCCCTGATTTCGTTGCTTCCAAAGATAAGATCGTCGATGTATTTTTCGAGGTGCGCAGGGTCTTCCACATGCTTTTCAAGCTCCCCCTGAGCAACGTAGACAATCGACGCTCCTTCCACGAAGTTCTGCTCTTTTACCTCCTTACGAAGACTCAAGTCGCTTTGCAATTTGATACGCGTATGAAGATCTTTTGGATGGGTGTTCTCCGATATTCTCTTTGCGAATGAGTTCTTATCGTCACAGTTCGCTCGGTCCTCGTACATATTGGCGATGAGATCCACGAGCGCAGTCTTGCCTCCTCCTTTACCGCCGGTAACGGCCACTAGCCCTTCGTTTAGTGGTATTTTGCTGTCCTTGAATTTCAGCTCTGGTTCAAGCTCTGTGCCTTCAATGTGAAATTCGGTAATACTCTGTGAGCTCTTGAGTGTAGTCGGATTATTCTGTTGAATAGCTACACGATCTTCTGGCTCATAAAGAACCTGTTTGAGACCTTCAAATGTCGGGTCGGCCTTGATCCAACAGAAGCGAAGTTGGCATTCTTTTGCGCTATTCTTGCAGTTATGCGCAGAATCACCGCGCTTTGTGCACGGATGCCCTATGAAGTGGGGTTCGTGAGCATCGGAGCCATGTATACAGGGCTTGAGAGTCTTGAATTCTTTCATGAACTTCTCAGCACCTTCCATATATGGCGGCTTGCCGAGTCCCCACTGTCTAGTCTTCTCGTTTGAAGAAAATAGAAAATTTGATTTCTGGACAAATATCTTTCTGGTCTGGTGATCTCTGGAGTTCCAGTCAATCTCACATAAATCTTCATCGGCAACGGTAACAAAGACGTATTTTCCACCGAATATACTTGATTTATTGAAAAGGATTTCAGATACCTCACGGTCTGATACCACCGCATTCATCGTGCCAACATAGAGATCAGACTCCGTGAATTTCGTGTGTTCGCTTTTGAGCCGAGCTCCAAGCTCAATCAGGTTCGTCTCTGTTAGTTTTCGTCGCTTGTCTTGTTCATTTGGCTCTGCATCGTAACGAAAGTAGATCTCGCTCAAAAACTTTTCTTGAATATCCTTTACCGAGACAGTTTCAGAGAGGATAATGTGAAAATTTATGCTATTACCACCAACAAAGATATCGGAACGACATTCAATGTTTGGGAGTACACGGATTTTCTTTATCTGTTTGATCTCCTCAGCAGAAAAAAGCTGGTTTAGTTTCGCATCATTCGCCAGGTATTCTTCGGTAATCTTCTTATATCCATCAATCGAGAAGTAGTCGGTGATACCGACTACAGCTATCTGCTTTTCAATAAGTGTTTTGAAAAGGATTTTTACATACTCGTCCCAGTCATTTCCAAAGCCATTATTGAGTATAGAGAATGGCGTGTGAACGTGCAAATCCCACTTTCTCCACTCTGAACCTCTGGAATTGATTATATCCGTTAACATGAAATCGTATCTTATGCTTGTACAATTTGCCTAGTCCCTCTACACCTTGGATAGTTTGAACACCCAAAAAACTTCCCGTACCTGCCAGCTCGCAAAGTCATGGAAGAGTTACAACGAGGACATGAGAGATTTTTTGCTAGTTCCGTGGCGCCCTGTTCCTGAATGACTTTCTGTTCTCGTTTTGCAGATTTGCAGGTCAAACAAATTCTCCCATATCCCGACATGAGCGAGTTGTCTCGATAATCAGATTGCGGTTTTATTTCAGAACAGCTTGGACATTTTTTCATCGTCCGATCACTCAACCCCTGCGCCTTTACCTGCACTTGTTCAAGTATTCTAGTCTTGTAGGACTTTTCAGTTATCAGTTCAATAATACGAGTGTCGAGCGTTTCGATCGGATTGACTCCCGCATTAAACTTATTGATTCGAATGAACTTGTACCCATAGCCCTCAAGAACTTTCTGCCTGTAGACATCGGAATCGTTGTAATAGTGTTCGTATGTTAGCTCGTTGGTTTCATCGGTTGATTCAAAGTGCTCCAAAAATCCATCGTACTCAATGACGATTTTATGATCACGGTGTTTTTCATCCTTGTATACTAACAAGAAATCGACCACGTAATTTGGGTGCGTATAGTTCCTATCAAGCTGCTTGAGATATTTACCAAGTTCAAACTGTGGCTGGAAGAGACATTTGTCTTTATCAACATTCTTCCAAAAGTCTGTCTGGTAGAACCAGTTGAGGACTACCGGCTCCATTGCTGAACGTCCATCTGTGTCAGTAGCGTCGTACTCCATCACTGCTTGTTGTCGTATGTACTCATAGTGCTGTAATGCCTCGCCGATTGATCCGTTGAATTTTTCGATTGGCTTACTAAGCACGAAGTGCATCTTTTCCTTTGCGCGACTGAATCCAACATTTAATCGCTGTGCCTTTATTTTTCCTTCCTCCTCAACATCGACATCATTGAGGTTTTTTATAAACACACCCCACAATTTGTCCGACTTCTCGTTGGCAACCATCGAATAGTAGATGCGGTCACGCTCCTCACCCTGACATGTGTCAAAAGTCATTATTTTTAAATTCAAATCATCGAAATAGTAGTCGCGCTCCGGCAAACGTGTGATTTTGTCTACCAATAGCTTTTGTTGATTTGTGTGTGGCGTTATGATTCCCACGCTAATCTTCATTTGGGAATCATGCAGTTTCTTAAGTTCGGAAATAATGAAATCAATCTCCGCCTCGTTACTGTTTGGCAGCGTGGAACTACCAGATGCATCCTCCAGCACCGTAAATTCTAATATCTCATTGACAGGTTTAGATCGTATTTTCATTACCTGCAACTTATCGTTATAGAAATACTTGTTTGAATACGATATTAATTCACGGTATCCGCGGAAATGTTTTAACAGCTGGGATTGATAATTGCTTATGAACTCAAAGAATTCCAAAATGGACGTTTTTATATCGAAGCGTTCAAGACGAGTTAGGTGTGTGGGATCTGTTGATACGTGCACGGTAAACGAGTCACGCAATCGAACTAAATATTCTTTATTGGTTTCCGAACGTGCCTGTGTTGCCTTGATGTTACTAAACTGTTTTCTATCACCAAAAATAAGTACTTTCTTTGCTCTCATTAATGCGGGGAATGCTTGTGCAACGCTTACTTGAGACGCTTCATCAATGATTACTAAATCAAACAACTCTGGTTCGAGTGGAATATACTCGGCGTAGTCCCTGATGCCGGCAAGAATGCACGGAAACGCTTTCTTTAATTTTTCGAAGTCTTTTTTAGGAAACCGTCCTTTTCGTTTAATGATATCTCTAAGCGTTTTTGCAGTTGCTGCATTTTCTTCGTGAAATTGAACAACTCGACCATCCAGTATGTAGGTCATTTGCATGGTTACATACTCTTCAATTCTTTTCTTTGTACGCAAATAATCACTGTTTTCGATGTCCCCAAATTGTTCCTCTAGTTTTCTACTAGCCAAGTTGTACGAGTCGAGCTGGTTGAGAGTCATTTCATCAAGTTCGCAAAGCATTGACGACGCAATGTCACCAACATGCTTAGTCACCCTAAACGACTCGGCCATGCGGGGACACTCGTCTATGAAGTCTGTAAGTGAGCTGAATTCCGGCAGAAGTGATACTAACTGACTTGCAGTTTCTAGATGCTCGTCCTTTTGGAGAAGAAAGTGTATCAACTCAAGATAATCAATACCACTCGCATTTCCACGGTGCTTAATCGTCTCGTACAAATCGACAGCCTCCGTAAGGATTGCTAAATTGTCTGATGCGACACCAAACCTGACACCTGGAAATCTGTTCCTAAAATCGTGATCTGTGGCCACAATCTTTTTTCGCTGCAATAAGTAACCCAATACTGGCATTCGCAAATTTGTATAAAGACTTACAAACTGTCGTAAATCCTTTAAATCGTTCTCATTAAGCGACTCAAATACGTTGCACAGACTCTGGATATTTGGGTGACTGTCGAGCAATACATTTATCTCTTCCAACGCTTGGGATAGGGTGGTCAATCGTTTTGTAAAACTGGAAAGTTCTAAATCATCCTGAGCAATCCTGAATATCCTACGAACTATTTGCACCGTGTCATCTTCTTGATCAGTGAGTAGGTCATTTATGACCTCAGCTAAAAATGCCATCCTAGCAAGGGAGAAAATTGTTGGACTTTGCGCTAATTCCACAACATCGATGCCGGGCAATCTTTCTGTGAGTAATTTTTCATGAGCCACAGCCTCAAAAATGTCGTCGATGGAAATTTGTTCATTGGATTCAATTTCATTTTCAATACTGCTGTAGAGTAGGCGCATCTCGTCATCAATCCCATTTTTTAACTCCGTATACTTACTCCTGAGAGCGTTATGGTAACCCGATATTTCGCGAATACTCTGGGGAGATAATATTTTTGCATAATTGCTCCCCGCTTTCCCTAGACGAAGAATCGGGTTTTGGAAATTTTCTTCCTTTCGAACAGATTTTAAAGTGTCAGTTATTTTATCTTCAACAACATCAAGAGCTTCTTTTTTGTCGGACAAAACTAATACAGACTGTTCTTTCAAGATTGCGTCAAAGAGAATGGCAGTAATCGTATGACTTTTACCTGTTCCAGGGGGACCTTCTACGGTCACATAGTTGCATTCGTCTTTGTTGAGTGCCGCGACGATTTGCCTTTGCTCCGCATTAAGCGGAATTGGACTTTGAAATACAAGCTTTTCAGGCGTAGATGCAGAGTCCCATTCGTCAGTAACCACCCGATTAACCCGATTTGGCTCGTTATTTATGAAGTCATGTATTAAATCCCGAAACGCACCACCAATCACTGCGTCTTCTGAGGCGAGAAGTGCAAGAATCTCTTCATAGTCATTAACCAAAGCTTCGTCAGCCTTATCAAATAGTGCAATGTAACAACTATTTGTGATTCTTGCCCACTTACTGCGGTAGATTGTTTTATGTTTTGTGAATGCTGGTGGCTTGTCAAGCTGTAATATATTTGCAAACTCAGTGAGGATGTCATGGAACTTTTTTTGAGCATCATCAACACCATCACCAATATATATCACTCTTTCTTTCACTGATTTCATGCTACCGGCGAGACCCGTCTCGGCATTGAATTCCTGCACAATAAACTCAATGGCTTTTTTATTTACATACACCTGCGAATCAAATTCAATAGCAAACTTGTCACCATCGCGCGACAGATGTAATGGAATATAGAATATCGGATATTTGTTGTTTTGAAACGAAACGTCGAAAAAATATAAATAAAAATCCTGCTTATCTAAAATGCTTCTATTCCTTTCCAGCTCGAACAATTCTGTATGAAGATCACCGACTCCAAACGACCCAAAAAATGAAACAATCGTATCGCACACGAACCTCTCAGATAGTAACCCTTCAATCATTTTTTTCACCGCGATTTTATTTCCTACCAACAATTCATTGATAGAATCTGAAACCATGTTTTCTATTGTTCGGCAGAATATATCTACTAACTCGCTTTCCATTAGATAAAGATCATTTTCATCTGCAAGTTCAGCACTAATGACTGGTTGCTCAATGTGTCGCATGAATGGAGCAACGAGTTTATTGCGAAATATTTCCGCACTCTGTTCCATAACGTAGAGCAAAGCTTTCTCACGATCATCGGGGAAAATTTGCGAAGACTTCTCAATCGTTTCTGCAACTTCAGAAACGACAAGAGAAACATCTTTCTTTTGAACCTTCTGTGCTTGAAGATTTACCAAATCAAGCAACTTTATAGGAATTTCACCCTTATATACATCACGCTCAATGACAATGGGGCCGGTTCCAGAAAATGTTGATCCAAGAGCATCCCATATCAAACCATTAAATTTTGGATATTTTTCCACGGGCGTGGCTACAAGCAAGTTGTCACCATTTCTCAACTGCACTCGTCGCCTAGGATTTTTCCGTTTATGAAAATCCGTTTCAAGGAAATCCATAAAATATGTCGCAACATCTTTTACGAAGGCAAGATTTCCGTCGAACTTTTTAGTGATTGTACCGCTTTGCTCGTCCATATATTTCACTTGATTAAATCATCTAACTTTACACCGAGAGCATCAGCAATTTTTTTCACAGTATCAATACGAGGATCAGCAGTTGATCCCGCCTCAATCTTCGCGATGGTATGAAAAGCAACGTCTGCACGCTTTGAGAGGGTATCTTGTGAGATGCCAAGCCTCTCACGATACTTTTTTATATTCACAGAAATTGCTGGTTTTTCTTTTGACACAATCGTATAGTTTTACTACTATAGTTAGTAGGTAACTGCCCCTCCATCTATGACCATACTATACAGTAATTAGGCCGTATTAGTAAATGATCAGAATGATACTAATGCGTCCCCGTTATTCTCCATTTCGACGGATTCGACGACGATGGGTGGGGGCAGAAAAACGAGCGAAGAACGGGGACGTTTTGCGGGAGGAGCGGAGGACGAATGGAGGCGGTGCCTTGTGTGCCCGTAGGGCGCGCTTGGCAACGACGGAGTGAGGACGGAGCGACGGAGGCGCGCGATGTGGAGTCACCACGCGCGTCTAGCGTGAACATACCATGGTATGTTCATCACTTCGCTTCGTAAAAGGTTCGCGCAAGGGCGAGCATATCTTCACAAAAAGAAACTTCCCGTTCCGTAAGGTCGCTACGCGACCCGTGCGCGCGGATTGTGGGGGCACAGATACGGCGACGCTCGGCCACGAAACGGTACGGGGCGGGCACGCCGAAGTGCGCGGATTTGTCCTTGTTTCGTATCTAAAAGCTTTTATATGTCCAAACCAAACTATTTTCTTTACGCTCGCAAGAGTACCGAGGATGATGACAAGCAGGTCATGTCTATTGAAGCCCAACTCTTTGAGCTTCGAGAGTTTGCGCGTAAAGAAAATCTTGAAATCCTGGAGGAGTTTCAAGAGTCGAAAAGCGCAAAGACACCCGGGCGAGCCGTCTTTGGCGAGATGATGGCGAAAGTGGAAGAAGTAGGCGCAGTGGGTATCCTTGCGTGGCATCCTGACCGGCTCGCCCGCAACTCGGTGGATGGTGGGCGTATCATTTATGCGGTCGATACCCACAAGATCGTATCTTTGCGCTTTCCGACGTTTTGGTTTGAACCGACGCCGCAGGGGCTCTTTATGTTGCAAGTGGCGTTCGGCCAGAGCAAATACTACTCGGATAACTTAACCCAGAATGTGAAGCGTGGGATGCGCCAGAAAGTACGGCGAGGTGAGTGGTTGACCAAGGCACCACGGGGGTATGTGAACAACAGGAGTACGCGGAACATTGAACCGCATCCGGTACAGAGTAAGGTCGTGGTTCGTGCCTTTGAGGAATATGCAAAAGGTACGTATGGGTATGAATCACTCGCCGACTTTCTGGCTCTGCATGGGGTCACTACGGGGGCCGGAACGCCACTTGGCAAAGCTTCCGTGAAGAGACTCTTGACCAATCGTGCGTATTTGGGATTTATCAAACACTATGACGAGTGGTACCCCGGAAGCTTTGCGCCAATCATTTCCCCGAAATTGTTTGAAGCCGTACAAAAAGTGTTGTCGGCAAGAGAAAGGCCGCGCACCCGCAAAGTGGTGCATGACTTTCCTTTTGTCGGCACCTTTCGCTGTGGCGAGTGTGGGAGTATGGTGACCGCACAGTGGGCTACGGGTAAATCGGGTGGGAGGTACCGCTACTACCGGTGCACGAAAAAGAAAGGGGCATGCGCGCAAGGGTATGTGCGCGAGGAAGCTCTTGCCGACCAAGTGAGGGAACGGCTGCAAACCATTTCGCTGTGCAATGCGTACACCACCTACATGCTCGCGCGTGTTGAGGAATGGGAGCACGAGGCACATACCGCATCGCACAGTGGTGTGCAAAATCTTTCCAATAGAATCAAAGCGAGCGAGGCGCGCTTGGAGCGGTTGGTGTCTGCATACCTTGAGGGTGACATACCAAAGGACATCTACATCAAAAAGAAAGATGAGATCATGCGCGCCACCCTCGCTTTGAAGGAGGAAAAGAAAGATTTTGACACCAAAGGAAATGATTGGGTCGAACCCCTGCGGGAATGGATTTTAGACACGAAACAAGCCGCCTTTTTATCCTCATCCGACAATTTCGCGGAAATTGCCTCCTTCGTCAAAAAAGTCGGAACGAACACCCAAGTTCGTGACAAATCCGCGCACTTCGGCGTGCCCGCCCCGTACCGTTTTGTCGCGGAGCGACACGCTTTTTTGCCCCCACTCGCGCCTTCGGCGCGCCAGCGCGTAGCGCTGAAAAAGTCGGAAGTTCTATTTTGTGACCCTACCGGGAATCGAACCCGGATTACCGCCGTGAAAGGGCGATGTCCTAACCGTTAGACGATAGGGCCATTTCTTCGACCTGCTCGATACGCAACAGGCCACAACCACCAACAGCCCAGATTATACAACACCGACGGAGAATTGCAAAAATAGTCACACACATCATAGTTGCTACGGCAACGCGTGACATTTCAAAAATATATAGTATAGTAACGAAAGTCGTGCAGTATGCACTTGCTATAGGAGAGTCACGTGAGCTCAAAAAACAAATGCCGTCAGCGCCTGCGCTTCAGGGTACCGGAAGACCGGCAATCTCAGGTGCTTGATTTTTTCAGATATATCGCTAGGGGTACGGACGTGACCTGCTATGGCGAGCTTGTACGGAGACCCGGCAAAGTCATTCTGGTCATGGAAGGCATGAACAACGCAGCTGCAGTTGCGTCAGGTGTGCTTACCGCCTTCCCGTGGGCAAATCTTGAACGTTAAACGACCACGCCACCCGCCCCCTCAAACATATACGTTTGAGGGGGCTTTCGAACAGATTGGCGGCATCACAACACTGCAAAAACGATCATTGCAAGTGCTACGCGATACACCACAAACACGAGGAGCGAATGGTTGCGGAGGTACTTGAGCAGATAGTGTATCGACGCGAGGCCTGAGCTAAAAGCAAAAAACGAAGCGAGTGCTATCATGTGCCACTCGTCTTGCGCGAGGTCCGCCCCACCAAGTTCAAGAAGCTTTTTACTCCCGGCACCCACGATGATGGGCACCGACAGAAGAAACGCGAAACGTGCCGCCTGCTCCCGTGCAAGACCGAGCAACATCCCTCCGGAAATGGTCGCTCCGCTCCTTGAAACACCCGGTATCAACGCGAGCGCCTGAAAACACCCTATCGCAAAGGCTTTAGGGATTGTGACGCTGCCCTGCCCCATGTTTCCAACCTCATCCTTTGAGGAAGATGCGGTGTGCTCGCGTTTTGCATACACCCACTCCGCACACACAAGCAAACCTGAGCCGGCAATAAGCACCCACGCCACGAGGGACGGGTCACGAAAAATCGTGTCCATCGCCTCTTCGAGGAAAAGTCCCGCCACGACCGCCGGCAACGTACCCAACGCCAGTGCAAAAATCATAACCCGCGAGTCAGCGGCAATGTGCAAACCCTGTATCCACCGAAGCGCATCAAAAAAAAGACGGGCGAGATCGTGACGGAAATAAAGTATAACGGTACACGCCGTCACCATTTGCAGTACCGCATCCACCGCAAGACCATGCTCACTTTCTATGCCCAACACTTCGCGCGCAAGGATAAGGTGCCCCGAGGAAGATATGGGAAGAAACTCGGTAACACCCTGGACGACTCCCAACACTATCGCATCAAAAAATCCCATGGGTTACCGTGTGGTGTGCGACGCGCTGTGCTACACTGGTAGACGACACGCACGCACCTAAGATGCGAAGAGTGTAGCATACTTCCATGCACCTGCGAAACCATCGAACGTTCCTCATAGTCACGTCCGTACTTGCAACTCTCGCTATCGGAGCCGCACTCTATTATGTGCGCTATGTAAAAAACACTGAAGAAGACCTCTCGATACCCTACGCAACCAGTACGGTCGACATGCGTGAACTGGAACAACAAGACCACGTCTACGGCAACCCGGGTGCCTCGATTGTCTTTGTCACCTACTCTGACTTTCTGTGTCCCTACTGCAAGGAGTTCCACTCCACTATGAAGCGTGTTGTCGAAACATACGGCAGAGAGGGAGACGTAGCATGGGTCTTTCGTCACATGCCCATCGTTCGATTGCATCCGCACGCTGCAACATACGCCCTTGCAAGCGAGTGCGTCGCGCAACGCGCGGGACACCAAGGGTTTTGGAAGTTCGCCGATCTGCTGTACGCAACCGTTACGCCCGAGCGAGTTCTCACCAACGCCGAGCTTGTCACCATCGCCATCCAAACAGGTGTGTCCGCGGATGATTTTACGGCTTGCATGCTCGACGGGTCGCTCATGACACGCATCGAAGCCGACTTTACCGACGCCATAAAGGCGGGTGCCTCCGCTACCCCCTTCACCATTATCGTCACTGCGTACCAAGAAATACGACGTCAAGGTTCACGACCATATCCTGTCGTTGCCGCAACCGTGGAAGCCATGTTACGCAACGTAGGGGCACTCAATACGAAAGAAGAACAAGCAGATACGATGCGGAACTTCTTTGATACCCTGGAAGACGACACAACCGGCGCACAGGGAACAGAGGTGACACCAGACGACACCCTGTAAAGGTGTGCGCGTGTGATGATTCCCTGGTGACAGGAACCTCACTCATCTTGCATGTCACGAAGCCGACAAGCAGAGCACTCATCATCTCCGCAACGAGTGTCCCAAAACGAAAGCGTCATAATCTCCTGTGCAACGCGACGAATCTCGTCTTCAAGTGCTCGTGCTTCCTCTGCGGTTATCACAAATGATTCACGTTTATACTTACCACTTTCATTCGGTTCCACAAAATCGAGTACCCCTTCCTGCATGCGATACTGACCCTCGTTGTACCTATCGAGTAGTAGCTTGTAGAACGTAATTTGACGTCGATACCCACCCGCACCGGCTTTGCTTTGTGCACTCTTGGTGAGTCCTTCTATATCGTTTCGACTCTTCGGCTTACCTGTCTTGTAGTCAACCACCGAAACATCGCGGCACCTGTCGTCAAGGCACTCGAGCTTGTCTATCTTGCCGGTAAGCCGAATGGTATCGTCGAGCAACACCCCATGCACCGCAAGCTCGTTTTTTGTCTGCGCACTCCACGTCGTGTGGTATGCGTCGTACCACCCGGCAAGCGCCGCACCCGTGTCACGCATAATACGATCGAACAACACGGGTTGAATATCAATGTCTTCCATATGTCGCTTGAAGCAGGCCACCAGGTATTCCCTTCCGACTGTCGCGTCCTTGTTGCGCGCATTAAAAAAATCTTCAAGTGCTCCATGCACGGCCGTACCCTTTTGCTGATGCACGGTTGGTACAAACTGCGTGTAGAAAAAATTCTCGTAAAACCATTTCCACGGACATGTGAGGTAATTGTTCAGGGCTGTCGCGGATATACCCCGCTCTCTGAACGCTTCACAAACAAAGTCGCGATACCGTTCGCTTCCGTGCCGACCAACGCGCTGTACAAAGAGGGGTGGTCGTTTGCCGGCGTACTGCAGTGACACGTCACTCTCCTCGACACGATACTCAGGTCGAATCTCCTCTATGAACTGCGAAGGCACTCGGTCTCTCCCGTCCGGCGCGACCGCGGCATAGCTCACGTACACGTCTCTGCGTGCACGAGTAACCGCCACATAGAACAGGCGACGTTCATCTTCGGTGTCGGCCGCCTCCACCACCGCTCCATCCCCCTGCATGACAGGCAACTGGAAGTACCGCTTTGAGCGTTTCCCTCCCCAGTGCCCATCATACGCATGCACAATGTATACATGATCAAATTCAAGACCTTTCGCATGGTGAGCAGTCATGAGACGCACCGCATTCGGTGTGTGACGCGGTTCTGCCTCGAGGGTGAGATTGTGCTCTTCGAGGATACGAAGAAACACCGCATAATCGCTGAGTGAAAAGAAAGGACTCCTGCGTACGTGTGCTTTCATTTCATCAAAAAGGCGCACGAGCTTATCGAACTTTTCAGTATGGAATGTGGAATGTTGAATGTGTTCAAGAAGTTCTGATTCGCGAGCCACCGACTCGAACAGGTTGAGAAACGGCTCATTCTCCGATACCGTTTTCCAGGTAGTGAGTCGTCGCGCGAGCGCATCTACGGTCTCAGGCGCACTAAGTGAGCAAGTCGCATGATTAACAAGCACCTCATACACACCTCGACGCTCCGCTCGTGCGGTGCGCAAAATCGCATAGGCATCCGGCACCGCAATGTGCAAAAAACCAATGAAAAGCACCTTTGCAAGCACGTCATCATTCGCAAGGTCTTCGACTGCGCGCAAAAGTAAATTGAACTTGCGAATGTCCGGATCGTCGAGCACCCCGTGTCCGGACTCGATCAAAAAGGGTATGCTCAGTCGCTCAAAGTAATCGGAGATATCATCAACATCACGATTGTTGCGGTACAAGACTGCAATCTCATGAGGAGGTACTCCCTCGTCGAGCTGCCGTTTTACCGATTCCGCAAGGAACAAGAGTTCCTCATCGTCGGCACCAAACTGGTAGACCTTGATGCGCAAGTCCTTGTTTGCAGGACTCGCGTGTGCGACAAGCGGTGCCGCAAGACCGCTTGCAGAGTGTTCGATAAGGGACTGCGCCGCATCGAGCACCCCCTGGTGACTGCGGTAGTTGGTATCGAGCGTGATGCGACGCACGTCGGTGAACATCCGCTCAAAATAGAGGAAGTTTGCAAGCGACGCTCCTTGAAAACGAAAGATTGCTTGTTTTTCATCCCCCACCACAAAAAGGTTCGGGCGCTCGAAGTAGGTTGCAAGCAGCTCAAGGATCTTGTTCTGTGCGCCGTTCGTGTCCTGATGTTCATCGACCAAAAAATACTGGTATTCTTCCTGTAGCTCGCGAAGAAAGTCCTCGTTTGCTTCCATGGCCTCAATGAGGAGCAGAAGCGAATCATCGAAGTCGAAGCGCTTCTTCCGTGCAAGTTCATCCTGGTATCTGCGATAAAGCTCTCCAAGTTCTTCATTTTTTTCTATCACCCGAAAGGCCTTCTGCGCATCACTCTTCATCTTGCCTGCATGCGCACCCTTCTCGTGGTAGAGGTCGTCACGAAGCTCGAGTGCGGTGCGCTCCGCAGCAACCCATGCTCGAAACGTTACCGGCGAGAACCCCTCGCGTTTAAGGTTCGAGATGGCCCGAAGTACCTCGGGAACGTTATGGTACGGTTCGCCCAAGGGCTTCAAAATTTCATAACTCCCCTGATCTAACAGAGAGCGCACGATGTCGATGCGCTCCACTTCGGACGCGTTGGAACGACCGACGACGCTCGCAAAGCGTTCGGGATAGTTGTCGATAACGTGGTGTGCAAAACTATGAAACGTGAAGATAGAAACTCGATACCCGTCACTTCCGATAATCGACACCAGCCGCTTGCGCATGTTGGCTGCCGCCGCGTTTGTGAAGGTGAGTGCAAGAATGGCGTCTGCGGGAATATCCGTCTTGCGAAGGATGTTTGCAATACGTAAGGTAAGTATCTGAGTTTTTCCCGTACCCGGGCCAGCTATCACCATCACCGGGCCTTCTATCGCATCCACCGCCTCTTTTTGACGTGAGTTCAAGCGAGCATACAGCGTGTCGAATATCGCGTTCGTCTTCATGTGAGTGTTTGTAGTACAACTCACCGCACACACCAACCCAGTCCTTCAAATGCGGTAGTGATGCGCTTCAACACCTCGGCAATCTCTGTGTCGGTAAGAGTTTTTTCTTTACTCTGGAATACCAGGTGCCACGCATAGGATATTCGACCCTCTTTCTCAAACGTATCAAATTGATAGTGCTTCACGAGCGTTTCCGGCGAGGTCTCGACGATAACCGCCAGCACCTCCTCGGAAGGTACGGTGTTTGGCACCCATACCGCAATATCACGGTACACGCAAGGGTACGGCGACCATGGCGCATACCGTTTGGAAGGATCCCACGCTTCGTCGGACTCATACCCTCCGGGTTTTGGAAGTGCCGGCAGTAGTGCATCGAGACTGAATTCCAGCACACCGTCTTGCAGGCGTTCGTTCGTGAGCCGCATACCAAACGAGTCGGCCAGAGTAGCAAGATCATCCAAAAGCATCTGTTCCGCCTTCCCCTGCTTTCCGGAAACCGCATGCACGCCAACCGCCACATGCGTAACCTCTCCATGTGTACGGAACACAGTTCCAACCTCAAACAACTTGATGGTAGCCAATCCAAGGTACTGAGCATGGTGCGCATTGTTTGCGAGCGCTGTAAGCATACCTTCGCGAAGATCCATGCGCATGCAAGATTTGTCACTTGTAAGCGGGTTCAGAAGCTCGACCTCACCATGATCGGTAAGTGTGTACGTGTATATCTCGGAATACCCCGACTCGGCGAGCGCCTCGCGCATTCGCATGATGTAGTATTCGCGCACATTGATTGCCGGCGTCTCCTTCGGAATTTCCGGGAGTTTTGAGGATAGGTTGACGTACCCATATACACGACCGACCTCCTCGATCACATCCACTTTACTGGACAGATCCTTTCGTTCCCATGAGGGCGTTACCGCAAACTCGTCGTGCGCACGAGAAAACTCCCATTCAAACCGAATCAAAATACGTTCCACATCATCATACGTCAGTTGTGAACCGAGCATGGTATTGATCTCGGTAAGCGTCACATCAATCGGCTCCCGTTCACCCCGTGCCACATAACAATCCTCCACCCCCACAAGCTCTCCGCGGGCAATATCTGCAACAAGAGTGATGAGGTCGCGCATGGCAAACGCCGGTAACTCACGAGCAGGCTCGTTTTGAAACCGAAGAGACGCCTCAGTCGCAAGACGCAGCTCACGCGAGGCCTTGCGCACGGAACGGTAGAAAAAATGGGCGGCTTCAAGCACGATGTCGGTGGTACCCTCGTCTATCTCTGCCTCCTTACCTCCCTTGATACCCGCGAGCGCAAGGGCAGCTCCGCTCACCCCATCCGCAATCACCATGTGGTGTGCCGCAAGCGTGTATGTTTCGCCAGTAAGAACCGTGATCTGTTCGCCCTCTTCAGCAAGACGAATGCGTATTCCTTGCGAACCATCCTCGTCCGTCGCAAGTTTTGCACGATCAAATGCATGGAGTGGTTGACCGGTCTCGAGCATGATGTAGTTTGTTGCATCCACCACGTTATTGATGGAACGATGCCCCAATGTTTCAAGACGCTTTCGAAGCCATAGGGGCGAAGGACCAACCGTCACACCTCGCACCACAGCACCCATATATCGCGGACAGAGCTTGTCGTCATCTACCGCAACATGAAAATGTTCAGTCGATGGAAAAGCCGGTATGACGTCTCGCAATGGGTCGCGTTTGAGTGGACGCGCAAGTAGTACGGAAAGTTCGCGTGCGATTCCCCGATGGGAAAGACAGTCTGCACTGCGGTTCGGCAACACATCGACGTCAATCACCCAATCGTCTTCCACCTGTTGCACTCCCTCTATTTCAAAGGAATGGAAGGTGAGGAGATCTGCAAGCTCGTGCGCAGAAGGAAGTGTTTCGTCGAAGTAGGTTTGAAGCCAAGAAAGTGATACGCGCATAGAACGATAATTAAAACTGATGGATGAAACGCAAGTCTCCCGTGTGGAACAGTCGCATATCGTCAATCTCAGCGGCTATCATGATGAGTCGCTCAATGCCGAACCCGAACGCAAACCCACCATACTCATTTGGATCAACGTTCGCGGCACGTAACACATTGGGGTGTACCATACCTGCCCCCATCACTTCCACCCACCGTTCACTGCCGTCACTCTTGCGAAGGAGCATATCAACCTCGACACCGGGCTCAACGAAAGGAAAGTACCCGGGTCGAAACCGTATTGCAACGGAACGTTCAAAAAAGGCGAGGAAGAAATGTTCGAGTGTACCTTTCAGGTGTGCGAGTGAAATACCCTTATCGATGCACAGCCCTTCCATCTGAAAAAATTGCGCCTCATGCGTCGCGTCGGTTGCCTCGTTACGGAAAACACGACCGGGTGCGATGATACGCGCCGGAGCACCGTACTTTTCCAAATAGCGTACCTGCACGGGACTCGTGTGCGTTCGAAGCACCGCCTCTCCCTTGCCTTTCACGAAAAACGTATCCTGCATATCGCGCGCGGGATGGTCGCGGGGTACATTGAGCGCATCAAAGTTGTACCACTCGCTTTCAACAAGAGGGCCGTCGGCCAACTCAAAACCAAGCTTATAAAAAATGGCATTGATGCGTGCGACCGCTGCCGATATGGGGTGCAGATGTCCCTTCTCCTTCATTGTGATTCAGTATACCCTATGGAGATACTTCTGACGAGTGCCCTTCCAACAAAAAGAAAAGTGGGCTACCAGGACGTTTCTCGATACGCGTCTTTGTCAAAAATTACGAGTGTGCCATTTTCACGTATGCGAAAATCAAGATTAGACTCCTCGATGAAGGGCTGAATATTGCGCTGCGAGCGATCGTCCAGCTCAACCGCATAGATGCCCCGTTCATTTCCAATGACGAACACATCATTCCTGTTGGGGAAAAATTCGTACCGTGTGATATCCTCGACCCAGTCGATTGTAACCATGGGTGTGCAGGTAGCCGAGCAGAAATAGTATGGGGGAGCATCATCTTCACGTGCCCATACGACATACACATTTCCATTTTCAAGCCAGGCAAGAATGCCGTTACGCTCTCGGACCATGTCCTTTTTCTCATCATACAGGTTGCTTGTGCTGGCTACTTTCTCAAGCCAATTCGGAAACTCAAGCACTCGCTCAACTGTGGTCGTCGCGACTTTCTTGCCCCGCACGGTGAGGTAGGTGGTGCTTGCCACCTCGACCTCAAACTGACCGGAATCCTCTTCGAAATAATTCTTCAGGTCTACATATCGTGGGTTTTCAATCTCTTTCGTGGTTGTGGCAAACGGCCCCACAAACGTGCGCGAACGCTCCAGCGTAGTTGTCGCAGTAATGGTCGCCCAGGTGAAGGAATTCGGGAGCATGAATAACGTTGCTTCGGTCACGAGCTCCGGACGCACAAAAAGTTCTTTCGTCCAACTCCTGTACCCTTCCCGTGTGAGCCAGACTTCGTATGTCCGATTGGGAATAAGATTCTGCAGGTACGTGTTCCTTGAAAAAGCACCATTCGATTCCACAAACTCGCCATCGAGGTAGACTGTCGTGTTTGCCATGTCGGAATGTATGTAAATACCACCCGTTTGGACGATCGAGAATGCGCTATCGAAACGGTAGCCGTTCGAGTAGAGGATCAGCAGTGGTGTACCCGCGACAAACACGAGTGTGAGTACCCACAAAAGCAGACTACGGATACGACTCGAGAGAGGTTGTGAATGGTTCATGGGGTGTTCGATTTACGATGTTTTGGTGTCACCCAAAACGCTCCAACGTATGCTCCGAACATGAGGCGAGTTTGCGCATGCAAACCGGGTAACGCACCAAAAATGGTGATTGTGAAAGGAACAAGAAGCCACTGAAGCGTTGCCCCGATGTAGCGCCTACGACGACGGGGGTGATCGTGTGGGAGTTTCGGCATGAAGGAAAATGCCATAACCGCAGCGAGCACCAAGCCGAGCATCGCGATGATCATGATGTTTCGTGTGATGTAGGGCAAACTGTAGGAAAGGACGGTGTCACGAAATGCTTCTCCCCCGAGCACGAGCGGCAACCAACCCAAGAGCATGATCATGATCGGCGCCGTCGCAAGCGACCAAAATCCTTCAATCTGCACCAGTGTGTGAAAAACCTTTTTACGAAGCGAGATGTTCTTGTTCTTAATGAAACCAAAGAGCATGTATGGAATATTTTCGACACCCCACATCCATCGAAAATGCTGATGGTAGATATTGATAAGCGTGCGCCAGGTACTCTTCGCAAGATTTGCGTCCATAGAAACAGGGTACCCTATGGGTACGGTACGGTACACCCCGTCGTTTGCAAGGTAGAGATTCCAGAAAATTCGCGAATCATCGGAGATCATGTTTTTCTGCCAGAAACCAACTTCGTCGAGTGCCTTGAAAGAAATGGCATGCGAGGAAAACGTTGTAAGCTTCTCTGCTCGCTCTTGCTGGATCATCTGCCAAAATGTACTTGAGAAGGCAGCGACACGTGACACTGCCGGAGCATCCCAGATGTTGTTGTTGTAGAGGGGTACCGGCTGAAACGATGCATGATGATGATCCTCCGCGGTGAGAAAATGCCATGTAAGACAGAGGAAGTACTGCGACTCAATGATCGTATCTATGTCAAAGGCGCTTACGATAATATGCTCGTACGGAATGCGCTTCGGGCGGACTACCTTATCACGCGCCTCTATAGCTGCAAAGGTGATGTTCGGACCCTTGCCGCGAATCTCACCCGGCAAACCGTCGGGGTGTGTTGTCACCAAAAAATGTGCGAACGTGTTGCGATACTTCTCCTCCATCCTCTCTGCAATCGCTTGTGCCTCGGGACCTGCACGCTCCTCTGCCGCAAGCACGATGATCATGCGCCCGAGATCATACTGAGAACGCGCGACGCTCGCAATCGCCTCATTCACCGTGTCTTCCGACTCTTTGTAGAATGGAAGAAGAACCATGTGGTACAGGTGCTCATACTTCAACGACTCCATACGAGTGCGCCAATCGAGTGCCATGTTATGCTTCAAGCGTTTCCAATTGTGCCTCTGATGGAGCGATAAATAAAAAGTCTTCAGTAACCAATAGAGATCAAAGGCGATAATGAAGTACGCCGCTGCAATGGGGGCGTACATGGAAAGTACGACTGTTAGGATAATAGTCCCCCAAGAAAGCGCCCCGGGAAGTATCTCGAGCAGTCTAAAGAGGACACGATCCCAGCCGGTGAGATCGCGCGCATGCGCTACGTGAAAGTATGGCGATTGTACGTATTGCATAAAAATTTACAAGGCGATGTGAATGATTGACTCCGGTACTATACTGCGAAAGTCGGAGCCAAGATTCGAACTCAAGACCTAACCTTGTTATTTTGCAAGAGCCGAAGCCGAGATTCGAACTCGGGACCTACCGCTTACAAGGCGGTTGCTCTACCAACTGAGCTACTTCGGCTCTCGCAAAACAAGCAGGGTCTGCTTGAGTATCCTATACGCAAGCAACTCTACCAACTGGGCTACTCCGGCTCTCGAGACATTCGCGAGAGTCACACAAACGCTCGCTATATATCATCATCGTATTCCGTTCGCACCCGCCGCTCATGTGCAACCATCCGAAGACGAGAGACATAGGGCTCCTTACTGACCGGCTTGCGCATACGTCGCACACGCTGAGCAAACGATGCAAGCTTCCGCTCCACGAAGCGAACAACGAGCAAAGCGAGATACGTCAGCAAGTGAAGGCTACGCGCCCAAATATCGCGACGAACGAAAAGAAAGACATCATCTTTGCACTGCGCGACACGAAACAAGAACCGCGCAGTACGACGTTCCATTGAACGACGAACATTGCCTCCGAAACGCATATTGCGTTTTTGTTCGAAGCGAGCCATACCATATACACCCGCTAGAAGCATAGCTGAAACTGCGAAGATGTACAACATGCGCTATGCACGTACAGAAAATCGGGTGCACTCCGTCACAAGAATACGTTCACCAAATTTTTGAATCGCGCGTTCGACCATTTCGCCCACAGTCACTGACGGGTCTTTAATGAACGGTTGATCCATCAGAACCTGCTCCTTGAGGTAGCTCGACATTTTTCCCTCAACGATAGATGCGCGCATCGACTCTGGTTTCTCTTTTGCTTCCTCTTCAAAAAGCTCCCGTGCTTTTGAAACATCCTCTTCCTTAACCTGTTCCTTGGTGATGTAGCGAGGATTGGTCGCGGTAGCATGCATCGCGATGTCGTGTGCCAAAACAACAAAATCTTCGTTCTTTGCCACAAAGTCGGTTTCGCACGCAAGTGCAACAAGTGCTCCAACGTCTTTTGAGGAATGCACGTACGCTTGTACAACACCTGCCCCAAGTGAGCGGTCTGCCTTCTTTGCTGCCGCAGCACTCGACTTCTTGCGAAGAACTATAAGTGCTTTTTCCATGTCACCCGCTGTTTCTTCGAGTGCATGTTTACAATCCATGACCGACAATCCAGTTCTTGTGCGAAGATCTTTTATCTCTTCAGGAGTGATATGCATAGGGAATGAACGATTACCTTAGCCTATAAAAAACAATAACCGCAAACAAAAGTAGTGCCTGCTTACGAACGCGAAGCAAACTATCCGCGAGCGACTTCAGAAACGATAGGTTTTTCGTTCTGACCTGCGAGGTACGCGTCCGCAATTTCGTGCACAATGAGTGCGATGGATTTGCGCGCGGAATCGTTTGCAGGTATTGGGTAATCTACGTCGGTCAAGTCGCAATCGCTGTTTGCGAGAGCCAGTACGGGAATCTTGAATCGATGCGCCTCTTTTACTGCCATAATTTCACGCTTTGAATCAACTACGAACAAGGCATGCGGAAGCTTGTCACCAAGATCAACCAGGCCGGCATACATGCCTTCAAGCTTCTCTATTTCACGATCGATCTGAAGTCGCTCAAACTTGGTGTACTTACTGAGTGCACCACTTTCGCGCTTTGCAATAAGGTCTTGCATGCGGGCGACGCGACGTTTAATCTCACTGAAATTAGTGATCGTACCGCCAATCCATCGGCCAATACTGTAGGCAGCACCGGTTCGAAGTGCCTCCTGCTTAATGATAACATGACTTTCCGGCTTTCCACCCACAAAGAGTATCATTTTTCGTTCACGACCCAAGGTGCGTGCAAAATCTTTTGCGCGCTCCAACATCGCGTACGTCATCTGTAGGTCAAAGACATCCACGTGATCTTTGTTGGTGTACAAATGCTTGTTCGAGCTCGGGTGACGGCGTGAACGAGTAACGCCATAATGAGCGCCCGCTTCAAAGAGCGCGTCCAGAGTTTCGTTGGTCGGGGTTGTGGTGCTGTTCATACGTAGGGGGATTGTAGCAAATGCTTGACAGTTTGGCAATAGACACGATGCCGGTGTAAAAAACCTCGCTCACGCAGACCCTTCAGCCGAAGCATCCGCAAGTGCTTGCAAGATTGACTCTATGTCACCTCGAAAAATACCTTCGATGTTGTGCCAACTCTGCTTGATGCGATGATCTGTGACGCGATCCTGTAAGATGTTGTACGTCCTAATCTTCTCACTCCGATCACCGGTACCAATTTGTCCTTTTCGTTCTGCAGCGTATTTTTTCGCTTCTTCTTCTTCCTTCAATTCTTGCAGCTTGGCGGTCAAAATTTGCATCGCCTTCTCCCGATTCGCTCCTTGTGTGCGTTCTGAGGTGCACCTCACATCGATACCTGTCGGTCTATGAATAAGCCGTACCGCAGTTTCGACCTTGTTCACATTTTGTCCACCCGCACCACCGGAACGAGAAAACTCCATATCGACCTCGGTCGGGTCTATCTGAAACGTAACTTTCTTACGTATTGGAAGAATCGCCACAGACGCAGTGCTCGTATGTATCCTACCCGATTTTTCCGTCTCGGGAATCCTCTGGACACGATGCACGCCCGTTTCGAATCGAAGTTTTTTATAGACATCAACGCCACGCACATCAAATGACGCCTCTTTGTAGCCGTCGACCGGCCCGAGCGACGTCGCGATTGGACGCACATTCCAACCCTGAGTTTCCGCATACAGTCGATACATGTTTGCAAGATCGCCCGCAAACAACGCCGCCTCATCACCTCCCGCCCCAGCTCGCACCTCAAGAATCACTTCGTTTGGAAAACGGTCCTCTTCCTCCTCTTCTTTTACCATCTCTTCCATCTGTGTCACGAGTGCCGTTTGTTGCTCCACAATGCCCGCAAGTTCGAGTTCGGCCAACTCAGCCATCGAGGGGTCATTGGCCGCAAGCTCACGAACCTCGTCAGCCTCTTGCTGCAGCCGTTCATACTGAAGCGCGTGGTACTGGGTTTTTTGATTATCCTTGTAGAGCTGTATGTCCATGGTTTCTTCTATCATACACCAAAACCGCCAAAAGGCGGTTTTGCAGTAAGGGGAGTACGCTATTTTTTTACAGAAGCGAGTGCTGCGCGGCGCTTGAACTTTTCGACGCGTCCTGCGGTGTCAATCATGCTCTCCTTGCCGGTATAGAAAGGATGGCTTGCGCTTGAGATTTCAACCACAACCTTTGGGTACTCTTTACCGTCAGTCCACTCGGCAACCTCCTTTGAGACTATGGTCGAGCCAAGAAGAATACGCTCGCTACTGGATGCGTCCTCAAAAATGACTTGGCGGTACCCTTTGGGATGTATTTTTGCTTTCATAGTTTCGATACTCTACCAGAAAAAGTGAGTTGGTGCAATGCCGCCGCGTCTATTGAACAGATGCTCATTTTATGGTATAATATATGTTACAGTTCACTCAGGCTTTTGAGGGTGTCAATCTGCTTCTGGTAGTACAGGGCATGCTCCATGACCCCATCACCATAGAAGGCGTACGCGGGGTTTGATGCGTTTCCTCCCGCAAAGTACCGAAGTGCGGACATACGCTCCGCCTGCGGTGTCCCGGCAGCAGCCCCGTTGTCCATCAAAAGGATTGCAGCTGCCATGAAGGCGTCTTGATTATCCCACGGATTCGAAGGGCTCTGTTTTCCGCGCAACACTCGCAAGCGGTCCTCGGAGGCTCGATACTCCCAAGGCCCCGCCCAAAATGATTCAGAACCATTGTACGCGCACCTTCCTGTTGTAGTGTTGATGTACCCACCGTAGCACGCCCATGTAGATGGTATGAACTGTGCAGGACCCATCGCACCACCCCACCCATATCCCGGCTTTGCCGACACGGGTACAGAGGCGGGGTCGAGACCGAGCGTGCTTGCAAGCACTTTGAAAATAGGCCTGTCGCGTGTCGGATGCATGTCCTCCGTCCATACGCCGTTACCCAAAAACTCACCGAGACGCGTTTCCTGCTTTAATACGCCAAGAATGAGTGCGGGGCGCACACCCGTCTTTGTACCTGCAAACACCGCATACTCGATCGCATCACCAAGATTGATAGAAGCACTTCCCTGCAGCTCAAAGAGTTCGGAACGAATCTGCGCCGCACTACGCTCGTTTGCCTTGATCATGTTCTGATATTTTTCCTCTTCACCTTTCGTGACCCGCAGTATTCGTGCTTTCTCGCTCTCTTGCTCTTTTAGTTTATTTTGTTGAAGCAGTTTGAGTTGTTTCAACTCACCCTCGCTTTCTTTTTGAGTTTCAAGCGTCGCCCGAACATCCTCATTGGTCGTGCGTAACACTTCAAGGCCCTGCAGTGATTCCTGCAAGGCAATACGAAGCGTGACATATTCGTCAACTTCTTCAAAAAACTCTGAGATGGTCTTTTCGGAAAGCACAATTTCAACACCGGTATACTGATCAAGCTCCGCTGAAAGACGCAGAAGACTTGCCAGAGAATCGCGTTCAATATCAATGCGTTCCGAGAGTTCAAGGATGGTGACGTGCTTCTCGACGATGTCATCTTCGAGCTCTGCGATAGTCAGCTCCTGTGCACGTACCGCACTTCGCGCTTTTTCTATCTCGACGTCGATAACCTTAAGATCTCGCTCGAGTGTACCACGCTCCGTTCGCTTGTCCGCAAGGAGCTCTTGTTGCTTTCCAATCAACTCTTCAAGATGTTTCAACTCCGCCTCAAGCTGTGCCTTGCGGGCGGCAACAATGTCCGTTTCCGCATGCGCGAGAGGGAGTGTGTCGTATAGAAAAACACACGTGGCAACGCCAAGCAGACCGACAAGTGCTATGACGTACACCGACCAATAGACCGACCGCCGTGACATACCCACAGTATACCGCAAACAAAAAAGCATGCACACTGCATGCACTCGACGTATAGGCCGAAGCGGGTACTGTTTATGCGGCGGACTCCTCCTCTTCCTTCCCGCGCTTTTCGACTTCAATAGAAGCAATGTCTGCAGGGGCAGCAACCTCACTCTCTTCTTCGTGCGCCTGCACCAATGCGACCACCTCGTCATCCTCCGCAAGCACCTTCACACCCTTCGGCATAACCAAGTCTTTCACGAGAATCTGGTCATCAAAGGTCTTAAGAAGCGTTATATCGACTGTGAGTTCACTCGGGAGATCCTGTGGAAATGCCTCAATCAAGAGCTCATGTTTTACCTTTACAAGTGTGCCACCAAGCTCCTTTTCCGCAGGTGCCACACCAACAAACTCAAGCGGTACTTCAACTTCAACCACTTTATCCGTACGAACCTGAAGAAAATCGGCATGGAGAGGGTCTCCGGAAAGCGCATCAAACGACACGTCATGAATGAGAACGGGCACCGGTGCATCAAGACCTTTAAGGGTTACGAGGCCGGTTTCTCCCGCTGAATCAAGCACCTTGAGAAACTCCTTGCGAGGGACAGATATGGAAACGGGATCCTTCCCTGCTTCACCATACACAATCGCAGGCATCAAGCCGGCAACACGGAGCCTGCGAGCAGGTCTACTCCCGTGTGTGGTGCGCAATGTGACTGCAAGTGTATAATCCATATAACAGTTCGCGCAGTATACCGTATTTTGGCAAACATGCAAGACTTGGTACACTATCAACATACCCCATTACCATAACCAGTACCTGAACATGAGCGAATTAGAATTTGTAGCCATAGGAGACATAGTGACAGACGAGTTTATACAGCTCCGTAGCGACCGCGCGGTTGTAAATACCACCTTAACCGGCCGCAAGACGATCTCGATGTACTTCGGCGACAAGCTTGAGTATGAGGGTGCCGTAAACGTGCCTGCAGTCGGCAACAGTCCCAACGCAGCCGTATCGGCAAAACGTCTCGGCCTTAAAACAGCCCTGGTGTGCGACATAGGTGATGATGTGGGTGGTGTGGAGATTATGGATCGTCTGAGAGAAGAGGGCATCGACACCCGGTTTGTCGATGTACAGACAGGCAAAGAAACGAACCATCACTACGTCTTGCGCTATGGAGCAGAACGTACCATTCTCATCAAGCATGAGAAATACGAGTACATAGTCCCGGACATGGGTGTTCCGAAGTGGCTCTATTTCTCTTCGGTGGGAGAGCACGGTATTCTATATCATCACGACATAGCTCGCTACGTACGCGAACATGAGGGGACTCGCCTTGCCTTCCAGCCCGGATCATTTCAAATCCAGCTTGGTCATGATGCGTTACGTGATGTGTACGAAGCCTGTGAACTTTTCTTCTGCAACAAAGAAGAGGCGCAGCAAATACTCGCGACGGATGAAAAGCATGTCCCCACCCTACTCCACCGCATGCGAGAGCTCGGTCCAACCATTCCCGTGATTACCGACGGTCCGGCAGGTGCGTACGCGCTTGCGGAAGATGGTGTCTGGCACATGCCCATGTACCCCGACCCCGCACCTCCCGTCGATCGCACCGGCGCCGGAGATGCATTTTCTTCGACCTTCACGAGCGCGCTTGCACTCGGGTTGGATGTTCCGACAGCCCTCCGATGGGGGCCCGTCAACAGCATGTCGGTCGTGCAGTATATCGGTGCACAGGAAGGTCTGCTGTCCCGCGAACAGATCGAGACACACCTTGCGCAAGCACCAGAGGACTACGTGGCACGGAAGGTGGTGTAGCGGTCGCCGAATGCATCGCCGCAAGGGCGAATCGAAACATAAATCCCGAACATACCCACGTCATCAAAGACGTGGGTATGTTTAGTGGTGGACGTTACAGGACTCGAACCTGTGACCTCTCCCGTGTGAAGGGAACGCTCTACCAACTGAGCTAAACGTCCAGTATGCTATTAACTTCAATGATACACCATTACGGGAGAGGTCGCATTATTCCTAGACGACCTCTCTCGTGTGCGACCTACTTTTCAAAGAGCGGAGCGACTATGAAAATGGGAGTACTCTTGTGGTAAAGGGAACGCTCTACCAACTGAGCTAAACGTCCATCGCGTCAAACGATACAAGACCAGCTCTACGATACCAAGGAAGGTCTGCTCTCCGCAAGTACCTCACTGATCTTCCCCGCGAGCTGATCCAATGTCCAGTCTGTCTTTAAGAGGCACAGTGCGTGCTTCTCACTCCCCTGGGGGAGTATCTCCGGCTGCCCCATGTTGGTGAGTAGTACGAATGGTACTTTTTCTCCCCACGACGTGGCACGTATGGATTCAAGCACTTGCGTACCGTGCATCACTGGCATCATGTAATCACAGACGATGAGGTCTGGATGTGCAGCACTTGCTGCCGACACTCCTTGCGCACCATCATGTGCAACAGAAACAACCGCACCCTCTGCACGCAACACCTCGCCAAGCATATCGCAAAAAATGAGATCGTCATCAATAATAAGAATGCTCTTGTTGTTCATGTCCTTTATACTATATCCCGCATTGTTTGTGCGGGCAATACGACGGTGAAGGTCGTACCCTTCCCTTCAAGACTGGTAAAGCTAATACCGCCCCCCAGCGCTTCCGCGAATGCCTTGCACATGTAGAGACCGATACCATTGCCATTCACCTCCACCTGTTGCGCGTTGGACGCGCGATACATTTTGGTAAATATGCGCCCTTGTTCTTCGCTTGGAATACCAATACCCGTATCTGAAACCGCAAAGGTCACTCTGTTTTCGAGTTTCTCTGCACGCAAAGTAACGGTTCCTTGGGATGGGGTATATCGGGCGGCATTTGTCAGCAAATTTTGTATCACAATACGAACGAGTTTCGCATCTGTTGTAAGTGCAAGGCTCTCTGGTATGTCCGTAGTAATCGTAATCGCTTTTTCATGAAACACGGGTGCGAGTTCTTCCAAGATGCTTTGAAGTACAGGTACAATGTCACACTCTCTCACCTCCACACTGAGCCGACCCATTTCAACCCGGGACAAATTGAGAAGTGTATTTACCAAATCAATCATCTCCTCATTGCGCTTAAACATCTGCAAGAGATACGTTTTTACACTTTCCGTAAGCTCTTGCGCTCTACGAGTCAACAGAAAGTCTATATACCACTTTAAGTTTGCGAGGGGCGCACGCAACTGATGCGACGCGAGCGAAAGGAATTCGGTCTTGATACGCTCAAGCTCTTTCTGTTCGTGTATGTCCACAAGTGAAACGAGTGTCATTCGTTCAGCGCCAAGTCCACTGCGCGGCATGCTACCTGCAGAAAAAAGCACCCAACGCACTTCCCCGCGAGCTGTACGAACTTGAAGCTCCTTTTGTTCAAGACCGGCACCACGTTGCACCTGCTCGCGGTACATTTGCACAGAGCGCGCATCCACAGGGTTGGAAAGATAGTCAAACAGTTGTGCGCCAATCAAATGTTCTTCATCGAAACCGAAGAGTCGCAACGACGCTTTATTGGGTCTAGACACTTTTCCACGCGGATTGATAAGTAAGTACGGCACCGGACTATACTCGTAAAACTTCCGCAGCTGATCGGTTGTCTGAGCGATGTCTTTGGTAAGATCGTACGCATACGCGCGCGCATGACGCTTGAATGCGCCAAGTGTGAATGCGAGTAGTGACAATGCGACAGTCAGCACGACCCCGAGGACGATTAGTATCGATAGTAATGCGCGCATACGCTCTACCAAAGCTGCCGCATCCGTCTGTGCAGCAAGAACTGAGCGGTCAAAGTACGTGAACGTAAGAAACAGGCCAAGTCCCGCTACTCCACACGCCACAACGAATGCCATCCAGCGCATCATGTTGCAAGTATACCATCGTATGTAGTGCACTTGTGCTGTTCTATACACAACCATCGTGATACTCCTCTCGTGTAAGACCACACACTAGTTGCACACATCCGCTTGCGTGATGGAAGGATTTTCTGTAGTATTACCACCGTACACAGTACACTGTTGCTGTGCGCATATGACCTGGGCCCGTAGCTCACCTGGTAGAGCGCCTCATTTGCACTGAGGAGGTAGGGGGTTCGAGTC
>CAZWNC010000012.1:0-35138 GCA_964635195.1 uncultured Candidatus Saccharibacteria bacterium | reverse complement strand
GAGGAAACCGTCACTGAGCTCCGTGCAAAGATCGAGCAAGGTCAGGCGGAACTTCGTAAGATCGAAGCGGAAATCGCCAAATACGAACAGGAACTCACAACCGTTGGTGCGGAAAAGAAAACGTTGCAAAGTGCGATACATGAGCTTGACCTTGCGCGTAAGAAAATACAAGGAGATGTGCGGGTGACCGAGCAAAAAATTACCACCACGGATCTTGAAATAGAAGAATTGAGTCGTGAGATACAAATAAAAGAGCTGGAAATACTACGGGATCAAGAAGCCATTGGGGCATCCTTCCGGGAAATTGATATGTACGAGAGCCAGAGCATGGTCGAAATGCTCTTTGCCTACGACTCACTTGCGGAAGTATGGGGGGCACTTGAGTACCAGACGGTACTCAGGGATTCGTTGCGCGATGATATGCGCACACTTGACGCTCTCAAAAAGGAGTATGAGAACGCTCAGGCTCGGTCACTATCTAAGCGTGCTGATCTGAGTGCTCTTAAGGGTGAGCTTTCGGGCGAACAAAAAGCATTAGATCAAACGCGCACCCATAAAGACGTGCTTCTGAAAAAAACAAAAAATCAAGAGGCTGGCTACCAGCAACTTCTCTCAGAAAAAAAAGCCGCTCGTGAAAAGTTTGAAAAGGAAATGGCTGCACATGAGGCACAAATTAAGTTTATTCTCAACCCGACGACCATTCCTCCTGCAGGTTCCGGTGTGCTTTTTTGGCCTGTCGACGGGGTGTTTATGGCCGCATGTGCCGGCCGTTCAGGCACCTTCGGTAACACACACTGCATTACTCAGTACTTTGGCAACACCGCGTTTGCGCAGTCTGGCGCGTATAACGGGAAAGGACACAATGGAATCGACTTTGGCATACCTCAAGGCACAAAAATACTCGCCGCATTAGGTGGAAAGGTTGTTGAAACGGGTAACACTGACGCAGTCCCCGGGTGCATGTCGTACGGAAAGTGGATACTACTTGAACATCCGAACGGTCTCTCAACTCTTTACGCACACCTTTCCGCAGTTTCAGTGTCCACGGGAGAGCAGGTGACCAAGGGTCAGCTCATTGGGTACTCCGGTAACACAGGCTACTCCACAGGCCCCCACCTGCACTTCACCCTCTTTGCGAGCGCGGGCGTAAATGTGGTACGACTTGGTGACGTAAAAGCTATCACAAGCTGTGGACCGGCTCGAGTGCCGGTGGCGGGCTATGAAGCATACCTTAATCCGATGAGCTATCTCTAGGTCCCCATGTATTGCACACATCCCATCTATCGATATAAGAAATCCACTGAAGCAGACCCTTGAAGCATATCCGTCTGTCTCAGTAGCGTTTTAGCGATTTACAAAACAAAGATACTGATAACTTACAATCTATGGACACAACACCAGCACAGCGACAAATCCAAATCAGTGTTTCGCCCGATGCGAAACCAATCTACGCAAACAGCGTCAAAATTAACGTGACCGATGAAGAAGTTATTTTTCAGTTCGCTCTCGTGCGACCTGAAGAAGGTCGAGGTGTACTCGTGTCAGAGCTCGTACTTTCTCCGAAGCATGCGATGCGCTTCCAAAAAGCTCTCGACGAGACACTCAAAAAGCACTTTACGCGACATCTCCCACAAGAATAGCCGTTCGATGGCTATTTTTCCTGGTATAGATACCCACTGTCACTAATGTCGCACAATATAGTGCTTGTGTTTTGACTGAAAAGTCTGTCCGACTCTGGTGTTCGGAACGTACGTATACATTATACGTACCCGGTGCGGGTCACGTGTGGCGGTGGGGGAGTGCCCAACCTCAATCTCCGGACAATTCTGCCGAGGTCATACTCGTAATCGAGTTCGTACGTAGGCTAAGTTCCGTCGTGTAACGTCTTATGTACACACAGAGAGATCCCACAATGACGGACTGGACTCCGAGGATGTGTACTGTACGCAGTCATTACTGAAATTTTCAAGTACGTATCCAGTTACACTTAACCGAACACATCGAGGTAAGGAGGGCGGATGTCCGCATGAACCAATAGTTGAATCTGCCTGAGAGTGAGGGTCAGTGCGATCTGGCCGAGATACTGACCTGTGGATAACTCACGATATTTTAGACGTAAAAGATATATTGTGCGACACTTATATCCTTCCTTCCATCCCCTTTTTTTCATTCTTCACGATCTGCACGCAATACACTGTACGGGTGTATGTAGTGTTTCGAGAGACTTTTTTGGTATCGTACAATACCTCACCTCACGCGTGCACATGATGTGACTCATGGGCACGTACGCACCACACAAGTCACAATAATCGTACAGCAACTTCAACGAAGGTTTTGCATGTGTTACCAAGTGAC
Source organism: uncultured Candidatus Saccharibacteria bacterium (assembly GCA_964635195.1). GTDB lineage: Bacteria > Patescibacteriota > Minisyncoccia > Phycocordibacterales > UBA12088 > UBA12088. The sequence goes on along the minus strand of CAZWNC010000012.1, from coordinate 32,783 downwards.
TGACTCCCCTGCCGCTACTATGGTGCCGTTTTGTAGTGACTCAAAGCAACCAGGTACTCAACGAAGCTAGAGATCATTCCACCATGGAGTGACAAAAAAGGCGATACCGATAATAGGAAATACAAGTGGTGCGGTCAGAATTTTTTCCGTAAGGGTCGCCTTTTCCCACCAGCCCCATACAATGCCGGCAATAATCGAAATAGGCACCACAACCAGTCCTGTCAAAATTTTAAGTAGGTTTTTCCAATCCATGCTGAACCGCACAACACCATATGCTCACCCGAACTAAAAAACAAGGTATGCATTGTCGAGCATACCTTGTTTTTTTACTTGTGCAATATGTACATGACTCAAGATCCCCAGCATGCACTACTGGCGCGCCATGGTTGTGTCCCATACTGTGAATACAGGTACCGCGCATACTCCATGTTGCCGTCAAGCGTGTAAATATCAACTCCCAGGCGTTTTGCCGTTGCCTCATGGTATGTGCGATTAATCTGCATCACCCCAAGGTCTGACGGGTTTATATGGCCGGTAAGTATGGCACCTGTTGCGGGGTCGGCGTGCACGAAGCGTGACTCACATCTTGCTACTTCAGCAAGGACCGGGATGTCTTGAAAGTAGGTCCGAACTTGTGACTCCACGTCAAGATACTGCTCCTCTGCATGCTTTGAAGTACCTCCGGCAAGCACGACCGTTCTTCGTTCTCCGACTTGCTCACCATCTCGCAATTCAATTGCCATGGTTGGTATGGTGACGAGCTGACTCGCCGCCACAACCCCATACGCTATGATCGTTCCTAAAATAGGCCGATTCTTAATGGTAAAGGCCCGACTGACACACCTGTATCATGCTGTGGACCGCTCCCTGTTCCGTACTGCTCCAATCAAAAAAACTGCAGTTACGGTCTGCAGGGGGCATTTACAAGTATAGCACGAAAGCTATTGACAGTCAACTATATTTCATGTCGTAATATGGTTGACTGGTTCGCTTTACATCCAACCTTTTTCGGTCAGTGCGGCGGCCGCGGCGCTTTGTTCAGCCTCTTGTTTGCTTTTCCCGGCACCCTTAGCAACAAGATCGTTACCTAAATACGCACCTACCGTGAAGAGCTTATCATGATCCGGGCCAACCTGATCGAGCACTGCATAATTTGGGGTTATCGAAACTCGTTCTTGGGATTCCTCCTGAAACCTACTCTTATTGTCTTGCCATAAACGTTTTGCAACGACATCATCTGTGCGGGGGAAAATGTTTTTCGCAATGAAGTCATCCGCAGCGTCATACCCTTGGTCAAGGTATATAGCTCCGATAAGTGCCTCAAATGCGTTCGCAAGAATATACTGCCGTGCCCTGCCGGTGTCACGCGCCTCCCCTTTTGAGAGTAGCAGAAGATTATTTATGCCAATTTTTGTAGCGGCGTCAGAAATAGTATTCGTATTCACAAGTGCGGCGCGAAATGCGGTAAGCTCACCCTCCGGCTTGTTGGGAAACTTATCAAAAAGAAAGCGAGTGACTGAAAGTTCAAGTACCGCGTCACCCAGAAACTCGAGCCGCTCATTAAACTCAACAGGGCCACCTCGGTGCTCATTTACATAACTTCTATGCGTACACGCAGTCCTCAGGAGCGCGATGTCTTTGAAGTTCGTACCTATGGCACATGAAAAATCACGCAAAGACTTGAGATATTCATCAGACATATCGGACTCTTTTACACACGATCAGGTAGTTCGGCCGGGTTGAGGAGAAGATTGATGGCCTTAGTAATGATCGGCAAAATATCATGATAAAAGTTGAGATCAAGAATGTCCGCGAGCTTGAACCATCGCGCGTCGTCTAAGCCACCCTTACCTTCTTCAAGCTGCAGGTCAGTGAAAGCCGACTCGACGAGGAAGTAGGTGACGTGTTTACGGAGCTTACCTTTTTCAGGGTGCGATGCGACGTACTCATTTTCACCGAGCTGTAGGATTACTTGTGCGGTAATACCCAACTCATCGGAAATCTCACGGATAACTCCCTGCTCTGCTGTCTCAGCGTCATCCAGACCTCCCTTTGGTAGCGTCCAGTGCCCAAAGACATCATGCACCAGCGCTACGTACATGTCACCATCAACTCTTGCGAAAACCACTGCACCCGCCTTTCGTTCAATCGGCATTTTTTCATACGGAACCATCGGGCGCTTCTCGTTTCGAACCGACTTAGAAGTTTCGTCTTTACCGGGCTCACCAAGCTCTTTGTAGACCGAACCAAGAACACCGTTGACAAATCTGCCTGAAGAATCGCCACCAAAGTTTTTTCCAAGTTCAATCGCCTCATTAATCGCGACTTTTGCAGGCACTTCTGACCGATCAGCGAAGAGTAGCTCGAACAGGCCAATACGTAGGATGTTTCGGTCAACGCGCCCTATCTTCTCGAGAGGCCATTCCGGAGCAGCTTTAATAATCACTTGGTCTAAGTCGGGACGCTTCTCAAGGACACCATGAAGCAACCGCTTCATGAATGGAACGTCATTGGATTCAGGTGCAAACTCAGCGACATTCCTAAGGAGAATGTCATCGACTTCCGATACACTGATTGTGCGTCGGTTTTCTTCAACAGACATGTCCCACTCAAAAAGCGTTTGAAGTACAACCGACCTGGAAAGATGCCTATTCGATGCCATGTTGAAGGTACTAAAAGAGAATGCTCAAAGTCTTGTACGGCGATGCTCTAAAAACGAGCAAATACACGTATCAGACTTTGGGAATCCTCAATAACTACGCGCTTTTTTCTGAAGCGGCGCCTTTCTTTTTTGCAGTCTTTTCTACAACGGCAGTTTCGAGAACTCCCATCGTTATAATCTGCTTCCCGCGGTACATACCGGTAACAGGATCCACAAAATGCTTGCGGCGTGCGCCACTCACAGTGTGAACCAGGCGAGGAACTCCGGCACGGTGATGTGCGCGGCGACTCGCCGTTTTGCTATGGGTAAGCTTCATTCGTACCGACATTACGGTTACTATACCTGATTTTAAGGATAATGCAAGATACAAATGTAGGTAGTGGGGATAGCGCACAAAAAAACTGACTATCCCACCTCTCTCATTGGGAGGTGAGCAACCGTCGACAAAACGACACGCGATGTAACATGCTAAGGCCGTGGGAGCGTATTGCTTCAACATGCAAGGATGTGCCATACCCCTTGTGAGTCTGAAAACCATATAGAGGATACTGTTCGCTCTGTGTACACATATACCTGTCACGGGCCACTTTCGCCATAATGGCGGCGGCGCTTATGGCAGGTTCTGTCACGTCACCTCGAATAATCGTTGTTTGTTTATGGTACGCATCAGGTGCCAGGAGACCTCCGTCAAGTAATACCTCACACTGTGATGGGTCGAGATTCAAATCCTCAAGCGCCCGGCTCGTCGCTGTACGGATGGCGTCAACTATACCAAAGCTGTCGATATGTGCCGCATCAACCAGCGCGACAGACCAAAGCGCCCCCGTCATATTTGAGATGCGAGCATGCCACGATTCACGCTGTCGCTCAGAGAGCTTCTTTGAATCACGGATACCAGTAAGTAATGTCATATCGAATTCGTTTGGTATTGCAAAGACACCGACCGCAACAGGTCCGGCAAGCGGCCCCCTCCCGGCCTCATCTACGCCAATAGTCCAGCACATACCTTCATAGTATACATTACACGGTAAAACACTAATACATTAGGAAATATAAGTCATATTTTGCTGTGTACGTCTATAAAATGTTGTGCATAACCTCAGATACATATTGCACTCCTTGATCACCAAGGAGCATGAGGATATTTAATATAAATCGTGGCGTACGCGGCTCTCGCACGATCCAAGAAAACGCGATACGGTTCGCGTATATGATTACCGAGGAAGCTAAGCGACGCGCTCGCATTATCACATTTTGGCAAAAGTACGGCACGGCAGCCACCGAAGAAGCGTACGGGGTGAAGCGTCGCACCCTGTACCTGTGGAGGCAAAAGCTGCGTGCCGGCCGTGGCAAGCTCGAGAGTCTGAACTGCGGTTCTCGAGCCCCAAAGAAGAAGCGACGCCGTAGGTATGACCACCGTATTGTTGAGGAGATCAAACGATTGCGAGAGCAGTACCCCAACCTCGGAGAGAAAAAGCTCTACCCACTCCTCAAGGCATACTGTGACACCGTATCTCTCCCGTGCCCCAAACCGGCAACCGTCGGTCGTATCGTGAAGGATAAGGGCGGTATGCGTACAGTACCGGTCCGTGTGACCGGCACCGGCAGGGTGAAGCCCTACACACGGCAGAAAGTGTTAAGAAAACCAAAGGATCTCGCCATAGAACGCCCCGGTCACCTTGTCGCACTCGACACGGTCGAAGTGATTGTACATGGCTCCCGTCGATACCTCATTACCTGCGAAGACATCTATTCACGCTTTGCGTTTGCCTTCGCCACAACGTCGCACGCCTCACAAGCGGCGGAAGCATTCTTCCTCATGTGGCAGCGGGTATTCCCCTATACCACCACCTTTGTCCTTACTGACAACGGTTCGGAGTTCAAGAAACACTTTGCCAAACGACTCCTCAACCTGCAGATTACGCACTACCACACCTACCCGAGGACGCCGAAGATGAATGCCCACGTGGAGCGGTTCAACCGCACCATTCAGGAAGAGTTCGTTGATTTTCACCACGGTCTCCTCCTCGATTCCGATGCCTTCAATGAGAAGCTTATGGACTGGCTTATCTTCTACAACACCAAGCGAGTACACAGTGCATTCAAGAACAAGCTGACACCGGTTGGATGTCTGCTACAATACGAGCAATTAGAAGTGGAGTGCAAAAGTACCTGCGGTCATACATGTTGTTGACAACATGAATTTGTATGTGTATGTTTTAAGTCGGCTTGTGTTCTTCTCAACCAACAACATAGGGGAAATGCAACATGCATAATAAAGGCGATTCGCATGAGAACGCTTTCGGGCTTCGTTACCTTTTTGAAGCACTCAATCTAAAGGCAGACTACCGGAGTGTGCGCGACACAGAGCACGTGCGCCTTGGTCGTCACCCATTCAACTTGGATGACGGAATTCAGGGACGCATCTTTGGTGATACCTTCCTTATCGCATATCCCGGATATGCAGAGCGGTCCTTACACAACATGGCACTCATGCTTCAACATGAGGCAATGAAAGTTGGTACCGAAGATTTTAAGAGACAGCTGCGTGTCGTGCGTATACCTGTATGCAGACGGCGAACTGACCATAAACACAACTTTCATGATCTGTATTTTGAGATCATAACGAACGAAGGTACGTTCATGTGTGGCGGATGCAACAACTATAGCGGCACCGGTATTGAGATGGGTAAAAAGCTTGAATCAATGTTTGCGACCTTTTCCCATTTGTGGGGGGAGAAAGTCCGCTACGTGACTTTGCGCGTAGACCATGAAGTGACTTTTCGAGCCCTTTCTGAGGCGTACAATCTATATAAAAGGAGTCGTCGACTCCTTTAAGCAGTCAAACATAACCCGGCAGTGCCGGGTTATTGCTTGTAAAAAGAAAATTTTTGCTATGTTACTGCACTATTTTGGAAACCGCTTCAGCGAGACACTGCGTAAGCGCATCGGTTTTCGTCCAACCACACTCACCACTTGCCTGACGTTCGCACACCGCATGTTGATAACACGCGTATTCCTCACGCCATTCGCAGGTACTCGCCACATCATCGACACGATCAGAACATATCTGACTGCTACATCCACCAACATAGCATGCGCCTTTTTTTGAAGGACCTGGAACATTTTTTGGGGTAGGTTCAGGAGGTACCTCGGGCACAAATGGATCCACGTTTGGCTCAGGGTCACTCCCTGAGAGAGAATTCTCTACCACTTCGATTGAACGCACTTTCCACCTTCCCTCCTCAGCAATGAGGTGTACTGCATGGATTGTTCGCCCAGTATTGTAATGTAGGCCAACAAATAAGGTGGCTTCTGTTGGATTGTGAATTTGCAAATCTTCCACACTCACCCCTTGTTCAGGCGCAGCATGCATACTTGAGAAGAGTGGCATATACTGCCCCACCATTTCCGGAGATGTTTTACTTTGCACATCAGTACTTAACGACTCAAAGAGACGCTGCGAAACCCCGGGATCCGTGGTTCCTTGCGTAACTGTCACCATGTCTCTCATAAACGCAAACCCAACTTGCTCTGCCGATTCGGCATCAGGCAACACTGAATCATCAGACATTTCCCGGGGACCTGAAATATTCGTCATCTGCCACCACCATGTCCCAAAAATTACGAGAACAAGAACTACTCCAAGCAGTGCTACGTGTTTATGCATAGTATCGGGTGTGGTTAGTGTTAAGAACGAACAATTACTCACTGCGCAATGAAGTGACAATGAACGCCAAGCTGTTTACTACTCAATGTGAGTGTAGCGCACTTACGGGCGACATGGAACACCTGGTATCGAAAACGGTCGTACGAGCTTCTCACGTAATCACTGTGGTATACTGTCTTAATGCCGGACTTCGTGCACCTACATACCCACTCACACTACTCCCTACTCGGAGCGGTGCCAAAGATAAAACCCCTTGTGAAGCGTGCCAAAGAGTACGGTATGGATACACTTGCGCTCACTGACAACGGTAATCTCTACGGTGCGATTGAGTTCTATCAGGTATGTGAAAAGGAAGGCATCAAGCCCATACTTGGTGTTGACGCCTATCTCGCACCACGAGGGCGCACCGAAATGGAGCATGGTGTGGACGAGGCGCGTGCTCGTCTTGTGTTGTTGGTCGAAAATGAGATCGGATACAGAAATCTCATAAAATTGGTAACGGCTTCGTACATGGAAGGACTCTTTGCCGGTAAGCCACGTATGGATAGAGAAATTCTTGAGAAGTGGCATGAGGGACTTATTGCAATCATACCCTCATACCAAGGCGAGCATGTTTCTGCGCTCCGGGGGCTTGATGTTGAGCGAGCAATGGAGCCCGTGCTCTGGTATCAGCATACATTTGGTTCTGATAACGTCTTTCTCGAAATCTCCCACCATCCGGAACTCGAAGGGCATGAGTATCTGCAAGACCAAATAAAAGAGCTCTCAAAGCAAAGCAGTATCCCATTGCTCGCGACTCATGACACATACTACTTGGAGCCGGAAGACCGTGTGGCTCGTGAGGTAATGATCCGTATTCAAAACGGAGGCAATCTCGAAGAAGAAGGGTTTCATGAAGACGAAGACAGATCATTCATATCCCCTGAACGAGCAGAGGAACTTTTCGCGGGAGAGCCGGAAGCGCTTCAAAACACTCGTGCGGTGGCGGATCGGTGTCATATTCATATCACGCTTGGGCACTGGTACTTCCCCGCGTTTGAAATTGCTTCGGGGAGGACACCTGATGATGAGTTAACACATCTTGCGCTTGAGGGCATGAAGTGGCGCGGACTTCCGTATGAGGGAGAGCTGAAGGAACGACTGGATTATGAGCTTGATGTGATTAAGACAAAGGGGTACTCGGGTTACTTCCTTGCAGTGGGAGATCTTCTGCGGGAAGCGCGCGAACGTGGTATCTTAACCACCATTCGCGGTTCTGTTGCAGGCTCCCTTACTACGTATGCCATGGGTATCACGAACGTAAACCCGATCCAGCTCAACCTTCCCTTTGAGCGCTTTCTAAATCCACACCGCCCTTCCGCACCGGATATCGATATGGACTACGCCGACAACAGGCGTGATGAGATGATTGAGTACTCCAAAGAAAAGTACGGTCACGCGAATGTGGCGCAAATAGGCACCTTTGGAACAATGATGGCACGGGCCGTGGTGCGAGACGTTGCCCGCGCTCTGGGTTACCCCTATGGGGTCGGCGACAAGATAGCGAAAGCCATCCCTTTTGGTGTTCAAGGATTTCCAATGACGATTGACCATGCACTCGAGTCTGAAAAAGAGTTTGCAGAGCTATACAAGAAAGACAAAGACGTGCGACGTGTCGTGGATCTCGCAAAAAAAATCGAAGGATGTGCACGACATGTCGGGGTACATGCGGCCGGTGTTGTGATGGCACCGGGTCCTTTGAGCGACTTTGTGCCCGTTCAGCCGGATCCAAAAGGTGGTGGAAAACTTATCACCCAGTACGATATGCATGGCGTAGGTGAAGACGGCGTCGGGCTTCTTAAGTTTGACTTCCTCGGCATCAAAAACCTTTCAATCCTTGCGGACGCGATTACGCGTGTAAAAGAACGACATGGTGTATTGATAGATATCGAGAATGTTCCGCTTGATGACCAAAAGACATACGATATGCTCGCAAAGGGCGATACCGGTGGCGTCTTTCAGCTAAACGGTACTGCCATGACACGTTATTTGAAAGAGCTGAAACCCACCAGAATTGAAGACATCAACGCCATGATCGCACTCTATCGTCCCGGTCCGATGAAGAACATTCCGGAGTACATTGCACGCAAGCAAGGACGTGCACAGGTGCGCTACTTTCATCCCAAAGCCCGTAAGTTCTTGGAGCCAAGTTACGGAATTCTAGTCTACCAAGACGACCTTTTGTTCACCGCACTTGAGATAGCGGGATACAACTGGGAGACGGTCGACAAGTTTCGCAAAGCGGTTGGTAAAAAGATACCGGAGGAGATGGCAAAACAACATGTCATTTTTGTCGACGGCTGTCAAAAACACTCCGGCATGTCGAAAGACCAGGCTGAAGCGGTATGGTCATTGTTTGAACCTTTTCAGGGATACGGTTTCAACAAAGCTCATGCGGCCAGTTACGGCAAGGTGGCCTATCAAACCGCGTACATGAAGGCAAACTTCCCTGTCGAATACATGGCGGCAATACTCACGGCGGATTCGGGTGACGTGGAAAAAGTCTCGGAGAGTGTCGCTGAGTGCGCGCGTATGCAAATCCGTGTATTGAAGCCGGACGTCAATGAAAGTTTTGGCAATTTCACGGTAGTTCAGAAGGAGGGACGTGACGCTATTCGTTTTGGTTTGAGTTCGATCAAAAATTTTGGCGAAGGTATCGCACAAGCAATCATTGAAGAGCGTACGACACATGGACCATTCACCTCACTTTCCGATTTTTTAACCCGCATCAAAGATCGTAACCTGAACAAAAAATCACTTGAGGCGCTCATCATGTGTGGGGCGCTCGATTGTTTCGAGTATAAGCGTGGTCGAATGCTGCGTTACATCGAAGATCTACTTGCGTTCTATCGAGAACAGCAACAGGGATCGATGCAGGTGTCACTCTTTGGTGGCAGCACACTCACTTTACCGGAGTGTGAGCAAGCGACCATGCGTGACATGCTCACATGGGAAAAAGAGCTTCTCGGTCTCTACGTTTCCGGACACCCGCTCGACGCACACAAGGAGCGACTGGCAAAGTTTAACACCGTAGCCGAGGTAAAAAACGGGTACATCGGGATAGAAACCGCTGTGGCGGGCATACTGATTGAAGTAAAACCACTTACTACAAAAAAAGGTGACCGCATGGCGTTTTTAAAGATAGCCGACTACGGAGACAGCATGGAGGCTGTCGCCTTCCCTGAAGTGTATTCCACATACCGTGAGATACTGGTGCCGAACAGCTGTGTTGCGTTCAAGGGCAAAGTAAACGCTCGCAATGGCGAACGGAGCTTTCTGGTCGACAAAGTCAAAGGTCTTTGAGTGCAAACCGATCCGCTCTGGAGCATCTAGCGGTTGACTACCGTTACCTTCTTGTCGCCACCTCCGTATCCCGGGTACTCGAGTGTAAATGTATATTCCCCGGCAGGAAGGGCTAGTGTCGAGGTAGCATGTTTAATCTCGAACATGCGCGTCTGTCCCGCACCAAGCAAGTAGGTCACACGCTCGTCTGTCTTACAGCGTTCTTCGGTCGCACTGTCATACACAAGCGTTTCAGTGTCCGAAAAAATACGGTACGTCACCTGACACTTGCGCTTAGCTTCCAGTATGGCATCTGTTGATGAGCTATTTTCTACGAGAAGCAGGAGTCCCTGTATTTCCTCACCCACAGCAAACTCGAGGTTGGAGTACCGTATGAGTTGCGAAGTGGTGACGCGTACTTTGTCGGCATCTCGCATGCCTGGTGTCGACACATCAGCTGATGGTGCGCTCTTTGAAAATAAACGGGCGTACGAACGTGCGCGTTCAGCATAATTCGCAGTAATGATGTTTCGTTCAATAAGTAACTCAACAAAGCCCATAGGGGTGTACCAGTGAGGGTCTGAAGAAGCAAGCGTGGCGGCTGATACAAAGCCGGCAAGAAGTAATGATCCTGCCAGACAAAGCGCAATGTAAGTACGATGGATGTGCATACTGCAATGGTGCACTCACACGAGCTTTGGCGCAAGTATTGCTATAGGTAGATAAACGTAGTATAATATAGAAAGGATAGCAGTACGTACGGATGTTTTCAAAATGTGCCAAAGGGGGATGCGTTGAACAAAAAAGAATTTAGCGACTGGTATTTCGAATGTGTACCCCAGGGACACGACAGTCCGTTGCGGGCACGCATCGAATGTGTGCTAGGAAAGGACTGTATGGACATACACCTTTCTCAAGAGCGAATGCAGAGAGTTCGGAATTGTATTGACGTTACGCAAGGAAAAGAGGTACGCGTCGTGCACAAGACCTGCTGTCGCAGTCCCGATTGCAAAGGAACCGGGAAGCACTGCCCTGAATTCGTCTCTCTGATGCTATGGAGCGTTGCGGCGTGGGCTATCGCGCATGCCGGTGAAAATTCGGAGACGCAAGCAGAAATCGTCTCCAATGCAACCGGTGTGCATGTTAAGAAGGTCTGCGGCATCATTAAAACCGCAATGAGGTGCGAGCCCGACTCTGTCAAAAAAGTCAAAGACATGGTCTTTCGCCAGGTCATAAACAAATACTGACAAGCGACCGCCCTTCTCCTTTTACGGAGAAGGGCGGCTTTTTGTCGACCCGTTGTGGTATGTGCGTGTTTTACACGCCGTGTGCAAAGAGTTTCGTCAATGCAACTTTCGTACCCACTTTATTATTCGAGTAACTATAGTCAATGCACTCGACCAGTATCCCCAGGACATTTTCGAAATCAGCATTGCTCCATGTGGCGGTTTTTGTTGCCACATCACGGTCGGGAGCATGATTCCCATCAATACGATGTTTATAGACATCATCCAATTTACGAACGAGTGTTGCAATAAACTTTTCTGTTTGCACCCCTTTGGTACTTAATTGACGCAATAATTCGAACGCTTTCTGTTGTTCTCGAGTATTAAGGTAGTCGAGGAACATGGGGATTGCTGTCTCGTGTCCAAAACGCTCCGTAGTCGCCGTCTGCCCATGCACTGCTCCATTCGGGCGCTGAGCAATCGAAGTGGTACTAGACATGGTAGATGCAGGCGCCTGCTCACTTCCTGCTACCTGATTATTCCCCAACACATTGCGCTGAGATTGTACCGAGTCGGACACTGCCACTGCAGTCGCTTTTTCCATGCCGTTTTGAGCCATAAGCGATAGTGTGCGTTCCTGTGAGAGCAAAATCCAACCATCCTCACGTGAGTACGTGGCAATCGCCTTACCGAAAAGCTCCTGCAAAAAATGATCTTGATCAACATCTTGTTTTGCAACAACATCGGTAATTATTCGCAAAGATTCGGGCGATAGCAAAATGTTATCCACATGAGCACGATCCTCTATTGACGGTTTCTCTCCAAGCAAAGAGCCTACGGGTGCCGCATACACCATATGTGTGTCATGTCCTCGTGCAGCAACCAAGTCAGCGTGATTGTTTCCTTGCAAAAATTGCATTTGATTACCACCGCGCGTACGTATGACGTCAGCGACATGCATAAGTGGACGCGTCTTGGTAATGAAATGCGCAATACTGACACTGAGAGCGAAGACACCGAGCCAAAAGAATGCGGTCAACACAGGTCCTGCTTCAAAGCCGGTGTACGGTATTTGATCGAGCGTAATGGTCGTGCCGGTCTTCGAAATGGTTTTTCCAAGCACAAATGTCGGCTCACGATCTTCATCGTCGTCTTCCTTTTCGTCATCGTCATCATCACAGTTCAAACACTTCCCTCCTCCGCCACCAGTCGTAAGTGATACACTTGCAGAACAGGTGGTGGTACGACCACTCGCATCAACAAACGTGCCCGTGTAGGTGGTGTTATTTGAAGGGGTGACGACGAGCGAACCGCTTGTTGTGGTCGTGCCGATATTCTGGTCGAATGACGCACTCACCGCACCGACACTTGTCCAGGTAAGCGTTGCTTGATTACCACGCTTCACACTTGAAGGACTCATGGTCGCACTACAGGTAGGTCCTGCCGGAGGTGTTTGCGGAATTTTTGTGAACGATGCACAAATAGGCACAACACTGTTGTACGAGGTTGTGTCCGGGTATGCCGCGTGGCGCACGACGACATTGCTAACCTGTTGCGAAACAGCCAAACCGCTATGTACCGTTTCCCGTATGAAAGATTCAGCCACCATGTCAGCAAGGTCGGTGGTGGCGGGAGTAGTCGCTACCGTTACGTTACTGCCGGTACGCAGGTCTATAAGCCAAGACTCACGTGGTTGCGACACGGTCACACGATCTGCATAACCATCCCACGATGCTGTCTCCACTTTATACGAACCGCTTGTAAGGGAAACAGTGTAAGGGTCACTTTCCCCCTCCTCACGTGTTCCATTCGAATAGAGTTTTTCGTTATTGAAAACCACCACTGTCGTAGAAGCATTCGGTGTGAAGGGACACGCAGGAGCTACAGGTACCGGTGTAGGTGCAGGGCAACTTTGTTCGACACGTTTGGTACAATCGCTTCCACATGCCTGGACACTTTGTATTCGCTTACCAAGATCAATGGTCACATCACCATCCCAATCATCGTACACCGGCCCTATGGTTGTGCCATCGCAAAAGGTTGCCGTATAGCGTTGCATACGTGGGCAGCCAGTCCAAGAAAAGGTTGTTCCGTTTACAGTGAGTTCAACAGGAGGACAGGAGTATGCGCCCGACTGTACGTTGGCGCCTGAAGTGTTTTCAGTCGCAGAGGAAGTTTTTGGGGTATTGTCTGCTGCACTCGCACAGATACGTGCAGAGGTTGCAACTACACCCCCGTACGCCATTGTTCGAACGGACGCGATCGGAGCCTGAGCATCCAACACGGCACCGGTTTGCCATGCACCCACTTGAGCCGCTCCGGTCGAACCATCACAGTAAGTTACTTCATATGACTCAAGCTGCATGTCCGCCAACCAGGTAAACGCACGCTCTGAAAGATCCACGAAGGCATCCGTAGGTTGCTCGGCGGCATGTCCACGGTCGATGGAGGCGGTCACTCCTTCAAGAGCAAGTACTGCAACAAGTACCGCACCTGCAAACATGACAAGAGCGACTGGACGAAAGAGTACTTTCTGAAGACCTATGAATGTGTTGCGAATGTGTATCATAATATTAATTAATGGTGCGTATGTTGCTCATGACTCCGCCTGTGTATAATGTATTGTTAGTAGTAAACTCCACTCTGACACCACTACTGGAATTGATGTGGAGCAACGGTATCGAGTGACGCAGTGACCACCCAACGCTCTTGCTTCTGACCAAACGTATTGCAGGTAGCAAGGGTAAGCGTCGGTTCGCGTGCGATAAAACTGATGACCGCATCCTGTGCGCGAGCAAGTCGAACGCTCTTCACAATGTACTCGTATCGATACCCTTCGCTGTACACAATCACTCTTTCCCCGGGCGTAAGAGAGCCGAGTTCATTGAATGCTTGGTAGGCCTTGTTCTTCACAACAGGAAGATAACTCGAGTGTCCGAAAAGAAGCATGTTACCCGCTTCCCCCGCGAGAGGCGAGCCCGGGTAATGCACAGCTCCTGACAAAAGTGCACGATCGAGCACTTCAATATCAGCGCTCTCTGGCGTGACGACCGATGTATCGACACCAATCGACTCAATAACGACACGTGTCGGTGTCGTAACAGGCACCACGTCAGGAGTCACCGACTCGCTCATTTGAGATTCGTTTGCTTGAGAGTCGAAATCTACTTGCTTTGCATCAACTCGTCGCTCGGGAACAAAATCCACAGACACAAAAAAAATCGACAACGCACAGAAGACGCCTATGCTGGCTATCCCAAGTCGTGTGGTGTGTAGCGTGTGGTAGTCCATGGCAAGCAATAAATCACTTTGTACTTCTTATATTATACCGTGTATTATCTATACTGTCAATCTTTGTCCAGGCAACCTCTCAAAACCTCAAAAAATCTCACGGCTCGATTGTCGAGATGTCTCATGCAAAAGATTTATAAAGATGAACGAGAGCCTGTGTAGGATTACTTTCGCTCATACCCAGCGTAGTGCAGGTGCTGTATTCGACACATGCGTGTAACTTGACTGGGGTGTTTCTTTTTCTTCATTGCATCTTTTGACCACGGCACTGGGTGTCTCTCCTCCGGTAATTTGTATGAGTACAATACGCAATGCGGAACATAAGGTAGTTATCATCGAGGCGTGTTTATGTGCATGCGAGCCTGCCCTACTCTCTTCTGCAATCACTTGGAAAACCGACGCACTACTGCAAGAAATGGGTATACTTTGCACCCCGGAACCATAGTCGCGAAGAAGAATACGTGTGCGCTGGGTGCGCAACGACACCGTACTGTCTGACACAGAGCTTGCATCGGAAAACGCATATTCTTGGCTCAACGACCTTTGTAAAGTGCCTAGCATAGTCTCGGTACGACGTTCTGCATGTGACTGTATGTAGCTTGTAAAACGGTGTACGTACGAAGATGCTAATGCGAAACATGCATTTCGTGCCACCAACAGGTCTTTGCGAACCGTCGTCCATGCCGACACTTGATCCGGAATAGTAACCGGTCGGTACATACGTACGATAGTCGCTTCTGTCAAAGGCGCACCCCGTTCGTTGGCATCTAAATCATAAACGCCCTGCTTATGGAGTATATGCTGTTCATCAGGTATCTGTGCCACAATCGCATTCAGTCTCTGCTGATAAGTATGCAACACATCACTAAGTTCACTGCGGGTTGTTTGATACGTATTCATATGTTTGACAGTAAGCACTGTGGTGCGCGCGTACCTTAAAACCGAATGCCGAGTGGCGTGAGATATTCGACCCGTACACGAGCACTGTGCCGTCAGTGACACCGACCGACACGTAATGTATACGAGTATGATAGCACATATATACTTTTCTGTCAATAAGCACGTATCCTGCAGACCCCCATGCAATAGCTTTAACGAGCGTGAGTGAGGTTATACAAGTAATGATTATAAAGCCGATAATGAGGATCTACCTGCGATGTTTGGCATGTGAGTGGTGGTGGTAAAAGTGCAGTGACTCTGATTGCACTACTTTTGCACCACTTCCCCACTCCATACTGGCCATGGGTTCGAAAGGACGATGGGGCATCCGAGATACCTACGCACCTGTTGACAGTACAGTAATAACATGATATACTAGCATCACGTAGTATTTATGAGTTGTTCGCTCCTTCTCACAGAAGGGACGCGCCGTGTAATCGAACTAGATATATGGAAGAACAAGAAAACACACAAAGCACGAGCGAAGTATGGGCTGCGCGTATCATGCGTGCCCTTGCGATGACCGGTTTGGTCTCCGTCCTTGCTATTGTTGCATGGGTGGTTGTGCAAGGAGTTCGCTATGTGCCGAACGCGAGTGAACACATTACAGCAATGGTTACCTCCGTCACGTCAGTCTTTCGTTCCGCTCCAGAAGAGTCGGTACGCTTTAATATCACCACTCGTTCTCTTGAAGCATACGAGGAAGCGACGCTTGCGTGGGACTACACGGGACCGGCACTTGGCAGTACTGCGGACGTGCGCTTCAGTTGTGATTCTTCAGTACATCTTCGACTTCGTTCCGATGGTGTGTGGAAAGAACCCTCGTGTGGTGAGTGGTTGACTGTCGGTACTTCTTCGGTTGACATAGTGCCTCTTTCACCTGACACACGTTATGCCGACGTAGAAATTTTCGTACGTGTCGGATCAGTAACAGACAGTACTGTTCTCACTATCGTAAACACCACACCAACCTCTTCTTCCACATCCACAGTGGTCGCAACTTCGACGATTGCAACGAGTACACCTGTCGCGAGCGCCCCTATCACACCTACCGCCCCCACCACAGTATCACCCGCCTTGCCGGTGCCACAAAAAACGACACCTTCCGTACAGCCTGTACGTGTCCTTACGGCTTCAGACCTTGTGATAAACATAGAAGCAACCGGTGTATACATTGACGTTGCGAAAAAACGCACCTTCTTCCCTATCACTCCTATTCCGAGCGATAAGCGAGCGGGTGTTGTCTTTACCGTCACAAACCGCGGTGAAACCGCCTCAAATATTTGGGCCTTTACCGTGCATGTGCCTACCGCCGACGACCCTTCCTACAAGTACACGAGCCCACTTCAAGAGCCGCTCAAACCCGGTATGCAAGTCGAGTTCACCTTGGGCTTTGATGAAGTACCGCAAAAGGGTAAAGGCACGATCCGTGTTGAGCTCACTACTCCTGATAAAAATGATGCCTCAGGAAACAATACGGATGTTGCATCAGTGACTTTCAAGTAGTACCAGACAGAGAGTAAGCAAAAGCCGCCCTCAGGGCGGCTTGTTGCGTAGCGAGAAAAGAGTTTACCTAGATATCAAGCTCCGCGAGCTTTGCGTTCGTTTGTATGAACGACTTACGTGCAGGAACGTCGGTTCCCATGAGCGTATCGAACACGCGATCGGCTTCCCCTGCGTCCAGTATGTTTACCTGCTTGAGGACACGGTTTTCAGGATTCATGGTGGTCTCCCACAATTCTTCCGGATTCATTTCACCGAGACCTTTGTACCGCTGTATACTCACTTTCGGCACCCGTTTTGTGTCAGCGACTTCTTCCTCCGGTTCTACGGTTTGCGCCCCATCCTCGTCTTCTTGCGCGGTCTTGGTGTCCTCTTCCTGTATACCGAGCTTCTTAAGCACCTGCATCTTTTCTTGGTCCGTATATACGTAGTGCACCTCTTTCCCTTTCGAAATTTTGTAGAGTGGTGGCTGGGCTATATAAAGGTACCCGCCATTGATGACCGGCTCAAAGTGGCGGTAAAAAAGCGTAAGCAAGAGGGTACGTATGTGCGCACCGTCAACGTCGGCGTCAGTTGCAATGATGATTTTGTGGTACCGAAGCTTCTCTAAGTTGAATACATCTCCAATAGCGGTGCCAAGTGCCACTACAAGGTCTTTGACGGAATCACTTGCCAACATGCGATCTAGACGGGCACGTTCAACGTTCAAAATTTTTCCACGGAGCGGAAGGATTGCTTGCGTACGTCGGTCCCTACCCATTTTTGCACTACCACCTGCCGAATCTCCCTCAACAATGAAAAGTTCTGATTCGAACGCTTTTTTGGTCTGACAATCAGCAAGCTTGCCCGGCAATGTCATACCATCAAGCGCGCCTTTTCGCAGCACCGAGTCTTTCGCCGCTTTCGCCGCCTTTCGTGCCTTGAGCGCCAGGAACGATTTGTTAACAATGGATTTCGCGTCGTCAGGATGTTCCTCGAGGAATGTCGAGAACTGCTCACCGAAGACAGACTGCACGGCGCTCTGAGCTTCAACCGAACCCAGCTTAGCTTTGGTCTGTCCCTCAAACTGCACGTCACGGAGTTTGACCGAAACAACCGCGGTCAAGCCCTCAAGTACATCATCACCACTGAGATTCTCATCTTTTTCTTTAAGCAGGTTGGCTTTCCGTGCATAGTTGTTGATCGTACGAGTGAGAGCTGTTTTGAAGCCGGTAAGGTGTGTACCACCTTCAGGATTGTGTATGTTGTTTGCAAACGCAGTGATTCTTGAAGATATGTCATCCACGTATTGGAGTGCCACTTCTACAGAAACAACATTGCTGTCAATATCAAGCTTTTCCCCATAAAAAATGTTCTTGTGGAGGGGGTTCTGATGCTGATTGTAGAATGTGACGAGTGAGCGTAGGCCACCCTCGAAACAGAATGTCATCGAAGGCACGTTGAGGTGAAGGTCGTGCAAGTAAAATACGTTGTCAAACTTGAGCGTCTTAGGATCCATCGCTCGAAGGTCAAGTACCGTAACACGCATATCCTTTACGAGATAAGCCTGCTGACGCAAATGTGATACTATTTTTTTCCAATCAAAAACGATTTCCTTGAAGATCGTCGGGTCGGGCTCGAACGTAATAATGGTGCCTTTGCGTTGCGAGGCACCAACACGCTTCACGGGACCTTGTTTTACGCCGATCTTGTATTCCTGCATATGGTACCCCCCGTCACGATGCACCTCCGCCTTAGTGTATGCTGAAAGTGCATTCACTACCGAGACGCCCACACCATGAAGACCGCCGGAGACTTTATAGCCATCTCCCCCAAATTTTCCACCGGCATGGAGCGTGGTCATAATGGTCTCGAGTGCCGATACCTTTGTTTGCTTGTGAATGTCGACCGGGATACCACGTCCATTGTCAACAACACGCACGCGATTTTCAGGAAGGAGCGCTACTTCAATGTCGTCAGCAAAGCCACCCATCGCTTCATCGCGAGAGTTATCAAAAACCTCCCAGATCAGGTGGTGCAGGCCATCGGGGCCAGTGGTGCCGATGTACATGCCGGGGCGTTTGCGCACCGGCTCCAGACCTTCAAGTACTGTAATAGAATCCGCGCCGTATGATGAGGATGCAGAGGTAGGTGTTTTTGACATATCAACTTGTTGCGGGTAAATACAAACACGTGCTCATTTTCCGTAGTATAGCACAGAATGGGGCTCTACCGCTCCCTCAAAGGGTGGACAGAGTGCCTGTTTTGTAGCGATATGAAAGTATACGTTCAGTTTTCAAGGAAGCGACGTAAGAGTTCGTGAGTTGTGGAAACAGCAAACAGATCATTATGTCCCGCTCCGGAAACGGACACGAACTCACGCTGCTCAGTGGGTAGTCCTTCAAACAAACGAATGCCAAGCTTCTGAGGGATTATAGTGTCACGCTCTCCATGAATAACAGTGACCGACCCGGAATACTCACGCAACAGTGACACGTTATCAAAAGCGTTAACGACAAGGATGCTGGTTGGATAGTACCAAAACAACTCACGGGCTATCGACTCAATATCGGTAAAGGGAGACACGAGTAGTAATCGATCTGGAGGTAGTAGAGAAGTGTGGTAACTTGCGGCACCGGTACCTATACTTTCACCGATCACAAGGACTTCTGAGACAGAACGTGCTCGCAGGAATGATGTGACATTTTCAACATCCCGCCGTACGAGATCATGTGACGGCAACCTCACATCGTTACTGTACCCAGCGTACTCAGGGAGTATGTAACCATAGCCGTGTGACACAAATATGTCTGCATAATACGCACGATCACATGCTGAGCCGGCATTGCCGTGATATAACACAACAAAACCTTTTACTCCCTCTCGAACATACATTCGCGTACCATTGTACGTCACTTTTTCAGCAACTTGCAGGGCGTCACATGTCACAAAATCCTGTGGCCACGGTTGGTATATAAATCGTTCCTGTGCAAAAAAGAGAATTCCACCGAATCCAACATAGGACAAGCTGCACACGACGAAACACGATTTAACCCATGTCCAAAGGTATGCATACCGTGGCCTTTGCACGAATGTTCGCCAAAATGAAATTTGTTCCACAGTACGTTACTCTACTATGCCCTGCCCCTCGGACTGCCAGGTCTTGATTGATTCTTGCGGGTAGACGAGCATGATGATATTGAGTGTAAGGTTGTCACGCACCCACCACAAACAGCCGAGTTCGAAGGTAAGTATGAGCAGTACGGTAACCCATGCGCGATACGCATACGCCATCCAAAAGCCGATACCGGCCATAGCAACATCTGCGAGTGAATTCAAGATACTGTCACCCACGTACCCGAGCGCTATCGTCACTTCACGATAGCGGTCAATGATAATGGGTGAGTTTTCAAGTATTTCCCAAAATGCCTCAAGTAAAAGTGCGATTACAAAACGGTAGCGCAACGGCATTCGACGTGCCACCAGCCACAGGAATGCGTAGAACAGCATACCGTGAATGATGTGCGAAAAAGAATATGCGTCGGCAACGCGCTGGGAATTGTCACTGGCCCAGATGTCGCCACTCCACCACCCGAAACGACCATCGGGACCGAAGAACGTTCTCCCGAGCGTATATTCCACAAGAGCTGTCACAAGAAGTATGCCGAGCGTGAGATATACGACCGTACGGTATCGAGACAGGACATCTTGCGCACGTTTAAAAACAGAAACGGACTGCAACTGTGTACTGTCTGTGGGGGTGGTATACATACACGACGTATGCACAGTATACCGCAGCGTGTACCAGAGAGAAACACTAGCCCTTGAACTCTATGCTGAAATGGTACATACCCATACTACAGCTTCCGGAAAGCGACCCTTCCGTGCGAGTGCCGAGCTCTATGTCCGTGGTTCCCGTGAGGGGAAGTGTGCGTCGGACATCAAGTTCCGAAATGACGACCGACGTCGAACAGTCAAAACTCCCCTGCGTCTTGAAGCGCAGTATGGTTGGAACACCCGAAGATGCGACAGTGACTTCTGGTCGATATCCTCCCTTTGCAAAGAGCTCGACCACCTGCACACCGTTCTCCATATACACGTGCTTGATATCGCTGTCCGCTCCAAGCTCGCCACGAACACTGTTCCCTGTGTTGGACTTCGAACCAACGGTGTACAACACTCCCCCGATTGCAACAACAAGTACGATACTTGCGATGATGATGCGTTGTCTCATATGCTGTATAGCTTAAAGGGTGGTAAGTGTGCCCATAATAGTACTGCCGGCAAAAACGGAAACGAGTATACCTATGGTCTTGAAGAAAACACCCGACCATGCATGGAGACGCACGCGGTAGGCTCCAAAGCTGAGTGCTGCAAGGACCGGTAGTGTGCCGAACGCGAACATGAGCAGCGTCAAAGCACCTTCCCAAAAGCCCCCCACACTGAGCGCGTAAAACTGCATCGACTGAGTAAAGCCACACGGTAAAAAGAATGTCACTGCACCTGCAGCAAAAGGTGTCATGCTGCTGCCGCTAGAAAACCGAGGGATACGACGCAACGCAAACGCAGGAAACTGTGGCATGCGCACCTCCGAAAGTAAGCCGGTAAGGCGTACGCCTAAGAAAAGCATAATAAGCCCCGCACTTAAACCAAGAAGACTGATGAGTGTCGGAGACACAGCAAAGGTGGAACCAAGCGCACCAAGCGCACCGCCCAGAAGAAAAAACGTGGCTAAGCGTGCACCATGGAAAAGGATCATCGGTCGAACATTCTTGCCGTCTTTTGCAAATGTTGCCGAGAGTGACAGCACGAGCCCACCCACCACAGCGACGCATGTTGAAAGTGAGGCGACCACTCCGATTATAAAGGCGGTGCCGTAGGTTACTGCGTCGATACGAACTGTATCAACCAGACCAAGTGTGTGGAGGAGCCAGAGTGAAAGCAGGACGACAGACGCGAGAGGAACGGCAATAAACAACTCTCGCCAATTACTAGTATCTTCTTGCGGGAGAGGTGCTAAAGAAAGACGGTACCCCTGCGGCGCAAGTATGGTGTTTAATTTCGCTACAATCTGCTCCGTAGTAGCATCGTACACCCCACGAAGCTCAAGTGTCTTTTGAGCGTACTCTACCTTTGCGGACGTCACTCCGTCCAGCTCGAGCGCGCTACTTTCGATAAGTATCGCACAGGCACGACAGTGCATACCTTGTACGTGGAGCAGTACTGTGTGGGATGTTTCAATCATAGTGCAATAGATCGAGTTCGCAGACGGAGCGAGTTGAAGACAACAGAAAGGCTACTCCCTGCCATGGCAAGTCCCGCAAAGGTTGGGTCGAGCAATATACCGTACGCCGGGTACAGTACGCCCGCCGCAATCGGTATCCCAACCACATTGTACACAAACGCCCAGAATAAATTCTGTTTGGCGGTGCGCATGGTTGCCCGTGCTAGCTGATACGCATACGCGAGCTTTCGAAGGTCTCCCGCAAGCAATGTCACACCCGCAGACCCTATCGCAGCATCGGTGCCTGTTGCCATCGCTATACCGACATCCGCCTGTGCAAGCGCCGGAGCATCATTCACTCCATCTCCCACCATTGCCACTTTCCTCCCGTCCGCTTGAAGTTTTTGTATGACCATCGCTTTATCCGCAGGCATGACGTCACTTATGACCGTGTCAATGTGCACCTGTGTGGCAACGTGTGCCGCGACACGTTTGTTGTCTCCCGTGAGGAGGATTGGCGTGAGACCCCACGTTCGCAGAGTAGCTACCGTTGATTCCGCGTCTGCACGTAGTGTATCCGCAACGGCAATATAACCGACGGTCTCTCCATTCGCCGCGAGTACCATGACGGTCTTGCCCGCCTCATGAAGTGTGACAATACCGGGTTCATCGACCTCGTGCACCGAGGGCTTTCGAACAGAAACAACCACACCTTCTATGTGTGCATCCACACCAACCCCCTCCCGCGCCACAAACTCACGGGGTTTAAGGAGTGCGAGAGAACGCGCTTTTGCACAGCGCACGATCGCAGTACCAAGCGGGTGTTCTGAGAATACTTCGACACTTGCGGCATACTGCAGGATTTTTTCCTCATTCCAACCCGCGTGATGTACCACGATATCGGTCACTTCCGGTGCACCGTTTGTGAGTGTACCGGTCTTATCGAACACCACGGTGTCAATTTTGCTTAAACGTTCGAGCGCTTCAGCATGTTTGACCAAGACTCCCATTCGCGCACCTCGTCCGACACCCACAATGATGGCGGTTGGTGTGGCAAGCCCCAGTGCGCATGGACACGCAATCACCAGTACTCCGACACCGGTTAAAAGTGCGTACGTAAGTGCTGTTGAAAAACCGAGCACCGGGGTACCAAGCGTAAGCCAAAGCACCACCGTAAGGACACAGAGGGCGAGGACCATCGGGACGAAGGTACCGGAGAGCGTATCGGCGAGCGCCTGCACCGGGGCGCGAGAGTTTTGTGCGTCTTCCACAAGTGCGATGATGCGGGAAAGAAACGTATCCGCCCCAACCTTTGTGGCTCGTATCGTACATGCTCCCTGTTGGTTCAACGTGCCTCCTGCGACACTGTCCCCTTCCCGTTTGTCGATAGGCATCGATTCACCGGTAAGCATCGACTCGTTTATCGTCGTCACACCCTGCACCAATACACCATCGACAGGTATGGTCGCACCCGGTTTTATCAGGAGCAGATCACCCACCGCAACCTCTTCGAGCGGAACATCCGTTTCCACGCCATCACGAAGCACCAGCGCCCGTTTCGCCTGCAAATTGAGGAGTGCTGTAATCGCCTCTCCGGTGCGGAGTTTTGAGCGCGCTTCAAGGTACTTGCCGAATGTGACAAATCCAATGACGACTATCGTGACATCAAAGTAGGTGCCTGCCGGCAAACGTAACGCAAGCGCCACCTGCGGAGCGAGCGTCAGAAGTGCGCTGTACAGGTAGGCACTTGCGGTACCGATACCCACAAGAGTGTCCATGTTTGCGGTATGAAAGCGCACGAAACGCACAATCGCCTGTAAGTACGGTTTCCCGGTTGAAAAAAGGATGATCGTGGCGATGACGAGACCGAAGGTGTCCATAAACGCCATCGGGAGTGGGAGCGACGGCACACTATACCACACTCGCTCAGCAAGTTCGTGCAGCATGATGACGAAGTAGAGAAGTGTGATGGGAAGTGCGAAATACGCTCGACTGCGAAGCTCTTCCAGTGCGGATGATTCTTGTGTACCCGCAGGGCTTTTTACTGCACCACGTTCAACGAGTGTGTATCCGTACGGTGAGAGAGCGCCACTGAGGTCGGGCACGGTAACACGTTTCGGATCATAGCGGACACTCGCTTGTTCAGTCGCATAGTTGACCGAAACATGCTCGACCCCCGAGAGCGCAGTGAGTTTTTTTGTAATGACGGCCGCACAGCTTGCGCAATGCATACCTTCCACCGAAAGTGTGCGGGCGATCATTCCGCCTGTGTGGACAGACTCTGCTCGTACGGGTGCTGTAGGGTTGTCGTTCTGCATACGTCTTTACTGGACGGCATACCATGTAGTACGCCACGACTTGAGTGTTACGAGTGTCGAAGTAAGGAATGCGTCAACCTTGTTTGCATTATCGAGCACTGTAGCTCTGCTTGTTTTCGCTCGAATGTCAGTGGTCATACGTAGGCCTTCCTCGTGGTGCGCGATAAGTGCATTAAAAAAGCGTAGATCAAAGGTCTCATCGTACTCACCAAGCCGCACTGCCACAGGGTCTCGCACCGTGCGAGCATCGCCATACCAGTCTTCCTTGTAACGGTACAGTTCTGCTATCGCAGTCGGCTCCTCCGAGAGGATACTTTGAGAAAGTTCGCGCACTTCACGTCGCTCTGAGTTTACCCCTTGTGTTGCAAGCTGCATGGCAGCACGGTGATGCGCGATCATGGCATTCACGTAGCGCAGGTCTACCCAGCGATCGGCACGTCCGAGATCCATACCTGCCACATCGTACATACTGAGACGATACTCCGGAGTAAACGAGTACCCGGCGCCAAATCCGACTACTCCGGACACGAGCATCAGTGAGAGCATGAGGGTTGTGGGTGCTTTTTGCATACGTGGTGTGCTAAAAGAGTAATGGTTGCTATCGACGTGTCTACTACTTTCGTTTGAGCTTATACACCTTGAGAATTTCTTCTTTCGCCTTCTCAGGTCTCCCTTCCATGATCTGCTTGATCACGCAGTGCGAGAGGTGCCCTTCAAGGAGCATGTCTTCGACGTGTGAGAGAGCCGCCTTCACTGCGGAGGTTTGGGTGATAATGTCTATGCAGTATGCATCCTCCTGCAGCATGCGTTGCAGGCCACGTACCTGCCCCTCTATCAGCTTCAATCGTCGCGTGAGTGCTACCGTTTGCTTTTCATGTCCATGTGTCATGCGTACAGTATATACCCCCTGGGGGGTATAGCAAGTGGGCAACAAAAATACGACTCATTTACAAGTTTTCAAGTGGTAATTTCACAATCTTCTGCACCCAGAGAGCGAACCTAGGAGGTGTTGCGGGACACTTGTACTGCAGAAACAGAGTGTAGTCCGTACACAGTCTTGCAAAAGAAAAGTGTTGTCGTAGAGACGTATGCAACCCTATGGCGTGACGTATGGTTTACACATACGTCTGCCTCACACGCTCCCCTACTCCGCTCGGAGCGCATCAACAGGTTGGAGTTTGCTCGCACGAGATGCAGGGTATAGACCAAACACGATGCCGACCGCAATCGCAACCCCTGTTGCGAAAAATACAACCCGCATCGAGACGAGTACTGAAAGGGTATTACTGTCTGCAAGTGCTTGATTTGCAAAATACGCACCGACAACGGTAAGCAGGATGCCGAGCGCACCCCCAACAAAGGTCAGCAATATCGACTCGACGAGGATTTGTAAGAGAATGTCACGTCGACGTGCACCTATCGCTTTCCTGAGTCCTATTTCCTTGGTGCGTTCGGTGACGGTCGTGAGCATCATGTTCATAGTACCGATACCGCCCACAAAGAGCGCAATCCCGCCGACAATTCCCAAAAAGAGACTGATCATGCCGGTTGTTTCTTGTACCGACTCAATGATAGATTGTGCGCTCGAGACACTGAACAGGTCTTTAGTATCCGCCGCCAAATATCGCGATGTATTTAGGCCGGCAAGTATATGCACTCCCGCAATTTCAAAGTAGGTGGAGTCCTTCAGCTTCACGCCTGCGCTCGAAAAAGTACTGCCACTTGTGAGGGTCCCCACGGCACTTGCATAGGGCACGTACAGCGTGCCATCGGTCCGACTAAACCCGGGAGTCTCAACATCAATAAGGCCAACAACTTCGTACTGTTGTCCGCCTATGGAAACAACCTGTCCCATCAATCCCTGCCCCGTCTCCTCAACAACCGCATCATTGAGGCCCTCGGTCGCAACCGCAATACGCTCACGGTAGTTTCGGTCAGTAAAGTCATACACTCGACCTTCAACCACACCAAAGGGTTGGGTTGTCTGTAGGTCACCCAACACGACACTGATCGTCGCGTTGAACTCCGCACCACGCGCAATAACTTCAGTGCTTTGAGTCTGCACCGTCCCTACTACCGACTCGATGTAGGGCTGCTCGGCAAGCCACGCAATATCTTCGTGCATAAGCGGTCCCGACACCGACACATCGCCCTGTGTAAATGAACTGATACGACCCACAATATTTTCAGACAGCCCCTCACCAAGCGCCAACATTGCGGTGACGGCGAAAATGCCGACCACAATACCCACCACGGTCAAACTGGAACGCAGCTTATTGGCACGTAACGCTTGTCCCGCTTCTTGAGCGATGTGATGAAGTTTCATATCTTATTCCTCAATTCTTCCGTCGATGATGCGTATTGTCCTGCTCACCAACTTTGTAATAGCTGGATCATGCGTCACTATGACGACGGTCGTACCGTACTCTTTGTTTAAATGCGTAAGTGCATCCAATACACTCTCACCGGTCTTACTGTCAAGGTTACCGGTCGGTTCGTCCGCCAAAAGGAGCTTTGGCTGTGCGACGAGTGCACGCGCAATGGCAACCCGTTGCCGCTGTCCACCCGAGAGCTGATTTGGTCGATGATACCAATGATCTTCCGGAAGTTGCGCTTTTTTGAGCGCATCTTCGACACGCTCTTTGTACGAACCCTTAAAGGTCCGTTGGTACTCGAGAGGAAGCATCACATTTTGAAACACTGTCTTTGCTTGCAACAAGTGAAATGACTGAAATACGAAACTAATTTCCGTCGAACGAAGTTCGGCAAGTGCGTCGTCGTCCAGCGTTGAGACATCGTGCGCGTCAAAATGGTACGTCCCGCTTGTGGGGACATCAAGACAGCCAATCACGTTCATGAGCGTCGACTTACCCGAGCCGGACGGCCCTACGATTGCAACAAGTTCGCCTTCGTGAATGGTAAGCGAAATATCATGAAGCACCTGTGCAGTCACTGTTTTTGACAAGACGAATTCTTTGGAGACATGGGCAAGTGCAACAATCGGGTGGTGTTGTGTGTCAGCAGGCATAGTAAGACAAACTAGTCGCGACCGGCGGTCGGTGGATGATTTGCCCCCATACCTGCGCCAAAACCGGTTCGCACCACACCTTCACCTGTTTTTGTGGCGGGGGCGCTCGTACCGACGACGATACGTTCACCGGGTGTAAGCCCTTCAACAATTTCAGCATAGTAGGTACCGCGCAGACCCACCGTGACGGTACGCGCGTAGGTTGTGTGTGTACTACCGTCGGTCCGCACAATGCCCATACGAGAAAATTGTCTTTCTTGCTCCTCAGACAATCCCTCAATCAGGTTGACCTGTGCCGAACCGTTTGCGTAGGTGAGCGCTGCAACCGGTACTCGCGTCACATCTTCTCGTGACTCTTTCACGATTTCAATGTCAGTGAGCATTCCGTCACGTAGACGCACAGTACTACTCGCTGTCTCAAGTATTCGGGCTTTCACTGCATACTGTGCAACAGCACTGGAATCGGGAAGCGAGCTCACTTCAGTGATTTCAGCCTCAAGCGGGTCACTGCCTGGTACTGTCGTGAGCGTCACAATCACGCGGTCACCGACAGCCACTTTGTCTACGTCACTCGCACTTAATGCGAACGAGGCCAAAAAATCATCTGAAATAAGCACTCCAAAATCCACTGAATCAGTACTCTCCCGACTTGGTGTTGCTCCCACAACGACATTGCTCATACCTTCAACCGTGCCGGCAAATGGAGCCACTACTCTGCGCTCGAGCTTGGTGTCACGATTTTTTTGCATAGTGACTTGCGCTTTTTGTATCGCGAGTGATGAGGTATCGACTTCGATGGCACGCGTCGCGTCCGTGTCGGCACGTTCCGCTTGTGCAAGTGCGGTACGTTTGTTTGCAAGCGACACGGTATCGTTCCGAATGCTTGTTTCTATGTCGATCATCCCACGTTCATAGTCAAGCGCATTCTTTGTGTACTCCGGTGCGTAGGTGTTTGGCACCGCGACGACCCATTCATCACGACGGTCGATGGTTGATGGAAACGTAATCATGAGACCGCGTGTACCGAGTGGTGTCGACGCGTTCGGAAACACGTCAAACGTACCGCTTTCCAACCCTTCAAGGCGGTAGGAATAACCGCTCTCGGCAGCAGAGGCATATACATAAATTTTATATGTGCCGCGAGTGTCGCCCGAAAAGAGCCCTCCGATAACCGGTGCGTTACGTGTCACCTGATCTTCGTACCGGCGCGCGCTCGGCTCCGCGGTCAAGTCGGCGTTTAAGAAGTCCCGTAGCGCTTCATCCGCGTCTTTTTTGTGCTCAAGCAACGCACGCTCCAACACCACAATGTCGTTGCGCAGTGACGCAATGAGCGTGCTTGGGTCACGCACCTCCTCACGTTTTGCATCGAGTGCGAGTTGCGCTTCCCGAATACTGAGTTGCGACTCCGCTATAGCAACCGCGGCATCACTTTCATCAAATGCCAGTATGAGATCACCGACGCCGACGTGGGCGCCATTCACGACTGCAAGCTCTTCGATGCGTGCATCAAGCTTGTACACATTGAGATCAAGGACTTCCGCCGCCTCTATGGTACCGGTCGTCCTGATACCACTTGTCACCGGCCCGGTAGCCACTTCGGCAAGCACCAACGCGGCAGTGGTTTGTGTGGCACCCTCGCGCTCACTCCACCATTGGTATCCAAAAAATACTGTACCCAACAAAAAAAGCGCGATCATACCGCGCACCCACGGGTTTGCAAACAAAGCTTTCATAAATATATATTTCCTGTAACAGTTCTTTATACGCTCAAGTAATGCAGAAACTTTCAACGTGTATTCTGTGCCGCGGAGTGGACTTGAACCACCACGAGGTTGCCCCCACTACGACCTGAACGTAGCGCGTCTACCAATTTCGCCACCGCGGCATGTCGTCACACTATACCACATTTTTCCACAGAAGTACGGAAAGGAAAATGATTCACATTCGTCGTATACTGTACCCACCTAATCGTTACAATCATATGCAAAGATACTACACAACACTTGCGGCAGTGGCCGTCGCTTTTTTACTTGCTTCTCCCCAACCTACCCAGGCGGCTGACATACAGTACGGTACCCTAAAGGATCAAAAAGGATCTAGACTCCTTCTTGAATACAAAAGTCCCGCCGGAACCGCCTATCATACCTGTGACACCAGTACACTCAAATGCAAGAAAAAGGGCGCCACACCTCCCGCATTATTCCCTTCACTGCTTGGCTCAAAAGAGTACGTCACAAGTGTTGACGGTGCCCTTGCTGTTCGCACTACAACAATTTCATCGGCGACATACCACGTCCTCTACGACCTCTCTGGAAAAAAACCGAAACGTCTCACAATCATTCCTTTTACAAACGCTTCCGCCAAGGTGAGTTTTTCTAAAGACGGTTCTGCGGTCATTTTCACAAGTGGCCGTACGTACACACGGTATGACATTGCTCAAAAGATGCTCACTACAGTGACTCTTCCCCGCGAACTTGCATTTGTGCAACACTCACCGAAAGCGACCTACGTCACAGGCTACAATTACACCACACTCCACCATGAGGTGTGGCGATTTTCAGACGGTACAATGCTGCAAGGTCCTGAGGCCATGCAGTCATACCTGGAGTTCTCTGAAGATGAATCGCGCGTAGCCTTCTTGGACGATGTTGACGGGTTCCGCACTCTTTTCACTATGTCGGCAAACGAACTTGGCAAATCTTCCACCCCTTCTCGCACACAGCTTACGAAGCCGAAGACGGAAACAGAAGACTATATATTTGTGGGTACGACATTGTACTTCATGGCCAACGTCGACGGACCGCTTGAGTGGGATCTTTGGAGTTATGATGGTAAAAAAACGTCACTGGTTGCAACAGATGTGTCGTACGGCGATTACCTCACACGTGTTCCCACCAAAGAGCGCACCTATCTTGCATACCTGAAGACGACGGGGAAAAACACAAACCTGTGGCTCGTGTCACCGAACCCTGCCAAACCGGTTGAATTGGCAGCAGTAAAAGCATCTCCACTTCCTAGCACCATTAAGCGCGAGGTTAAAGTATATGCCGGAAGAACGGGTGTTCTGCTCTCCCCTGCCAAACCTGCAAAAAGTCCCGCGCTTTTCATCTGGATGCATGGGGGTCCGCAACGACAAGTCGCCAAAGGGTACCACCCCTACCTGTCGTACGCGGTATATGATGAGTTGTTGGAACGCCTTGTTGCCGGTGGGAACTACGTCTACAAGATCGACTACACCGGTTCGACCGGATACGGTGCGGAATTTCGCAAAGCACTCGATATGAACATCGGAAATACCGAAATGCGTGACATACGCATGGCCGCACAGGCACTCCGAAGCGACCTCAAACTTACCACCACCTACCTCATTGGCAACAGCTATGGCGGGTACATGGCACTCCGGGCTATCGTCGACACGCCGGAGACGCTTGATGGTGTTGTATCAATAAACGGGGTCTCTGATTGGTACGGATTGATACAACAGATTCCGAGTTCGCCCTTCAAAGAGCTGTTCAATGGGGTACCGGATACCACCAACATGGACGCGTACCTCCAAGCGAGCGTCTACACCGGCATGGAAAAACTGAAGAAAGAGGATAAGGTGCTCGTGGTGTGGGGCGAACGTGACGGCACCGTCCCGGTATGGCAAAGCACAAAGTATGTCGAGTATGCAAAGACAAAAGGTGTCAACGTGGAGACCCTTTCGTTTCCTGAAGAGGAGCACATTATTCGTGACCGAAAGAATCTCGACACGCTTTGTAAAAAAGTGGTATCGTCCCTAGGTCTCAAAGGAATATCCTGCGCACTCTAGTACCTACCCTTGCTTAAAACAAAACATGACCCCCTGCACTGGATTGCAGGGGGTGTGTTTTTTTCAACCTTCATGTTGCAGGCACCAGTTTGCTTGCTCAGCAAGCGTGCGAATGCCTGCCGGTAGCTTGACGCCCTGCGGGAGCTCAAACAGTGAGTGCGTGCTACACGCTTTTTCGACAGACCGTGCAAGTTCGTGAAATCCTTGTCGAGAAAGCTCGTCCCATAACATTCGAAAGTAGGTACGTGCGTACATGATGCACCTCCAAGTAAAAGCATGAACACAAGTTCTACATTTGACTGTATACCCACTCTTCATACCGTCAAGTATCTAAGGAAAATATTGTGGATAAGTTATCACTATCGATTCGTCAACAGCTACTGGTTATGGACAAAAAAACAACCCCGCTTCCTTGCGGGGTTATATTACTATGTCACTGCTCCACAGTGCGAGGGGTATGCTTTACACTTTACCCAACTCTTCGTTCACGTAGTCGGCCAGTCGCGAGCGTTCTCCTTTCTGCAAGGTGATGTGCCCGCTGTGCTCCCATTTCCTGAATCGTTCAACAGCGAAGGTTAGGCCCGAGGTGGTCTCCGTGAGATATGGTGTGTCGATTTGAGCAAGATTGCCCAAACAGATCACTTTACTTCCGGTACCAGACCTACTCACGAGTGTTCGCATCTGTTTCGATGTTAGATTCTGGGCTTCATCCAGAATAATGTATTTACGCTGAAACGAACTACCGCGCATGAAGTTCAGTGACTTGACCTGAATATTTTTCTTGATCAGGTCGTTTGTCACAGAACGACCCCAGTCACCGTTTTGCGTGTCGTGTGGCGTCAATACTTCCAGATTATCCATCAACGCTCCCATCCATGGGGTCATTTTCTCTTCTTCAGTCCCCGGCAAAAATCCAATATCTTCACCCACCGGCACCGTGACTCGTGTCATGATGATGCCTGCATAGTGCCGCTCTTCGTTCACCTGCTGCAAGCCGGCGGCGAGTGTCAGTAGTGTCTTGCCGGTACCTGCAGGTCCGATAAGTGACACGAAATCGATATTCGGGTCTGTGAGAAGATTGAGCGCATAGTTTTGCTCACGATTGCGGGCACTAATGCCCCACACCGCCCTTTTGGGAGCCATGTAGTTCGTAATGAGCCGCACAGTGGCAGCACTGCCATCCGGCACTATCGAACAAACTACGAACTCACTGGGATCACTGCCGATGCTCAAGAATAACCCGGGAAACCAGTGCGATACTATCGGCCCTGAAAAACGGTAATACATTCGCCCTTCTTCTTGCCATGACTCAACGGAGCGCGCATGCGTACTCCAAAAGTCATCGGTAAACTCTTGATAGCCCGGATGCAAAAGAGCCATGTCGTCCAACACACGGTCAGTGT
This sequence comes from uncultured Candidatus Saccharibacteria bacterium, assembly GCA_964635195.1. Lineage (GTDB taxonomy): Bacteria > Patescibacteriota > Minisyncoccia > Phycocordibacterales > UBA12088 > UBA12088. Next base: position 408 of record CAZWNC010000012.1, on the reverse strand, counting down.
TGTAGTCTTCTGCCGGTATACCCAGGATGAATGCTTTAATCCGAATGTTCTTGTCCTTGGAAACCAAGACAACGCGCCCGGGATACTTCGTGTTCAGATCCCATGTATAGGCGAGTATACGATTGTCGCCAACCGCATCGCTCAGTTGTAAGTCTTTCGGCATAGGCACCGAAGCGGTTTGGTAGAACAAACGACCGGTTGGTTGCGCCGATGTCCCATTTTCACCGTACCGCTTTAACGATACACCTGCTTCGGGATCATAGCGCGAAAGTCCTTCTTGGCACATGTCGAGGTAACGATGGACAGTGCGAACATTACGAGCAATGTCAGCAAGGCCTGATTTGTGTTTGTCCAACTCCTCAATCACCTGCATCGGCAGGTGGATATCGTGCTCCTGGAAGTGAGTCA
>CAZWNC010000011.1:2944-36013 GCA_964635195.1 uncultured Candidatus Saccharibacteria bacterium | reverse complement strand
AGACTCTCGGAATATCAATACGTGACGGCTTCGCATCGTTCACCAGCATCTTTGCCGAAGATATCACGGTCGGAAGTGCACAGATTGGGTCGGCCGAACGACCAAGTGGTATTCAGCTATATGATGAAGAAACAGGGGAAGCATACTGCGTAAGTATCCGTGGAGGAAATATGGTACATACTTCAGGCGAATGTTCTCAACAAAATCAACCCACCGCGCCTACGGAAGCAGACGCACAAACAACCGACACCCTACCTACGGATGGAGAGGGAACAGCTGACTCTTCTCAAGAGGACGTGCTACCAATTGAGGCGACTACACCATCCGAAGAGTTGACTACGGATGAGACAACAAATACTACGGAACCCACGACCCAGGAGACGAGTGGTATGTAGTGTGTCAACCACAGTGCTTGTATTTCACGGCACGGTAGCGTACTATGGCATGCATAACAGGTTTATACTATGAAAGTCATACTATTACGCAATGTACCGAAAGTTGGCCGTAAGCTCGATGTGGTGGATGTGTCGAGCGGGTACGCCACAAATTTTCTCTTTCCGCAGAAACTTGCAGAAATTGCGACAGCGGCCAAAGAAGCGGAACTTGCGCAGCGTCGCGAAAAAGTGCAGGTTGCTGAGGATGCACGCAAGAGTGACCTCTTGGAGAAACTGAAAGCGCTTGAAGGTGTGACACTAACCATCGTTGGCAAGGCGGATGAAAAAGGTCATCTTTACAAGAAAATTCACGCTGATGATATCCTTGTGGCCTTTAACGAGGAGCACAACGTCGCACTATCAAAAGATGCGATGACGCTTGAAGCCCCTTTAAACACACTCGGCCAGTATCCCATGACCATTGAACAGCATGGACGTAAGACCTCATTTGTTGTTGAGGTGGTTGCCGCATAAAACTGCTGTACGTAGCGTTGTTGGTAAGGATGACCTGTCTTTATAACTACCACAAACAAAAAACGCCAGAGGGCGTTTTTTGTTTGTGCGACGCCTGAAAGCGCTAGATAGCCACCTCGACCATTTTGCGACGGGTCGTGGTACCGTCAAACTTTACCTTGCGGACACTGCGGAACGACACGATACCGGGGATGAGCGCGAAAAGCGTATGATCTTTACCCACACCAACGTTTTTACCTGCGAGTATCTTCGTGCCACGCTGACGTACAAGCACGCTTCCCGCTTTGGCGGTTTGACCGGCATACAGCTTTGTCCCCAAATACTGTGCATTGGAATCTCGTAGGTTTTTTACTGTTCCGCCCGCTTTTCTGTGTGCCATAGCGCAAAATGAAATCTGGTAAAAATAAAAAGGTATATACGCGCACGGCAGTGCACGATATACTGGTCTATATGGAAATGATAGCAGATTTTCTGCGGTCACGCAAGGGGAGAGACCTCCTGCTTGCGTGTGCCATGTGCCTTCTTGCACTCATTTCTTTTGGGCTCGGACGCTTGTCCGTGCAGGGCAAGCAGCAAGTGCCGGTAGCGTTGGTGATGCCACCGCTACCCGCTACTTCTTCGAATCAATATGCGCACAACGTATCCCCATCTAAAGCTATGCCTCAAAACGCCTTACCACCACAGAGCGGTGCGTACGTTGCTTCTAAAAGTGGCTCAGTCTATCACTTGCCATGGTGTTCGGGTGCAAAACGGATCAAGGAAGAGAATAAGGTATGGTTTATGAGCAAAGAAGAGGCGGAGCGTGCGGGCTATCGACCAGCCTCGAATTGTAAAGGGATATAGAGTCATTTCGTACAAAACATCACCACTCTATGGCAGTACATACATTATTTAAAAAAAAACGGCGACGTGCATTGGTCGTTGGGTATAGTGCGATTGGTACGGGACTGATTGGCTTTGCTCTGCCGCTCATGCCGGGTTTTGTTCTCTGTATAGTCGGACTTTCACTCTTGTCCTTCAGTTCACCGAAAATACGATGGCTCATTGCATATGCTCACGCAAAACACCCTCGTCTTGCCGCTCCGTTCGCTGCGATCGAAAAAAAATTAGTTGATTTTTTTGACCTTGCCACACATACGCTTGAGCTTATACATATTCCCGCTCGCAATGAACACACACTCTCAGCGATTCTTGAAATTTCAAGCGTACCCCGTGCGCCTGTAGCAATCCTTCTTCATGCCGGAAGTGCCACAAAGGAGTCGCCCGTAACCACCGCAATCACCGAAGCATTGCGAGCGCGCGGATATACCGTTCTTCGATTCGATGCGTACGATGGTCTTGGGGAGTCGGGTGGTGCGTACCCTTCATTTACAACGTCCCGGTATCTTGAAGATCTGGAGGATGTGGTGAATTGGGCGCGCGAACAGTCTTGGTGGTATGGAGAGCTTCTGCTCGCCGGGCATTCCGTTGGGGGAACGGTCGGTGTCCACTATGCAACCGAGCACCCTGAAATCGTGAATCACCTAGTACTTTTTGCGCCCACGCTTTCTGGTGTAATACTCGAGAATGCTTACAGTCAGTGTGACCCTGTCATGCTTGAACAATGGCGCGTTCAGGGAGTGCGACCGGTGATTCATCCTCTGACAGGAGAAACGCATATGCAGAGTCTCGCTTTCCTTGAAGATTTACAACAATATGACTGCATGCGAGCAACTTCGCAACTCACCATGCCGGTAGAGGTGTATTGCGGAACATGTGATACCATTACGAACAGCGAAACGTGCGCGCAATTTGCGTTGGCAATCGGTCAAAATGCTCGTTTTGTACCTATCCCGGAGCTTACGCATATGCCTACAGGGCATCACATGCTCCATATGTTGACGCGAACGCTCGTTGGCAAGTAAGACACAACACTATGATACTTATTGACATTGAAGCAACAGGAACCAACTACGAAAAACATTCCATCCTTTCGATAGGTGCCCTTGATTTTGATAATCCCCAAAACAGACTATATCTCGAGTGTCGGGCATGGGAGGGAGCGCACCTGGACTCAGATGCGCTTGCGGTGTGTGGATTCTCCGAATCACAAGCAATCGATTCGTCAAAACAAACCGAGGCGCAGGTGGTTGCGCAATTCCTCACATGGGCGGACGATATCGAGGATCAAACATTGGCAGGACAGAATGTTTCGTTCGACCGTGACTTTGTTCGTGCGGCATGTGAGCGGGCAGGGTATGCATTTCCGTTTGCGCACCGTACGATCGACACACATACGCTTGCATACATGCATCATATATTGCATGGTATAGCCATACCCATAGAAAAACGACACAGCGCACTTGACCTCGATGCGATACTCACCTACGTCGGAATGCCGCGTGAGCCCGAGCCGCACAATGCACTTACCGGTGCCCTCATGCATGCAGAAGTAATTTCTCGCTTGCTTTACGGGCTACCCAAGACGCATGAGTTTAAGCAATACCCCGTACCAACGTATCCCACTTGTTCCTAAACCCTAAAATATTCACTTGCACCATTGCTTTTGGGTCTACGCCCGGAAAAAGGACAATCGCCACAAGGCACACTTACAGAAGACATCTATGGACAGTAAACAAACACATCTATCAGTCATTGCTTTTAGCACAGAGATTTCCAATAGGCGGATTCTCATCGATGTGCGTACGGCGTCCGAATATGCGGAAGGTCATATTGCGGGAGCTGTACTCCTTGATATCACTAGTCCACATTTTTTAGAAAAACTGCAATCTTTCGACCCGGAACGCTCGTACGCGTTGTACTGTCATTCCGGGGGTAGGAGTGCATTCGCGATACATCGTATGCGTGAACTAGGTTTTTTTGATGTTGTCGATTTGGATGGGGGACTTCTCGCATGGGAAGAAGCGGGGAATGCAGTATCGGTCTAAAGCAAAGTAAGACATCCACAGGTATGCGTACGGATGTCTATATGTGTATGGTATACTTCTCGCATGGAAGCTATACGTGCAAAACGCCCACCGGTTGAACATGAGCTTTTTCAACAAGGCGATGAAAATGTTGCCGACACCTCCTGGCGGATTTTCCGCATCATGGCTGAATTTGTCTCCGGTTTTGAGCTTCTACGGAAGTATCGCCTCGCGGCAACAGTGTTTGGTTCGGCTCGCACGCTTCCGGGTGAACGCTGGTACGAGGAGTCGCGACGACTCGGTTTTCTACTTGCGAAAGACGGTTTTGCTGTTATCACCGGCGGCGGTGGTGGAGTCATGGGGGCGGCAAATAAAGGCGCCTATGAAGCAGGTGGCGAATCAATCGGACTCAACATTAAACTTCCGCATGAACAACGCCTCAACAGCTACGTTACTGACTCTGAGACATTCCATTTTTTCTTCACCCGCAAGGTGATGCTCTCTTTTGCAAGTGAGGTCTACATTTATTTTCCGGGAGGTTTTGGTACGCTCGATGAATTTTTTGAAATCCTTACATTGGTGCAGACAAAAAAGATTGCCGGTGTCCCCATTATCCTTGTCGGATCCGATTACTGGCAACCACTTATTGAGTGGTTCGATAAAACGCTTCGTGCGGAGTATCACGCGATAGGGGAAGGTGACGTACGTTTGTTGCGGGTGGTCGACTCTGCGGAAGAGGCATGTGCACTCATTCGTTCGTTGGATGCTTCTCCAAGTGATTCTCCGATTCCACCATGCGCCTAAACACCGAACATGCATGTACCGGGGAAGAATGGGTGGGCACGAATGAAGGTGCCCTTGTCTCAACATATAGCGAAGAGGTGCGCGGTATTCTTGATGCGACTACGTACGACAGGCCGGAGAGTGCTCTTTTTGCACCATCTGACCAGCGGACGCGTGCAGTAGTGTATGAACTCACTGCACCACTTGTGCACCACGTGCGCACGGTGTTGTTGGTGGGTATTGGCGGTTCTGATTTGGGAACCCGGGCAATCTATGAAGCTGTGCGGCCGTACGGGAACACGTCATCCCTGGCGAATATGCCACGCTTGGTTGTGCTACATACTGTTGAGCCGAAGGCGCTTCTCGAAGCACATGCAATCATTGCCGACGCCCTCGATCCTCGAGAGATTGTGCTGGTGGTGGTGAGTAAGTCCGGAACGACTGCAGAGACACTCACAAACGCAAATATCTTATTTACAGCATTCAAAGAGCGTTTTGGCGAACGTGCATGTGCACAAACGCTCGTTATCTCAGATACTGAGAGCCCGCTTGTGTCAAACATACTTGGTGCAGGCATCAAGCATTTGGCATTGCCGAGCGCTATCGGTGGGAGGTATTCCGTGTTTACCCCGGTCGGTCTTGTGCCGCTGGCTCTTCTTGGAATAGATATAGATTTGTTTTGCGCGGGAGGTGCTGCCGCTTCGCTGTCATGCTTCGCACAAAAAACGCAATCTCCGGCGGCAACTCTCGCACTTGCGCTCTACGAGCACTATCGAAAGGGCGTTTCGATACATGAGTTTTTTGTGTGGCATCCTGAGCTCGAAATGTTCGGTAAGTGGTACAGGCAGCTCTTGGCGGAGTCCATTGGAAAGCATGACGCTTCGGGTACACCCATCGGCATGACACCCACGGTTGCGGTCGGTTCGACTGACCTTCACTCCCTTGGTCAGCTTGTGTTCGGAGGGCCGCGTACACGGTTTACCACATTCCTCGTGAACCAATCACAGTGGGACGGTACTCAAGTTTTGACCGACGATTCTCCCTTCTTGCTCGATTCGCTTCGAGGGAAAAAAGCAGGAGACGTCATGCGGGCGATTTATGGGGGCGTTAGTGTGTCGTACAAAAACGACAAGTTACCTTTCGTTACAATCTCACTCGACGCAATTACCCCTCGAGAGCTTGGAGCATGTATGGCGCTCCACATGAGTATGGTCATGTACTTCGCTCGTTTACTGTCTGTCAATGCGTTTGATCAGCCGGATGTCGAACGCTACAAGGAGGAAACACGCCGCATACTCGCACGTCAGTAGGCGTCTGTAGTGCTGAAGAACATTTTGACCGTTCCGCTAGTTTAGCGTAGGATAGCTACTATTGAGTAGCACATCAAAGATTGTATGCACACGAAAACATCATATGGAGCAGCGCTTGCAATGCGACAGTCGCAGCTCTTCACACGAACACGCAAAGAAGCACCCTCTGATGAGGTTTCTAAGAACGCAAAGCTGCTTATTCGTGCAGGATACATTCACAAGGAAATGGCGGGGGTATATACCTACCTACCCCTTGGCCTTCGTACGCTGGGACGTTTGAACACTATCATTCGTGAGGAAATGAACGCAATTGGTGGTCAAGAAGTGATGCTTTCGTCACTCCAAGATAAAGCGGTATGGGAAGCGACCGGCCGATGGGAAAGTGCGGATGTGGACGTGTGGTTCAAGACCTCGCTTCAAAATGAGCAGGAGCTCGGTCTTGGTTTTACCCACGAGGAGCCGATTACGCGCATGATGCGTGAACAGATTGCGTCGTATCGCGACTTGCCGCAACGAGTCTACCAGATACAGACGAAGTTTCGCAACGAAGTGCGTGCGAAAAGCGGTATCATGCGCACGCGTGAGTTTCCGATGAAAGACCTTTACTCATTCGATCGTGATCAGGCAAGTTTGGATATATTTTATGAGGATGTAACTGCCGCATACGTGCGGATATTTTCACGTGCAGGCATAGGCGCCATCACTTACAAGACCTTCGCAAGTGGAGGTTCCTTCAGTAAGTATAGTCACGAATTTCAAACAGTGTCTGAAGCAGGTGAAGATCTTATCTACATAGACAAAGCGCAAGGTATTGCCATCAACGAAGAGGTCTACACAGACGAGGTGCTCGCTGATCTCGGTTGTGTAAGAGACACGCTCGTACAAGCAAAATCAATTGAGGTGGGAAATATATTCAAGCTGGGTACCAAGTTCTCAGAACCACTCGGTTTGCGGTATAAAGACGAACAAGGTGTTGATCAGCTAGTCATTATGGGTTCGTACGGCATCGGCCCAAGCCGACTTATGGGTACAGTGGCAGAGGTGTTGTCTGATGATCACGGACTGGTTTGGCCTAAGGAAGTCGCTCCCTTTGATGTGCATGTGGTACGACTCGGGGAAGGGGAGCGCGTGATTCAATGCGCGGATACTCTGGTGGCGACACTTTCCGCCCAGGGTGTATCCTCGCTCTATGACGACCGCGACCTACGTGCCGGTGAAAAATTCGCAGACAGCGATCTCCTCGGTATGCCGCTTCGCGTTGTGGTAAGTGAGAAAAATCTCCCATCCGGGTTGTATGAGGTAGTGCACCGTGCTACCGGTGAAAAAGAAATGCTTCCGTTTGACGCACTCCTCTCGCTTGTCACTTCTTGAAGTTAATGTGTCACCATACATTGCTTGAACTCCTCTCTAGCGCCCTTGTATTGTAAATCGCAGTTCCATGAATATTTTAGAAAAAATATACTCTCCATTTAGTAACGACATCGGAATCGATCTCGGTACCGCAAACAGCCTTGTGTATGTCCGTGGAAAGGGGGTAGTCATGAATGAACCTTCAGTAGTCGCACTGAACCAAAAGACGGGACAAGTGATTGCGGTGGGACGTCAGGCAAAAGACATGCTTGGTCGCACACCACAACATATACGTGCCGTGCGCCCCCTTGTGCACGGGGTCATATCGGACTTCGAAGTAACTGAAGAAATGTTGGCCTATTTCTTGCGCAAAGCACAGCAGGGTACGCGTGCATTCGTTGGCCCGCGCGTTGTTGTTGGGGTGCCCTCAGGCATTACAAACGTCGAATCACGTGCGGTGCGTGACGCTGCAAAAAATGCGGGCGCGCGCGAGGTGTATATTATAGAAGAACCCATAGCGGCAGCGATTGGTATGAGGCTTCCGATTCATGAAGCGCGTGCCCACTTGGTAGTTGACATTGGTGGTGGAAATACTGACATCGCGGTCATATCCCTCAATGGATTGGTTCGTAGTAAAAATCTACACGTTGCCGGGGATCGATTTAATGCTGACATTATCGCCCACCTTCGGAATGAATTTAAAATAGTGATAGGCGAGACAGCAGCAGATGACCTTAAACTTGCAGCATGTTCACTGCTCGAAGAAGACCAGCCACTTGAGTCGCCTGTGCGAGGGCGTGATCTGGTGACCGGTCTTCCAAAAGAAGTCATCATTACCGATACAGATCTGCGTGACGCTATCGGCATGAGTGTCGACACCATCATTGGGGCGGTTCGAACCGTACTTGAAGAAAGCCCCCCGACAGTCGTTGCGGACGTTATGCAGGTTGGTGTGCATCTTTCCGGTGGCGGTGCCCTTATGCGGGGCATATCAGAAGTGTTCCACGCTATGTTGGAACTTCCCGTAAATGTGGCGAATGACCCACTCACTACCGTCGTGCGAGGTACAGGCGCCGTAGTCGAAGCGCTTGATCGCTATCGTGAAGTATTGCTCGATGAAGACACCCTTCCATCAATCGATCAGCCGTAGGCGAATACGGCCATACCTGTTACCCGGCATTGCGCTCGCAGTCGGTGTTTTGTTGCTCAGCACCCACACGTTCGAGGTGCTCGTACCGGATGCGTTTGTACGTACCCTGTACACTGTTGCGTCACCACTTTGGCATGCACGCGATACGGTTGCAGATGGCGAATCAGCACTCACCACATCGTTCCAGTCGACAGTCGCTTTGGCCACCGAAAATGCGGCACTCCGTAAAGCTTTACGTACCGCACAGCGAGAAGTGCTCCACGCGGAAGTGATTGCACGTGAGAACGAACGTCTGCGCGCACTGATGGGTCGTTTACCTGCCGATGAACGTGCCATCGTCGCGGGTATCATACAGGGGACTGACTACGCACCCTACGATATGTGTGTGGTCGACGCAGGGGAACTCTCGGGCGCGCGTGAATCGATGATCGTCATGTCTCCAGAAGGGGTGGCGCTTGGAGGCGTTGCTCGTGCGCACACTCGTCACAGTGTCGTGACATTTTTTACGTCTGCCGGTGTTCAAACTAATGCGCTTGTGACCCACGCATCCGGGACGGTGCCAGTGGTACTTATGGGACAGGGTGCCGGTACCATGACCTTTCGTCTGTCTCAAGAACATGTCGTTTCGCTTGGCGACAGAGTAGCCCTTCCGGGCTTTGCACTTTCGCCAATCGGAATTGTGGTGCATATCGAGGGTGGGGCGGAAGATGTATTTCAAACGGCGTACGTTGCACCTCTGGTTTCGTACGCAACGCTGGAACATGTCTGGATTGATACCACCAGTACACTGAATCCCATCGTTGAGCTTCTTGAAGCTGAAGCTGTCCCCGACTCACAAGCAACCACCACGACACATGTCCGCTGATCCCTCAACCCTACTTGGCCTTGCCCGTGCAAAACGGGTACTTCTTCGTACAAGTGTGACCGTGATGGTGCTTTTTTTTGTTTTCTTGGCTCCCTGGTGGCTTTCGTATAGTCTCATACTCAGCTGTATCGTATTTGCGGCCATGTATGAAATGCTTATTCTTGGTGTTATACTTGAGAGTATATACGTCGCCGGGACCTTCATGGGAGACGGCGGGTATCCTTTTACTGCGATCGCATTGTGTGTCAGTGGGTGTGCGTGGTATGTGCGTAGGCGTCTTTTGCTAGGGGAAGTATTGCCCTAGTTCGGTGTTTCGCGCACGCATGACATGCGCATGTTATGTCGCTCGTGTATATTGAAAAGACATGCGCCTTCCTTTTTTTTCGCCCAAACGCCGTACCACACTCACGCTCGAAGAAGTCATGCTTGATGCGCACACCGCATCTCTTCATCAGGAAAAGCGACTCGAGGGTCGTCTTACACTTCCTGTTCCACGTAGGGCGCTCGTACCACTTCTTCTTCTTATTTTCGTTGTGTTTGGCACCACGGTTGTACGTGCGGGGCAGCTGATGGTCATTGATGGAGGATCCTTCCGAGCACTTTCTGAAAACAATCGCCTAAACCACACTCGAATACCTGCGGAGCGTGGAAATATATACGATCGTAACGGCGTCCTCCTTGCTTCGAATGAAGTCACTGCACTTCAAACTTCCGCCGAACTCTACCATGAACGCTCGTATGTAGTAGCAACTGGCACAAGTCATATTCTTGGGTACGTACGCATGCCGGCGCGCGATGAACGAGGGTTCTTTTATCGGGAGGGTATCGAAGGTATTGCTGGTGTTGAACGTGCGTACGATGCCTTGTTGCGGGGGAGTGATGGCGTGAAGATTGTGGAAACAGACGTGCACCTCGATACGGTGAGTGAGGGTTGGGTGGAGCGCCCGGTATCAGGAACGTCCCTGACACTCTCGATAGACACGCGTGTTCAGGCCGCAATGCATCAGTTCATTGGTGAACTTGCCACTGACGTACCTTTCACCGGAGGTGCCGGTGTCTTGATGGATGTTCATACGGGTGAAATCATTGCACTGACGAGTGTTCCTGAGTATTCATCCGAAGCACTCGTCTCCGGTGATGCTGAACGGATAGCCGGTTACGTCAATGATTTCCGAACACCATACCTTAATCGGGTGCTTGCCGGACAGTATACCCCTGGTTCGATCGTCAAGCCCTTTCTTGCCGCTGCGGCTCTTACTGAGGGGATAGTGCGTCCTGATACAACATTCCTCTCAACCGGCGCATTGCGTCTTGCCAATCCATATGCCCCGGGTCAGTTTTCAGTATTCACCGACTGGCGTGCACAGGGTTCAGTTGATCTTAATCGTGCGCTCGCAGTGTCTTCCAATGTCTATTTTTATTATGTGGGTGGTGGATATGGAAACCAACCCGGTCTGGGTATCGCTCGGATTGAAGAGTACATGAAAAAATTTGGGTTCGGTTTACCAACAGGCGTTGCGCTTGAAGGTGAAGTGTACGGGACGATACCGTCACCGCGATGGAAAGCGGAGACATTTCCCAATGATCCTGTCTGGCGAATCGGCAACACGTACCACACCTCAATAGGGCAGTATGGCTTCCAGGTGACGCCACTGCAGGCGGTACGCGCTGTTGCAGCGCTTGCAAACGGTGGTGTCTTACTTACTCCACGCATTGAGAAAGAACACACCTCGTATGGTGCGCGAGAGGTCGGTATACCCGAGGAGCACCTTGCAGTCGTGCGTGAGGGAATGCGATTGGCTGTGACTGAAGGAATCGCGCGCGGACTTGATGTCGACTACTTGGATGTAGCAGGAAAAACCGGTACGGCAGAAATAGGTACCGACAAGTCGTTTGTACATTCCTGGGTTATGGGTTTTTATCCGTTTGAAGAACCTCGGTATGCTTTTGTGGTCATGATGGAGCACGGGCCACGTACCAACCTGATTGGAGCAACTTCCGTTATGCGACGATTGCTTGACTGGATGCATGTGCATACACCGGAATATCTTGAACACTAAATTCACACTACTGACTGACAGTGGTTACCAACAGACGATTCGTATTTGTGTTGCACCACGTACATGGTATACTCTTGCGAACAAGTACATATACAGAGCAATCACATCATTTCGATTCCGTCTAACATTCACTAGATTTACACACGTATGAACGATACCAGTCAGTACCTTACACAGGAGAAGTACGACACACTCAAAGAGGAGTTGCATTACCTTACGACCGTTCGTCGAAAGGAGATAGCGGAGACACTGGAATACGCACGTTCGCTCGGCGATCTTTCTGAAAATGCCGAGTACGCGGAAGCTCGCGATCTTCAGGGTGTAACCGAAGGTCGTATTCAACATATTGAGTCGGTACTTGCCAATGCAAGAATACTTACAAAAAAAAGGTCGTCTACGGTCACACTTGGCAGTAAGGTGACCATTGTCAAACAGGGAGAAAAAGAGTCGCACACCTACTTTATTGTCGGTTCGGAGGAAACGAACATGTTCGAAAGAAAAATATCCCACCTTTCGCCGCTCGGTGAGGCATTGACCGGTAAGAAAAAAGATGACGAATTTACATTCGAGACGCCGAGTGGCAAGCAACGATACACGGTCATAGCGGTTGAGTAACGCGATTCTGAGCAGCCGTTACGCACTCTCATATTTGTTGGCAAGGCGAGCCACTCATGGTTGCATTGTCAGTCTTTTCAGTACGCTCGACTGCGGTGTGTACGTTCTACGTACAGTAGTGCCTACGTACTCTTTTTTGCAAAACGACCCCGTGCCGGTTTTTTCGGTTCTTGTAGTATTTCAAGCGCGCGCTCGAGCGAAATTGTGTAGACGTCGTCAGTCCGTAGTGAGCGAAAATCCTTCTCATGTACGATGTACGGACCAAAACGTCCAACCGATGCGGTGATAGTCTCACCACTTTCCGGGTGCACTCCAAGCACGCGGGGCAGTGAGAGGTATATGAGTGCGTCGTGAAGGGTGACGGTCGTGGGGTCTTTGCCTTTTGGCAAACTCGCCCGTTTCGGCTTGGCAGATTTCTGCTTTCCTTTAGCACTAGACTTGGCATTCTTCGGGTCTCCGACCTGCACGTATGGTCCGAATCGTCCTTCAAGTACAAAAATCGGCTCGCCCGTTTCCGGATAGATGCCGATTGGAGCGTTTGCTTCTACAGTCGCACCTGCCTCGGTACGTGCACCTTCACACTCAGGGTAGCGTGTACAACTCATAAATTTTCCACTCCGACCAAGCTTGTAGACCATATCCGCTTGACAGAGCGGGCAACGTACCTCAGGTGCTACCGGTCCCATGTCGGTCAGTTTCTTGGATTCCTTATCCCTTTTTGCAACCTCCGCGCGAAAAGGAGTATAGAATTCACCAAGGACGTTTACATACTCGCGGGTGCCTTCTGCAATATCATCGAGCTCATTCTCCATCTCAGCAGTGAAAGAATCGCTTATGTAGTGGCCAAAATTTTCTTCCAAGAAACCGCTCACGACGTCGCCGGTATCGGTCGGGATGAGGGTTTTACCTTGCTTTTCCACATAGCCGCGGTCAACGAGGTTCTTCATGATGGCCGCATAGGTGGATGGTCGTCCGATGCCGCGTTTTTCAAGCTCCTTAATAAGGCCTGCTTCAGTGTATCGATTTGGTGGCGTCGTCTCTTTGCGTTCGCTCGTGATCCCTGTACATGCAAGTGACCCTTCTAGAGGATATGCGGGGAGCTCAACATCTTCGCCCCGCGCGCCCGGGTCTGCCTTGAGCCATCCGTCGAAGAGCATGCGTGAACCGTTCAGTGCAAAGTCCGGTATGGCAGCATCGGTGATAATGTTTGCGGTTACGCGGGTACGCATGATGCGGGCAGGGCGCATCTGAGAGGCAAGTGCTCTCGTGCGGATGAGGTCGTAGAGACGCTTCTGTTCTTCTGTTGTACCAACGTGCGTACGGGTGGCATTTGTTGGGCGTATCGCCTCATGCGCTTCTTGAGCGTTTTTACTTTTCGCCTTAAAGTTTTTTACATCGACATAGGCAGCCCCATACTCTTTCTCGATCACTTTTCCCAGCATGGTGAGCGCGTCTTTTGAAAGCGTGGGTGAGTCGGTTCGCATGTAGGTTATATGGCCAGCTTCGTAGAGTTTTTGCGCGATTGCCATCGTGCGAGAGGGTGCGAGACCAAGGCGTGTACTGGCAGCCTGTTGGAGCGTGCTTGTTGTAAAGGGAGGGTAGGGACTACGGTTTTGTTCAGTTTCCTTTATGTCCACGACACGCCAAGGGTGTACCGCCCCGAGTGATTGGATGCGCTCAGCCTCGGCTTCAACGCGTGGCTCTTCTACACAGGTAAACGGACGGATATCGGTACCATACGCAAGCTGCGCCACAATAACCCAGTATGCTTCAGGTACAAACGCTCGAATCTCTCGTTCGCGTTCCATGACAATGCGGAGAGCCGGAGATTGCACACGTCCCGCTGAGAGTCCATACCGTACTTTCTTCCAAATAAGTCCCGAGAGATCGTATCCCACGAGACGGTCAAGTACGCGTCGCGCTTCTTGTGCCTTACGAAGGTTCTCATCGATCACACGCGGTTGCGCGAATGCTTTAGTGACCGCCTCCTTGGTTATCTCATTAAACGTGACTCGCCGAGTATGCTTCGGGTCAAGATCGAGCGCTTCCGCGAGATGCCATGCTATAGCCTCACCCTCACGGTCGGGGTCTGTGGCAAGCACGACAGACGATGAGCGGCGTGCCGCATCACGCAAGTCGCTAAGCACTCTCATTTTGACAGGCACCACCTCATAGTGGGGCACAAAGCCGGCAGGGATATCTATTGCGTTCTTGTTTGACTTTGGAAGATCGCGTACATGGCCGACAGAGGCAAGCACCGTATATCCCTCCCCGAGATATTTTTCTATGGTTTTCGCCTTTGCGGGGGATTCAACAATGACTAGTGTAGACATACTATATATATTTGGATTGATGATGCGAACGTAACACACACTCTACCACATCGCAAGCGTCTATACTTGTGTGTCGGCATAGCGAAGATTGGGGATAGTGGAAAAATATACATTTCTAAGTGAGAGCAGTTGATGCATACGTACTGTAGCATGTTGGTTTCTAGTGTGTTTATATAGAGTATGTTACAGTGCAATGTCATGCGGTACATCCTTACTCTCGTTCTCATGCTACTACTGCCACTTTCTATGGCGAGTGCCCTGTATCGTTCATTTCAGAATAGTGCTTGCCTTGCGCGCATTGGCGAAACACCTAAAACTTTTATTATGACGGCTTTTCCCTCAGAGACCATTGCACTGGAAAAGTACTCTTCACCAAAGGAGCGTTGTACCTACTATGGTGTTGTGTATACGCTTGCTATGTTCGGTAATCAAGAAGCAGTCATATTTGAAGGTGGAGTTGGTCCAAAAAAGGCGAGAGATTCTGCAGAACGGACGCTTGGTGCTTTTTCTGTCGACATGCTGCTATTTTCGGGTATCGCGGGCGCTATTGATGCAGATGTATTTTCTATCGGAGAGACGGTTATCGCGCAGACATGGACTGAGCTTTCGAGCGGCAGGGTGGAGCGGACCGATAGTGAACTCGTGAGAATTGCAGGACTACAGCAATCCGTCCACGTGGTTAAGAGCGGCGTAACGGCACCATTTTTTGTAACTGATGCATCACATATTCCACACGGTGTTGCTATTGTTGACATGGAAAGCCATGCTGTTGCACAAGTAGCCGAAAGGCACAATGTCCCCTTTCTCTCAATCAGAAGCGTAAGTGATGTGGTGGGAAGTGGTCTAGATCCTGAAGTCAAAGTGTCATCAGACGCGAGTGCAAAGGTGGTACGAGAATTTCTTGAGCAAGCCGCAAAGGAGTCATGATCAAACGATATCCTTCTTCTCTAAGTCTTCTGTTCACCAGGCATACTCGACGTAAGTTGTAAGTACAGAACAAGACGTACGTGCGGACACTCTGTACATCATACAGAGACGAATACGCTGTGAAGAGGAGTATTCAATAGGTGGTGCTAAGGGTACTTTTGTGGTATACTATGGAGATAACGACGTAACACCAAACATCATGGTCCCATTCAACAACTTCACCCCGAAAGCCAAGGAAGCCGTTCGGCGAAGCCACGAACTTGCCGTTGAGCGTGGCCAAAATCACGTGAACCCTCTGCATTTACTGGCAGCAGTTGTCTTGCAGGAAGAGGGTGTGGTTATCTCAACGCTCGAGCGTTTGCAGGTTGATGTCATTGCCCTTACCGACGCCATACTGGATGCCCTTGAGGCGCCGGAAAGCTCCAATGTGTTGTCACCGAGCTATCAGCTATACCTTACACCCGAGCTTGCACAAGTGCTCGAAGGTGCTGCAAAAGTGGCGGCACACATGAACGATCAGTTCGTGGGCACTGAGCACCTCTTTGTTGCTATTATCGAGACCCCTGGTCCCGCAAAAGACGTTCTTGCACAATACAAGTTCGATAAAGAACGCGTTATTCGTGCACTTTCCGAAACACGAAGCGAGGAGACAGTTGACGAGGGTGGTAAGCCGAAGCGGATGCGTGCACTTGCAAAGTTCACCCGCTCTTTGACTGCGCTTGCCGCGGAGAACAAGCTTGACCCGGTGATAGGGCGTGACACAGAGATCACGCGCGTCATTCAGATTATTTCTAGACGAACCAAGAACAATCCCATACTCATCGGTGAGGCCGGTGTCGGAAAGACCGCTATCGCCGAAGGGCTTGCAGTCCGTATGGCCTCAGGCGAAGTCCCTGAGAGTTTGCGAGGCAAAGAACTCGTATCGCTCGACCTCGGTCTTCTTGTTGCGGGAACCAAGTATCGTGGAGAGTTTGAAGAGCGCTTGAAGAATGTCATGCGGGAGATTGAGAAAAGTGCAGGGAACATCATACTCTTCATCGATGAGATACACACCATTGTTGGTGCAGGCTCTGCAGAAGGAACGCTTGATGCGAGCAACATGTTGAAGCCAGCACTTGCGCGAGGTGAGCTACGTGTTATAGGTGCAACGACAACCAAGGAGTATCAGAAGTACATTGAAAAAGACCCGGCTCTCACCCGGCGCTTCCAACCCGTGTTCGTGAATGAGCCCTCGCTTGAAGACGCTATTGCCATATTGCGCGGATTACGTGAACGGTACGAGGTTTACCATGGGGTTCGGGTGACAGACGATGCGATCGTTGCGGCGGCGCAACTAGCGTCACGGTACCTCACAGACCGTTACTTGCCCGACAAAGCCATTGACCTCATCGACGAGGCGGCAAGTGCCTTGCGTATTTCGTTGGAAAACAAACCACCTCTTTTGGAAGAAACGCATCGCAAGATACGACGTCTTGAGATAGAGCGTGAGGCGGTCAAGAAGGATGCAGATGAAAGCTCGACAAGTGCGGTTGCGACACGCGCGAGGGCGCGCATGGCGTCGATCGAGGCTGAGATAGCACACTTGCGCGACACCACACGTGAGCTTGAGGTGAAATGGACCAATGAGAAGGATTCTCTTACCGAAATAAAGCGCATCAAAAAAGATCTGGAACGACAGCGCATTGATGCGGAAAACGCCGAAGCGAGTGCCGACCTTTCACGAGCGGCGGAAATACGTTATGGCACCATTCCCACACTTGAGCGCGACCTCGATACAAACGTCAAGCGTCTCAAGAAGCTCCAAAAAACACGTCGTGTGCTCAAGGAGGAAATCACGGAAGCCGAGATTGCCGATGTGGTGAGTCGGTGGACGGGTGTTCCTGTGGCACGAATGCTTGAAGAAGAAGCAGACAAACTTTCACGCATGGAAGAGGTCTTGAAGAGTAGGGTAAAGGGTCAAGACGAGGCAGTGCGTACGATTGCCGATGCGGTCCGTCGCTCCCGCACCGGTATCGCCGACCCGAACAGGCCTATCGGTTCATTCCTCTTTCTCGGGCCAACCGGTGTGGGTAAGACCGAGCTTTCCAAAGCACTTGCGGAGTTTATGTTCGACGATGAAAACGCACTTGTTCGTGTCGATATGAGCGAATACATGGAGCGCCACAGTGTCTCAAAGATCATCGGTGCACCTGCAGGGTATGTGGGGTACGAGGAGGGAGGTAACCTTACCGAGACGGTGCGCCACCGTCCGTACTCCGTGCTTCTGTTTGACGAGGTGGAGAAAGCACACCCCGAGGTCTTCAACATTCTCTTGCAGGTCTTTGACAATGGTCATCTCACTGACGCAAAGGGTAGGAAAGTGAACTTCAAAAACAGCATCATCATACTCACGTCGAATATAGGTGCTCAGCACATCGACCGGATGAGCCGCCTCGGTTTCAACACTGACACCAGTGAAGCGGCGGACTATGAGCACGCCAAAAGCAAGGTTATGGATTCACTGAAAGACTTCTTCCGTCCCGAATTCTTAAACCGCCTCGATGAGATCATATTATTCAACTTGCTTGACCGCGACGTCGTGCGTGACATCGCGCGTATGCAAATCAAGATAGTTGTCGACCGTCTGGCTCATAAAGACATACAGCTCGTGGTAAGTGAAGCGGTCGTGGAGCACTTGGCAAAGGAGGGGTACGATCCGCACTACGGTGCTCGCCCCATGAAGCGTCTCATTCAAAATAAAATACTTACCCCCGTTGCCTCAATGCTTGTCACGAATGGTGTGAAGGAGGGTGGCACCGTCTCGGTTGACCTGAAGGCCGGCGAGATGACCTTCGATGTCAAAAAAGGAAGGGGTAAAGCGCGCGTCAGTACGATTCGCCCCTTCGATACCGTGGAACGCTAGTGAGACGGCTTACCGGTACCACACTCGTCTTTTCACCTACGCGCCTGTCCACACAGGCGCGTAGTGTATGTGATTTCCTGTGCTATCATAGACACATGTTTCGCATTACCGCGTTTCGTTTTTTGCTGGGCTTTGCTTTTCTTGGGGTACTATGTGGCGGTGTTCTTTCTCTTGGTCCCCAATACGTGAATATTGTTTCCGCCCAAACTGACGAGCCTGAGGGAACTGATCAAGATGGCATAGTTCCATGTGGCGACAATATTACGGTCGAATCTCTCCCGGGAGTCTTTCGGTACACCGGTGAATGTGCCGCATGTCATTTTCAAATTCTCATTAAACGAGGACTCGACTTCCTCATTGCATTTGCCGTTGCATGTGCGGCACTTCTTTTTGCCAATGCCGGCATGCTATACGCAACAGCTTCCGCAAGCGCTTCCAATGTCAGCAAAGCACACAAAATTTTCACTAGCACACTTACCGGCCTCGTACTCATCCTTGCCGCATACTTGCTTATTGATGTGTTCATGAAAGGACTCACTACTGGCAAGTTTGGCCCTTGGAACGAACTGTTGTGCAAAGATTTTACGCCGTCGTATGATGTTCCAAAACTCGAGAAGATCAAACTCGATTCTGTCGAGTTGATTTTGCCTATATTGCCAAAAGTTCAATGCGAACTCAAGGAATCTGAAGGCGGTCTCGGGGGAACCTGTCAGCGGAATGCGTGTCTTCAAATAGGTGAAGCTAGTAAGCCAGTACAGGGTACCAACTGTCCAGAAGGCGATGTGTGTTGTGTTAAAAGTAGTTACGATAAATATAATTCAGCGTGTAAGTTTAAAACCTCGGGTTTCGAGGATAAGTCAGGAACCTGCACCACGCTTGATGCTTGTGGTGATAATCATGCAGAGGTTAATGCAGGAGAGTGCGGAAGCGGACTCATTTGCTGTGAAGGTGTAAGCCAAAGTACTGCTGGAGTTTGCACGAGTGGTCCTTGTTCTGTTGAGAATCTCACACCCATTTTCGGGAGTGAGGCAATTACAATGTCGAAACTTTGTAAACACGAGAGTGCGTGTAGCCCAACGTCAGAAAGTGGCACAGACATATGTTTGGATGATAACGTATTCAGTGTTGGTTTGTTTCAAATTAACCTGACCGTGAATAAGGTTGGAGGATTATCTTGCCCAAATGCGTTTAGTGGAAAAAACTCGACCTGTAGAGTGAAAGATCAAGAATTATATAATAAATGTAAAGTTGCTGCGATGAATCCTGACCTGAATTTGGCTGCCGCTAAGTCGTTACTTAAAAGTGGGTCCTGTGCACTGAATGCATGGGCGTGTAGTGCTACGAAACTCAAGTTGTGTGATAGAATCTGTATCAAGTGTTGCTGGACGACAAAGGGGAAAAAAACTTGTTTAAGTGGGTGTTGAGGTGGTGAATTTGTATAAATAATCGCATACTCTTGTACACTTCTTATTTTATAAAGTAATTATATGAATAGACATACTGCAATACTCATATTTAGTATCTCTTCAATAATCTGCATTATTGTTTTTTTTGTGTTTATACTAAAGTATCAGTCTGTACCTTCTCTTCAAACCCAGAAAGAGAGTGAGATTCTGCCTATCACAGATATTCCAAAAAATGAAACGGTTCAAGTTGAGTCAGAAGAATACCATGCATCAACCTCTTCAAAGCGGAACTTGCAACCTTTGCCAGATGAATTGTTCGATGTTCTGAAAGATGAGTGGGTCATGCTTGACTCTTATTCTGGTTTAGTTGCAAATGTAAAAAATGAATATAACATTAACTATACAAAACGATACGATGAGTTTCGTATAGAAATCAAAAAAGAGCCTGCAGAAAACTATCGAAGAGAAGTAGAAGAAAGTTTGCGCACCTTATTAAAGGTGTCAAATGAAGAACTTTGTACATTACAAATTTTCGTAATGCGGCGAACAGAACTTACCGGGGATATATATTTTCAAGATATCGGTCTCAGTTTTTGTCCAGGCAGTGTTTCTGATGCAGATCTTAAGAAACCATATTTTGCTGAATAGCAGTGGTCTAGATTCAAGGGCTATTTTTATTGCAACCAACATACCCCTCGCGGGAACGTTTGCGGCAGAAAGTTCGTGCCCCAGAATAACTGTTGGATAGAACTTGGTGCGTGAAGTAGGTGAGGTGTCAGTTTGTAGGACGACATAAATTTCATCTCACACCTATTAAGTATCTTGAGTTGTGCGCACTCGGAATTGATGTGTACTGGGACAGTTGGGAGACGGAATATGAAAGTGAGTCAAGAGGTCTTACATTTTGTACTGAAATATAACCTCATATTGGTACACCAGCCATGCCTTGCTGTCGTTACTGTACACAACATTCACGCGTTTTCTCCTGTGCAAGAATACAGACCAGCAAACATTATACTACATCATTGAATTTATAAAGCCTGTCCACACAGGCGCGTAGTGTATGTGATTTCCTGTGCTATCATAGACACATGTTTCGCACTACCGCGTTTCGTTTTTTGTTCGGGTTTGCTTGTGTCGGTGTGCTGTGTGGAGGACTTGCTTTCAGCACACCCGTGTACGGTGCGTACCAGTGGTGTTTTACGTACACCACAAGCAGTGGTCAGAGGTCTGAACAGTGTTACTCTACGCAGGAAAACTGCCAAATAGCTCACGAGGCTATTTCTAAAACGAACCCCACCACTATAACTGAGTGTGAACGAAAGGGAAGTGCGGATGTCGGCACGGCACGGTTCAGTCCAAGCTCGTACACAGTCGCCGAGGATGCGGGTTCCGTCACGATTACTGTCGTTCGCGAGGGCGGTGACGCTGCTGTGTCGTTTGACTATCTCACGACAACAGGAACGAAATCTGGTAGCACGCAGAATTGGCGAGACACTTCCGGGACACTCACGTGGCGTGAGGGCGACACATCACCAAAGACTTTTCGTATTACGATAGTGGATGACACCGAACCAGCCGATTCCGATGTGGTACTACTTGTCCTTCGACCCGCTTCCGGAGGTGCTGCCGTTTCCACAGGCTCGCTCACCATTACGGACAGTGAGCGTGATGACGCGAACGCATGTGTTGATGCGGGCTATTCCTGTAAACCTGCCGGTGCATGTAAAACCCAGGCTCCGAGCGATGCGCCGCCTTGCACTGCAGCATCGGGAAATGTGTGCTGTGCCGCAACCTACATTAATGATACCTGCCAAGTGAATGGCAAAACGGGAACGTGCAAGGCCACGAATACCTGCAGGGGTGACTCGGCGAGCGCCGCAGAGTGTGGGAATGCAAGTTATGCAACCTGCTGTGTTCCAAGTAATGATGACGGTGGAGGAGACGAAGAAAAGGAGGATCCACCCGCACCACCTCTCGGACCACCACCGACAGAAATAGAAGATCCGGACGGCGGCATCGTTCCCTGTGGTGATAACATGAAGGTTGAGTTCGGTACCAACGATGCCGGCGAGGAAGTCTATCGTTACAGTGGTGAATGTAGTGTCTGTCACTTCCAAATACTTATTAAGCGAGGGCTCGACTTCCTCATCGCGTTTGCAGTTGCATGTGCGGCACTTCTTTTTGCCAATGCCGGCATGCTATACGCAACAGCTTCCGCAAGCGCTTCCAATGTCAGCAAAGCACACAAAATTTTCACTAGCACACTTACCGGCCTCGTACTCATCCTTGCCGCATACTTGCTTATTGATGTGTTCATGAAAGGACTCACTACTGGCAAGTTTGGCCCTTGGAACGAACTGTTGTGCAAAGATTTTACGCCATGGTATGAGATGCCAAAACTCGGTAAGATCAAGCTCGATCCTGACGAGTTGATTTTACCGACACTCGAGTGTCAATCAAGTCAGATTGGTGGTACGTGTAAAAGCGCGTGTGCTTCAGGAGAATCACCGGTATCAGGTCCGAAGTGTTCTGATTCAGCGCAAACATGTTGTGTTTCCGCAAACTCAAACTCAAACAATTACGGCAAGATTTGTGCGTTTACCGATCCTGAGTACGCTGACAAGACGGGCAACTGTACCTTCGCATCCACATGTCCAAGTGACAAGCATAGCGAGGAGTCCGCTACTTGTGGTAGTAGTTTAGTTTGTTGTCACGGTATTGTTACAGGACAGCCACCTGCAGACGGTTATTGTTCGCCCGACTTTATGCGCAGTCATGGCTGGCCAGAGGCCGAGCTGGCTATTGCGGGATGCATTTGCGCAAAAGAAAGTGGTGGTGGAAAAGTTGGTGCTGGCAAGACTGCCTGTATACCGTCTCGATGTGATACCTGCGCTGATGGAACAGTCGTCTCGTATGGTATCTGGCAAATCAATCTGGATGTGCACCAGCTTGGAGGGAATAACTGCCCAAGCAGTATAAAACCTGATTATGGTACTTGCCCAAAAAGTAATGTTTGCTGCAAGGGGGCAAAGAAAAACTGTACAATAGTCGATCAGGATATCTATAATGCTTGTAAAACATTAGCATGTGACCCTGATTTTAACTCCTCATGGGCTGCAAATTTGCATGCAAAAAGAGGGTGGCAACCTTGGAAAACATCGTACAATTATTGCAAAGCAAAAGGCTACTAAGTTGGTTTTTTATGTACAAAAAAATTCTTATACTTATACTCATTGTCACATTCCTTATTGCAATCACTGCGTTCATGTATATTACGTTGAGAAAGGGGGATTCGGGAGATCAGTATATAGCATCTTCAACTGACGAACTCGTCCTCCCACGTAGTCCCAGTCGTCCGACAACGACTCCGTCAACTTCCACCATTCCCGTTCAAAAACCAACGATGTCATGGAGTATGACCAGTGAAACAGAGAACACTTTGCGGGCTCGCTGGACTCGTGTCAGTCAAGGTGTCATTGGGCATGATACCAGCGGGTACGTCATTGAGTACAGCCGTTATTTCAAATGGTTCTCGATACTCATTATCAGTGAGCCTGCTGCACAGTATCGCAAAGAGGCTGAGGCTGAGCTATTAGCAGCGACAAGCATGAGCGAGGAACAAGCATGTGATTTTGAAATATACGTACAGCGAAGTACAGAACTAACAGGTTTGAAAGATTTTCAAGACATCGGACTCAGTTTCTGTCCCGGCAGTGTTTCAGACGAACAACTTCTCATACCATCTTTTGACGAGCCAGAATAATTTTTGGTAAAGAAAATCTCCCTCGTGGTGTGCAGGTCGCAGTGAAGAGTGTACGCTCTGTCCTTCCATCTCTGATGGCGTAGTGCGATATTCTGACATATGTACATAAAACGGGGCTCTCAAGAGCCCCGTCGCAAGTCGACTATTCTACAGCATCATACACTGCAATTCCCGCACGACTGGCAAGGCCGATAAGTACATCCTCAGCACGGCTATTGCCATAAATAACTACAGCTGGTGCCAAGTAGCGATCGAGTTCTCGATGGTAATCCAAATCGTCTGCACGCGGGTAGCGAGAACGATACCAACAGATCAGGGTGTGCGCATGCAGTGCAAGCTCGAGGACTTTCTGCCTTCTTTCAGCATCTTTGCAACAAAAACCCACTTCAGCAATGACATGCTGTTCGCTCACAATTCGGGCAATGTTGAGATGTACACCAGATTCATTTTGATACACCAGCCATGCCTTGCTGTCGTTATTGTACACAACATTCACGCGTTTTCTCCTGTGCAAGAATACAGACCAGCAAACATTATACTACATCATTGAATTTAGTCAATATTTTTTGGAATGTGCCAAACACGTAGCTCGAATAATTGTGCCATGTTACATCGTGTCGTGTTAGACTGTGTTGCATGGAATCGGAAACACATATACACACAGAAGACCATGAAGCACTTGCTGGAAAAGAACTCAGTTCGCCCACCCACAGCAGTGAGGTGCTCGAGCCTTATGACGCAAAGTTCCTCGCGTACAACTCCCGCACAGAAGACGTTCGTGCTCGAGGAAGTAGCATTGACCACGAAGACCCTGACGCTCTGGTGCAATACCGCCACGAGCTTGCTAAAGTACAAGCGAATTTCCCGGGCGACTGGACATTGCTAGAGCTTCAGCGAGTTCTCGACCCAAAAACATTGGAAAAATACAAAACATTGATTGACTCAGAAAGCGAACTGCGAGAGGGAGTGCGGGGTATGTACGACAAGGAGCGTATGTACCGTAGTTTCTACGAACAGATGCTCGACAGAGACAAGTTTTCGAAACATGTCGCTGATGTATTTCTTTCCACTCGTACAGTGGTGGCCAACGAAGACTCTAAAACGCCACAACAGCTTGGTGTCGGTGCGTACCGCGAAACGGGGACAGTGTTTTCAGACGCAGAAGTCAATGGTGTCTTGTTGGGAAATCGTCAAAAGAACATTATTGAGGCGCATGAGAAAATACATGGCATTTTTTCATTCAACGACTCTCCGATGGGGGCAAGATTGCGTCATGTCTTGGATACTGACTCTCTCGCGAAGCTACAAGAAAACCAGCGTACCACCTACCTACGTGAGCCGGATGAAATACTCGCGCGAATGTCTCAGTTGCGCAACTACTTTGGCATGGGCGCAGAAGAGGAATTTACCCCTGAACATCTGGCGATTGCACGCGCGCGGTATGTCGCGGACACAAAGCTCGACAATGACGTCCAATCATTCCTCTCATGTATTACCGACAGGACAGAGAAGGATTTTTTACAAATCATGAATATGTACCCGATGTGACGTCACTTGTTTGTATGGCAGCGTTATCTCCCCGCATGGACTAGGAACTACAACTCTTGATGTGCGCGCAGAAGTGGAGAAGACATGGTGGATTTGAAAGTAGGACTATAAAGCATATTGACAAAATAAAAAAATATAGTATTTTCTACGCTAGTGGTTGGCCTGTATGGTCAACAAGTAACGTGGTTCTTTTATAGGAGATGGGAGATGAAAGTAAAAAATCTGCAACGCGTCATCGTTGCGGTTCTGGCAGGTGGGCAGGGGAGTCGTTTGTATCCTCTCACGCGCGATCGAGCTAAGCCGGGTGTCCCGTTTGGTGGTAAGTATCGCATTGTCGATTTTCCGCTCGCAAACGCGATGAACAGTGGGTATCGCAAGATTTTTGTCATGCTGCAGTACGCCAGTCGTTCACTACATCACCATATTCAACGAAATTGGAACCCTCAAACCGGCCGCGGCGAGTTTGTGGAAGGTCTGTTTCCAAAGATGCGTGTTGCAAACGAGCTTGTATACGACGGTACTGCTGATGCCCTTTGGCAGAATTGGAAGGACCTTACTGATGAAAGTCCGCACGTCATCGTGGTACTTAACGGTGATCATGTGTTCAAGATGGATATCCGTCAGGCGGTGGCATTCCACAATGAGAATAACGCTGACTTCACCATCTGTGCAACAAGGGTATCGGTCGATGTTGCTCGGGGACAGTTGGGTGTACTTGCGGTCGATGAGGAATATAGGGTCGTGGCGTTTCAGGAAAAACCGGAACACCCGACAGAGATACCGGGCGACCCTGGGCATTGTCTAGCATCAATGGGTAACTACGTTATTCCAGTCGATGTTGGTGCGGACATACTAGAACGTGACGCGACAAATCCTGAGTCGGGACATGACTTTGGTAAGGACATCATCCCGTCTCTCATTGAAACGCATCGAGTATTTGCGTACCCGTATGAGAGCAATCAGATTGACGGTGAGGCGCGTCCGGAGTGGAGCGACGTTGGAACGATTCGTGCGTTCTTTGACGCGTGTATGGACTTGTGTGATCCGTTGCCGAAGGTGAATCTGTATAACACCAGGTGGCCGATACCGAGTGGCGCAGAAGACGATACCGCTCCTGCAAAATTCGTCCCGTCGCGCCTCGTGGTGAGTGGTTCGTGCATCATAAACAACGCGAAGCTCTGGTTCTGTATTTTGCACAAGTATGTGCGAGTAGAGGACTGGGCTGACCTTGATCACTGTGTCATAATGGATCACTCAGTAATCGGGTACGGAGTTCGCATGCGCAACACGATTGTAGATAAGCACGTGAACGTTCCGGATTGGACAGTCGTTGGATTTGATCTCGAACAGGACAAGGCTCGAGGTTTTACAATAGAGCAATTTGATGGAAGCTGGATCGTGGTGATACCAGGAGGGTATGTATTTTCGAAGTGACTTGCGCATGTCAGAAGCGCCTCCAATGCCGGAGGCGCTTTTTTTTCGTAAGAATCAATTTGAGCAGCTGTAAGTCTAGACAAGCCCGCCGCATCAGCAACGGGCTTGTCGATGTATGTGCGCTTAAAATAGTGTGTCACCTGTCTTATTCAATGTGACATAGCTCGGAACAAGATTCGTGGCACGTAGTTGCCTTTGAAGCTCTGTAAACGTTGGTTCAGTAAAACGAGCATACTCTTCCTCGGTTCCGTTTCGTGTCACGTAGAGTATGCCTATTTTTCCGGTTTGACCACGTCTATTCTTTCCCGTACCCCCGTGTGCCTTACGTTGCGTTTTGACAACAACTCGTCGGCCTAGCTTTGTATGTTCGAACATGACTCACCTCCATAAAGAGCTTTTACAGCATCTAATAGCAAAAATGACACCCCGTCAATCTTTTTGTGCGGTATGGTTGTTTCGTACAGGTACTGTGCAGAGAGTACAGTCGGTTGCCAGCCTAAGAGTACCGTTCGCTCACAAGTACCATTCATTGGTACAATAGGTGCATGTTTCTGCGTTCACTGCGCGTGGGTTGGTTTTTGACGTTGCGCTACCTCCGTCGGGGGAGTCGTTGGGCGTCACTCCTGATTGTGGCCATTATGTTCCTCACATTCTTGAATGTGGTGGTCGTGCGTGGTGTCTTGGTAGGACTTCCGATCGGGGCAAGTATTTCTTACGAGCGGGAGTACTCAGGGCAGGTGCTGGTGACTCCACTTTCAAACCAACGACACATTGACCGTACCACCTACGTGGAGCAGCTCGTGAGTGCTACACCCGGCTATCGTGACCATAGCGCCCGGTACCTTGCGACCGGCGTCGTGCGCGCAGACTATGCACGCCCGCAAAAGGCAAGTCTGTTGCCTGACCAAGTAGGTGCGACACTTGCCGGTATCGACCCCGCGTCTGAAGATCGCGTGACCAGACTGAGCGATTTAGTGGTCGAAGGTCGCTATTTGGAGGAAAACGATACCAACGCGCTACTCATCGGAAGTCAGCTTCTAGAGCGCTACGCAGGCGATGTGCCGGAAAGTGGCGGGACACCCGAAACGAGCGGGAGTATAGCTGGAGTGTTTGCAGGCGATACAGTACGACTTACTATCGGTGATGTTGTTGGCGAGTACACGGTCGTTGGTGTTGTTGAGGGTAAGGTTGGCGAAAACAGTAGACGCATATTTATGGTTGATCGTCACCTGCGAAAGGTGCTCGGGCGTGGTATTGATAAAAAAGATGAGCTCGCAATCGCTCTTGTGCCGGACACACCCGGAGAAGACTTTGTACGGAGCCTTCGTCAAGCCGGTCTCACGGAGTTTGCCACAGTACAGACTGCCAACGAGTCTCAAGGGAAGTTCTTGGATGACATCACTGACACGTTCGATCTTCTAGGAAACGGTGTCGGTCTCATTGGTATCATCGTCGCCGCCATTACTGTGTTCATCATGATATTCATCGTCGCACTGAATAGGCAGAAGCAAATCGGTATTTTGAAAGGAATAGGGATCAATCGACTGACGATCGAAAGCTCGTACGTTTTTTTGTCGATCGCATACGCGTTTGTAGGTATCGGCCTTGGTGTCTTGGTGTTGTATGGCATTATCGCGCCATACGTTGCGCAGCACCCCATCGATTTCCCATTTGCAGACGGCATACTGGTCGCTCCCTGGAATGACACACTCGCTCGCGCTCTCATTTTGGTAGGAACAACATTGATTGCAGGGTACCTACCTGCACGTATCATTGTGCAAAAGCATACAATCGATGCCATCTTGGGGCGTTAAATGAAACACCATGAGTGAACCCATCATCGAAACCGTCAACGTTCAGAAATACTTCACCATAGGGGAGGTAGTCACACGTGCAGTTGACGGTGTTTCGATCCAGATCCACGAAGGTGAATTTGTCGCAATCGACGGGAGGAGTGGCTCTGGCAAAAGTACGTTACTGCATCTCTTGAGTTTGCTTGACCAGCCCAGTGCGGGTGAGGTACGCATCTTGCGTGAAGACACCTCTCGGTTTTCTCGCGCACAAAGAGTTGCCATGCGTCTTACCACGTTCGGGTACGTATTTCAGGATTACGCGCTTATCCCGGAGCTCACCGCACTTGAAAATGTGCTCTTACCACACTTCATGCAAACAGGTTGTTACAGATCGTGTACTCAGCAAGGCGAAACACTCCTTGCACGTGTCGGTCTGGGTGGGCGACTGCACAACCTGCCGAGCCAACTCTCCGGCGGGGAACAGCAACGCGTTGCAATCGCACGAGCGCTGGTAAACAAACCCCGCATACTTTTTGCCGATGAACCGACTGCAAATCTCGACACAGACACCGGTGAGACGATCATGAGTATCATTGCAGAGTTGCACACACAAGGACTTACTGTGCTCATGGTGACACACGAGCCGGAGTATGCTGCACGGGCCGAGCGCTTGATCACCCTTACAGACGGGAGAGTTGTGAAATAACTGTCGTCAACCGTGCGTGAGGTAAAAGCACGGGTATGGTACACTCTACCTATGGATCCATCACCCGCGACTCAAGTACCAATCGTTGCACTTAGTGAGGTGAGTAAGACCTTCACGACACCCTCTGGGCCGTTGCACATACTGCACAAGGTGTCACTGACCGTGTATACCGGCGAGAAGATCGCCATTATAGGGCCTTCCGGCTCAGGCAAGTCAACACTCCTCTCACTTATTGGCCTCTTGGACGTGCCCACCACCGGTGAGGTGTTCATTGAAGGTCAAGCGGTGGGTAGTATGCGAGAGTCTGCGCTCGCCAAGCTTCGAAATGAGAAAATAGGTCTCGTGTTCCAATCGTTCGAGCTCATCGCACCTTTTACGGTACGAGAAAACATTACCGCTCCACACGATATTGCAGGCACCAGCATTGCGAACAAACTCTTTACTGAACTCACCACGACAACCGGCCTCACCGGTCGACTTGACGCATTTCCGCGTACGCTATCGGGTGGGGAAAAACAGCGTGTCGCCATTGCCCGCGCGCTCGCGATGCAACCGAAACTACTACTCGCTGATGAGCCCACTGGTAGTCTCGATCGTGCGACCGGAGAGCGCGTCCTCTCCCTTTTACTTGAGACTACCACCAAGCAGGGTACCGCACTCATCATCATCACGCACGACGATAGTATTGCAAAGCGCATGGATCGAGTCTACCAAATAAAAGACGGCTCTCTCTATGAGCAAGCATAATCTCGTCACGTTGTACGCCGCACGTCTGGTGCGACGCGAGTGGAGACGCTTTTTACTGCCTTTCCTATCGCTTGGCATCACTGCGATTGTGCTCTCGCTCACATTGCTACTCACCAGTGCAGGTAATGCGTTGCTTGATACGCAAGCCAGAGAGCTTCTTGGTGGTGATGTAGTACTCGAAAGCACCGCTCCGATTCCGCCTGAGGTGTCGCAAGGTGCGTTTTCTACACCTCCTGAAACTATTTCATCGCAAATAGCGTTTACTGCCACCATCGAAAGCGCTGGGCGAGCGCTCGCAGTCTCGATGCGTGTCGTTGATGCGGCGTTTCCTGTGTACGGTGAAGTAACAACAAGCGAGGGAGCCTACCGCCTTCCGAGCAGTGAAGAGATAATCCTCGACCAAGCAAGTGCGGAACAGCTTGCAGTGAATGTCGGGGGTATCGTGCGTTTTGGGGGTGTTCCATACACAGTACGTGCCATCCTCACCGGTGAACCAACCTCGCTTCTTGGGGGCTTCCGCTTTTTTCCACGTGTGCTCGTGAGTAGCGAAGGGTTTGTGCGTTCAATGATAGACCCGGCACTTCTCCGACCTGAGTACGAGTATGCGTACAAAACACAGACACTGACCCGAGCGGAGAAGGAACGTCTGCAGGCCTTCGCCACCGACTCAAATGGACGCTACCAGGTCCGCATCGCAGGAGAAAATCAAGGAGGATTGCAGGCCGGTCTTGGTCTGGTGCGCGATTTCCTCGTCATCGCCGTACTCATAACCGCCATCTTGGCGACCGTAAACGTGTATGCCAGCACTGTGTACCTTATTACCGTCGAACGAAAGAGTTTTGCAATCATGCTTTCTTTGGGTCTCACCAGTCGACGATTGGCCGGTGTCCTTGGGCTTGCTCTTGCGTACATCGTGCTGGTGGCAACGGTGTGTGGCACACTTGTGGGGAAGGGGATGTTTTGGTTGGTACAAGCATTTGTTGAACAACAATTCTCACTGGTATTGCCACACCCGGAGTACCTCCTGGTGCAGAGCTTCACCGCAATGTTCCTGTGTATCATTGCACTCTCGGCTTTTGTTCCCACCTTGCTACATGTGCTGTCACTACGTCCTAAGCAGATATTAGCCGGTGACCAGGGTGATACCAGTGAGACTCACCCGAAAACCCTTGCAGGTATCACCGGTGTTACCTTGTTGCCACTCTTGTTCGCGAGTATGTGGTTGCTTGGCAATGTTGCACAGGGGGTCGGCACCGTCGTGGGGGTTGGAGTAGTCTACCTGGGTATTGCGGGCGTCTTCTCCGCACTTCTTACCGCGCTCTACAAAGTTCGGAGCAGATTTCCATTTTGGTTTCGTTCCATACTCTCCCAAAAACGAGCTGATGGACTGTTTGGGATCATTTCATTCACGTCACTTTTTGTAGCTCTCACAGCGCTTTCTACGCTTGTCTTGTTACAGGTTTCTCTCGAGCGATACTTGAAAAATGATTTGTCCAGAACAGTACCCTCAACCTACGTGCTGGATGTCCAGCCTTCACAGCGTCAGGAACTTCTTTCTGGGTTTCCTGAGGTGACACTCTTTCCCAACACTCCGGCTCGTATTATGTCGATTGATGAGTTGCAGGTGCAGGATGCGTTGGCAGCGGGCTCGGATACGGTAGACCGTGAATTGGGCAGAGAATTCAATATCACATCACGCAGTGAACTGCTTCCCAGTGAGCGTTTAGTAGCTGGCAAGCCATGGCAAGGCACACCGGGTGAAATCTCGGTCGATGAGGCTTTTGCGAAACGTGCCGGCATAGCGCTTGGTTCGAAGGTGGTCTTTTCCATACAAGGGTTTTCCGTAGAGGGCATGGTGACTAGTTTTCGCGAGACAGACTCACGTTCCGGTTTACCATTTTTCTACTTCGTGCTGGCGCCGGCAGACCTCGAACGTTTTCCTGTCGTGTATTTTGGCTATGCGTACCAGGAGGGTGAGCGTCAAACTATATTGTCGCGCGCTCTCGCAAGTTCAATGCCAAACGTCACGGTCTTGAAGACACAGGCACTCGCACCCCTTATCTTACAAATATCAAGCCTGCTCTTGCTCGTCATCGTCATCGTAACAATCCCCCCACTTCTTATTGCGGTACTCCTTGTGGTCACCCTGATCATTTCTACGTATGGCACCAGACGTTTGGAAGGTGCGCGCGTACGGGCGCTTGGTGCTACGAAAAACAGGGTGCTGGTGCAGTACTTGCTTGAAACAAGCATACTTACCGTGAGTGCGAGTGTGCTCGCGTATCTCTTTGGAGTCGGGGTTGCTTTTGGGGTATCACAGTACTTCTTCAAACTCGATAGCGTTGTATTGTTCGATGTTGAACTACTCATGAGTCTCTTCGGCATTGGTGCATTGGTGTGCATGCTTGGCGTGTACCTATTCAAAACTGATACAATGAAACTGCGTGAACTGCTTTCCTATGGTGATCACTAAACGTACACTTCTTGTCGGCACCGTCATGGCTCTCTTGGGGGTCGTATGTTGGCTTTTCGTTCGGTCAGACAATAATCCGATCACGGCTGTTGCCCCTCGGCCGGCAAGTGAGGGCGGTGTGACTATTGTTGCTTTTGGTGATAGTCTTACCGCCGGCTATGGTTTACCTGCAAGTGAAAGCTATCCTGCGCAACTCGAAGTATTGCTCAGGGAAAAGGGGAGGTCGGTGCGTGTTGTGAATGCC
The DNA here is from genome assembly GCA_964635195.1 of uncultured Candidatus Saccharibacteria bacterium. Lineage (GTDB taxonomy): Bacteria > Patescibacteriota > Minisyncoccia > Phycocordibacterales > UBA12088 > UBA12088. Next base: position 3,787 of record CAZWNC010000011.1, on the reverse strand, counting down.
GGCGTGAGTGGCGAAACGACTCGCGGCAATCTTGAGCGCGCATCGTTCATCCGTGCACAAAATCCTGATGTCGTACTGCTCGGCATTGGTGGCAATGATGCACTGCGCATGCTTCCACTTGAAGAAACAAAGAGCAATATCGCACAAACCATTGAGGTATTACAAGGGGGTGACCAACCGCCCATCGTCATTTTGCTTACCATGCAAGCGCCACTTACCTCAGGTCTTTCATACAAGCGCGATTTCGATAATATGTATGCTGAGCTGGCACGTACATACAATCTTCCCGTGGCACCATTCTTGACCGCTGAAGTTTTTCTTGATGCCACTAAAAAATCCACAGAGGGAATACATCTTAATAAAGAAGGCTATGCAATCGTTGCGCGAGAGTATACATTGCCGGTTGTCGAACAGGTGCTTGAACGCTTTGAAAACTAATATTGCAACAATTGCCAACCTATCTGGAAAGGTGCTTATGTGTCCGAGCGTATGGTTTTGGTTGATAGAGAGAATTGGTGGCAGTGTTTCGCTTGCGACTTTTAATAAATCGGTTCATACTACTCGATAGTATGAACAATCACATCAAGCATTTATATAGAAGCAGGTCAAATAAAGTATGGGCGGGTGTCATTGGTGGTGTAAGCGAATACTACAATATTGATTCCTCCGTTTTGCGATTGGCGTATATACTTTTTACTTTTCTCTCGGGCTTCTTTCCGCTCTTTTTTGCATACATCGTCGCAATATTCATTATTCCTCAAGCACCGAAAGGGCACCACTGATAGTGCGAAGAGCTCTGGGAGTAATTCTACTTTTCCGGACTCTCGAAAGGAAGAATATTCT
>CAZWNC010000011.1:0-2844 GCA_964635195.1 uncultured Candidatus Saccharibacteria bacterium | reverse complement strand
ACTGGTGGTGGTTCGAAAAAATATGTGGTTAAATTATGAAATGGAAAAAATAAAATATAACTCTGAAGATATTGTTAGCCATCATGGCATTGCAGCAATAATAGAAAATGAAGAAGGGGAAATCTTAATGCAAGAACATACAAAATATGGATTCTGGACTATTCCTATAGGGAAAGTTGCAAAAGGTCAAAGTGTCGAGGATGGCTTAAAGCAAGAATTATTTGAAGAATGCAACATTGTCATTGAGGACTATACAGAGGTTGTTACTCGTAATTATATGTATGAACGTGATGGTAACGAAGTGTTAGTAATCAGTCATTTATTTGATATTTTAAAATATAGTGGCGATGTAAACAATAACGAACCAGAGAAACACATACAACAAGTTTATATTTCTGTCGAAAAGATTAAAGACTTACCATACTTGTCAGATTTAACTTTATTGTTCCTTGAAACGTTGGGTATTAAGAGAGAAGCAAGGATTTAACACTTTGTCTTGTACTATTACTTTATAGTGTCGAACTCTATCTCGGTATAACAAAAAGAGCTTACAGTATAGGCTCTTTTTGGTTTGTGCGCCGAGATAGTGACGGTTCGAACCCGTTGCATGGCTTGAAAAAGGTGGAGCGCAGAGAAACCTATGTACGAGGTATCTGTGTGGAAAAGCGCACGACCAACGGATCGGCGACATACTGACGTATCCGCTCAACCTGCAGAGGTGCAGTGTTTTGGGGCAGGGAATCAGTAGAAAAATATCGGATTTCTGCCACTTCGTCACTTGTTGATGGTGTACCGTTCCGTATCTTGCCTACGAATTGAAACACCACTTCGTCAGTCTTTGGTTTGTGGTATACCCCCACAAGATGCTCAATCTCCGCAGTCACGCCAATCTCCTCTTTCACCTCACGCAATGCAGCGTCCCATGGTGACTCGCCAACTTCCACCTGTCCGCCAGGCAAGTTCCAGAGATCTTTGTCACAACGCTTGCAAAGCAGTATATGCTCCTGGGCATTGAAGAAGAATACAAATGCCCCTGCGGTTTTCATGTATACAAGATAACACCCCCGTAAGGGGGTGCGCAACAAATGGTGAGCATAGGTCACGGAGACCGCAATCCTGCAGCCGCGGCAAGGAGCAGCGCGCGTGCGTTTGCTTCAGCACGCTCCAAGTTATCGAATGCCTCGCCAAGACTTCTGCCAAAGACGAAAATGCCATGTTGATAGTGCGTTACTGCAAGTCCGTGCTTTTCGAGTTCTTTACGCCTTGGTTCCAGAACAGTCGTTACGCCCTTGGCAACTTGCAACATTGCGTAGTACACATCTGCACGGTCATGCAGGCCCGTAGGAACCGTGAGTTGCAGTCCGCGATCATGGTAGTCACGTTTGTGAGCGCGATCATCCGACATCACGCACGGTACTTCGCCCATGAGGAGCGCTTGCAATGTGTACGGTGGAATCGCTTTTCCCTCACAAGCAAACACTTGCGTGTATGGTGCGTGACAGTGCACACACGCTAGTGCCAAAGGATTGACTTTATAATACTCAGTCTGGATTACCACGTTCACGGGTGCTTTACGATTGGAACCGTTCGGTGCATCTTCGATCAGCTTACACTCATGGTCGATTACCAGAAGGTCGTCCACGGTAATACGACACTTCTTGAAACCTGTGCCTGACTGATCTACCACAATTCGATCATCAGATGAACGTTCGCTGATAGAAACACCTGTGGTGTTTGCGTGGCCACGGTCCCACATATATCGAAGGATTTCGACCATCTCGGCACGAATTGACGATTCTTCTCTAAAGTGACTCACTGCAGCGCCTCAATAATATGAGTTGACCTGCAAAAAGCAATACCACTATCGCGTCATATTTGCAACCAAGGATGCAGTGGGTTCGAACCTCTCTACCTCCCTCACAGAAAAAGCCACATTTCTAGGGCTATTTTCATGCGTGCGCCGGGAGGGATCGGTCACGACTCACTAACCATTTTGCTTTGTGCCTCGCAAAATGTTAAGTGGTCTCGACCCCAGCTCGGTTGTGCCTTTGGCACATACCTCCGCTTTTCGAATCCCTCACGCGAGCAAAGCAGTTTGCTCGCTCCGGCGCACAGGTATGCAAAAGAATCCAGAAAAGGAGTGTGTTTGATAACGGTGCGGCGAGATAGTGGCGGTTAGAACCCTGTGTGTGGCGGAGTAGGGAATACAGAGGGGTGGCAGTTTTTAGTTTTCTACATCCTATAAGGGGTAAAAATCTGACAAACTGAATACACCCAAGTGTGGAGAAGCCCCTTGGTGCTCAAAAAGATTTCGGGTATGATTTAGGTAGTCAGTGGGGTGGACGAAAATGTAGCTACTTATCTCGTCTCAACCGCGGTTGAGCGCTTGACGTTATGTTTGGAGATGTGAGCTCCAACGTCCATTTTGACCTGATCAGGGATTTCGTTGAGGAGAATTATCACCCCATCGTCCACCCCACTGAAGACCCAAAACGCTTCACCTGAGCCGTATAATACCATACGGCTATTGACATATTTTGAAATAAGACTGTGTATTACTCATTCCGATACATTTTCGCGCGCAGGTCACTATTTTGTTAAAAAAAGTACAGCTTTTGAGCCGTAGATTGTAGTATACATGTTGTCCTGTTGACAATTGTGTTGTGTTTTGTATCCGCCATGGACGGACACATCGCATCGAGAAGCGGCCATTTGCCTCAAGGCGTGAAGGCGACTTGTGCAACTCTTGTGCTCACTCGCACAAATGCTGAAAAACTTGAGAAGGAGGTTGTTGAGTGGGGAAGAAGAAGGTTTTCACATGGGCCCGAATATTCGTGGCAGATT
>CAZWNC010000010.1:27983-36858 GCA_964635195.1 uncultured Candidatus Saccharibacteria bacterium | reverse complement strand
ATAAAAGATAAGTACAATATATCAACACTGTTGGAGCAATTACCATGAAAATAGCACTACACAAAGTAAAAGATTTGTTTGTAAAGAAAAAAGAGAAAGAGCCGGTGGACCCTTTCTATGACTTTTTTGTACACGGTCGTTCTGCGAGCAAAAAGAAAGTGTACAATCGTGCGCTTGAAGGCGCGGATGCAGACCAGCGTAAAATTCTGGAAGAGTACCAAAAAAAGCTCGAGTTGCAATCTTCCTCGTAGCTCGCCTCGGTCTTCGTGGTGAGAGGGTAGTGTTGGGGACAGGCACAAATTCCTCTCTGCTCTCAGAAAATGAGCCAGCCCCCATTTCCTTGGCGGGTGGGGTTTTAGGCCGACGCGATGAAAGCGAGCCACTTATCCGTTTGGCGGACATGTGGGCAGGGTGTTTGCGGAGTGCGTTGCTCGACACTCCGGGGTGTAAAAAGATGGTACGGAGAGCCGAGCAGGAGCACTATTTCAAGGTTGTAACATGAAAATCCCCGCACCGAAGTGCGAGGATTTTCTAGATCTTGGCTAGTCTCTCGCGAGACCAATCTCTGCCAAAAAGGGCAGGCCTTCGCCAAGAATCAATGTGGGTATTATAAGGATATAGGGTGCGGTGTCAATGAGAGAGTGCGGACGATGGGTGACGACGAAGTAACGAGTTGGCGAGTACGGCCTTCGGCCGAGTAGCGAGTTATGAGTTACCGAGTAGCGAGTGCGACGACGACCGAGTAAACGAGTAAGACGACAAATTATGGTTCGATGATTGCGGATGCTGTGTCCGAGGAGAGTACGGTGATGTCGCCCGCGCCATGCAAATCGTTGTGAAAAATAGACTGTATGCGTGGTGACAGGGCTTGCGGTTTCCATTTGCATTCAAAGCCACGCATAATTTGGTTGTCGATCTCAAGGAGGTCTATTTCGTCCCCGGTGTACGAGCGCCAAAAGCGGTATTGTCGATAATTGTTCAGAGTGTCGTGGTACTTCATACGTTCGACAACACAGAAATTTTCCCATAAAGCACCAACGTCTGTGCGTTCTTTGAGTGGCGCGAAGGAGTGGAGTAGGGCGTTTCGTATGCCGAGGTCAAAGAAATAGTATTTTTTCTTTTTGGTGATCGACTTACGAATGTTGGCCGAATGTGGTCGAAGCGGGAATATAATTGAGAGTTTTTCGAGGATGTCGAGGTAACGCAGTACCGTTTTTGAGTCCACGTCGAGTGTGTTTGAAAGTTCGTGTATTGAAACTTCGTTGCCCACTTGTCCGGCAAGTGCGGTCAAGAGGAGTTCCAGGGTTCGCGGACTTTTTATGTACTCAATATTGAGTGTGTCTTTGAAAAGGTAGTTCGCTCCAATATTTGAAATGGCGTTACGCTTATCCTCGATGGATGTTGATATGATCACCTCGGGGTATGCTCCATATATGAGGAGTTGTTCGAGGTCGGTAGAACTTGTGTCCCGCATCTCAGAGAGTGCTATAGGGTACATGACGTGTGCGCTTGATCTGCCGGTTAAGGGCTCGCTCACTGCGTGTGATATCTCAAGCGCCGATGATCCTGTGACAAGTATATGGAGTGAGGGAAGGGTATCGAAGATTGCCTTCAGTTTGATACCAATGTCGGGTATGCGTTGCGCCTCGTCGATGACAAGGAGGTCATTGTGTGCAAATTGCGCCACCATCGCACGGGAGGGTTCAGAAACGCGTGCTCTATCGTCGACAAAGTCGCCGTTGAGGTACACATTGTTGGGGTAGCGTGCACGGACTTCTTCTGCGAGGGTGGTTTTGCCAACTTGCCGTGCCCCGTAGACGATGACTATTTTTCTACGACCGAGGTCGCGTAAAATTTTATCAAACAAATATCGCTTAATATGAGCCATATTCTAGTGAAAAAGTAAAATTTGGACTACAGTCTAATTATTATAGTATAGCACGAACGGAGTAACGAGTAAATGAGTGCGGCCTTCGGCCGAGTTATGAGTAGCGAGTTGGCGAGTGCGGACGACGACGAAAACGTTTCGGACGGGGGTGCAACCCCACGTCCGGCGACGAGGCGGACGAGGACGGACGACCAAGTAACGAGTTACCGAGTTATGAGTTACTGAGTAGCGAGTACGACGAAGTAGAAAGTTTATGTAGTCCGAAAAGTCCAACAACATCTCTTGTTAATACATCATTATTAAATTGCAACAAATAAATTACACGTGGTACATTGTGTGGGTAAGGTCAGCGTAACCTGGTGGTACTGTGCGTCTTTTGTAGTATATGGAAAAACGAGAAAACAATCATGCGTTTATTGATAGCGAAAACTTGTATAAGGGTATCAATGACCTTGGTTGGAAACTCGACTACCAGAAATTTCGCGTGTACTTGAGTCACAAATACCGAGTGAGTAAGGCGTTTCTATTTATTGGATACCTTCCAACCAACACAACCCTCTACCGCATGTTACAAGATTCGGGTTTTACACTCATCTTTAAACCAACACTTACCGGTAAGGATGGGAAGACGAAAGGGAATGTCGATGCCGAGTTGGTGCTACATACCATGATAGAGTACCCTAACTATGATCAGGCAGTCATTGTCACCAGTGATGGTGATTTTGGTTGTTTGGTAGAGTACCTGTACGGCATGGACAAACTAAGAACAGTGGTGAGTCCGCACTACAAGACCTGTTCGATTCTCCTCAAGAAGGCGGCTCGCGAGAAAATTGTTTTCATGGATATGCTCAGAATGAAACTTGCTCATCCAAACAGAAAAGGCACCGCGTAAGGACGTGCCGTTACGAAGTGCCTTCTCGTGTGTATTCCCCTCAGTATAGGCGTATACGTGGTTTTGTCAATCTTCTGCGGAGGTGTGTGTGGGGATGATGACCGATACGGTCGGAGTGTACGAAGTGCCGAGTACGGACGACGGGCGACGACGGACGAGTTAGCGAGTGCGGCCTTCGGCCGAGTTAGCGAGTAACGAGTTACCGAGTAATGAGTGCGAGACTAGGAGGTGCGGGCTGGTTTGTTCTGCTTGATGATTTTACTTTGGTCTGCGGACGCTTTTCTTGCAACGTCCATGTATACACGCTTCTTTTCGGAAGGTTTGGCGGTATGGAAGAACGACGAAAAGTCGCTGGACTTGGTAGCGGGTGAAACTTTACTTATTTTTGGTAGGAATTTTTCTATCATGGCTACATAGAGGTCTCTGCGAGTTGGACCAGTAAGGTGTGCTCATCATACTTTTCGGGAACATGGCTGTCAATCTTGCTTACATTCTCGCGATAGAGGAAGTCAGAACCATCAATGTTTTTTACGACAAGGTCCACATGTATCTTTTTTTCGAATTCCTGTTTGAGAATATCTACATTTTTTCGTGCGGTAACATATTGGCGGACGAATGCATCAATTGGTATTGTACGACCGTCACGTTTTTCGCGTGCTTGTACAAAGTGCCATGCTTGTATGGGATCTTGGTAGACGTAGATAATCTGTACCAAACGATTGCGAGCTAGTGAACGTTGTATGTTCTGTTTTGCCCGCGCGAGGTTGGTAAGTGTGCCATCAAAAATGAAACTTTGCCGGTTGACGAGTGCCTTGTCATGCATTGCGTCCGCGAGTATTGAGGTCGCGCCTTGAAACAAGTGCGAATTGGTTCCTGTATAGCCGGGCAGGAGTGTACGTAGTTCGTCCGAATCGATACGCAAAATATTATGACCGTCTCGTGTAAGTTGTTCGAGTAAGCGTATTGAAGATTCGGTTTTGCCAGCACCCGGTGACCCAGCCATAAAAACCGAGACAGGGTCAACGTCGGCTGGAAAGTGACCCAGGTCTGTTTGTTCACATGCAATTTTTTTCTTATTCTTGCGTGCAAACTCCAGTGCCTTTTGTTCTATGTGTTCAGGCTCATTCACTGCACTGTCCTTTGTGCGCTGTGATGATTTCGAATATCGTTCCATTGTATTCTCATTGTAGCAGGGGTGAGGTGTATACAGAAAGCCGGCCCATGCGCGAGTAACGACGACGGGCGAGTAACGAGTAGCGACGAAGTAACGAGTTAGCGAGTAATGAGTAACGAGTAACGACGACGGGCGAGTAACGAGTAAAGCGAGTAGCGAGTAACGAGGACGGACGACGGGCGAGTTAGCGAGTACGGGCGACGACGAAAACGTTTCGGACGGGGCTACAAGCCCGCGTCCGGCGACGAGGTGGACGAGGACGGACGACGGGCGAGTAACGAATAACGAATTATGGTTGAGACAGCAACATTTCGGGGCGGATAACCTCCTTAGAAACTTTCAACAAACATATCTGCGCCCGCATCACCTTGCGCATGTATTACGTCTTGTAACGCGGTGCACGCATGCGGTTGCCCACACAAGTAGATTGAAGAGTTGGTGAAGTCAAAATTGTGGACGTGCTGCTGAATAAAGCCGGCACGGTCGGTCGTGTGTGGGTTGAGTGGGTTAGAAAGTACCGGGTGGAACACAACCCGTCGATCGGTCGCCGCAAGGTGTTCGAACTCGGCTCGATAGAGTACCTCCTCCTCGTTACGGTTGCCGGTCATGATGACGATTTGGCGTATCGACGGTTGGTTGACACAGTAGTGTGCCAGCGCTTTTATGACTGACACCCCGATACCAAATCCAAAAAGAAAGACTCGATTGTGGGTAAGTTTGTCCGAGGTGTTCCTGCCTAGCGGACCCATTACTTCGACAGTTTTGCCAACCACGTCGGGTTGCCAAAAAAACGTGCTTCCGAGGCCTTGTGGCACCCGTCGTACGGAGATGGTGAACGTTTCGACTTGTACTGGGTCTGAGGAAATTGAATATGCTCGTCGTACGACACCACCGTCAGTCGGCAGGAAAAGGTTCACAAACGAACCGGCGAGAAAGCGTATTGGTTTTTGCGGGCGCAAGGTCACTTCTCGTGCAGTAGCCGAGAGGTCGGTAGCAGAGACAATGGTGGCGCTGATGCGGGTCGGAATCATACGCGCTTGCTAGGTACTGTGTCATTACCGCGCGTTGGCATGGGTGCTGGGGCAGATGCCGCACGTGCCTTCGAGATAAATCGATTTTTAATGAATGCAACGAGTACCAACGTGGTTACGCCGACTGCACAAGCAAGTGCGTAGGAGCTACTAAATGCAAGCACTTCGTACAATGCGCCCGCATAAAAGTATACGTACGCGAGTTTCTGCACTCGTTTCCAGCCCTTCCCAAGCAGACGCTTCGACAGGTTGTTTGAGGTGAGCAAAAGGATGATTGCCGTAATGTCGCCAAGATGTGCTAACAGGGCATACCCATCAAGCGACCAGTACGCGCCGGTACTCATCACCGTAACGTACGGTACCAGTCCGCCCATCATGATTTTCGAGAGAATGAACGATACGATGATTGATGCTGAGACCACGCCAAACCCCTTGCGCAGGATGACCAATGACCGTAACCACCGCCACGACTTGAAAAGATCTGCGAGTGGTCGAATTGCCATCACAAAGGTGACTGCCGATAGTGAGATAGAGAATAGTGTAGCCTGGTACCCGCTCGGGAGTAGGTCCGGGTAAAAACTCATGAAAATCGGTGCGGTCATCAAGTACAGCACAGACCCACCGACGAGCGTGTGTTGCAGATACGTAATGAAATATATGTAGTACCTCATAGATTAGGGATGAACGATACTGTGTCCTTACGCTTGTAATGAGCACAAAGGCAGATGCACGTGCGGTCAAGAACTCACTCGGGGGACACGGTCTTTGTTTTCTCCTGATTCAAATGTGAAAGCTCGCTTTCTTCGTGAAAACGGGTGAACGTTTTCTCATACATGCGTCCAAGAGCTACCGCAGTGTCATGTACCCGCTTTGCATGTTCACGCGAATCGTGAACGATAGATATTGGCAGTGCACACCCCATCAACCGATCTGCAAATTCGTACTCTCTCATGCGTGCCAAAATATACTATACCAACATGAATGTACGATGAATGGCACGTACACTACAGTACGGCTATACTATGTACATGCGGATATTGATCGTCGAGGATACCGAGCATCTGGGACTGTACATGCAAAAAGCCCTTGAAGAGGCGGGATATGCTGTTGACTGGGCGCGGGACGGAGAACGGGGTGAGGCGCTTGCGCGCGACACCAACCCGGACCTGATGGTCCTGGATATCATGCTTCCGAAGCGAGACGGCATCACGGTTTCCAAAAATCTCCGAGCTTGCAACGTACATCTGCCGATTCTTATGCTCACTGCACTTGGTGAGACAGGTGACCGCATTGCCGGCCTGGACAGTGGTGCGGACGATTACCTCGTTAAGCCGTTCGATATGGATGAACTTCTTGCACGAATACGAGCGCTCTTGCGCCGTCCTGCAACACGGGTTGCTGAGGTGCTTGTTGTACAAGATATTAGACTCGACACAGCAACACGTACTGTTACCCAAGATGATCGGGAAGTGCCGCTGACGGTCAAAGAGTATGCTATCCTTGAGTATCTGATGCGTACGGCGGGCACGGTCGTGTCGCGAGCACAGATACTCGAGCACTGCTGGGACTTTGCATACAACCCATTCAGCAATATTACCGACGTCTACATACGGCAGTTACGTGCAAAACTGAATGACAATCATGAACAATACATCGAAACGATCCGCGGGGCAGGGTATCGACTCCGGAGATAGGCAATTTACGAACGCGGTCGTGCGACTTACGCTGTACTACACGGCTGGTGCGCTTGTACTACTCGGCTTGTTCAGTGTGGTTATCTACGCACTCTTCATTCGTGCTTTGCCACCATTCGAAGAAATGTCTGATGAAGCTACTGAGGTGAGTATTGTGCGTTCCGAGGTGCAACACATACCAGAGGAGCTTGGTGAACACCTGGTCGACGTGCTTCTGATTGCGGATGGTATTCTTTTGGTGCTTGTCGTGGCCATCGGGTATGTGCTCTCACGTGCGACACTTTCACCGCTTCAGGCTGCATACCTGCGTCAGAAGCGTTTTTTTGCTGATGTGGCACACGAGTTTCGCACACCCTTGTCGGTATTGCGCACAGGCTCGGACTTTCTGCTTGGACGTGAACGTGCGGTTGACGACTATCGATCATTCATTGAAATTGTACGCGATGAAAGTCGACACCTTGCCACGATGACAGACGACCTGTTATTGCTTGCCAAAGCCGACAACCGAATTGCTCATATGCAAGAGCCGATTGACCTTTCGACACTCGTACACCACACCTGCGAGCATATGCGATTTTACGCAGATTCAAAAAACATTCTTCTGGGCGATACGGTAGAGCCGAACATCTCTGTAGTAGGTAATGGACTCGAACTCAAGCGTGTCGTCATGAATCTTCTGCGAAACGCTATAGACTACAACAAAACATCGGGCAGCGTTGCCGTCACGTTGGCGCACACCAACACACAGGCCATACTCACAGTGCAAGACACTGGCGTGGGTATACCTGCAGAAGCGCGCGAAGCGGTGTTTGAGCGTTTCTACAAAGCGGACCAGGCGCGAACGGCAACGGATGGTGGTGGAACGGGGCTTGGCCTTTCGATTGTTCAAAGCTTGGTGCGAAGTCATGGGGGAACAATACACTTGCAAAGCACGATAGACGTCGGCACCACTGTCACGGTGACGATTCCGCTTGATCTCCATTAATCTGAGATTCATGTTACGGCGCTACACTTCAAAAGTGGCGGTGTGTAATTAGCCAGTAACAATTTCATGTATGTATAATCAATATGTATGCCTTGATTGTGGATGGATCTACGACGAGGCAAAGGGATGGCCTGAGCAGGGTATTGCTCCAGGTACCAAGTGGGAAGATCTCCCCGACAACTTTCAGTGCGCTGAGTGCGACGCTCAGAAAAAAGATACAGATCTTTGGCACATGATCTAATCAATTCTTTTATGAATATTGACATCAGAAATGCTCTCGCGGCCATCGTTGGCGTGTCAGTTGTACTGAGCGGGGCCACATATGTGCACGCATCTCTTGCCGAAATAGAGGAGGTATATCGGGCGCAACAGCAGGCACTCCGTCAGGAACTCGACACATCGCAAGTTGTCGCGTCACAGTTGCAACAAGATCTCGCTGAGAAGGAGGCGCGACAAATCGAGCTTGAACAGGAGCTTGTCCGTGCACTTGAAGCTGCGGGATTAAAAGCAGAAGCTGACGCTGACGCAGCTGCAGCACTCGCAGCTGATCAGGCTCAGGCACAACGTAAAAAAGAGCAACAGGCCGCACTTGCGCAAAGGGCGGCAGAAGAAAAGGTGGCTGCTGATGCAAAGGTGCGTGCGGATGCACAAGCAGCAGCGCAGGCAAAGGCGCGTGCGGATGCACAGGCTAAGGCCAAGGCAATCGCTGATGCTAAGGAGGCAGAACAACATGCCGCTGTACCAAGTCGTCGCACCACCGCAAGTTAATGACATAGTCGCAAAGTGAGTAGCGAGGACGGACGACGACGAAGTTACGAGTAACGAGTGCGGCCTTCGGCCGAGTTATGAGTAACGAGTTACCGAGTAACGAGTACGGACGACGGACGACGAAGTTAAGAGTAACGAGTTAGCGAGTTACGAGTACGGACGACAAAAACGTTTCGGACGGGGGTGCAACCCCACGTCCGGCGACGAGGCGGACGAGTAACTCATAACTCGTTACTCGGTAACTCGTTACTCCGTAGCAGTATCTGCTCGAACACGTCTGTCGTGTGCTCGAAGTTGAATTCTCGACTTCGGGCGTGGGCGGCGCGTTGCAAATCAGAGTATGCGGGTAACGAGTTATGAGTAGCGAGTAGCGAGTTTGACGACGGACGACGAGTTGGCGAGTTACCGAGTGACGAGTTATGAGTAGCGAGTAGCGAGTTCGA
>CAZWNC010000010.1:0-27883 GCA_964635195.1 uncultured Candidatus Saccharibacteria bacterium | reverse complement strand
GACGAGTTGGCGAGTTACCGAGTGACGAGTTATGAGTAGCGAGTAGCGAGTTCGACGACGGGTCTCCGAGTAACGAAATGATGCCATTTGCCAATGCGCGCGGGGTGGTGTCAGTGAGTATGCCTGTTTGTCCGTCGATGACCGCTTCGTTGAAACCGTCGACGTTGTAGACGACGGAGGGGGTGCCCATGGCGGCAGCTTCGATAATGACGAGGCCGTAGCCTTCTTTCATACTGGCGCTACATAGAAGTGTGGCGCGTTCCAAGAGTTCGAGTTTTTTTTCTTCACTCACAAAGCCATGGAACGTGATGTCGGTGTCGTCTTTATACTGTGCCTCAAGCCCCGCTTTGTATTCGTCGCCACCGCCTACGAGCCACAGGCGCAAGTCGGGGATGTCTTTCTTTGCCAGGGTGTACGCTTCGAGGAGGTGGTGCACGCCTTTCATTTTTGCGATGCGACCAACAAAGATGATGGTGGGCACGTTGTCTTTTTTGGGCGGGCGCGTGAGAGGGGTAACGGTGACCGCTTCGGGAATGATGGCAATATTTCTTGCGGGAATGCCGACACTTTGGAGATCGCGCTCGGTGGCGTGGGAGACAGTGATGAACGGCGTGTGTTTATACGGAAGATAGAAGTACGGCTCGAGGGTGTAGCCGATGCGACTGATGGGAAAGGGGTACATTCGGAGCCATATTTCGCGCGCTACCTCATGATTGAAGGCAACCACTACCGGAGTGGCGACGACGTGGCGACGAAGTGGCGAGTAACGACGAAGTAACGAGTTAGCGAGTAACGAGTAACGAGTAACGAGTACGGCCTTTGGCCGAGTAATGAGTAACGAGTAAAGCGAGTGACGAGTACGACGAGCACGACGAAGTAACGAGTTGGCGAGTAGCGAGTAGCGACGGAGTGACGAGTTGGCGAGTAACGAGTAACGAGTGCGACGAACGACGAACGACGAACGAGTACGGCCTTCGGTCGGGGACGAGATGTTGGATTGCCGAGCTTCGCTCGCAATGACGGGCGGGACGGTACTTTCGAGTCTTGAATTTCGACTTCGCACATAGAGTGGTGTGAAGAACGGGATGCCGTGGATCTGGTCGACGACGTGGGTGAAGCCTTCCTTTCGGAACCTTTTGAACCAGTAGTAGAACGCCCACAGGTGTACTGTATACTCGCGCCCACGACGTATGATGGTGTAGCCGTTTACTTTTTCTCGAGGGAGACAGCCGGGGAATGCGCTCGTAAAGAGGGTGACACTGTGCCCGCGTGCGACAAGGCGTTTTAGCACTTCTTCCGTCACAACTTCAGCACCGCCCGAGCGGGGGTTGGCGAGGTCTCTCCAATTGAACATTAAAATACGCATAGGGACGACGGGCGAGTAACGAGTTAGCGAGTAACGAGTAACGACGAAGTAACGAGTTGGCGAGTAACGAGTAACGAGTAACGACGAAGTAACGAGTTGGCGAGTAACGAGTTATGAGTAGCGAGGACGACGACGAGACGAACGAGTAACGAGTAAGCGAGTAAAGCGAGTAGCGAGGACGACGACGGGCGAGTAACGACGAAGTAACGAGTTGGCGAGTAAAGCGAGTAATGAGTAACGAGGACGACGGGACGATTTATGAATCGTTTGCACGGCCGTGGTCGTCTTGGTAGCGGACGATGTCGTCTTCGCCGGTGTAATCGCCACACTGCACTTCAACAATGACGAGTGGGGTGTCGTGCAGGTTTGCTAAGCGGTGCACATGGCCTTTTGGAACATAACAACTTTGATTTTGCGTCAATATGTTGTGGCCGATGTGGTCGGGGTGACCTTTTTCGCGGATGGTGACCGTTGCGGTGCCAGAAACCACCACCCAGTGCTCGCTCCGATGTTCGTGACTCTGCAGGCTTAGGCGTTGTCCGGGGGTGACAATGATCTTTTTTACCTTGAACTCGGGCTTGTCCTCCATGACATAGTACACTCCCCATGGGCGTACGCCCACCTCGATGTACTCTTGCTCACGGGCGCTCGTGGGAAGGGTGGCGAGCGTGTCTTCGAGGGCCTGTGTGTCGGCTATGTTTTCAATGCGCTTTACGTAGCTGGAACTACTGTGTGTCTTTGCGCCAAGGCCGTCGATGATGTGCACGCCGTGGGTGTCGAGTATGGTGCGTTCGGGTATTTCCGTCGCAAAGCGGTCACCACCTTTGGTGAATATGATTTTGGATACGTCGTCACGCGCCTGTAGCTCGGTGATGAGTGCGTCGAGCGTTTTGCAGACAGAGGAGTCGGTGTCGATGGAAAGTACCGCACGGTCGACGGGTTTGAGTGCTTGGACCAGCTTTAGGCGGTACTGCTCGTCTTGGAAGCTCTCCGTACCGCGCTTTGCTCTGGCTTGGTGGTCGTTGTTGACGATGACAACGAGCTCGTCGGCCAGTGCTTTTGAAAGCTCGAGGCACTCCACGTGGCCGGGGTGGAGCGGGTTGGCATAGACTGAGGTTATTGCAATTGTTTTCATGGGTGTTTTATTCATCGATGTACTCGCAACTCGCAACTCGTCTGTTGTCGTACTCGTTACTCATAACTCGCTAACTCGTCGTCCGTACTCGCTACTCATAACTCGCTACTCGGCCGAAGGCCGTACTCGCAACTCGTTACTCGTTACTCGTTACTCGTTACTCGTCCGTTGTCGTACTCGCTACTCATAACTCGGTAACTCGTTACTCGTCCGTCGTCGTCCCTCGTCTGCGAATGACATACAACGGACGACCTTGCGTCTCTCGGTAAATGTTGCCGATATAAAAGGAGAGCATTCCAAGTGCGATAAGAACTATTCCAACGAGGAAGAGAATGATGTTTGCGAGTATGGCCGGGCCACTGAAGCTGAAACCCATAGGGAGAAGGTAGCGGTCGGTGAACATGAAGGTGCCAAGTGCTCCTGAAAGTAACATGATGCCCAAGCCAATGTAGCCCGCTAAACGTAGAGGCATGAGCGAGTGTGCGATGAAGCTCTCACCGGCCAGCTTGACCAGCTTCCAAAAACTGTAGGAGGCTTCGCCGTGCTCTCTTTCGGGTGCCTCAAAGTAGAGGTAGTCGCGCCTGAAGCCTAGCCAGTCGATGAGGCCACGGGTCATGCGGTTGTGTTCGGTGAGATGTCTGAACTCGTCGACCACTGCGCGGTCAAGGAGGCGAAAGTCTGTTGCGCGCGGGGTGATGCGTGTTTCACTCATTGCGTTTATGAGCGTGTAGTAGAGTTTTGAGCCGACCTTTTTGACGTATGAATCGCTCGCGTTGTTTTTACGCACACCCACGACGACATCTGCGCCGGCGTGCCACTTTGCTATGAGCTCGGGAATGAGCTCGGGTGGGTGTTGCAGGTCGGCGTCTATCGCGAGTACCGCATCGCCCGTGGCTTCGTGCAGGCCTGCGGTCGTCGCTGCTTCTTTGCCGAAGTTGCGGGAAAATTCTATGACACGCACGCGCGTATCTTTGACAGCGAGTGTTTCGAGGTAGTGCTGGGTTTTGTCGGTTGAACCATCGTTTATGAAAAGGATCTCAAAGTGGTACTCGCTCAATTTTTCTATGACAGAACAAAGGGCGCGACAAAAAGGCCGTATCGCAGATTCTTCGTTGTACACCGGAACGACGACACTAATACGTATCGGTGATGCGGTAGTCGGAGAGCTGGGTGTCTTGGTGGACTGTGATGTCATGTCTTGGGTTTGCGTTGTGCTTGGTGGGGTGCAGGTACGCGATAATGCAGGTGACGAGGGTGAGAGCGCTACCACCGAGGAATGCATGCACTATGTCGGCGGGTGTCGCGTGTGCGTAAAATAAAAAGCCGAGTGTGGAAGCCACACCGACTATACAAATAATTATAACAGTATTTTGGCGTAACGCAAGCGCATAATTGACAAAGACTCCGATGAGTGCGAGTAAAAATGTGTGGAAGGCGAGCATGGGCAAGAGTGGAGCGAGTGGGGCGTAGCTTTGGCCTATCATGAGCGTGATGATGTGCGTGGGAAAGAGTACCATAAGGAGAAGGCCGGCACCGCCAATGAGCGACGTGAGCGCGAGCCCTTTTTTGAGCACCTGTCTGTTGTGTGCCGGAGTTTCGGATATTTTGACGTGCGCAATGAGCACTCCGGCTATGGAGCCGGTCGCAAAAAATATGATGCGAGCGATGATCGACATACCGCTGTAAAGGCCTGCGGTATCGGCGGGAAAAAAGTATTTCGCGAAGGTGATGTCCGCAGTGGCAAAAAATGTGAGAAGTCCTGTGCCGAAAAGTATGAGGATGCCAAATTTTATCTCGCGCAGAAGCTCGGGGGTGATGCGGATGGGGGCAATGCGGGGGAGCGCCATGTGTGCACGCGCTTTTACGAAGACGTACAGGAGGGTGGCGATCGAGGCGAGGAGAAAGCCGGCCAATGCGCCAAGTGTGGCATAGCCGAGAGCTACGAGCGCCATTGCGGCGAGCAGTTTGCCACCTGCGCCGATTGCATTTGCGATGGATGTTTGGGTAAATTGACGTGATGCCTGAAGGTAGGATCGGCCAAAGGTAGTGAGCGCAGAAACGACGAGGGTTGCAGCCACGATGACGAGGCCCCATGCGGAGGTGAGCTTGAAGGTGTGTATGAGGTAGGGCGTTGCCAACAGAATGGCGAGTGCGGACAATCCACCGACGTACGCGGTGAGGAGTGAGAATTGTCGAACGGAAGGGCTGGTGTGGTCGTGGTCGTTGGCGTACAGGTTGAGGGCTATCATGCTAAAGATGCCAAGCGGAATGCCAATCTGAGAGAGTAGGGAAAAGAGCACCTGCACTTCACCGAAGTCTTCGACGCTCATCATACGGCTCATGATGGGGTGGTAGAGGTAGTTGAGGACGGCGACAGTCATGGAGCCGACGAAAAAGACGGCGTTGTGCCGTACGAAGTCGTCCCGTAAGAGGGCGAAAAGGCGGGATTTCATACGGACGAGTATAGCAGTTGCGAGTGACAAGTGCGACTGACGGACGACCGAGTAACGAGTACGGACGACGGACGACGGGCGAGTTACCGAGTAGCGAGTTACCGAGTAGCGAGTGCGGACGACGGGCGACGACGAAGTAACGAGTTGGCGAGTAACGAGTAACGAGGACGGACGACGACAAAACGTTTCGGACGGGGGTGCAACCCCGCGTCCGGCGACGAGGCGGACGAGTAACGACGAAGTAACGAGTTAGCGAGTAACGAGTTGGCGAGTTATGAGTAGCGAGTGCGGACGACGACGGACGAGTGCGTACAAAAGAACCGCCGGAAGGATCCGGCGGGGAAGTGATGGCGCTATGATCTCATATGCTTGTCAAAACGTGGACATGGTTTGAGTCCGAAAAAGAGACCGAGTGTCCCAAAACCAAGGACAAACATGTGCCAAAGAACCCCATCCTTTTCCAAGCGCCTACGAGAGGTTGGCATAGTAAGGTCTTTTTTGTATACGACCTTCTTGCGGGCATCGCGTACCATTGCTGTTGCGAGTGCCACATCTTCGAGCATGCAGGCGCTTCGGGAATCGAAGCCGTTAATATCAAGAAAAGATTCCCTCCAGACGAAGATGTTTGCTCCGACGGCGGTGGCACCTCGGAACATTTTTCCAATAACCTTCACTGATGTTGCATACATCAGTTGGAGCACCATGAGGTGCTTGCGTTCGTAGTCGGCCGGACCTGTTACCAGGCCGACCGACTTGTCTGCAAACACTTTTAACGCTTTTTCAAGGTGTGTTTTTCCGGGTCTGCAGTCCGCGTCAATAAACCACAGCACGTCTTGCCTGCTTTGGTATGCGCCCATGTTGCGCGCGTTTCCGACACCGGGCATGTTTTGATGCATGACCATGACTTCGGGAAAGGAGTGTGCGATCGCGACCGTGTGGTCGTTACTGCCATTGTCGACGACAATAATCTCCTCCGGCTTTCGCGTCTGAGCAAGTACGTGCTCAATAACCGCTCCTATGTTTGCCTCCTCGTTTAGGGTGGGGATGACTACTGAGACGGAAAGTTTTTTGATGTCTCTTTTTCTTCCACTCGTCGTGCCAACCATGTGTGACTCCTATTGTGATACGTCTACGCCTCTTATAATTAAATCATATTATATAATTAATGTCAAGTGTGTGCGTGAGCATGTGGCACGGATCGGCGCTTTGCCGACCGGCTGTGAAATGTTTGAAAGAGTGTAAAAGAGAATCCATGCGCTCTGAGTAATTTGGGTGTTGCCTCACATCTCTCGCGTACAAAAAAGACCGCACCGCGGTCTTTTCCTATGTGTTGGCAATCTCTATGCCGGTTTACTTACCTCCACCCAATACGGCGCAACCTCCTAGGAAGAAGCATCCAACGTTTGCGAATCCTGCGAAAATGCTTGTTGCCGAGAGGGCAATGAGTATTACGTGCTTGAACATTTTTTACCTGCAAGTGTAGAGGGATGTGAGAAGCGTAAAGAACTTTTACAAAAATATCATACAGGCTGGCGCTTTTCAGTCAAATACACTCCTTGTGTGTGCCGGTGGTGCGTGTGATACACTGGAACAATGGCCCTTTTTCGTGAACATGTGACCGTTGGTGCGTTCGTGGCGGGGGTGGGGGTGGTGGTAACCTACTACTACGCGCTCGCAACAGACTGGAAACTCTTGCTTGCACTTTTCATCGTAACGGTCGTCGCTTCTTTCATGCCGGACTTGGACAGCGATACGAGTATTCCGTTCTACATCGTGTTCGGTTTGTTCACATTGGTCTGCGGGGGCTTGGTGCTCTTTGACACACTCACCCGTGGTGCGGAGAGTATGTATGAGCTTGCGGGCCGGCCATTGTTTGCCATTGTCGTGGTATGGCTTATTGTGGGTGGTGTTTTCAAGAAACTGACGCGACATCGAGGCATGATGCATTCACTTCCCGCAACGGTGAACATGGCGCTCATTGTGTATCTTGTTGCGTTTTTTTGGGGAACAGATGAATTTGAAGGGGCGCTTCTTGCGGTTGGTGCGGGAGTGGGGTACCTGGTGCACCTCATACTTGACGAGCTTCATGCGACGGTCAGTATCGATGGGCACCTGTTTGACGTGCGTGAATCGCTCGGGTCTGCACTCAAGCTTTTTTCTGCGTCCCGTATCGCAAACATTTTTACGTACTGTATTCTTGCAACACTCGTGTACGTTGTGGTGTAGGGGTGCTTATGGTGTGTGGGTGAGCGGACTGTGCCCGTTTCCCATTTGAGAACGATGGTGGTATCATGCCGGCCATGCAATGTGTGATACCTGCTGCTGGAAAAGGAACAAGAATGCGTCCCCTTACGGAAATGCTTCCGAAACCGCTTGTGCGGGTGTGCGGGGTGCCAATCCTTACTCACGTACTTGAGGCACTTCCTTCCGAGGTGGATGAGGTGGTGCTTGTCGTTAAGTATCGTAAAGACGATCTGCGTGCGCAGTATGGAAACGAGTATGCGGGAACGCGCATCGTGTACGTGGAGCAGGGAGAGCCGGATGGTACGGGAGGTGCACTGCTTTCAGCACAGGATGTGCTTGATGATCGTTTTATGGTAATCCTTGCGGACGACTTGCACGGCCCGGACGCGCTTCGTGCCCTTATTCGTGAAGATCTGGCAGTGCTCGCGGCACGAGTGGATGACCCCCGACACTTTGGAGTTATTGTGCAATCCGAATCAGGTGTCTTAGTGGAGATCAAAGAAAAGCCAGAAGACCCGAGCTCGAATTTGGTGAATACCGGAGCGATGATGCTCGACAGGCGTATATTTGCATGTGTCACTCCTATGGTCGGGGGTGAGGTGCGTTTGACCGACATGCTTACACTCCTTGCGGAGCGTGCACCCGTACAAGTTGTCGAACAATCGGCATGGTGCCCGGTGGGACGCCCTGAAGACATATCGCTCGCTGAGGCATACCTCGCGAAGCGTAGTGGACACTAGGAGGAGTAAGGTACTAGGAGAGAGTCGTGATGTGTGTTCCTGTGCATAACTTGGCTTGCATGGCATGTGTCATGTGCTATGCTTGGGGAAGAAGATGATTTATTCCAACATACATTATCTTCGTTCTTTGATGCTTCGGCATCACCCTTTCGTTCAGACCACGTACGGTCCAAAAAATTTGTCCTAAGGACAACAAGTTTTTTAAAGCCCGCATTTATGCGGGCTTTTCTCATGTGCATGTTGTTGAGGAGCGCTATCTCGGCATTATATCGATGAGCTCGTCTGAGCGGTAGAAGAGTCCTCCCAAGGTGCCGTATGTGTAGGTGGTGTTGCCGAGCGTGACGGGAGCACCACCTGCTGTGGGTGCCGGGTGCGGAAGTGATTTGTCAAATCCCAGATTGAAGAGGGTCACGATGACCTCCGGCTCCTCACTGATGTCGTACCCCGCTTTCCTCCATTGTTCGGTCACTTCACGGATGAAGAGTGCTGTGTAGAGGTAGGAGTAGTAGTGGTCTTTCTCGTTCGTGAGTCGTACGAAGAGCTCACTTTTTTTGTCGACTCCTTCGGGATACGCGATGCGTTCCGCCATGCCGTCTCCCGGATAAAAGACAGAGAGAGGATCGTTCGCGTACGTTTCGATGCGTTCCGCCGTTTCCTGCTTGATACCGGATACGCCGAGGGAGAATTGCGTAAGTGAGCCAAGGAGCTTCATGGGCTCGAACCACCTTTTGAAGACCTCGCGGTTTGAGGTGAAGAAGCGTGCTTGTTCCGGCACTACGACCGAAGCCAGCATGCGTTTGCTCACGCCGGTTTCTTCAGCAACTCGTGCAAGGACGGGTTCGTCTTTGGCGAGCGCACTCCGTATTACCTCCCATTCAGGCGTGTCGAGCCAGGCGCACACGGTGTCTTTCGGGTCGATACAGGCACTCTTGGGCGGAATCGTTGCAGGGGTTGCATCAGGCGAGCTGGTAGCAGATGGTGCTTGTTCGGTGGGGAGTTCGGTTTTTTTGGCTTTTGCTTCTTGCCATGCGTTAAGAAAGAATTGATTTCGTTCCTCTATCGTTCCGCGTACGTTGAGCAAATCAAAGCGCATCGCAACGAACACTCCCGTAAAAGCAAGGCCGATAAGCGCGAAAATGGTAACAAGCACACGGAACACGACGCGCACTATTCGACGGAGGATGTGATTTTGATGCATATAGAGTGTGATGTGCTCGACATGATAGCATATATTTTGCGTATCGCGTGCGTGTAGTGGGGGATGTTGTGTTACAGAAACGCCGGCTCCAAAAGGCCGGCGTTTCAGACTCCCACGTCTTGCTCTTACTTAAAGAATGAGAAGATCGATGAGACGCGCTCGCGAATGCTTGCCCATACACCGGCAGTTGCGGCGATTTGTCCTTCTGCCGTAGACCTACCTTCTTCCTTTACGGCAACTACTTGTTCGTTTATCGCACTGCGCAACGCTTCCGATGCGGCTATTGCTGTATTTTCTTCTTTGATTGCCGGCGCAGAGCCGATCCTTTCGAAGATTTCATCAGGGACCGGGGTGTTACTCTTTTGTGCGGTCTGCACGGTCGTTTTGATGGTCTCGATTTCACGAGTCTGGTCGGTGCTCAGGGGGAATTCTTTCCCACACCAGATTTCGTTCACTTTCTTTTGTGTCGTGAAGTATACGTATCCGGTGCTTTTTTCCATACCCCACGGTCCAAGAATCTCGCTAGCGTATTTTTGCTGGAACGTGTGTACCGCGTCGAACGTTGCGCGGTCGAAGATGCCAGATAGAGGTACGCTGGTGTTATCTTCTCGCGTGCGCAGGAACATCTGCAACTTGCTTACTTGCGCTGAGTCGTTGGTGCCGTTGTAGCGAAGGTAGCTTGTGAGAAGTGGTTCGCACATGGTCGCTGCCACAGTGACCTTTCCAGCATACTCTGTCACGGTGACAGGATAGGACGCTGTTGGTGATTTGACCGGGTCGCTCGAAAGGTCTTTTTCCTTACTCGCACTCACTGATGCTTTGTTAGTGTAGGTGCCCGGTGTCGTGGATGCGCTGAAGAACGCCGTGTATCGAAGGATGATGGTTTCGTTCTTTGCGATCGTTTCCAAGCTCCAACGTTGTTCGTGAATCGATGCACCTGCTTCGTTGTAGATGGTGTCGAGGAGGAGCGTGTTGTATATCGTTTCTCCTGAATTTGTGACCGTAATCGTGTACTCGACACTCGAGCTTGCTGCGATGGTGCTTACGTCTGCTGTTTTGACGATAGAGAGATTGTCTTTCTGGACTTTGGTACCGCGCAACATAGAACCTCCACCTCCACCTCCGCGGGTGACTATACTGATCGTGTCGGTGTTGTTTGCGGTGTCTGCATCCGGCTCCTCGCTTTCGACCGTGAAGTCGGTGTCGATCGGGGTGTTTGCACCCACGACCTCACTCACGCAAGCGGGAAGGGTGATGGTTTTGCTACCTCCTGCAGGTATACGTCCTACGTGGTAGCGGAGCCTTCCTTCGATATCCTCGACCAAGCCGTCGATCTTTTGGAAGAGGGTATTGTGCCTGGTGGTGAGGTAGACGTTGCGAGCTGTCGCATCGCCCAGGTTGTTTACCGTAATCTCGTAGTCGAAGCAGGTGCCCGATCGTAGTGTGGGAGGGGTGATCGCACGTGCTCCCACCCATAGGTCGGGGCGTCCGAAGGTGATGTTACCGCTCCAGTCGCCAAGGATGTTGAACATCGCGAGTACCCAGTTGCGACCGAGTACGTTGGTGTTCACGACGTTCACGACGTTGGTGCTTGCTTGTGCGTCGCCACTAGTGACGCTTGCCTGTGCTCCCGCTTCAGCTGCGTTCTCGCCGGTAAGTGCGTAGACGTTGAAACGGTTGCGTACTTCGGCGGTGTTGGTGTTGGTGACCGAAAGCTCGTCGTAGTCGGTGATAGGAGCTCCGTCGCCTCCCGGAAGTCCTTCCCAGAATATTTCGATACCTGCCGATGTCTCGCGCCAACCCATACCGTCCGGCAGACCGTAGACTTTACCCTTCCAGTCTCCGCTCACACGAAAGAGTAGGGAAATCGAGTCCCCGAAGATGTTTGTGTTCACGCGGTTGACAATGGTCGTGTTTGAGGTAGCATCGCCGGTCGTCATGTCGGCCTGCGCGCCTTCCGCCGAGTTGTTGCCGGAATCTGCGGTCGTGTTGCCGACGGTCGAAACGTTTGCGGTGTTTGTGTTGTCATACGTGACACTGCTTCCTGCCGGAACGGTCGATCCGCCACGCAAGAGCTCGTAGAACCAGTCCGCACCCGGGAAAATGATGTCTCCACTTCCGCCACCGAAACCGTTCATCGTAAGGAGAAGGTAGTTTGCGTTGGTGATATTGGTGTTGACGACGTTCATGATGTTGGCACCAGCGTATGCGTCGCCCGAAGTGATGCTCGCATCACCTGTCTCAGCTGTCGCTGAACTTGCACCAGTCGTCGCTCCTACGGTTAGGTCGTTTTCGACCACCGCGTCGTTGGTGTTGCTGATTGAGAGTGATGTGTTGCCACCCGTGCAAGTACCGTCTTCAATCGAGCATGTGTCGCCCGCATCGAGGGTCGGTCGGTTGCCCATCAGTACGGCAAACAAGGAACGCAAGTCGAATGGCGTGTTTCCCATCAACATGTTCAAGAAGTACATGAGGCCATGTGCATTGAATACGTTGGTGTTTACCACATTGAGCACGTTTGCGGTCGATATTGCATAACCTGTCGTGATAATCGCGTCGGTGCCTGCAATCGCTGTGTTGTCCCCGGTGCTGCTTTGAACCGATGCGGTCGTGCTCGCATTGGCATCGTTCTCGTGATCGACAACGCCTTCGGTTGCGCCGGTCAGTGAAGTTTCGTTTGTGTTTTGACGTGTCTCGATGTCGGCACTCGAGCTGGCATTACCGGTTGCGATGTTAACGTTGTCTGTTGTTTCGCTCTCGGTTCCGCCCGTCTGCGTGCCGGTGTTGGTGCCTGATGTTCCGTCGGGGGTACTTTCGTTGGCGGTGCTCGACGTTGAACCTTCGGTACCTGTCGTGCTGTCAGAACCTGTTGAATTCGACGTTTGTGAGGATTCTTCCGCATGTACTAAACCGGGTGTCCCTGAGAATGCAAAAAGGTACGCAAAAGCGGTCGCGAGTGCAAAAAACGCGAGTGTAGAGCGAACTGTATTAGAGCGGAAAGAGTGATAATGCATAGGCGATGGTTTGAGCATGAGAAATGGTGAAGTGTGTCCAAAGTGCGGGGCTTCTAGCATGCCGCACAAATGAATCTTCGGAATCCTCCAACTCGGTAATTATGTTGGTAAAATGAATCGATCTCGCAAGTGGCACGGGGACATGCTGCAAAGGCGGATCGGCCGGTGCTAAACGACTTTGTTTCCATGCATGGAGCAGTGCTTCGCTGGTGACCGGATGTGTCGACGAGGCGCTGTCAGCGGTGACATGCACACGGGCTACGGAACCTGTTGCGGGGTATACAGACTCTATCGTAATGGGAGTACCTGTCGACGTTTTGTGTATATCGACAACCTTCTCACCGTTTACGATGGTGGTGATGTGTACGCTTGCCGACCCGTTCTCGCCCGTTTGAGCGGAACTTTTCTGATACACCGTCGTGCCCGTTTGGTGTGAGCTCGTGTGCACTGTGCGTGCAGCAGCTGTTTCAGACGTGTATGTTTGGGTCGATACGAAGAGTAGTGATGACACCGCAATAAGTGGAATGGAAATGAACATATGATTCGCGCTGGTGCGGATAAGTCCCTCCGTAAGGTCTCACGTGTGCTTATGATGCGCTGTGCAGGCAAGTTCTGCTTCAGCGACACGGTAGCTCGAAAGACCTTAGGGGAGGGGGCGACCGAGGTCGCCACCCAACCCAACACATGCGAATTGATCGAATCCGTCGCGATTAGCGCTGGATGCGGATCACGGTGTGCCTCGAAGCGTCGACGATGCCGACGAACGAGCGAGCAGCACCGGTCACTACCAACGTGTCGGTCGTGGTGTTGCCACCAGCGCCGCCGTTGCCGGTCGTGCCATGTGCCGTGTTTGTTGCGGTAGCGTCGCCATCAGCGGCTGCCTCGCCTTCCGCCTCAACCTCGCTGTCCTCACCTTCCTCGCCCTCTGCTTCGACATCGACATCAGCGTCGCTGTCTGCAGCAGCGGTGACAGGTGCGGTCATAGCCATGCTATTGCCGCTCGTGCCACCAAGGCTTGCGCTGTCGGTAAGAACAAGGTTGTTGCCACTGTCCGCGCCGGACATGACGAAATTCGCGGTTTCATCCAACTCCATGTTTCCAACAAGGATGGTGGTGTTGACAGGTACGTACTCCTTCGAGTATGACTCCCATTCGCCGCCCATTTCGGTAGAGCTCTCTTCCTTGCTCCACTCCTCTTCAACCTCGCCATCGCCCTCTGCCTCGTACTCGCTTTCCTCGTCGAGATTATGCCTCTCGTAGTACATGGAAGCGCTCTCGTAGTACTCGTTGTAGCGATCACAATCGCAGTTATCTTCTGCATCAATGTCGATTTCGGTGCTGTTCTGTGCGCCCTCGATCACAACCTCAGACGTAGCGTTGCCCGTCATAAGGGTGGTGATGTTGGTAGCTGAACCACCTGCGCCGCCGTTGCCGGTTGCGCTGGTTGCTGAGCCGGTTGCATCAGCGTCGCCATCAGCGTACGCCTCGCCTTCCGCCTCAACTTCGCCTTCCTCGCCCTCTGCCTCAACATCGACATCAGCGTCGCTGTCTGCAAGAGCTGTGGTTGGGCCTGCAATAGCTGCACTGCTGCCGCTGTTGCCACCAACGCTTGCGCTGGTGCTCACGACTGCGTTGCCGCCGCTGTTTGCGCTCGAGCCAACCATGTTGACTGTGTTCGAGACGCTGAAATTGCTGACACCTACGAAGGTGTTGATGGGCTCCTGCGCGCTTGCGGGAGCTGCGAACAGACCGAGTGTAAGCGCTGGCAACATTGCGAGTGCCGCTGCTTTGCCCAAAACTGTGTTTGCTGTAACCATATGTGGTAGTAATTACTGCTTATAAGTGTGTTTCCTCCGTCCCTTAAGGGTACACGGAAGAAACAGGTGTGATTCCGCGTAACTACCTACGCGAAGGTATCGACCATGTGTGGGCATACAAGCCCACACGATGCCCGGTTTCCATGACTGGCATCGTGTGTGCGTTATGTACAGGCGATGTGAAGAGCGGTTGTTTCAGTCCGCAGACCAAAACAGTGGTGACTGACGCGAGAGAACAAAAAACTCGCACTGCCTATTCGGCACGCGAGTGGTTCACTGTCGTTGGGTACGAACATTCGGTCGTGGTGGTATTGGTGCGATTTTTTACGTACTCCATAGCGACAGCATGTCGCTGGTTTCCCCTTGTGCAAGCAAGTGTATGCTTTTTGGGGCGAGTGTCAAATGGCAGTCTCCGTAGAGTGTGGTGTTATAATGCACGAGCGTGTGCATTGTTTGCGCATTTGTTGGACGAAAACGATTGATACGTGTTGGCGTGAAAGGCGAGCAACCCCAAAGGGGAAACCAGCTCCATATCGAAGCTGCCGGGTTGCTCGCCTTTCACTCCAAACAGTGAATGAGGGTACGTCGCGTTATACCATCAGATCCTTGGTTGCCACAAATTGAAAAGCGTGTCAGACCGTGCGTATAGGCGCAAGTCGACGCATACAGAATTGCATATGTGCAACAACATGGTTTCCGTGTATGACGGAGAGGGTGCTCGTAAGATGCGGTGCGACTTCTAGCGCACTCGCTCAAAAGTAGTCCAAGTAAAGCGAGGCAGGGTCTCCGTGTGTTCTTCGCGGAATGTTTCGGAGAGCGGGAGTCTTGTGTAGTCGGGGAAGTACACATCCCCTTCGGTATCGTCGTCGATAAGGGTGAGGTAGAGCCGATCGGCGATGTTGATGGTTTGTGCGTACACGGTACCGCCACCGATCACGAACACTTCGTCGGTACCTGTGGCGCGCGCGTTCATGAGCGCGTCTTCAAGGGTGGAGCATGCCACGACACCCTGATGAGACCATGCCGGGTCGGTGGTAAGGACGAGGTTGGTGCGGTCGGGAAGGGGGTGACCGATAGACTCGAATGTTTTGCTCCCCATGATAATCGGGTGTCCGACAGTGAGTGCCTTAAAGCGTGGAAGGTCGCCAGGAACATGCCAGAGCAGGGCATTGTCTCTGCCGATCGCACGTGTGCGAAGCCCAAGTGCGGCAATGATGCTGAGTACGGGTTGCATACACCTTGATTTATACCACTGACGAGCCAGTGCGCATAGTTTGGTGCCCCGTTAGCAAGGCGGTATACTGGGTATACTATGCACACTCATGATGTTGACGATCGGGCGCGCCATGGCGTTGCGATAGATAAAATTTTAAGTCGATACGCACATAGTGAGGATCGATTTATTTCGGATTATGATGAGTTGCGTGCGGTTGCCGATGAGTTGAAGCAGCGAGGTTTGCGTATCGTCCTTACGCAAGGCGTGTATGATTTGTTGCACGAAGGTCATGCTCGGTATCTCGAAAAAGCACTGTCCTTCGGAGATCTGCTTATTGTAGGTGTTGATACTGACGAGTTTACGCGTGCACGCAAGGGCCCGAACCGACCCATTGTGCCCTTTGAGGAGCGACTACACATGTTGTCACACTTGCGACATGTTTCCATTCTCACAAAACGCGACGTGGACATGGAAATAGGTGCACTGATCCGCGTGGTACGGCCACATGTTTTGGTGACATCAGAATCAACCAAAGATTTTCCGGCTGAGGTGGTTGCGGCTTACACAGAGTACTGTGACGAAATTGTCACCCTGCCTCCGCAGGCTGTTACGAGTACTTCGGCGCGTATCCGCATACTTTCGATCGATGGAGCAGACCAGCTCGCACGTGAGCTTGCACAACGTATTCCCCGTGTTGTGCAAGAGACCCTGGAAAGCCTGCGAGGACAATGATTATGACGTACCTCATTGCGTATGTGCCGGTTTTGCATGAGGGGTATCGATCGCTGTTTGAGAAATATACAGGAGCAACGCTATACTTGGTGGGACCAGGGCAAGTGGAGGTGGAGTTTCCTCGCCTTGGTCGAGATTTGCGTCAAATCCCTGTTGAGGCGATGTGTGGTGCGATTCGTGGACTCGACTTGTTGACGAGGGTGGAGATACTTGAGCCCGCAGTGTTCGACACACTTAATGCTGAACATGCGACCGTCGTGATGCCGGTCGATGAGATCAGTACTCGACTTGCCGAACGGTTGCCCGGATGTACGGTGTGGTATGAGAATGTGTTCCTTCGATGGGACAAACCGATCACGCTTGCCGAACAGGTCATTGCTCCGGACCGGGTCACTTCAACGGAAAAGCTCGATCAAGAATTCATGCAACAGGCGGTGGTAGAGGCGGAGCGGAGTGCCGACTGGTGGCGACAGGTTGGTGCCGTTGCGGTGAAAGACGGAGTAGTGCTTTTTAGTGGGTACAACGCACATCATCCGTCAGAGCAAGCGGTACTGGCTGCGGGTAATCCTCGTGACAACGTGGACGCGGGTGAGCATTTGGAAGTTTCAGATACCTTGCACGGTGAGGCCGGCATCGTGGCGCGAGCGGCTCGGGCACAGCTCGCGGGCGCTTCAGTATATGTTACGACATTTCCTTGCATAAACTGCGCCCGCCTCCTTGCGGAAGCGGGCGTGGGAAAGGTCTATTACCGTGACGGCTACTCACGACTCGACGCCGAGGGAGTGCTGAAGGATCATGGGGTGGAGATCATTCGAGTGGTGCAGTAGGTTGTGGCACTTGATACCCAAGTGAGGTAAGTATCGGCACACTTCCTTCATTGCGAGACACCCCGATTACCAACTGAGCGTGCAAATGTGCGACGCTTGCACCGGTGTAGTCGGTGTCTCCCCAACGCATAATGAGAGCTCCTCCCGCCGCTTGTGCAATCTCACGTGCTTTGTCGAGCATTAAAAAGAAGGCAAGCTTTGCTTCGTTTGTGAGCTCCCAGAAACCGATACAATGGTGCTTTGCTACGAGAAGGAAGTGGTGTCTTGCGCCTTTGTAGGGTGCAAAGTTCTCCGTTAGTACCCAGTGTTCGTCTTCCGCAAGGATTGGTTTGGTATGGTACGTCTCCAAATGCTCACGGCAGAAAGGACACACCCCATCTTGTACGATGCGCTCCATCGTTTGTCTTTGGTGAACCTCGCGTGCGTGTGCAAGGTTCACATGTTCGTTCGGCTTGTGTTTTTCGTCGCTCATAGGATGTTATACCGGCGTGGGGATCATCATGTGCGGGTGCGGGTCGTAGTCGGTGAGAGTGAAGTGTTCACGACGGGCGTCAAGTGGATCTGTGATTGAATCGCTCAGTGTGACAGTCGGGAAGGGACGTGCCTCGCGAGCAATAAGCTCCTCTACGAATGGCACCTCACTTTCATAGATGTGGGCGTCCGAAATGGTGTAGACAAGTTCGTCAAAACGGTACCCCAACATCCGCGCCACAAGCATGCCGAGCGCTGCGTACTCCACCATGTTGAGTGCCACTCCTACCGGCATGTCGCCACTTCGTTGAAAGTGGTGGACGACCAGTTCTTTTGTTTCAGGAAAAGCGATGAAATGCACCCACCCATGGCATGGGGCCACGACCACTTGGCGGGTGAGCTCGCTGTGCTGGAGCGTAAACGCCGGGATCCATGGTGAAAGCAGATGCGTGCGCAAGTAGGGGCGTTCTTTGATCTGGCGCATCAAGTGCTTGACTTGGTTGAACACTTCGCCGTTCGGTAAAGGGTTTGAGGCCCATCCCGGGCCATATGATCCCGGACCAAGCTCATGTTCCGGCAGGCCGAAGACCTCACACTTTTCTTTGGTGACCCATCGTTCCCAGAATACTTTCGGACATCCGTATTCCTGCAGTTGTTCCAGTGTGTGAGCACCGTGAAGGAAGGCGACAAGTTCACCAAGTGCGCCGGGGAACGAACGTGAGAGGTCGCGGATCGGAAGAAGTGGAAAACCGTTCTCCATCTTGAAACGCATCTGTAATCCGGGAATCATCCACGCTGACTCACCATGTATTGGCATTATCTTGCGTCCTTCTGAAAGAATGCGCGCCAGTAGTGTTTGGTACTGAGTGTCGGGAGTACGCTTTGTGTAGGGGAGGTAGTGCATAGTGTGTTCCTGCGAGTCTCGGTGCGTTAAATCTTTCTGAATACTACGGACTTATAGTGTGGTGTCAATGTATGACGCACGACCTGATAATAGTATCATAGAGAGACATGTCCCTCACCCTTCACCTCAAACGCCTCGACCCGTCTGTGCCAATGCCGAGCTACGCACATGCAGGTGATGCCGGCCTTGACCTCTATGCGCGCGAGGCGGTTACCCTCGCTCCCGGCGAACGGGCGCAAGTGCCGACAGGTGTTGCAGTTGCCATACCAGACGGGTATGTGGGTCTTGTGTGGGATAAGAGTGGGTTGTCTCAAAAACATGGCCTGAAGACACTTGGCGGTGTAGTGGATGCGGGTTATCGGGGGGAAGTGCTTGTTGGTGTTGTGAATGTGGGCACGACACCACACACCTTTGAACGACACCATAAGGTTGCGCAAATGTTGATACAGCGGGTTGAGGCGGTTACGGTGCTCGAAACAGAGCTACTTCCGGAGTCTGCCTCCGAACGTGGTGCGGGAGGTTTCGGGAGTACCGGACAATGAGAGGTTGACGTGTCCCGCAAGATACGAACAAGATGTGCAGTGTCATGCTTGCGGGGAATAGGGTGCAAGCGTATGCTCAAAGTGGGTTTGTTCGTTGTGCTGTAAGGAGCAAGTCATGGACATGTTCACCGTCTCGCTGATGCTTTTCATACTTTTTGCAGTCGCACTGCTTCTCTATCGGCCTATGAAGTACGTGTGTCACTCTTATCGCGAGCACTGCAGGATTTGCAGGTCGCTTGACCGTGCGCGTGAGCGCAGGGAAGCGCAAAAGGGGGTGCTGCGTCATGGCTAAGCAAAAGCCCCACCTGTTGGTGGGGCTTTAACGTACGACACCGAGGTACGTACCCTGGGAATTGCGACACGTGGTATAGTGGGAACGGTTCTTCCGCAGTCGCGTTAGGGAATTATGCACACGTTTGTATGGTCTCCCTCGCAGAGGAAGGATTGTAAACTTTTTGAAATACGTCGCTTATTGATTAACTTTTCACTATGGAATACAACGCTGTGCGCAAGCAAGATAAGGCTGTGTATGATGCCCTCCTGGGTGAGGAGAAGCGAGAACGTGAGGGACTCGAGCTTATTCCGAGCGAGAACTATGTCTCGAAGGCGGTGCTTGAAGCGCTTGGAAGTGTGATGACCAACAAGTACGCCGAAGGGTACCCGGGTAAGCGGTACTACGGCGGACAGGAGTACACCGACGTCGTCGAGACGCTTGCGATCGATCGTGCCAAAGAGCTGTTTGGGTGTGCGTATGCAAACGTACAGCCACTCTCGGGAGCACCGGCAAACATTGCGGTCTACTTTGCACTGCTGGCGCCGGGCGACACGATCATGGGTATGGATCTTTCGCACGGTGGGCACCTTACCCACGGACACCCTGTCACCATGATGACCAAAGTGTTTCGTTTTGTTCGGTACAAGATGAAGGACGTGGAGACGGGTGAGATAGATTACGACGAGATGCTCGAGGTTGCCAAGCGCGAAAAACCAAAACTCATTCTCGCAGGTTTCAGCGCGTACAGTCGTGAGCTTGACTACGAAAAATTTGTTGCAATAGGGAGAGAAGTGGGGGCGTATGTGATGGCCGACGTCGCACACATTGCAGGGCTCATTGCCGGCAAAGCAACAAAAAATCCCTTTGATGCCGGTTTCGACTTGATGACGACGACGACGCATAAGACCTTGCGGGGCCCTCGCGGTGGTATGGTGATGGTACGAGAGAGTGAGGATGTGATAAAAAAGATAAACAAGACTATTTTCCCGGGCTTGCAGGGTGGGCCCCACATGAACAACATTGCGGGGAAGGCGGTCGCATTTAAGGAGGCGCTTGAACCGTCTTTCAAAACGTATGCCACGCAGATATTGAAAAACGCGAAAGCAATGGAAGAGGTGTTACGCTCACGCGGAGTACGTATGCTCGGGGGCGGTACCAGTAACCACCTCATTCTCGCGGACGTGTTCGGTTCACTCGGGGTGACGGGACAAGAAGCTGAGCAGGTGCTCGACGAGGTCGGTATCACGGTGAATAAAAACATGATTGCCGATGACCCGCGCTCACCCCTAGACCCCTCGGGTATTCGCTTTGGTACACCGGCACTCACGACCCGTGGTTTCGACGAGAAGGACTCCGCACATGTGGCGGAGCTGATGCTTGATGCCATTGCGCATAGAGCGGACGTGCAGAAGAAAACGGAGTTACGCGCGCACGTGCGTACGCTCGCCCTCGCCCATCCGGTGCCGGAGGTGTTTGTGTAGTAATGCTATACGTGCGGAGGTAGTATGGAGTGGATAATCCTTATCTATGTACGAGCGATGCGGTGATACACTGTGTATATTAATACACTGATACCACTATATGTTCGAACTCCTCTCTTTTTTGGCGTTGGTGCTTGCGGGCATTGCATTCACGCGTGCGAACGGCATGCAAAAACGACTCACACATGTCGAGCGTTACCTGCAACAGATGACAACAAACACGGTCCCGACTGTAGGCGAAGCACGGGCTGTGGGGCAGGAGGGTATGTCGTTAGAGAGGAAAGCATCTGATGCGGTGGTGCGAATAGAGCCTGTGCGCATGGGAGCAGAGACATCCTTTCTGCACCCTGTTGGCAGTGCGGGTGCTGTTACAACACCCGATCTTTTCGGCCGTTTCGTTATGTGGGTGCGAGAAGATTGGCTCATGAAGCTCGGAGGGGGTCTGATCATTCTCGGGGTTGCGTGGTTTGTGAGTTACGCTGTCGCAGAGGGGTGGATCGCAGAACGTGGACGTATCGCAAGCGGCTATCTGGCAGGCAGTGTGGTGTTAGTGCTCGGGTGGTACCGAATGCAGCGTTTCATTACGCAGGGAAGTGTGCTCATGGTGGTGGGTGCTGCAATGATCGGACTTACCACGTTTGCCGCCCGCACGCTGTACGACCTGTTTCCTGCCTCCTGGGGTCTCATCATTATTTTCAGTACTGCTTGTTTGCTTGCACTCACCAGTATCGTTATGAAGCGGCACGAGCTTGCGTACGCCAACGTACTGTTGGCAGGTCTCGCGCCACTACTCATACACGCACCACACTTTCCCCTCGAGGATTTGTTGACGTATCTTTTTGTGGTTGCCCTTGGTTCGGTGTGGGTTGCGGCGCTCACCGGTTGGCGCGATTTGCCTTTCGCGTCACTCATCATCGTAGCGCTCTACAGTCTGTTGTTTGTCGACAGTTACTCTGAGCTCGAGGTCGGGCTCCTGTTCTCATTTGCGTTCACTGCACTTTTCTTCGTTACCTCAATTGCGGGCATGCGTGTCGTTCGCGCGGTTCGCATTGTAGACTTACTCACCGCAATCGGTTCGGGCATGTTCTTGCTCTTGTGGGTACTTGCTGCCGGAGCAGAGGAGTGGCAGAGCATGCTCCTTATTGCGTGGACGCTCGTGTTTGCGTTAGGTGCATTCTTTGCAACACGCTTGGGTGCGGGGATTGCGTACTTTTATTCATATGCGGGAGTAGGTACGGTACTGCTCGGCGTAGCGACGGCACTCGAGCTCGATGGTCCCGCTCTGACGGTCGCGGCGACCATAGAAGCGGCTCTCGTGCTCTGGGTAGGGTATCGCATCAGTCGCGATGTGCGTGCACTGCCGGTACTCGCTTTGCCATGTAGTGTTCCAGCCGGGCTGACGCTTTTTAGTATTGACTCCGCAGCATGGAATCGCAATGAGGTATTTCATAGCGATTCGTTCGTGATTGTGTTTACGGCGGTTGTTGCCACGTTGCTTGGGTATGTGTTACTCAACGAACGATTACGTGTCGCTGAGAAAGACCGTGAAGTGTTCCGGTTGATAGCGGCAGCACTCTTTTCCGCCGCCGCTTTGTATGCCACTGTTTTGGTTTGGCTCGTGACACACGCACTTTTTTCCGAAGATACCGGTACGACGGTTTCGCTCGTTGTGTATGCGCTCGTGGGTTCGTTCTTTTATATGCTGGGAAGAGCGAATAAGGTGCCGTGGCAACGGCTTATTGCGGGTTTCTATCTTGGGTTTGTGGTGGTGCGGCTTATCTTCGTGGAGATAGCCGATATGCCGGTTGAGCTCCGATGGATTACCTTCTTTGGTATTGGTGTCCTGTTTATGTTGGTCGCATGGTTTTCTCGAAATGGGCTCGATGGAGTAAAGAAGGTATAGTCAACACTACACACTCATTAATTTACATTGTACGTATGTCTCACAGTACTTTAGGGCAATATATCAGCGTGGTTGGGATCGCATGTCTCGCATGTGTGTCGGTCGTGTGTGCACAGGAGCAGTCGCCTCCACCTCCAAGCTTGGATATTCGCGAAGCAGAAGAGCGACGTATGCCGGAATGGAAGGCCGATTTCAATGCCTTCGACACCTCACCATTTCGCACCATTGTTGAGGTTCCGTACATTTCGGTGTCCGTACCGACAGTGGTTGAAGTGCCGGTTTCGGGCATGATCCGAAACGAAGCCGCAATCGTCCGTTCGGAGAGTGGTGTGATATCGCCAGCAACCATTGTGACCCATCGTGAACGTCTCGAGGTGTCACTGAGTGTGACCACACAGTACTGCCTACCGGACGAGTTCTCTTTGTGTGCTGCCGAACGAGAGCTCATGGATGCCGATGTGCGGACTACGGTTGATTTTCCGTTCGAAGAATCGTTCGACAGAGAACAGATGATGAAATCTCAAAATACAGCAACAGTAACGTTCTTTTCTTCGGACGGTACGCCATTCACAGCATCCGGACTGCACGTTCAGCTTGCTCCGTACGTGGCTCTTCCGCGTACCGTGAAAATAACCGCACTCAATGCAGCAGGTATGGAAACCGTCGTGGTTGCTGAACGTGCTATGACAAGCCCCGAGGTGTACTTTCCCTCAACGACAGCGGTGGGGCTCAAAGTCACCTTTGGTCTTGCACAACCTTTGCGATTAGCGGAGGCGCGAATCATGCAGCATGACGCAAGTGTGGAGGTGCAGTATGGGATACGCTTCTTGGCACAGCCTGGAGAAGCGTACACTATTTATATGGACCCCGACCAGCAGCACGATCGTGTGCTAAGTGGCGGTGTGGATTTGATGAGTGATACGGGGGTGCTGCTTGTGTCGGAGGGGATGCCGGTGCCAAACAGTGGGTATACTCCGGCAGACTCCGATGCTGACGGGGTGCCTGACGAGCGCGACAACTGTGTCTCACTTGCAAACACAGATCAGCGCGATTATGACGGAAACGGACGAGGAGACATGTGTGATGATTTTGACCGTGACGGGGTACTGAATAGTAAAGATTCATGTCCCGACGCACCAAATCGTGATCAACGCGATACCGATGGTGATGGAGCGGGGGATGTCTGTGATGACTTGGAGAGTCGATTCACCGAGGCCAATCCGTGGATCCCTTGGGCGGGCATGCTTATAGCGGCTACGGTGATTGCAGGACTCATGGTGCTGGTACTCAAACAAGCGGGGCGACGTGAAGATCAGCTCGAGCAAGTGAAAGTGGAGGACGCACAGTAGGTCGGTACGTAGAGTGTTGGTTTCGACTGCTGCAAATTGTCACAAACCGTGGCATACTTATACGCGGGCTTCGTTCATATCAACAAAGAGGAATGCGCTATGATAAGGTCGCGTAGTTGTTTAGGATCGTCCGCAATGGTTCAACAGAAACCTGAGACGCTCCTCGCTACGGCGTTACTGCTCGAGATAGTGGTACTTTCGCTCATGCTTATACATGCCGGAGGACTCAGTAACAATGGAGGTGCACTCCGCACCTCATTGACTTTCGAGGAACGGAACATGCAGACACCGAAGCATGCGGGGCATTCGGTGGGGTATGATCATCCGTTACCAATCCCGCACCATCGTCGTAGTACGCCGCGTACTCCCGTTGCGCGGTGTGTCGGTGGTGTGAGGTGTTGGAGTGCCTGAGATAACGACTCCGGTATGATTGCGTTTTGCCGCCAGTATTTTTGGCGGCTTTTTGTATTTGTAGACGCATAACCTCGAGTCGTAGTACCATACGAATATGGTGCGCATTGGTACAAGTTGGTTGTCACGTCACATATCGTCAATCGCATTTGGGTGCGGTTTTGTACTTGATATGTTTACGCTCACGCGTATCGACCTTGTGTATGAGAACGTGGTTTTTATTTCATACCTGCTCATTGCATTTGTCGGTATTTTGCTTGTACATAGTGTCGACACAGGCAGGTGGGCGCCTCGCTGGCTTGCGCGTCACAGAGAGTATCTTCTCATTCTTGTGCAGGCACCGCTCGGCGGCCTTTTTTCCGGGTTTATGATCTTCTATACGAAGAGTGCTGAATTTTGGACAAGCTGGCCGTTTCTTTTGCTGCTGGCTCTACTTTTCATCGGCAATGAATTCTTTCGACGTCGATATGAGCGACTGGTCTTCCAGATGAGTGTGCTCCATTTTTCACTCACCTCCTACCTCGTACTCGTGATGCCGGTACTGCTCGGCACCATTGGTACTTCGACATTTGTACTGGCAACAGTCACTGCGGTGTTTATGATCGCACTCCTTTTTCAACTTATCATGCGTCTTTTCCCGGATCTCTATCGACGTGCGATGTATGGTGCGTGGCTTTCGATTGCAGGCATTTTCGTCGGGTTTCAAGTGCTGTATTTCACCAACCTTATTCCTCCAGTCCCACTCACGCTCAAAGAGATAGGTATATACCACAATGTGCTCCGCACCGGCGGTGGCTACGACGTGACGTATG
Source organism: uncultured Candidatus Saccharibacteria bacterium (assembly GCA_964635195.1). GTDB lineage: Bacteria > Patescibacteriota > Minisyncoccia > Phycocordibacterales > UBA12088 > UBA12088. The sequence goes on along the minus strand of CAZWNC010000010.1, from coordinate 2,994 downwards.
AGGTGCCTCACGAGTATGCGTTTTGGCGCAGTACGGCGCGTGTCTACCATCGTACGCGCGGGGAAGCGGCTTACTGTTTTTCGTCGGTATACGCGCCAACCGCGTTACGTACTAAAATATTCCATTCGTGGCAGTATCAAGCGTCTGATGGTTCATGGGTGCGCGAAAGTAGAGTCGGTTTTTCGGTCGTTGGAGGACGTGAGGCCGGGTATCGGGGATTTACCATAAAACAAAATCCGCGGGAGGGTACGTGGCGGTGTGTGGTTGAGACGGAGAATGGTAAAGTGGTTGGACAGACTGAGTTTGACGTGGTTTCCGTGGATACACCACCGATACTTACAAAAGGTGCTCGCTAGTGTGTTTCCTCCGAATAAACGTCGTCTCTCTCCTAAGTGATCAGTCCAAGTGTTGTTTGAGGTGATTTGAGAATGTTAGGTGGAAAATGTTTGTGTTATGCGGTTTCTGGCGCTATAGTGAACGTATGGTTCGTGAAAAAATCAAAGACCTGTTCTCGGGTGCACTTACATCTCTTGGCCTTGAAACGGATGTGCAACTTACGCACCCCGCGGACATGTCGCATGGTGAATATGCCACCAGCGTGGCGCTTGCGTGTGCAAAAGCGGTGGGTGAAGACCCGCGTGTGCTTGCGGGACGCATTATTTCCGCACTCCCTCCTTCCGATCTTGTTGAGCGAGTTGAAGTTGCAGGCCCCGGTTTTATCAATGTGCACCTTGCACGGACATTCTTTCGCGACGCGGTACGCGATTTGCTTCGTGCCGGAGAACGGTGGGGTGCTCACGACGATTTGCAAGGGGAAAAGGTGATGATTGAGTACACGCAACCAAATCCTTTCAAGCCGTTCCATATCGGGCATCTCATGTCCAACACCATCGGTGAGTCACTTTCGCGTTTGTACGAATATTCCGGTGCAGAGGTACGTCGCGCCAACTATCAGGGAGATGTGGGTCTGCACGTCGCGAAGTGCCTGTGGGGTTTGAAACGGCTCGGGGGGAGTGCGCACAGTATTGAAGATCTCGCACATGCGTATGTTGAGGGGAATAGGATGTATGAAGACGACCCTGAAGCGAAAAAGGAAATCGTTGAATATAATAAAATGGTGTACGCACGTGCGCCTGAAATAGCTGAGGTGTACAAAGTTGGTCGAGAGGTGTCGCTCGCACACTTTGAGGAACTGTACGCATTGCTCGGTACAAAGTTTGATTACTACTTTTTTGAGTCACAAACCGAAAAGCCGGGAAGGGTACTGGTGAAGGAGGGTCTTACGGATGGAGTGTTTGTCGAAAGCGAAGGAGCAGTGGTCTTTAAGGGTGAGGAGATTGGGCTTCACACCCGCGTCTTCTTAAATTCGTACGGACTTCCCACGTATGACGCCAAAGAGCTTGGTCTTGCGGAGCTCAAGGTGGAGAAGTGGGATTTTGACCGCTCCATTACCCTGACCGCAGTCGAACAGGAGGAGTATTTCAAAGTATCGTTTTCGGCACTCGAGCGCTTGCGTCCTGAGTTTGCGGGGAAGTTTACGCACGTGCCCCACGGCATGATGAACTTGTCGAGCGGTAAAATGAGTTCGCGCAGAGGCAATGTGATTACGGGCGAGGATATGTTGATGAACATGCTTGCGCTTACGCGGGAAAAAGTGGCGGAGCGCGATTTGCCTGAAGCTGAAAAAGACGACATTGCGCGTGCGGTGGCGGTGGCGGCCATCAAGTATAGCGTACTCAAGCAAAAGGTCGGCAAGAACATCACGTTTGACCCGAACGCCGCTCTTTCCTTCGACGGCGATTCGGGTCCGTACTTGCAGTATGCGCATACACGCGCCGTGTCGGTGCTTGAGAAGGCAAAAGCACTTGGAGTGAAGCCGTCGACTGAGCTTGCGCCACATGATGCCACATCGCTCGAGCGCCTCTTGTATCGGTTTCCCGAAATCGTCGTACGTGCGCGTGAGGAGCACGAGCCGCACCAGATTACAACGTACCTTGTTGAGCTCGCGTCTACGTGGAACAGCTGGTATGCCACCGAAAAGATTCTCGATGACTCTCCGACCGAACCGTACAAGCTTGCGCTTGCACAAGCGTTTGCGCATACCATACGCAACGGCCTTTGGCTTCTTGGTATAGAGGCACCAAAGAGGATGTAGGCGTAAGAATGAGTGTGAGTGCTCAGCTCGGTTTTGTGCTAATGACGAATGTTGTGTTTAAGGTTGCTCGTGCTTCTGTGTATGTTATGTCAATTTGCATGTGACACTTCGATTTCTGATGAAAAAATGCTAGGATGAATAGTATGAAAGAGCAAAAAGAAAGCCACGTGCCGGCAAAGAGCGAAACGGCGATTCGCGAAGAAGAGGTGCTTGCATTTTGGAACAAACAAGGAATATTTGAGAAGTCACTTGAAAAGAATGCACCGGAAGGTGAGTTCGTCTTTTACGACGGGCCGCCGTTTGCGACCGGTCTTCCACACATGGGGCACCTCCTCGGCTCCTCTATCAAGGATGTGGTTGGGCGCTACAAAACTATGCGGGGGTACCGTGTTGCCCGCACGTGGGGGTGGGATTGTCACGGGCTTCCCGTTGAAAATATTGTCGAGAAGCAATTGGAACTCAAGTCGAAAAAGGATATTGAGGCAATGGGTATCGACCGCTTCAATACGGAGGCTCGCAGAGCAGTGCTTACGTTTGTTGAAGATTGGAAAAAGTACGTCGAACGTCTTGGGCGTTGGGTGGATTTCGACCATTCGTATAAAACGATGGACAATTCGTACATTGAGAGTGTGTGGTGGGCACTCAAAAAGATTCACGATGATGGTCGGTTGTATGAAGGGCGCAAGGTATTGATGTTTTGCCCTCGGTGCGAGACACCGCTCTCCAAAGCGGAGATTGCAATGGACAACAGCTACAAGGACGTCACAGACACGGCGGTGTTTGTGAAGTTTCGAGTGACGAGGGACGAAAAGCGAGAGGCGAGTGACGGTACTGATGCA
>CAZWNC010000009.1:0-38498 GCA_964635195.1 uncultured Candidatus Saccharibacteria bacterium | reverse complement strand
TATGTGTTTAATCGTATGTACAGAAAGTATACCACCTGGTGTCTGGTGGGTCGTGGCGGTGGGTGGATAGTAACCCTTCAAACACACTGTCAAGATCGTACGCGAAACAGTCTTGTTTTCGGCACAGACCATGTCGTGCAGATGGAGTACCCCCTACCCCTCTAATACCGAGAAGTTGACGCGAGCCAAGAGATGCGTGAGGCAGGGCATGCCACTCGAAAATCTCAGTGAGTCCGAGATGAAAACCTCTATACCTACGGCGGGGGTGGTAACGGTACGGAGGAAGTGCAAGGACTACGCGGGGGGAGCGGTTGGTTGGGGCTCTTCCGTAGGTGGTTCGGCTTCCGCCGGCACCTCGATAGATGCAGGTGTGGTTGGTTCGGGGTCTATGGGTTCTTCTTCATCACCGACGGCGCCGAGTTTTTCCTCGCCTTGTGCGGGCGCCGTCGGTGGCGTGTCTTCCTCGGATTGCGGGGTCTCACGTGCACCGCCAAGCGCTTCGAGTTTTGCTTCGAGTTCGGCGATTTCGGCCTTTAGGATACCTATCTCCGTGCTGTGCTCGTTCAGGCGGTCGTCGGTCTCATAAATGATGGCGTCGCGGTTCTTTACTTGCTCAAGATCTTGTTCGACCACGATGAGACGTTTGGCGAGGTCGAAGACGTGGAGGAAGAGGTTTTCGAGGGCTTCGAGAATTTCGTTGATGCGCTCCGAGAGCGCCATCGGGCCACTGCCCCGCGGGGTGAGCCACGGGAGGTGGGCGTTAGCGATGGTACTGGCCTCGATGTCAGCGAGGGAGAGATGGAAGTAGTTGGGGTCGTCGAAGACGTAGTCGGGAGCGGTGAGGGTGATGCCGTCGTCGATGAATGAGGAGGCGTAGACGTCACCCGAGACGGTAAGTTTTTGGGAGGGGGCGGCGGTGCCGATACCGACATTGCCGGTGCTTGTTATCACCATACGTTCGGTAGCATTTGTGTTGAACTTGAGTGCAGCAGAACCGGAATATGTAAATGTACCTATATTATGCGTAATGCTGCCAACCTCTGTACCATCGCCATCAGCAAAAGTTGCAAGTGTGTTGGTACCGAAACCATTATTTGTTCCAGCCTGAACATACAGACCCTTTCCGTTAGTAGAGTCTGCGGTATTCATTAATCTGGCCATATAGCCAGCACCCACTGAGCCATACACATCTAACTTGCCTGATGGGGCGGTGGTACCGATGCCGACGTTTCCGCTCGCATCGATCACAAAAGGTGAGGTGTCGTTTGCTTGGTCTTCTACAGTGAAGCTCGGGCCGGTGCCGGTGTTGGTGACCGAAAGTTTCGCGTAGGGAGAAGTGGTGCCGATGCCGACGTTACCAGCCACAGCAAGGCCATTGGTGGGAACGGTCGTGGTTGCACTGTCCCCGTAGTACCCAATCCTTGCTCCATACTGAGCATTGAATAGCCCGGTCACCACAAAGAAGTGGTTGGTAGGATCGACAATATCGAGAGACAGGCTCGTATTGCCAGGGCCCCATGACCTGAACCGATGATTTGTCGTGTTGTCTGCCCAACCGAACGCAAGTCGACACGGATAGCCGTTGGAATCACAGACGGCAAATGAACTGAAGTTGTTCATTGCATGGATTGCTTGTGTATAAATCGAGCCGTCCACAGTGAGACTTGTTGATGTAAGTGGATGCCAGCCCGCAGTGTTCGTAAAGCCACTTCCAAGTGTCGTTGTCCCGATCCCCACATTTCCCCCTGCCCTCCAGACGTTCGTCCCATCGCTCGCCCAGGTGCCGACCTCCGATCCCGCCAAGAGATTCCCCGCCCAGTACAGGTCACCGCCCACGTTGTAGAGGGTATCGGTGGTGTCTGCCGGCGCGGTGTTGCTGGTGATGACAATACGCCCGCTAAGTGTGGTAGTGGCCGTAACGGTAAGGGTGGCGAGGGAGGTATTGCCCGATACGGAAAGCAAGTCGAAAGAAGCGTCGGTATCCTCAAATGTTGCATCCCCAAGGGTGACACCGGTCAAGGATTTGATGGGTGAAGAGTACTTGATGCGGTCATTTGTCTTTTCAAGGTTCCTGTCGATACGTTTGAGGATCTTGTCGAGGTCTGCCTCGGTGAGGTAGCGGGTGGTCGATGCGGAGGTGGTTTTGGGAGGTGGGGTTCCGGATGATTGGTCTTTGGTTTGATCATCGTGAGGTGTGGCTTCTATGGACGTCGTGCCGACAAGGAGCGCGTTTGCTTTTGCGACGGAGTACGGGCCGAAGTAGCCGTTCCCACTTGTGAGCCCGGCGGGAGTGAGCACGTCGTCTCGGTAGGTTTCCTGAAAGCGGATGAGGGCGGATTTGGTTGCGGGGCCGAAGGTCTCGGTTTCTTGTCCCGCGCTCCCCGGGCCGATTTCCGCTATGGTGAATCCGCGGGTGTTGAGGAACACCTGGAGCTGTTTTACTTCCGGGTGGGTGTCACCCTCCTTGAGGGTTTGGGTGAAGTTGGCGTGCGCGATTGATGAGACCGACACGCCCGCGAGAGCACACACGATGAGTACAATCCGCTTGTATGTTGCTATGCGTCCCATATGTATTTGGGTATAATAGCATTTTCTTCGATACATATTCCTGTCTGCGCGAGGATGTTGTTGATAGTTGTATTCCGTCTGTACGTCGTCACTCGTCGTTGACCCCTTCGGGCGAGGTGACCGTGGCGCGGAACCTCTACACACGCCCGACCCACAAAGTACCTCCCTACTTGCAACGTCTGAAAAAAACAAAAAACACCACACCCCCTTCAGCATGTGCCGAAGGGGGTGTTTAGTGGGAGTAATCAATCTTTTGTATTACCCTCGCGCAGATCGTCCTCGTGGTTGAGCACTGGCACGCTGGAAGCTACCATATGCAGGAGCACGATTGTACCGTGGTGCGGGCGTTTCTATTTCCATTTCAGATTTTGCTTGCCTCACCCCATTCCCAATGAACGTGAGCGCAATTCCCGTCTTGTCCGCACGACCGGTGCGACCGATGCGGTGTACGTAGTCATCGTACGTGGCTGGAATGTCAAAATTAATGACGTGGCTCACACTTGGGATATCGAGCCCTCGAGCCGCAACGTCGGTTGCTACCAACACTTTCGTTCGACCCTGTTTGAAACTGTCGAGCGCACGTACTCGTTGGCTGTGATTCTTGTTTCCATGAATAGAGTCAGCAGAAAGACCACGATGGACGAGCTGTTTTGTCAGCTTCTCCACCCCATGCTTGGTGCGCCCAAACACGATCACTTTCTCGAACTCCGGCTTCACAAGGTGTGCATGCAGTACTTCCATTTTATCTTCCGTTGGCTTGATATGCACCACACTCTGATCGACGTTCTTGCTGGTATCGCGTTTCTTGACTGAGACATACTCCGGATCATGCAAAAACTCACCGACAACCTTCTCGATATCGGGCGACATGGTCGCAGAAAAGAAAAGTGTTTGGCGTTCTTTTGGCATTTTGCGCATGACTTCGCGCATCTCATTGATAAATCCCATGTCGAGCATGCGGTCAGCTTCATCAAGCACAATCGTGTTGACGTCGGAAGGACGCAACGCACCGCGGTCTATGAGGTCTTTGAGGCGACCCGGTGTGCCAATGATAAATTCATTGCGATCTCGCAATGCACGTAGCTGTGGGCCTATCCCAACACCGCCGACACACACGACGGAGTATATTCGCGTACCGCGTGTGAGCGCACGTAGCTCCGCATCAATTTGTATCGCAAGCTCGCGGGTTGGTGTGATTACCAACACTTGCTCACCTCGTCGTGCTCGCACTTTCTGAATAAGAGGTACAAGGAATGCGGCCGTCTTTCCGGTGCCGGTATTTGCAATACCCACTACATCCTTACCACGCAAAATGAGCGGGATTGTAGCATCTTGTATAGGTGTTGGGGCATCATACCCTTTCTGTGCGACCGCGCGTGCAAGATCTGCATCGAGCGGAAGATCAACGAATCGAAAAGATGGCACAAATGCATCCGCCTGCAATACAGGCTCCGCCTTGTTAACAAAGCGTGAGTGGTGTATATCCTCTGCGCCACGCGCACGAGAACGAAATCGATCACCTCCTTGTGGTCGAGCACCCATCGGTCGCCCGTTTCGTACCATGCGACCACCTGAAGAACGCACGTTTGTGGTACCGTTTCGCGGACCACCGCGGCCGTGCGTAGGCCGCTGTGTTGTATTAAACATATAGTATGTGGACGTTCCCTACACCCTAGTCTATAAAATAAAAAGGCGACTAGCGCTCTTCGGGTCTACGTACTCCACGAGCCGGACAAACAACCAAAGAGAGAAGATGTATGTTTTACATTATATACCATGATACACGACTTGTCAATTTTTACCCATAACAGGTCTCAAACTTCACGCTAGATACGTTGGCCACATTGGTGGCGTAGCCAACGTGTTTTCTTGCAGGATTGAGGTTACTACCAAATGCACTTTTTCGGCGGTAAACCACCGGTTAGAGATCGTTTTTTCAAAAAATGCAGTGATTGTGCGAATGGGAGTATTCACACAACACCTCACCCGTAGGTTCGCACAAGCGCACGAAAGAGTTACCGCCTGTCCATATCTGCCGCTATTCACTGCTCACTCTCTATCCATGATAATCACCTTTTTTCCACATAGTGTTACATATTTACATACCTACCAAAGAGGCATACGCTTTCATATAGGACAGCAACAAAACGGAGGTGTCCCTTGAACACAACATTCGAATATACCTGCAAGGTGTGCGGACAGACTGCTGCATGGGTTCGCCACTCCCCAGTCTCCGACGTCAGGTACTACTGCAACATGCACGCATCGATTGAGGAGGATTTTATGCAGCATGCGCCACACTACTTCTGGGAAGAATTGTATGGCGAAAAACGTGCGGATAAGCAGGTGCACACCGGACACCCAATTGACGTACCGGGGTATGAGGGCACCCTCAATACCCTTGCCAAGGAAGTACACTCTATGCGGTATGACAAGGTTGTCGAATTCTACCACCACACGCTCAACGAGCTCCATCGCCAAGCAGCAAATGACCGATCGATTGGACACCCTCAACTCGCGATACTTCTTGAGGAAGCAGCAGCAGACGTGCTTGACCTCCGTGAGCTCTTTTCGCGCATATACGCGCTGTGTCGACCACACATGCGGGGCGCTACGCCTTAGCCCCCACTGAAGACAGCATGCCGCCTTGCATAAGGCGGCATGTCTACACGTTAAAGCACAGAAGCGACACACTCTTACATCCCGCGAGTTTTTATCTCCTTGGTGATCCGTTCGATAAAGTCAACGGACGAGACGGTACCCTCATTCCCCCTATCTCGACTCTCCACTGTGACGAGCCCATCCGTAACTTCCTTGTCTCCAATGACCAATATATAAGGGATTTTCTGCTGCTTCGACTCGCGAATCTTTTTACCCATAGACACATTAGCACCATCAAAGCGCGCCCTGATACCATGCTGCACAAGCGTCTCCGTAACCTCAAGCGCATACGCATGATGTTTTTCCGCAACAGGTACCACGACCACTTGTTCAGGCGCAAGCCATGTCGGAAACGCTCCGGCAACATGTTCGATTACAATAGACAGGAAACGTTCAATCGAACCCATAATGGCGGCATGAATCATGACCACCCGTTCACGCTCACCTTTTTCGTTGATACACACGAGATCAAAACGCTCGGGCATATTGAGATCGAGCTGAATGGTCGCAACTTGCCACTGTCGGCCAATGGAATCATGCGCCATAAAATCAAGCTTCGGCCCATAGAATGCAGCCTCACCAAGACCGTCGACTGCTGAGGCACCCTTTTCTTGGATTATTTCTCGCAACATATTTTCAGCAAACTCCCAGCGAGCGGCATCACCTAGATATTTTTCCGGTGTTGCGGGATCGTGACGTGAAAGACGAACCTGCAACGTGAAGCCGAATACGGGATAGAATGAGTGTATGATATCCCATATTTTTAGGAATTCCGTTTTTGCATCGACCATGCGACAAAACACGTGCGCATCATCCTGTGCGAACGCGCGCACGCGCGAAAGTCCTGACAACTCACCTGATTGCTCATCACGGTAGCAGGTTGTGGTATTCGCGTAGCGTTGCGGGAGCTCCTTGTAACTCCAGAGACGACGTGCGTAGATCTGTGTATGATGCGGACAGTTCATTGGTTTCATTGCAAACTCATGCCCTTCGCGAGTTTTTATTTTGAAAAGATCATCTTGATACTTCTCCCAATGCCCACTCGTCACATACAGATCCTTCTTCGTAATATGAGGTATTTCCACTCGCTCATAGCCTTGAGCCGCCCGAAGTGACCACACAAAATCATCGAGCAGATTTCGCACCAACGTGCCCTTCGGAGTCCATAAAGGAAGCCCTGCCCCAACAAGATCGGAGAAGGTGAAGAGATCGAGTTCTCTCCCCAGTTTCTTATGATCACGTTTTTTCGCTTCTTCCATTTGAAGTTCGTATGCCGCAAGCGCATCCTTGCTTTCAAACGCAAGTCCGTAGATGCGAGTAAGCATGGGGTTCTTTTCGCTTCCACGCCAGTAGGCACCGGCTATGCGCTCAAGTTTGAAACAACCTGAAGGTATCTCTTTTGCAGGGTTCTCACTGTGACCCCCTCGACACAAGTCGGTGAATGATCGCTGTTCGGCATATGCCACACACCCCACCGAACCGGAATGATACAAGGTCAACGATTCACCCCGCAAGACGATCTCGTCAATGAGTTCGAGTTTGAAAGGGTTAGATGCAAAATTCTCTCGCGCTCGCTCCTCGGTAACTTCCTCTCCTACTATCTCCTCCCACTTCTTCAGGAGTTCTTTCATTTTTTGTTCCACTCGCTGCAAGTCTCGATCCCCCGGTTTTTCATCACCAACAAAATCAAAGTCGTAGTAAAATCCCGTATCAATTGCTGGACCAATCGTTGGCAGTGCGTTCGGGTAGAGCTCCTTGACCGCGGCCGCCAAAAGGTGCGCGAGGGTGTGACGCATTGCGGAGAGTTGTTCAGTGTTCATATACTCTGATGGTGCGTCGAGCATGGTGACATGCCGCCAAACTCGACATAGTTACTAAAATGCCCAAGTGTCTCGCGTGACCATAAGGACTCACATACCAGCGGTCTGTACCGCAGACCTAAAGTTCGCACACTTGCACGCGTAACAAAAAACCCGCGCCTTGCGGGGGGTCCGAAAATGATCCCGCAAGGCGGCAATCGTTTACGGTGTTGTTGTGTTCACGTACGAGCTCATGTCCGTATCCTAGCGCGGAGCGGAGTTGTTGTAAAGTGCCACCCTCGTGCCGCTCTCATGCAGAGTGAAGTATTCAAACTAAAGATTATGTCTGGTGCTCTGCTCTTCCGCACATTTCATTACCCTAATAGGTGCCTTCGGCTACGTACCTTCAAAAATAACTCTGTAATCAAAGTGAACATCTGCCTCGATACGTAGGCACCATTGTTGGAATTTTTTTACATGTGTAATTTTCACAAGCAGGAATATATTTGCATACGCTCGCGCTCGTCGTATCGACAACACTCTGTTTGATTAGGCCTAAGAGTTCCATCTCTCTTCTTCTTCATAAACACCCCACTACTGCTATTTCTTGGCGCAGTATCTTTGCCATGTGGCTAGCGTCCGACGGACGGTCAAAATGAAATGATCCTCGAAACAATACACCACTAAGCAGGTATGGGAACCACTGCTCATCATCCGGCCACATCTGTGAAAAAGGTATCTCATCGAGCGCAAACCACTGCGGACGCATTTCTTCACTCTCATGGAACGTTCCGACACGATCGATTACTCTGAATATATGGACTTCAAGCACATCCGGATCAGACTCGAATGAAAACTCAAGATTGCCGACCTCATGCATTGCGCCTACTTCCAACCCGGCTTCCTCTCGCATTTCGCGACGCGCCGCATTCTCTATAGTCTCTCCTGCCTCGACCTTTCCCCCGAAACCGTTCCACATACCCGCACCAAACCCTCGCTTCTTCATTCCAAGAAGTATCCGGCCGTCTTCTAGCACCATACACAGGGTAAGTATTTTTTTCATAGAGAGAATCAAGAACCCCGCCGCAAGCGGACCGGGAAATACGGGATTTTATAATGTGAATTCTTTTCTACGCCACCGTAGTAATCGTTTCGATACGACCTTCTGCCTGTGTCATTCGGGACTGTGAAACTCGAACAGATGAAAATGGCTTTGGTAAAGACCTAGAGACATTCTCGTCTTTGAAAATATAATCATTGCCGAAATAATTAAAGACTACGCAGTCAAATATGGGGGTACGCAACAAGAGGTGTTGTAGCTACCCCACTCAGTAAAAACCACTTCACTAACACCGTACGGAGTGAAAACCCCTCACAGAATCGACACTACCTTACTTACGCAGTAAAGAGCTTGAAGATATCACTCGCTGTGACGACCGCCATGAGTGCAAGAAGAGCAAAGAAACCGATCTGGTTAGCACGCACTGCAAACGCAGGCTTAATCGGTCGGCGTATGATTGCCTCAATCAGCACAAAAAGCAATCGACCTCCATCGAGCGCAGGGATCGGGAGCAGATTGATCACCGCAAGATTGAGTGAAATAACTGCCGCAAATGTAAGGAGCCAGGTGAATCCTCGGGACACTTGTTCACCTACCAAACCTACCATACCAACGGGACCCGCCACCTGATCAAGATCCGCATTGCCACGCACCGCATCGAGGAAAAAACTCCCCAAACCGGCCGATACCGCGAGCAGTGTATTGTACGTATGGACAAACGCCTGTTGCACAGCGTCAAAAAACCCGACCGAAAGTGTGCCCACAAGAAGCATGCTGATACCGGCAAGCTCTTTTTCAGGGTGCTCCGGATCAAGCCCTGCACGAGTCGTCAATTCAACCATGGTTGTTTCTTCGCCCCGCACGACATCAAACACGATCGGACGTCCCGTGTGATCTTGGACAAATCGAGTGACCTCGCTGGGGAGCATGGGTGTGGTGTCAAGTGTATCAGCGCCAGAGGTCACACGACGTATCTCGTCATTTTGTTGTAGTAGACCATCCGCGGGACTACCGGGAATCATACCATCGACAATGAGTCGAGTCTCGGAAGTGGACGAACGTATCTCACTCTCGTCAATGACGCTCGGCATGCCGAGCATAAACACAATCACATAGAGTACGAACGCGAGTACGATGTTCATGGTGACACCCGCAACCAGAACCAATGCCTGCGCATATCGAGGTTTCTTGACAAAACTGCGCTCGCTTTCGGGCCCACTCTCATAATGTTCTTGTGTCGGGTCTTCTCCCCAAATACGTACAAAACCCCCGATCGGAAGAGCGTTCACCGTATACTCGGTCTCACCGAATTTCTTACCCCAGACTTTCGGAGGGAAACCGATTCCAAATTCATCAACCCTAATCCCGAACCATTTCGCGACGGCAAAATGACCGAGCTCGTGCACCAAAATAAGCACGACAAGAACGATAAGAAAGATAAGTAAACTCATGGATGGTGATTATACTGTTCATCAGGAGTACTCGTGTGCACGTCACACGAAAGTCCGGCGTAGCCGATTACAATTATTGTTAAGCGCTCAGTTCTTCCTCTTTTATGCGCACCATACTCTCGAGCTCATCATTAGCTTCACGCACACGACGCTCCATCTCTTCCTTACCTCGAAATTTTTCATCTTCAGAAAGAAGTTTATCTTTTTCCATTTTTTGAATCTCCTGCCACGCATGATCGCGAGCCTGACGCACTCCCGTACGCGCTTCTTCGAGCTTGCTTCGAGCGAGTTTTGAAAGTTGAGCCCGTCGATCGCTCGTAAGTTCAGGGAAGCACACACGCACCCCCTTTTCGTCTGCGGAAACGGAAACTCCGAGATCGGCTTCTCGTATAGCGGCCTCAAGCATCCGAACCTGCTCACGATCCCACGTCGTCACTCGTAACGTTCTTGCATCTTCTATCATTATGCTTCCCACCTGCTGAATCGGGACTTTGGTGCCATAGGCATCGACCCGAACACGATCAAGTATTGAGGGTGCGGCTTGGCCGGTACGTATTGTTGCTAATTCTTGTCTATAGTGCTCTTGTACCGCCTTAAGAGACTGCTGAAGTGTCGTGAAATTGTACATAGTGTAATGCTAACGGCTGTAGGATATCCATAGTATAGCGTATGGAGCTGCGATACGAAAGGTTCCACGTTGGATCACAGTGTTGTGCACTACTCTGCAGTATCGCCATCACATCGCCATCGCACCTCAGTGCCTCCCATGTCATCAAGGACAACACACGCGGGTGCACAGTACTCCTTAGGAGAGTCAACAATCATGAACCACCAGGTGCCTGACGCGGAATCGTATGTCTCAAACTCACCTACCCTGCCTTCACGAGCACAGAGCTCCGACTCATACGCGATCGTCCGTGCGGACTCGACGGTCATTCGTGGGTCATGGAACACCTCCGGTGGATCAACCTTTGCCGACACTTCAACATGCAGCAAGCCGGATTCGTCCCGACACTGCCGAGGGAGAGATTCCATAACGGGATTGCCCCGTTGCACACATTCTGCAAACGATTGTGCCGGTATTTTTTCGGCCCTCCCGCGCTGTACAAACACATTAATCGCAAGTGCAACGACGATGATCGAAAGCGCTCCGATGATTACGAGTTTTGTGCGCATATGTAATGACCCTTAGCTGTGTAACACACCTGTATACTACCGCGACACCCCAATATTTCCAAGCACAAAGTGGTGACTATCGACCGCGCTTCAACCGATTTGACCAAGCGTGACGGCCAGATGCTCAAACAACATCTTGAGCGAACTACTCGTGTCGTTCAGGTAACGCCGAACGAAAAGAATCTCGCGTAACGCATCTGCGTGCCGAAGTGAACCCTGCTCACCAAGGATACGTTCCATCGCGTCCAAAACACGAGACGCTCTGGATCGCTGTGATTGTTTTTCAGCATCCGACACTTTCCTTGTGAAAGGAGTGAGTAGCGCACTGCGGTCTTCAAGAGAAGCGCGCAAAAACGTTTCAGCGTACTCGTATTCAGACGGCCTCTCCGTACGCACCCTTCCGCCATAGTAGAGACGAGAACGCACTGTAGGCAGCAACTGTTCGAGCGTAGGCACAATGAAGATGAGGTGGGTATGCTGTGCCGGCTCCTCAAGGATTTTCAAGAGAGCATTTTGTGCCTGTATCGTGATGCGATCAAATACCACCACAAACACTTGTGCGGTTCCGAACGCACAACGTGAGGCACGGTCTTTGAGCCCCCGCGCCTCTTCGATTGTGAACTGCGCCCATTCGGTTACAATGACGTCAGGATTACCAAGATACGGGATACAGACCACCTCTTGAACATACCGTCGGGCTTCGTCCATTCCTGCAGCACGGTCTCCTTCGTACACAATGGCATGATGCAAACTCATAGGATGTATACATGGTACCACAAAAAGGTGCACGATCGGGACACTACACAATACCAACACAAACGTTCATGAATAGCGGTTTTTAGACACTATCCACTGGTAGTGCACACTATCCGAGACATTGTCAAAATACTCACCGCTTCGAGAAATGGTACAATGTGCGGGTCATGCCAAATCCGCTCACACACGTCCGTATTCCGCCGCAAGCTCTCGAAGCGGAAAAGGGTTTACTTGGAGCAATCATGCTCAAGCCTGACTGTATGTATGATGTTTCGGACGTCGTCTCGTCTGACAGTTTTTACGTGGAGAAACACCGTGCAATCTTTGCAGCGATACGCGACCTGTTCGTCAAGAGCGACCCCATTGACGTGCTCTCCGTATCGGAACGTCTAAAGGCAAACAAAGATCTCGAGCGAATAGGCGGACGATCCTACCTTGCGGATCTTGCAAACAGTGTCCCCGCAAGCGCGAACGCCTACCACTATGCACAACTCGTTGGCAAAACCGCAACACTTCGGGCGCTCATTGAAGGTGCCGAATACATCGCTGAACTCGGTTTTGACGAAAGCAGAGAACTCGAAGACGTGCTTGATGCGGCAGAAAAACGTCTCATGGAAATCACCAATACTCCCTCTCTTCATAAATTTGTTGCGATGCGTGACGAACTTATGTCCGCATGGGACCGTTTTGAAACGCTGCAGAAGTCAAAAGACGAAATGCGCGGCGTCCCAACAGGATTCCCCGCCCTTGACAATCTGCTTGCGGGACTGCAAAAATCAGACCTGATTATTCTTGCTGCCCGTCCCTCCGTTGGTAAAACGGCACTCGCACTCGACATAGCACGTCAAACATCCATTCAACATGGTACCGCAGTGGGCATCTTTTCACTTGAGATGAGTTCTCAGCAGCTCGTCGACCGCATGCTCGCAAGTGAGGCGCGCGTCGATGCGTGGAAACTGCGTACCGGTAATCTGACAACCGATAGTGAGTTCGCACAAGTGCGCGATGCGATCGATAAACTGTCCACCGCCCCGATTTACATGGATGACAAACCCGGCAACAACATCTTATCAATGCGTTCTGTTGCGCGCCGCATGAAGCGAGAGCACGGACTCGGGCTTATTGTCGTGGACTACCTACAGTTGATGAGTCCGACCGGTAAGCACTCCGCAGACTCAACCGTCCAACAGGTTACCGAAATCTCGCGCTCACTCAAAGGGCTCGCCCGCGAACTTGACGTACCAGTACTCGCACTCTCCCAGCTTTCGCGCGCAGTCGAACAACGTGGTGGCAAACCCCGACTCTCCGACCTGAGGGACTCGGGGTCAATCGAGCAAGATGCGGACGTGGTGATTTTCATTCACCGCGAAGATAAGAACGCTGACCCAAGCGAACGAAACAACGTCACTGAGATACTCATCGAAAAACACCGCAACGGTCCGGTTGGCAAAGTCGAGCTCTACTTTGACGCAAAGAAGACCAGTTATCTTTCCATCGACAAATCACACATGTCAGGCCTCAATGACATGGCGACCGCAGGCAGTGCAGACGAGGAATGGTAACACCTGTTCTACTCCCCACACCACTTACTCCGTATGGCAAACACGTTGGATGAACTCACCGAACTGGTACGACAGCTCCCGGGTATCGGACCACGGCAAGCCCGCCGTCTTGCTCTCTTTATCGTACGAAAAGACAAAACCTGGGTCCAATCTTTTGCGCACGTCATGCTGCAGGCCAGGTCAGAGGTGGCGCTCTGTGAACGCTGTATGCGTATCTTCCTTACATCCGGTCAAAGCACCTGTCCGATCTGCGCCAACAAGGCACTGGAGGCCTGTACACTCATGCTCGTCGAAAAGGATGTCGACCTGGAAAACATCGAACGCACCGGTGTCTATCGAGGCCTCTACTTCGTACTTGGTGGCACTACGAGTGCACTCGACAAAAAGCCCGAAGAGAAGATACGTATCCAAGAACTTGAACGTCGTCTCATGTCCAAGATCACACCCCCCGACCCTGCACACGATGCGGCTTTGGTCGGAGAAATATCCGAAGTGATATTCGCCCTTTCGGCCACTACCGAAGGCGAGGACACTGCGTCGTACTTGCGCGAGCGACTTGCTCGGTTTGTCGCAGAGGGCATACGCATTACGCTGCTTGGACGTGGCCTTTCGACCGGCACCGAACTCGAGTACGTCGATGCAGATACCATGAGAAATGCATTACGGGGACGCACGCTATAACATAAGCAGTCGGTTTGAATATGCGAGCGTCTGTACCCATCACGCAAGAGCGTCACTCGACGATCTCATTCGGCATCTGTTCAAGTGCAATCTCAACGGAACGCGTTTCTCCTCCCCGCACATACTCCACCGTAACCTTGGCACCCACCGCCTGCGTTTGCACAAGCGCAGCGAGTGACCTCCCTTGAAGCGAAACCCCGTCGAACGACGTGATGATGTCGTTTTCGATCAAACCTGCGCGTGCGGCAGGCGAATCCTTGCTTACAGCAAGGCCGTCAACGCCACCCTTCAGCCATGCGCCGTAGGAGATCGTAAGGTCGTTCTTAGCTGCGATCGCCTCTGAAAGCTCGATGTATCGAACACCCATGTACGGCCTGCGTATTTCCCCATACTCTTGCACCGACCTAACCGCACGCTCAACAGCATCCGCAGGTATCGCAAATCCGATATTCTCCGCGCCTCCGGCAATCGCAACATTTACACCCACGACTTCCCCCCGTAAATTGAGGAGTGGCCCGCCACTGTTACCCGGATTAATGGCTGCATCGGTCTGTATGACACCGTCCAAACGTTCTGCTCGTCCACCATAACGATCTCCTGCGGTAATGGACCGCGAGAGACCTGACACGACGCCCATTGAGACAGAATTGCGAAACTCCGTAAGAGCGTTGCCAATCGCTATGACCGTCTGTCCCGGAAGGAGGGCCTTCGAATCACCGAACGCAAGGTGGGTATATTCGTCTGTCGGAATATCAGTGACACGTAAGATTGCAATATCAAGCTGCGTATCACGAACTAGTACCTCCGCCTCATAACTCTTTCCTCCATTGGTGACGATACTGTACCGAGCATCTTGATCTTCTACAACATGACGGTTAGTTACCAGCAAACCATCTTTTGATACAAAGAAACCGGTACCACCTCCGACTTCA
This sequence comes from uncultured Candidatus Saccharibacteria bacterium, assembly GCA_964635195.1. GTDB lineage: Bacteria > Patescibacteriota > Minisyncoccia > Phycocordibacterales > UBA12088 > UBA12088. Next base: position 23,852 of record CAZWNC010000009.1, on the reverse strand, counting down.
TAGGGTTCGGTGCCAAGCTGACGTTCGCGCGGGACCTCAAAACCTCCACCGAACAATCCCCATTCCCCAAACGGATCGACATGCTCATAGTACCGCTCCACAATAGGAATGTCTTTCGTGATGACAACCGAGACGACGGCATCGCTTGCGCGTGCAACCACATCAACAGCTGGTTCCGTCGTACGCACAAGCGTCTGTTGCTCAACGAGCGACGGAGTTTGGGCGGTTTCGACACCTCTCGCATAAAAGATATCGCGGTACGCATACGCGAAGATGGCAAGCAAAAGCATAACCACAACAGCGGCGGTCGCTGCAGCGGTCGCCATGACAAGGAGTGTCCGCCTGCTTGGAATGTGCAAATACTCCCGCTTTTTTGCCTCAGATGATCCTTCGTGATACATAGTGAGCAAAGATTACGTGTATAACAAAGCGTTCGGCTTTTTATAACGCACGTAATCGGTGTTTTCTTTCACGCTCAGAGAGGAGAGTCCGTACTCATTCCACAGTCACACTCTTTGCGAGATTGCGCGGTCGGTCAACCTGCAGTCCTCGCAAGACACCCGTATAGTAAGCAAATAGCTGAAGTGCCACATTCGCCAGTACTGGGGTTAACATCTCCATCGTATGGGGTATGTAGAATACGTCATCAACTGAACGTGCGATGTCAACATCACCTTCAGTGGCAATTGCCAACACCCTTCCCGAACGGGCACGCAGTTCCTCGATTGCGCTCCGATTCTTGTCATAGTATTGATCGCTCGGCGCAATAACAATCGAGGGAAAGGTTTCGTCAATCATGGCGATGGGACCATGTTTCATTTCACCCGCGGGATACCCTTCGGCATGGACGTATGAGACTTCTTTCAACTTGAGTGCCCCCTCGTAGGCGGTTGCCACGTTGTATCCACGACCAAGATAGAGGAAATCATCGTACCCGAGATAGTCCTCAGCGAGACGTTGTATCACATCGCGTTGCTCGAGTATCCTCCGCACTTTTTCCTGAAGAGCTTTCAACTCAAGCAGCAACCCTGCACCTCGTGCCTCGGAAAGACCACGTGTACGTCCCAGTGCAACTGCGACGAGCGTCAACACTTCGAGCTGACTCACAAAGGCCTTTGTGGAGGCGACACTTATTTCCGGTCCGGCATGGTTGTAGACACCCATATCCGTCTCGCGTGCGATCGTAGAGCCGACTACGTTCACGATACCGATCGTTGACATGCCCGCCCGTTTAGCAGCACGCAGGGATGCGATGGTGTCCGCCGTCTCTCCCGACTGCGATACAAAGAGTGCTGCATGGTGGGCTTGCGGCACGATGCTTCGATGACGATACTCTGATGCGACGGCTATGTCTGTCGGAATACCTGCAAGATCCTCAAACAAAAGCCTACCGATCATGCCTGCGTAGTATGCAGATCCGCACCCAACGATTGTTACGCGGGCTATGTTCCGCAAGAGATCGACGTGTGTATCCAGCCCACCGAGTCGCGCTGTGCCATCCGCAATCAATATCCTCCCGCGGGCACTGTTCTCGAGTACTCGCGGGATCTCCATGATCTCCTTGAGCATAAAGTGCGGGTACCCGCCCTTTTTTACATCATCGAGATTGCTCGCGAGTGTCTGAATATTTGGAGAACAAGGTTCATGATCAAACGTGTATACGGTGTAACCGGCAGGCTTGAGCACAACGTACTCACCATCATTCAAATAGAGCACCCGTTGCGTATGACGCAAGAGTGGAGCGGTATCGCTTGCCACAATATACTCACCATCCTTTACTCCTATCGCTATCGGACTACCCATACGTGCCGCAAGTATCGTGTCTGGCTCACTCGCACACATCACAGCCACACCGTACGTACCTCGTACGTACGAAAAAGTGCGGGTGGCCGCGAGTGCAAGATTACCAACCTTGTCATATTCCTCACCGATACAATGCGCCAGAACTTCCGTGTCCGTGTCCGACATAAACACGTGTCCACGAGCAATGAGAGCATCCCGCAGTTCAACGTAATTCTCGATTATCCCGTTATGCACCAACCACACGCGACCATGCGCGTCACTGTGCGGGTGGGCATTTGTCACACTCGGCGCACCATGCGTTGCCCATCGGGTATGACCGATACCTGCCGTACCCGGAAGGAGACCTGGAACGACGTCGGCGAGTGCCTGTACCGGCCCGACCGCTTTGTACACACCAGAGCCGGGTACGAAAATTCCGGCAGAATCATACCCGCGATACTCCATCAAGCGTAGCCCGTCGAGCAAAATGGGGCTCGCTGGCCGAACACCCGTGTATCCGATGATGCCACACATGAGGTAGATAATTAAACGAATTGTGACAAGTGCACACGACTGTATATACCCGAGAAAACCGATCGTCTTTTATGGCAAAAGATGTACTGAATACTCCAGAACACCCCTAAAAGGTACCACGGAGACGCACGAAGCACGAATTGACAACTGGCGTTCTCTATTATTTAGAGACAGACACCGCACTTCACAAATATGGAAACGAGGGTGTGTACGTTCAGTACGGACGTGCCCCGTCGCAAGAAGAATGCTAAAAAAACAAACCGCTTGTTGCGGTTTGTTATGCCACTTCCGATGCCTTGACCTTGGCAAACACCTGACGATGCCCAAGGCGACGCTTATAGCGACTCTTCGATTTAAATTTCTGTATGTGAAGCTTCTTACCCTTTCCCTCCTCAACAAGTGTCACTTCGAGTGTTTTACCTTCAAGGTAAGGTGTACCGACCACCGTTGTCTCACCATCGTCTATAAGTAAGACCTTATCAAATACGACGGTATCACCGGCTTTGTGATCGGTCAATTTTTCCACCTTAAACACATCGCCTTCCGCAACGCGATACTGTTTCCCGCCTGTTTCAATGATAGCGAATGCCATTAGATATATTCTACACCATATCGTAGATAAATGCAAACGTTTTGGAGGAACCGCCAAGACTCTCAACAACGCTCTGCGGATTGCTTATTCACCGGGCGGTAAAGGACGATCAACGAGTTCATGCGCGAGCTCTGGACTCGCTGCTGTGATGCGCAGTACATCTTTATCGATCTTCAGAAACTCTTTTCCCGTGGCATTGTAATGATTCACGGTCGTAGCAAGTGAAGCACCCAGCTTCGCATGAAAATCGGCATAGACGCGAAGGTGTCGGCCGAGTTGCTCCACATTCTTGCGAATCTCCTTAGCACCTTCTTCTATTTCAAGAGCACGCAAACCCTGCAGGACGGTTTGCAAGTATGCCAGAAAGCTTGTGGGCGAAACGACTATCACCTTCTTGTCCCGAAAGGCATACTCAAGCAAATCACGAGTTGACGATTTCACTGCTCCCACCTGATTGACCAAGAGGTCATAATAAATACCCTCGCTTGGAATAAACATGAAGGCAAAGTCCATAGTGTTCTCAGTGGGACGAATATACTTGCTCGTTTCATCAATACGGTTCTTGAGGTCTGACTTAAAAAGCTTTTCCAGCCTCTCGCGCTCCACCGGGTCTCGTGCTTCCAAAATGCGGTTATAATTTTCAAGCGAAAATTTACTATCGACAGGGAGTATTTTGCCACGATCCAAAAAAACCACCGCATCAACGACTTCGCCATCGGTAAATGCATACTGCATTTCAAAACGTCCCGGCGGAAGCACATTCTTAAGGACGGTCTCAAGAAAATACTCACCGAGCACCCCGCGCTGTTTCGGGTTCTGCAGGATGTCCTGAAGGTTTTGTAGTTCGTCTGCAAATGAGATGACCTGCCTATTGGTCTCATCAAGCTTAGTCAAGCCGGTAGTTACTTCTCGTATGAGTGATGCACTCTCCGACAGCTGCGTTTGCATGGCTTTTTGCACATGACGTGTCGATTCAGAAAGACGCGTGTCCAAAGTGCGTGAAAGCTCTTGAAGTTGTTGCTGCAACAAGAGCGCAGAACCGCTTTCGTTTTTACTACTCCCGCGTACCAACATAACGACAAGGACAACGTTTATGCACAACAGCACGACAAGCAGGACTGGAGTGAGGAGATCCATGACCGCATTGTACCGTGATCTCACCCGCAAGTGAATATGTGTATGCGCAAATACACATGAACCGGTCGAGCCGACCGGTTCCACCTCCTCATAACTTCTCCTCTTGGTTCGACTTCCGTGCCGCGATCAATACACAAGAACGCGCCACGTCGATATTTTCTTCCGAAAATCCTTCCGGGAGTCGCAAATCACGCAGCTCGAGCCTACACTTCCGCAATAAATGAGCGCCCGAGAAATCAAGTGCACGCAGAACGCAGTCGAGTAGAACGGCGCGGAACGAGTACGTGAGTTGCGTGGTGGGATTTATGAGCACCACCACCAACACGCCTTCCGCCTTCAGTGCGCCGATACAACGACACACGATATTATGCAATGTATACCGAGCATTTTCGACCGCAGATGATGTGGGCAAATCGGGTACATGCGGAATGTAGTACACGATATCATGGACACCAACAAATCTCTGCGCGTACCGACTCGGGTACACCTCGTACACCCCAAACACAGACCCAGGGTACTCTGTTGTCTCCTTCGCAATACTAGCAACGATCTTCCTCGCACGATCTACCGTATGCCGAGAGCACGTGACCCCGCGCACGTCAGTCTCCATGCCGCGCCTCGCGCGCAACAGTAATCTCGGCAATTCGCCGTCTGTTTGCGCTATGGAGCACACAACACATCGACCGTCCGGCACAAATGATAATAGTGTCGTGATATGGGAGTCGAGCAGACTCTGCATTACCTCCCTGAAAGGATATGCCGCCTTATCCTGACCTTTCATCTTTACCTACCCCTCGTACGTATGTGAAATACCCACTCTCTGACATAGGTATACCGTACCTTGCCACAAGAGACAACTGTACACCGGGGCCACCAACTACGCCCGCACAAGAGATGTACGCTGAAAGTAGAGCCACTTGACCAGTTCTATCGTCGCAAGATTGAAGAGACCAACGCCAAGCAAAAGACCTATTTCCCATGATGCAAGTGGGACGAGTGACAAAAGTGCCTGCATCGGTCCAAAGAAAAGTGCGAGAAGCAGTAGTGCGAGACTGAAAGAAAGTGTTCCGAGGAGGTAACGGTTATCGAAAATATCAACACGCCAAACGGGAGTATCAAACGCCTTCAATGAAAAACTAAAAAATATACTGTCAAGTGAAAGTGTGACAAACATGACGGTACGAATCTCCTCCATTGAAACACCGAGTCCGAGCAGCCAGTAGTACAAAAAGACGGCGGTTGCACCTGAAACGATGGAAAGTATGACAATCATCGAGATGAGTTTGTGAGTGATGATGTTTTTTGCACGTGCGCTTCGAGGATCGCGACGCATTGCGGTTGGGTCTTTTTTTTCGAACGCATAAGCGAAACTCACCAAATCACCACCGACAATGTTTGCCCACAATATTTGTACAGGAGTAAGCGGAATAGCCGCACCACCCACAAGTGCACCCGCGATGAGAATAATCTCACTGAACGAGGTAGAGAGTAGAAATGCTATGATGCGTTTTAAATTATCAATAATGCGCCTACCTTCCTCAATGGCTGAAACGATTACAGAGAAACTATCGTCAATGAGCACCATGTCGCTCGCTTCTTTTGCCACCTCGGTACCACTGCCAACTGCTATGCCGATATTTGCCGCACGAAGCGCGGGCGCATCATTAATCCCATCTCCTGTCATCGCCACCACTTCACCTTGAGCCTTCAAAAGCCGCACGACTCGGAGCTTATGTGCAGGCAATGCTCGTGCTATCACGCGCACCATCTGCAGTTTTGTGTATAGTTCACGGTCATCCCATGCATCTATTTCCGATCCTCGGATGACCAGCTCGTCACCGGCCTCAATGATCCCCACCTCGCGGGCAATGTAACGTGCAGTTTCCGGATTGTCGCCGGTAAGCATAATGACCTGCGCACCCGCCTCACGCACCTCGACCACTGCCGCCCGAACATCTTGACGAATTGGGTCTTCAAACGCAATGAGACCTGCGAACACCAAACTCTTGGGAAGCTCACTCACTTCAGACCCGTCTTCGGGAATGGTCTCAAAGACCGCGTCACGATATGCAACGCCAATCACCCGCTTGCCCTCGCGTGCAAGCTGCTCCATCGCTTCTTGGAACCGACGCTTTTCATCTTCGGTCATTTTCTGGCGCTTACCACCAACACGAACCGTTGTCGCTGCTGCAATAAGTGTTTCCGGCTCTCCGGTGATTATGAGACGATTCGTCTTTTTATTGGGATGTTTGTGTAACGAAGCGCCGAAACGACGAGCAGACGTAAATTGTAAACGATCGATACACGGATTCTCCGCAAGCAAGATGCTCTGCACAAGCCCTGTTTCCAAACCGCACAGAGCGACCGCTTTTTCAATAGGGCGCCCATGCACAGTGAGCTTGTTCGGCGCATCTTCCTTTTCTTCAATGAACGCATCTGAAGCGAGCACCGCCATCTCAAGCAAAAAACGATTGTCACCAGTCGGGGCTGTCAGGGCATCCCGCACACCTTGAAAACTATAGAGACCGGCGAGCTTCATACGTGCTTCAGTGAGCGTTCCGGTCTTGTCCGTAAGTATCATCGTCGTACTCCCGAGTGTCTCCGCGGCAAGTAAATTGCGAACGAGACCACCACGCTTGAGAATCGTCTCCATACCGATAGCAAGCACGATCGTCAACGCCGCAGGAAGACCGGTTGGTACGGAAGCTACAGCCACCGCAATACCTATAAAAAGCATCTCGCGCACACCCATTCCTTGTGTAACGCCTGCGATAAAAATGAGGACGAGCGCACATGCAATCGCATAAGAAATAAAATGTGCAATCGAGCGAATATTGCGCTGGAGTGGCGTCACTTGTTCCTCAATCGACGCAAGCTCCTTTGCGATGAGACCAATCTGTGTACGGACGCCAGTCTCCACTACCACACCTTTCCCATACCCGGCCTCAATGAGTGTCCCCATCCATGCCATATTCATTCGCTCAGCAAGCGGTATCGTACCCTTGAGCGGAGCGACGTCCTTGGCAACTGCAAGCCATTCTCCGGTCAGAGCTGCCTCATTCACACGAAGGTCCTTTTCCTCGATCAAGCGCAAGTCCGCAGGAACAAAGTATCCCCCTTCAAGAAATAACACATCGCCCGGCACCAAATCGCACGCGGAAATATTTTCACGCACTCCGTTACGCAGTACGACAACACGGCGTTCTTGTGAGGAATTAAGTTTTTCAAAGGCTTTACCGGCACGCTCCTCTTGAAACGTTCCGACCACCACATTGATACAAAGCGCGAGTAAGATGACAATCGAATCAATATGTTCTCCTAAAAGCGATGTCACGACACTCGCGGCACATAGCACCAGTACGAGAGGGTTTTTGAACTGACGAACAACAATGGCGAGTACACTGTCTTGTTTGGCGCGACGTAACTCATTCAGGCCATAGAGCTGAAGTCGCCGTTTAACTTCCTCACCTGAAAGGCCGCTAGATAGATCAACCGCCAATATACGTCTCACCTCATCGAGGCTCAGCTGCTCCCAAGACTTACGTGAAGGTTCCATCATGCTAAGTATAAGGCGTAAAGACGTAAAATCAGATAGAGGTATTCCACACGCAAGCAAATGCGCAAAGCACTCTTTCGTGGTACCATTGCGGACATATGGCTACACAAGAACAAATACATGCTGAAATGGTTGCAGCAATGAAGGCCCGGGACGAAACGCGATTAAGTGTTTTGCGTGGCCTTTTGACTATGTTCATGCAGGAACTCACCGCAACTAAACGCACGCCACAAGACGAACTCTCGGATGACGAAGTGACCATAGTCATTCGTCGTGCACTCAAGCAACGCAAAGACTCGGCAGAACAATTTCGTGCAGGAGGTCGAACCGATCTTGCAGAAAAAGAAGAGTTGGAAGCAGGTGTACTCACGGCGTACCTTCCTGCTCAGCTTACACGTGCGCAAATCGAGGATGTCGTTCGTACAAAAATTTCTGCACTTGGCACCATAAACAAAACGGATGCGGGCAAACTCACCGGAGCGGTTATGTCAGAATGTAAAAATAAGGCAGATGGCGCACTTGTCAGGGAGGTTGTCAATCACATTCTTGGTCTCTGAATACTACGATTATTATGCCCAAAAAGGAAAGCATCGGCAGCATGATACTTGCAAATGATCACGGTTTTTTACGCGCGAAAGAGCGTGCATATACAGCCCTTGATGTTGCGGAAACACCAACTCAAACTACTGATAAAGAACAAGAGGAATTCGTCATACGCGCAATGCTCGAGAAACAGGCACGCTTGGATAAGGCCCACAAAGAAGCCATGCACAAAATCACGGAGATACTTGGTGAGTGATTAATGCTTTGAGTGTCTCTCGTTATAATCGTAAACCACCACTACGAGGTGCACCAGCTTTGCAGGGATGCACACATGACGACTGAAATAGTGAGAACGTTACAGGTGCCCTTTCGCTTTGAGTGTTTGCACCCGCATATGCCCAATGTGCCCAGCACGAGTTTGCATACGGTCAAACAGCGTATGCAGAGTCAGCTCATCTGCATATTCACTCTCGGTTGCAAGGCCGGCAAGCGCGTCAAGATCTTGCGGTAAAAGGGCCTGACCGTCGGCGCCGAATATCCTTGCGGCCTGATGTACCAACCCCCAGTCACCATGAGAGAGTGCGGTTGCGGTTTCGGGCACACGAGACAATGCATACAGTCTGCGCAAATCACCCAATGTCCGTGCATCCCAATCGCTTGGAATGATCATACTTCCGGAATGTATTCCCTTTCGTGCAGCATCTTGCATGCGATGCTCAATGATATGTTGACGCACCGCTTCCCCACGTCCCTGTGCGTACTCCTTCATTTCCTGTGCATACCGATTGCTACTCGTTTGAAAAAGAGCGGCAAGTTTTGCAAACCATGAGTGATGTGATGTGTTGCGTTTCATATAGCACATGCTCGCGCGGCGAGATCAGTACTACTATCTTACTCGGACAGCACCCTCACGACAAGTGCGCACCACACATGTCGCAAACGGCAGACAAATAACGTATGCTACACAAGGAACGCCTGGTTCCTTGATTCGAAAGAGAGCAGTCGTGAAAAAAACGCATGAACAACCGGTTATCGGCCAACCTTTCGTCGATATTTTGAATGAACTGCACGGGCACGTCTTTGGCGGTGTGCCAGGAGAATCAGACCCATTTACACTCACGCTCATTGAGCGCGAGTACATCTCCTTTGCACTTGCGTTGTACTATCAGTGCGATCACTGCCAATCCTACCATGAGCGCAAGATTGCGCAGATTCACCAACGCTTAAACATCCCGAAATGGGAGTGGCAAGAGGAAATAAAAAAAATGGTACTTTTTCTCTGCATCGAAAAAAGTGCGGTTTGCGAGGCTGTATGGGTGGTTTGGGAGAAAGTCTGGCGTAAGTTCGGTGAACGTATAGAACGAAGGCATGAGGGACTAGCATGCCACACCGCATACGCCATCGGCATAGCACGAAACGATGTCGCACTTATGGATTTTGCATTTGAGTCGATACGCGCGAAAAACGAGACCCTCGAACGTACGAGTGGCATTGTGCGTGACATCGACCGTGTAGTCGTCTTCATGAAAGCGGCCACATCAAAGAACCGCACCGATCCGATTATTCAGCAACATCTTGCTTCGTGTGCCAACGCATAACAAGATAACCCCGACACCACTCTTACAGTGGTGTCGGGTTCTTCAGTTATGAATATAACATGGAAAAACGCCTTGTCAAATTTCGATTCGATGGTATACTAGCGACGGGATATACGCAACACTAGAGAGGTAAAACGATGTTAAAGTTGTCGCGACATGCACATACACGTATCCGCTACGGGGATTCACAGATGGTGCGAACAATCGCTCCTCCCAAACGGGTATTATCGCTTTTCTCACAGGCTAATCTTGTTATAAAACACTGCGAATACCATATTGTGTACGTGCCGGAGGATGATGCGTGCATTGGCGCAGTCATCGATAAAGACACAATAATAACGGTATTGCCGGACTGTCAGATATCTTGGCAATTACCAAAATTATTAGCCAAGCGCAGATACGGACTACGCGTCTTGCAGGACAATGCTCCGATACCTCCCGCTAAAAAGTTCACACGAACAGCAGCTACCGTTGTTGAGGTGGTTGCGTCTGTGGGTGAAAGACAAACGGTTCTATTTGCATCCACGTGTTTTGATTTTGCGGAAGATTGGTTCAGACAACGATGGTTCCTTGAAATGCTCGGCGAAGAAATTATTCATGCAAAGAACATATCGCCTGCATTTACTAACGTATGTGTTATGTATCGAGGTCGTGGCACAAAAGAATACGCACCAACATGGATGATCATGGAACTGCTAGGGAAAACATTGTAGTTCTGGAATTTCACTTGGTCTTGAAGCCGCCTCTCAGGCGGCTTTTCTTATGTACACAATCAAGAATGAGCGATGAAAACGGTTGACGAATTTACTTTTTCAAGTCATCACCTCTTGTGTATACCAAGAGTGTCGGCAAAAGGATGAGCGTGAGAACAGTGGAGAGTGAGAGTCCGAAAACAATCGCCCACGCAAGACCACTCCATACAGGATCAAACGCGATTGTGAGTGAGCCAAGTACGGTTGTAAGTGAGGTCAGAAGGATGGGACGCAAACGAGAACTCGCCGCCTCGAAGAGTGCCACCTCATACGTGAGACCACTCTGTCGCACCTCATCAAATCGCTCAAGAAAAATGATGGCGTTATTAACCACTATTCCAATGAGTGCGATGAACCCAATGAGTGCTGTCGCCGTAAGCGGTACGCCAGCCACAGCATCCAGCACTGCGAAACCGCAAAGGATCCCCACGAGGCCGAGTGGTACGGTGACAAGAATCAAAGCGGGTGTGCGAAAATTGCGGTACTGCGCGACAAGAATCGCATAGACAAAGAAGAGTGCAGCAAACATCGCGAGACCAGGGTCTCGAAAGTTCTCAAGTGTCATTTTCCATTCCCCGCCCCAATCAATGCGCACGGATTCCGTGCCATCCCCGTTTCCCAACATCATACCGAACAAGTCCCACGATACGACAGCATAGCCCGCCACTCCTTCGGTGCGTAGCAACCGCATCACATCGAGCATCACATACACGATCGATCGACCCTGCGTTTCAGCGGTGACGTACTGGGTTGGGGTCGCACCTTCCGAGAGAAGCGGATCACGACTTCGTTCATACTGCATGGTCACCAGGGACTCAATCGGTACCAAAACACCCTCATGAGAGCGCACCATGACATACGACAAATCGCTTGGCGCAGTACGCGCCGAACGTGGCACACGTACTTCGATCGGAGCATATTCACTGAGTCCCTCCGCATGGTACTGCCCCCCTTCTACGGGCGCACCCAGCAACGCGAGTGCGGAAAATACGTCAGACGCATCAACTCCGTACGTACGTACAGCCGCATGATCGATTGCAAGTACCATCCGCGCATATCCCCCTTCAATACTGGTATCGAGGTCAACGGTGCCGTCAACTTTCGCAAGAACGTCTGAAATACCCCGAGCGACAGACGTTCGCGCATCTCGATCGCCCCCCGACACTTTTGCGACAAACGTAGCGGCAACGGGCGGACCGGGAGGGTCCTCGATAAAACGTACCTGCTTGACCTGGGTGCCGATATTGCTCTTTACGTACTCCCCTCGCGCCCGTTCCACAATATCGGTTGATGCGTCACCACGCTCACTCTTGGACACAAGACTCACCCGTATGGTCGCCTGGTGCGGTGCGGTGCGTAAGTGTGCTCCTTTAAACATGCCGTTGAAGTCGAGCACTTGTGGTGTTGCGATGAACAACTGCGCGGCAAGCGCATGTTCATCAGCAAGAGCAAGTTGTGCGACCGATTCTGCTACGGCTTTCGTAGCGACAACATCGGTTCCTGCGGGCATATCAATATGTATGAAGTACTGATCGCGATCTGCCTTCGGCAACATTTGAAAGTGCACAAACTGCAACATTGGTATACCAAGTGCAAGCACAAAGGCGACAAGTGCCCCACCAAGTACGGTACGTTGGTTCACTCGGGACCTGAGGATCCAGGTGAGGACCAGACCGTACTGGTGTGTCACCCAATCAAGACCCCTTTGTATGAGAATTGCAAGCGCCATTTTTTTCTCATCTCCACGCATCAGCCCGAGCGCAAGATACGGCATGACTGTCACCGCAACGAGAAACGACACCACAAGCGCAGCGGGGACGAAAAAAGCGATGGGGGCCATATAGGGACCCATCATGCCGGTAATAAACAGCATTGGCATGAAGACAACGACACTCGTGAGCATGGAGAGAAAAAGTCCGACTCCGACACTATGTATCGCCTGGACCACCGTACGGACACGTTCTCGCGGTGAGGCACCTCCGGCTACCGCGACATGTATGGCTTCAACCACCACGATTGCGGCATCGACAAGCAAGCCGAGTGAAAGAATGAGCGCGAAAAGCGTAATACGATTGATTGTCTGCCCCGTCACATACCCAAGAGCAAGCACAACAAGCATCGTGAAGGGTATGGAAAGACCGACTACGAGCGCGCTGCGCGGGGACAAGAAGAGTACCAACACCAAACCAACGATCGCGATGGACTGCATCAGATTGACCATGAGGCCTTGTATCTCTTCACTTGCCATAACACCGTCGTCATTGACAATCTCGAACGAAACACCACCTTGAGAATCACCCGCAAGCGCGTCACCCAACGCTGTACGTACCGCTTCCGATACAACCGGCGCACTCGCTGATTCACGTTTTGCCACTGACAACAGTACCGCATCCTCAACAGGAACGTCGGGATACATAACACGAACATACGATGAAACCTCTTCGGTCCCACGGTAGATCCGAGCGATGTCACCCAGACGCACCGCCTCTGTCACCCCAACTTGTGCGAGCGTCTCCGGAGACATGCTCGCATTTTCAATATCGAGTACGACCCGTCGCGAACCGTCACTCAATGAAATGAGTGGATACTCGGTACCGGCATCCGCAAGGGCAGCGAGTACTCCGTCAATCGAGGCGCCACTGCGAGCAAGTTCTTCCGGTATCAATTCAACGACCAGTGCGGGCGGGTACCCACCATGCACCTCGACCCCCGCCACACCGGGCACACTGGTAATCACGTGCGACACCGAAATCGCACGTTCTCGCAAGGACACAAGCGAATGTTCCGAACTTATCAAACGTACCGTAAGGATAGGAACCTCGTCGGGATTGAGCTCGCGAACCGTCGGCTGTCGAATAGCGCCACGCGCCAAGTAACTGTGCTGTGCAAGCTGTGTTTGAAGTGACACTTTTGCGGTGTCTTTTGAAAAACCGACGTCGAAAATAACAACCGCCGCTATGTGTGCGCCGTCCCTCACCTGTACAGTCACTTCGTCGACACCCGTAAGCCCGTGCACTTTTTCTGCAAGTTCAGTCGCAACCAGTCGATAGCCTTCGTCTACCGTTGCTCCGGGATACGACACTTCCACAATGAAAGCGGGGCGAGTAATCTGAGGGTTGTACTGTTTCGGAGTCGCCAAAAAACCAATGACACCGAGCACGACTGCGAGCACGACTGCGAGCAGTGAGAGCGAACGATTCTCGACAAACACTCGAGCGACCTTACCAATCCAGTTCACTGGGTCGTTCACGTCTTGCACGAACGTCTCACCGTCACGTGCATCATCGCGTGCGAGTACGGTTTGTTCCGATAACTGTTGTTTTGTGGTTTCTTGCATATCTCAATAGTAGAAGAACGTGTGTCGTGAGCCACCTGCAGGAGCATCTCCACACAAACGTGTACCTGATTCTCAGGGAATGAGCGCACTGCCGTCCATCAAACCATGTCCGGATATGTACGCATGTGTGGCAGTATCACGTACAATCGTCACAGGCGTACTCGACCCTGCATGGGTGCGGACTACTGGCCCGTCCCACTCAAAGAAAAGAAAACGATGTGGAACTGCAAACACGTCACCCTCTTTGCTCCCGACCGGTAATTCAAGATCTCCCCGTATACGTGATCCAGTGGTGTATGTCGTCACTGCATCATGCACCACAATGAATGCGGTCACGCCTCCGGTCTTTTCGTCAACACGAGGCGCTATGCGATCGAGCACTCCCTTGCTTCCGTCCTGAAAAGTAACTGGCGCACCGACCACGAGTCGATGTGCGTAGCGCTCAGGTATTGTCGCCTGCACTTCAAAGCCACCGGCACTCTCTAGACGAAGAAGTGGCGTGCCTGGTGCAACATACGCCCCGATGGCGGCATGTATCTCTGTAATCGTACCGCCGTAGGGAGCCCTCACAACCGCCTCACCAAGCGAGGTATCCAGCGCACGCAACTCAGCATACAAACTTGCAAGCGTCGCACCACTGACACGCGCTTCACCAGCCTGCACCGCTTCCGTCTGTGCAAGCTCAGCACCTCGTAAAGCGGAGGTACCATGCGCAACTACACCTGCTGAGACGTGCCCCTCTAAAGCGGCGCGTACAATCCCCTGAGATTCTTCAATGGAAGCTTGTGCGGTACGCACCGCGGCACGATACTCGTTGTACCGCACACGATCCTCTTCACTCAGATCGCTCGTGCGCTCGTATGCAACGCGTTCCGCCATTTCGAACGCGCGTGCAAGCGTAGCAAGTCCATCGAGTAAACGTCCCGCGAGGGTGAGTAATGCTTGGGTATCACCTGCGGGAAGCGCATGCAAGTCGTCATACAAGCCACGCTCAGTCCCGCCAGTAAGAACCGTTTGACCAAGATAATTCGCTCTCGACGACCCTGCTAATGATCGCGCTGCCGCAACACGGAGCTCCGACACCTCGGGGGTCGAAAGTGCTGTTGTATCGGCCAAAAAATTGAGCGCTTCAGTTGCGGAAAGGTAGTTTTTTTCCAGCGTGACATAGAGCGAGCGCACCGCGGTATCGAGCTGCGCCTTCGTCAATGCTACCTGCGCGGTACCTGCCGCAGTGTCACGCTCCTTACTTGCCACGGCGATGGTTTGTGTCGTACGACTCTGTGACTCTGTTAAGCCCCGCTGTTCTTCGATCACACGTATCTTTGCAACCAACGTAGCCCGCTGTGCGGCCAATACCGGCTGACCAACAACAGCAAGGACATCACCCATCTGTACCACCAACCCCTCGAGAGCAGGCATAAGACTCAAAGGACCTTGCACATGTGCAGCAAGGACAACATCATCTGCCGGCACCAAAACACCTTCAAATGAGAGAGGGACGTGACTTGCGCGCACAAGTGTATACGTTTCCGGCATCACCTTTGATACCGCAACATCTTCTTCGCCCATGTACGAAAAGAAGACCACTACCGCAACAAGGAGAAATGTGAGGGCGACAGCAGACTCGACCTTTCGGTCCGAAACGAGTGTACGTACGTAGGATTCGAAGGGTGAAAATCGCATGTGACATGAGTATACCCAAGTGGGTATACTCATGTCAAGTAGATAATATAAAGATATTCGTGTGTATTTCATTGTTGCATGGATAGTACCCCATATGGTATACATATTACATATGCGAAAGACCCATCAAGCGCACGCTGTGCCACACCTTCCCATAGTGCCCATGACCAACCGCCTGAACCGTGCAAGTGGCCAGATACAGGCAGTACGTCGAATGCTCGAGACACCAGACCAGTATACATGTAAAGATATTGTGTCACAGCTCAAAGCAGCCCGTGGCGCATTGCGTAAGGTGGGCGAGCTCTACATTTCTTCACAGATTACCGCATGCGCAAACCTACCCGAACCGGAACGCAGTCAGAATATCAAACGCGCGCTCGAAGCGTTGAGTGTTGATTAACAGTGTTAGTAACTTTACACATCTATGAGTCCCTTACAAAAAACTCACCTCACGGTCGGCCTTATCATACTTGGCGCACTCGCAACATATACCTACCTGCAAGTATGGTACCCGCTCGTACTTCCCGCACTCTTGGGAGTTGGGCTCGTGCGGGCGGGTATCACCGGCAATTGTCCCATGACACAGTGGTGGGCACGTCTGGACACCTTTCGTGCAAAACGCGGTGCGTAAATTCTTTCGAATACACGAAACAGGTGCTCACTATACGTGCATAAATACTAGTATTAGTTATGCAACTAATACTAGTATTTCTACGCACGCAAGCGCCAACCGCGCGTAAAAAGTATCCAGACGAGCACCGAGAGAGCTACAAGCATTCCGACAATGATTACTGCACCTATTGTGAGGGATGCTTCGTGTGTGTTAGTCATTGTGTAGCGTAAGCCGTCATTGAAATAAAAAAATGGATTTGCTCGAACGATTGACTGCAACAATGGCGGGAGCATGGAGAGTGAGTTGAACATGCCACCCAAGAAGGATAGTGGCGTGATGATAAACGTCATCAGAACAGAAAGCTGCTCGAAACCATCTGCCCACAAGCCAACCAACATACCCAGAAGGGCAAACACGATTGATACACCAACCACGTACGAGAAGAACAAAAAAGGATGTGCTACGCCGGTCACCCCAAACACCATACCGATTGCAAGTACGCCCACACCGATAAGCACACCACGAATAACCGCACCGGTCGTGTAGCCGATGATCATTTCCATGTACGAAAGTGGGGCAACAAGTATCTCTTCTATATGCCGTGCGAAGCGTTGGAAATATAGTGAGGAAGATGTATGTGAAAACGCCGAGGTCAGTACATTCATCATAAGAATGCCAGGGAGCACAAACTCAATGTACGACAAACCCTGGATACTCTCTATACGACCACCAACCACCGACCCGAATATAAAAATAAAGAGCGCCGCACTGATGAGAGGACTTACGAGCGTTTGTACGGAGACGCGTAAAAAACGCTGCACTTCTCGACGTATGAATGTGTATAATCCTATCCAGTTGATGATCATACGGTTTTTTTGGTTAACTCCAAGTATCGATGCTCCAGGGTTTTGCCTCCCGATACAAAGGCGGATTTATCACCCACCTCCACAATCCGACCGCCATTAATGATGGCGATCCTGCTACAGAGCAGTTCGACCTCTTCAAGGTAGTGCGAGGTGAGTACGATTGTTTTACCCAACTCATTCAGTTCACGCAAGTACTTCCACAACTCGTGACGAAGCTCAACATCCACGCCCGCGGTTGGCTCATCAAGAATGAGGAGCTCCGGGTCATGTACCATCGCGCGCGCAAGGAGCACGCGCCGCTTAAGCCCCCCCGATAAAGTGCGAAATTCTTTTTCAGCATATGCGGTCAGATCGAAGCGCTCGAGCAAATAATCTACACGTTCCCGTCGCATCGCCTTTCGCACACCGTAATAGCCGGCCACAAAGTCCAAAAGATTGCGTACCTTCTCAAAGATATCGACATTGAATTCTTGAGGAGAGAGGCCTACCTGTCGGCGCGCTTCACGGTAGTCAGCGACCACATCATGTCCGAATATCTTGATCGTACCCTCCTGCATCCGTGCAATGCCCGTCGTGAGGTGAATCGTTGTTGACTTCCCCGCCCCATTTGGTCCAAGAAAACCAAAGAACTCGCCCTTGTTCACAGTAAGCGAAATATCATTAAGGACTCGTGTAGTGCCGTACGATTTTGAAACATGCGCAATCTCAAGCGCAGACGGTATGTCATGCATACCCTATAGTGTACCGTAGTGTTGCACGGAGCACTACACCCAATTCCCGGTAGCCACAGAGGATCTGTGGCTACACCACAACACGAACACCCAACGCAGCTCTACCATATAATGCCGAGCATCCTTAAGGATGCAGCTTATTTGTTAGCGGTGCGCCGTGTTTGCAAGAAGGGATTCGGTCTCCTCCTTCATGAACCGCTCCAGGTCCGGGACGTGCTCCTTAAGAAACCGATCAATCCCTTCTTCCCATTTCTTGTTGTCGGGCTCGGCATTGCCGGCTTCGAAAAGCCTAATGAGTTCACCCTGGAGCTCCGGAGTGAGTGTCTCCCACGCCCTTCGTAGTACTGCTTGAGACAACACCTCTCCAATATCTGCGAGAAGTTCGCCGCGTTCTTCTTCCGAAAGAAGGTCGACACCCATATCGGCAAGCGCTTCATTTAGAACAGAGGGGGCGATGAACATATGTATGAATGGTAAGTATTACGAGCGACGAGGTCCTGCCGCTATCACCTTATTGATATCTTCGAAGAGACCGGCCATGGTGACACCCGTTCTCTTTTGCGCTCCTTCTATGAGAACCTTGACCGGCTCGCCATATTGCGCCTCGAGTTCGGTGAGCACGCTACGCATGAATAGTTCCGTCTCATTGCTCAACCCAACATGCACAAGGTCAGTATGTGGGCCAGGTAAGTCGTATGTCTGACCCGCAGTAGTATCGTACAGCTTTGCAACATCGATGTAGCCGAGCGACTTCCATGCATCAAGCACAGCATCGCGATGAACTTCATGTAGATCTTTAAAAGCATCACACGATCCAAGCACTTCTTTCCAAACACCACGGGTCGATTCAGGTAAGTATGTTTCAGTATTCCACGCATTCCCAATCTCCCGCTCTATAGTTCTCGTCGCTTCTTGCATCGAGTCCACAGCGCTCCTGATCTGCTCTTCAGGCCACGCACCGAGACGCACTGTATCGATACCTATCGTCGGGGATATTTCCGGAGTGCCCGTACTCTGAGCCTCAAGTGCAGCGAGTTGTGTCTCGAGTTCCATTCGTCGCTGTTCGAGAGCTTCAAATTGTCGCCTTGCTTCTAGCAACTCTTGTTGCAACGCATCTAACCGTGTTTGAGACTCGGGTATCTGCGACGCGCCACGAACGCCTTCGGCTGTTACCACTGGGACTTCGCTCTGAGAAACTTGAACCTGCTCCGTTGGGTATGTAGCTGCCTCAGCAGCTACTTGAGCACGCACGTATTCGTCTTCATCAAGCGCTCTCTCGATCGCGTCCATCTGAGCATGAGCCTTCTGATCTAGCATCTCGTTGCGTATGCCTTCGAGCTCAATCGCACGTTGTTCAGGGGTCAATTGAGTAGTCGGCACTTCGTTTTTTACAGACGCTTGATCAATAACCTTTGCTTGAGCACGCACGTATTCGTCTTCATCAAGCGCTCTCTCGATCGCGTCCATCTGAGCATGAGCCTTCTGATCTAGCATCTCGTTGCGTATGCCTTCAAGCTCACTCATCCGTTGTTCAGGGGTCAATTGAGTAGTCGGCACGTTGCTTTTTACAGGTGGTGCTTGATCAATAACCTTTGATGGTACACCTGCCTCTCCGACATACTCTTCACGCACCACTACATCACTCTCAGGCCATTCTTGATCGGTAGGCATCAATGATTCGGCTCGAGCCGCAGCAAGCGTATTATCATTGGTCTGATTGAAAAATGCGTTCTGCTGCTCCGCGCGAAGTATCTCATCGTTCGCGGTTGTTTGATCGATGACTCTGACCGAATCACCAACCTCTGCAGGATGTGGGACGAGTGCTGGTTCCGGCGGTACCACAGCACCGGACGCAGAGGGTAATGAGGGAGCGTCGGTAGCCACCAAATCCGGGCGAAAGCGAGCGACAAAACTCTCGACCATGTCTTTAGGAAGGTCGATTGTGTACACACCATCCCTCGGCACAACATTCCAATCCTTCTTCACGCCGAACATGTCCTTGAATTCTTGCGCAAGCGCAGAATCACCCTGGAAATACTCCATTGCTTGCTGAAGCTGGAAGGCCACCTTACCAGCTTCATCCGCAGTAAGGTCTGGGTACCACTCGTTCCGCAAGTGCTTGATAAGCTCACCCTGAACACTTGCGCCTTTCTCATATGTTCCCTTCACCTCGAAATGCTCCACCTGCACATCATTGAAATGCTCGGGCGTAAGCGCCTTCATGTACTCCCGTGGCGTAAGAGGTGCGGGCTTCTCCACCGAAGATGCCGGTGTCTCCGTTTCGGTGCGTTGTTCGACACCTAGAGCGTTGTCAGCACTCCCGGGTTCGTCGGGGCTCACGCCAGTCTCAAGAGCATCGACAGATACATCGCCCGAATTCGTCATCAAGGCCGGTTTAGCCACCGGACTGGAATCAAGCGCAGAGTCCGGGAGTGGGACGGGTGAAGCGCCCGCTTTCTCTATACCGGGGCCAACTTTTTGCGCCAATTCCGGCGCGCTGGTAGGTGCCTTTGGTTGCGCCACGTCTCCACTTACTTCAGGGCTCTCTGGATTCGCAGCATCACCCGAAAACAGCTTGACGGCCTGGTTATATGCATTATCGGCAACCTCACGAAGCTCTTGAGTATACGCGTCCTTTGCTGTTGTAAAACCCTCTGGAGATCTTGCCTGCACCGTATCCACTGGAGGCGGCACCTCGCTTGGCACGTCGGCGACAAGTGAAGCACTTTCAATAGCGGCATACGCATTGGAAGCGCCTGCACCGGCCACCAATGCTGCAGTAGCGGCTCCTGTAGTGGCGACATGTTTGCGTATACACACCCCTTGATTCACCCTGAGTCGAGCATCACGCTCATCAGCAAGACTGCGCTTCTCCCACGTCTCACCTTTCGCGTTCTCCTTCAGTTCACCCATCTTGCGTTCACCGTACTTTTCGGCCATCCTATCCCCCACCAACTTGGTACCTATTGCCGCACCGATGCCCGCAGATCCCCCTACAATACGCCTGCCAATCAATCCCGCACCGACACCTCCGGCAGCCACGAGAGAGGCACCGGTCGCAAGAGAAAAGGTCACACCTCCCACTCCAACCGCCGCCGCACCCATCAAAACCTTGTTGTACCACTTTGCCTTACTGTAGGCCTGCCACAATCGTACTAGACGGCTGTTTGATTCTCCTCCAGTGTTCCGATTGAAGCGCACAGCCTCCACCAACTTCACGTCTTCATCAACACGTTTATCGAGCACTGCCGCATGGAGACGTATCACCCTTGCTCGCTTAGTTGCCGCGTATTTTTCTGCTTCATGCGATGCATCTTTCAAGGCAAAACGATCATTGTATGCGTGTATACGCTTCTCTCGTTCGGTATACACTCTATCAAGCAACTCATTGTATTTCTTTTCTTCCGCTTCTAACGCGGCACGCCCCTCCTTCAGTTTGTCTTGCGAGAATATCCACTTAAATACACCCGCTTCGCGACGAAGTGACTCATACTCTTCAAGCTTCGCAAGGTAGTCCCGGCGAGCATTGTTCAGTTCTTTGGAAAACGCACGGTACTCTTCACGCGCCGTTTTCCACTCGGAAATGACCTCGAGATTCTCTTCAGCTGGGTCAGACTCTATGTCCGGCTCGGAATTTGTGGGTTCTGTAACACTCGGTGTACTCACTTTTTTCCCATGCCGCATTACCAACTGACGAACGGCATCCCTCAAACCACCTGTTTCCGGAAAAAGACTGAGCCATGTAGCTGCATCTTCAACGTGGTTGTGCGATTCCGGACGATTGGGTTCTTGTGGCACACTCGTGAGTCGTGCCATGTCCGGTACTTCATCAAGCAGTACACAAAGTGTCTCACTTGGAACAAAATGTCCTTCCCCATCGGGGATTTTGCCCAGCGATTCCAGAAATGTCTTAAGACCCGGAACGTCATCATTGTCAACATACGACCGCAGTATTGCAACGAACCCTCTCTCGCCCGCTTCACCACCTTGCACTTCGGGTGCCGCTTGTTGCCATTCCAATAATTTTTCACCTGATACTTCCTTTATGATCCAATCACGTTCGTATGACATGACAAACGCTTTGCACTCTTTTGTATTCGGGTCAATGAACGTTTTGTGTAAAAACCATGTGTTGTCGTACCCACCTGATGTCCGAAGAATGCGGACTGATTTCCCGAACAACGCATCGACGCTCTCTTTAATCTTTTCTCCCGATGGTGTAAAAGCGCCCTCTTGTGTCGTGCTCGGAGACACTTCTTCTGTAAGATTCTCATCGATATGTTCTGGTGAGGTATGTACGGCAGACACGACATTTTCCACTTCAGGTGTACTCGGGTCGACACTTGCGGGCGCCGGCGACGCCCCTCCATGTGGCACTGCCGTGTCCGAATCTATGTTACCACTCGCTTTTTTCTGTGCTGTATTTCTTCGTAGAAAACCCGTTCCTCTCTCTTCGTCACGTTTAGCGCTCTCCTTACTTTTTTGCACCTCAACCACCTTTTTATTACGCTCCAACGCTTCATCAATGAACGTTTTTGCGTCATTCCGCACATCCTTGTCTTTGATTTGATTGACGAGCGCGTAGATGCGAGCTACTGAGTCATCCGGCACAATCTCATTTTTTTGAGTGCCCTCTACGTCAATGTTCTGCTCTACTTTTGCTATCCGTTCAACGAGTCTGATGGTCTCTTCTTCAAACACCTTCTTTCCTCCGGACTCTGCTTTTTTCAGACGTTCGATTAATTCCGAAAGACTTTTCGGCGGTAATTGGGTGGCTTCGGACACAATGACATCCTCCACGCCCGGAACACTCTCCTTCACTCCATCAGATGATGGAGTGAAGGAGAGTGTCTCTTTTTTTTGAGCCTCAACCTTCTGTCTCCTTTTCTCACCCTCCCGGAGCAACTCAGCAATCGCTGCACCTAGCGAACCGGGTGGAAAATTCGGATACTTTTCCGTGTCGGGTTGTGCAGCGCTCTCTTCACCTTCCAAACCCGCCTCGCGCATACCCTTTTGCATTGACCCTTCCATAGTACCCATAATACCCATACTCTACACCTTATCCTGGGACGTATACAAGTGTGTCGCTATAGCTAATAAGTTCGGTTACCCAACCCCTCCCGTAAGGAAGCAAGAAAATACGCATCGCCACCTTCAGAGAGAAGCGTGGCATGACTCGCGGGAGAAGTGCCACCATCTCTTCTCCCTTGAAGGGAATGATCCCGATACGAAAGAGTCACACGTGGGTTGACCTTCCCGTAGGGTATCTGCAGACCGACACGGTTGTACACTGTGGTGACCTCTTAACCGGTGATGTGACGTACAGCGTAGGATGTGTTGATTATCGGTCGTATTGGAGCGAATACACCGCACAATGGAACAAGGGGCAAGAAGCGACTTGCGAGAGTTTGGAAACACTCACGAGCCGTATGCCGTTTACAGTTCATGAAGTGCATCCCGACACGGGCAACGAATTTATCAACTACCATGTACAGACGTGGGCAAAGAAGAAAGGATACAACCTCACTCGGAGTGAGCCGTACAAGAAGAACGACAACATGTGCATCGAAGAGCGAAATCACACCATTCCCCGTACCGAGGTCGGGTATGCACGCATTGATGACCCCGCTCTTGTGCCACTCGTCTCGGAGATACTCAAAGTCGCCTGTACATACCGCAACCACTTCCGTCCCGTGCGACGTATGACGAGCAAGATGCGTGTTGGAGCGAGATGGAAACGTGTGTTCGAGAAGGTTGCGCAAACACCGTATGCACGAGTGCTCGCACAAAAGGATGTACCCGAAGAGATGAAGGCGAAACTGCGTGCCGAACATGAGAAACTGAACCCCGTGGTAT
Organism: uncultured Candidatus Saccharibacteria bacterium; assembly: GCA_964635195.1. Lineage (GTDB taxonomy): Bacteria > Patescibacteriota > Minisyncoccia > Phycocordibacterales > UBA12088 > UBA12088. The sequence continues at coordinate 272 of CAZWNC010000009.1, read as the reverse complement.
TGAAACGAGAGCTTGATACACTGAAGAAGGAGCTCGGGAAGAAGCTTCGTACGAGGCGTATTATGAAGTAATAACTGCGTGCGGGTCGGTAACCGAATTACTGACTATACGAAGGGGGTTCGGTAACCGTTACTTATTAGCTATAACGATATGGGCCTCACTCCGTATGAGTTCTTTTATCAGAAGACAAGTGTTGCACATGGTGGTTGAAGGTAGCTGTGTATTTATTGGCATTATGCCAACAGTGTGTTGTTGCAATTCAAGTTTGAATT